>NZ_JBEYUN010000015.1:0-228939 GCF_040643545.1 Streptomyces sp. NPDC047117 | reverse complement strand
ACGCCCGGTTACATTTCGAACCCGGAAGCTAAGCCTTTCAGCGCCGATGGTACTGCAGGGGGGACCCTGTGGGAGAGTAGGACGCCGCCGAACAATTCTTCAGCTCCGGTCCCTGAGCCTTTTGGTTCAGGGACCGGAGCTTTTTTGTTCGGTTGCTGCAGTGCCGCGTGTCACTTGGTGTTCACGTTCGGCCGCCAACATCCGGAGGCATGGGGACAAGTGGAACGCTTGAGTCGGCCGGTATCGGCACCGGTGACGAGGTCGTGGTGCCGGCGTTCGGGAACGCCGAGGTCACCGAGGCCGTCGTGCGTGCCGGAGCCGTACCGGTCTTCGCCGACATCGACCCGGACACCTACTGCCTCGATCCGGCCGCCGTGGCCGACGTGGTGAACTCCAGGACCGCCGCCGTCATTGCCGTCCATCGCTTCGGGCACCAGGCCGACCTGGGCCGCCTCCAGGCGCTGGGCGAGCGGCACGGCCTTCTCGTGCACACGACCGCGGAGCCCGGTGTGGCCCCGGCCGGCGCCGAGCGGCGCCGCACGTACGCGACGTACCTCGCAGGGCGGCTCCGCGGCGTACGGACGCCCGTGGAGCACGCTGAGCACACGTACGAGCAGTACGTGGTGCGGGTCCCCGGCAACGGCCGGCCGGACCGCGACGCCTTCGCGCGGACCCTGCGGGGCAAGGGCGTGGCCTGCCGGGTGCCCGTACCGGTGCCGGTGTACCGGATGCCGGAGTACCGGCGGGACCTGCTGCTGCCGCACACGGAGCGGGCGTGCGACGAGACGCTGGCGCTGCCCGTGGCCGAGTCGCTGACCCGTCGTGAATTGCAGCGGATGGTGAGTGCCTGCAATGCGCTGGGCGGGCTGCTGCAGCCGGCGTTCTGAAGCCGCCGGTAAACCCGGCGCGAGGTAATGGCGCCGGGTAATTCCGATTTATACGGAGAGGCCGGGAGAGGCCTGCCGGGCGTCCGGAGGCGATTCGAACCATCGTCTGTGATCGGGTATAGTTAAACCCGTCGACGCGCCCCAATAGCTCAGTCGGCAGAGCGTCTCCATGGTAAGGAGAAGGTCTACGGTTCGATTCCGTATTGGGGCTCTGAAGAAAAGGCCCCCGCCAACAGGCGGGGGCCTTTTTCGTATGCGGATGCACCGAAGTCGGGCCCCGGGGACGTGCCCCGGGGCGCGGAGTTCCTACGGCAGCTTTCCTTCGTGCACGGCCTCCGGCACCCGCATGGCGAGGATGGCCATGTCGTCGGAGGCGGGTTCGGCGGCGAAGCGCTCGACGGCACGCAGGATGCGCGCGGCGACCGCGCCGGCGGTGAGGCCCGTACACGTCGTCAGAACGTCGGCCAGGCCGTCGTCGCCGAGCATGCGGGTGCCCTCGCGGCGCTCCGTGACGCCGTCGGTGACGCAGAGCAGGACGTCGCCCGGGTCGAGCGTGACGGTCTGCGCGTACAGCTCCAGATCCTCCATGACGCCCAGCAGGGGCTGCGGTTCGGCGGCGGGCTCGACCGTGCCGTCCTGCCGCAGCCGCAGGGGCAGCGGGTGCCCCGCGCAGACGACCTTCAGGACGGCGCTGCCGTCGCGCTGCGGCCAGAGCTCGCCGTAGAGGAGCGTGAGGAAACGGCTGCGTGCGCCCTCGTCGAGGATCGCGGCGTTGAGGCGTTCAAGGACGGCCGGGCCGCCGAAGCCCTCGCGGGCGAGCAGCCGCAGCGCGTGCCGGGCCAGGCCCGTGACGGCCGCGGCCTCGGGGCCGGTGCCGCAGACGTCGCCGATGGCGAAGCCGTACGCGCCGTCCCGGATGGGGAAGAGGTCGTAGAAGTCGCCGCCGACCTCGTTGCCCTCGCCGGCCGCGCGGTAGATGACCTCGACCTCGACGCCGGGCACGTCCGGCAGCTCCGGAGGCAGCAGGCTGCGCTGGAGGGACTGGCTGATGGCCGTGCGCTCCGAGTACAGGCGCGCGTTGTCCAGGGCGAGCGCGGCCCGGCGGGAGAGGTCCTCGGCGAGTTCGAGGATCTCCTGGCGGAAGTGCTCCTCGGTGGGCTTGCCGAGGGTGAGCATGCCGATGACGCGGTTACGGGCGACGAGCGGCAGGACGACGGTCTCGCCGCCGACCGCCGAGGCGGTGGCGAGCGTGGCGCCGGGGCCGCTGGACGGGCGCGCGGAGGCGCCCAGCCCGAGGCTGCGCAGTGAGGTGCGCAGTGCGGCGTCGTGCGCGGCGTCTCCGGGGGCGCTCCAGACGCGGGCTCCGGGGGTGGGCACCGGTTCCGGCGGCGGCACCTTCTGGAGCAGCGTCTTGAGGCCGTCGATGCGGTCCTCGTCCTCGTGCAGCACGAAGGAGAGCTCGGGCTCGGAGGCCTGGTCGGCGACGGTGTACACGGCGCACCAGGTGGCGAGCGTGGGGACCGTCATCTGGGCCATGAGGGCCAGCGTCTGATTGCGGTCCAGCGTGCCCGCGAGCAGGTCGGAGGCCTCGACGAGGAAGGAGAGCGAGCCGCGGCGGAGCCGTTCCAGCTCGGTGAGGCGGGCGCGTTCGACGGCGAGCGCGATGCGGTCGGCGGCGAACTGGAGGCGCAGCGCCTCTTCGTTGGTGTAGCGGCCCGGGGCCTCGGCGGCGACGCCTAGGGAGCCGGTGAGGCGCCCTTCGACCTTCAGGGGGACCGTGACGACGGAGCGCATGCCCGTACCGGAGAGCAGCGGGACGGCGCCCTGTACGGCCGTGAGGTCCTCGTGGACGGCGGGCATGCGTGCCGACCCGTAGCGGCCGCTGCCGGCCTCCACGGGGACGCGTGCGAAGCGCTGCCGTGCGGAGGGCAGCCCGGTGGAGGCGCGTACCTCCAGCTCGGTCTCGTCGTCGGTGGCCAGGAGGAGGTACGCGGCGTCGCCGTCGAGCATGTCGCGGGCGCGCTCGACCGTGCGCTGCAGCAGGCCGTCGAGGTCGTCGGGGGCGGGGGAGCCGATGAAGACCTCGAACGGGTCGGCGGGGCCGTGGCCCTCCGACTGCTGGCCGGAGGAGTCCGAGGGGGTGCGCGGCGGGCTCTGGAGCACGGCGCGCTCGTGGTCGCGTACGAGGAGACAGACCGTGGAGGGCTCGCCGTCGGCGTCCCGTACGCGGAGGTGGGAGGCGTACACGGGGACGACGCGGCCGTCGGCACCCCTTATGCCGTACGAGCCCTCCCACCGGGAGAGCTGGAGGGCCTCGACGATGCCGGTGCCCGTGCCGGGGGTGTGCGGCCAGGCGGCGAAGTCGGTGAGGGGCTTGCCGATCACCTGTTCGGGCGCATAGGCGAAAAGATCCTGTGCGTCCTCGTTCCAGGAGCTGATGCAGCCGCCGCGGTCGATCTGGATGACGGCGACGCGGACCCGGTGCTCGGCGACGGGCAGGGCGTCCACGGGGAGCGCGGGACCGGCCGTACGGGTGCCGGCGGGCCGCTCCGGCAGGTCGAGCTGGAACCAGACGTGCTTCTGGGAGGCGGTGTACTCCACGCCCCAGCGGGTGGCCAGGGCGCCGCACAGGAGCAGCCCGCGGCCGCCCTCGCGGTCGGGGTGGGCGAGCGCCTGGCCGGCGCTCTGCACGGGCACCTCGCGCTCGGGGTAGCGGTCGGCGACCTCGATGCGGACGCCGGTGTCGGTACGGAGGCAGAGCACGTCGGCTGCGGTGCCGGCGTGCACGACGGCGTTGGTGACCAGCTCACTGGTGAGGACGACGGCGTCGTCGATGATGTCGCCGTGGCCCCAGCCCTGGAGGGTGTCGCGCACGAAAGCCCGGGCCGTGGCGACCGAACGTCCAACCGGCTCGAAGGTGGCAGCGGCCCGCGCGGTGATCACTGGTCTCCTCATGCGTGTGTCGGTGATCTGCTCCCCCATCATCGCGGCGCCCCTCCGAATGCCCGTCGTGCTCGCACCACCGCACCGGCAGTGCGGGTGGACAGCCGGAGCCCAGGGTACTTACCTTCGACGCCCGCATGGATGCCGGTCACGTGTGTTTCCCGCCCCGGGCTCGCCACGGACGGGTATGCGATGCTGCCGAACTGTTATGGCCTGGTTGGGCCATGGTGAAACACTGGGAAGGCTTCAAGAGAAGGCCCGGGTAGAACGGTCGACCCTGCGGGAGGGACACGGTGGAGTCTGGCGGAGCGGCGCGGGGTGCAAGCACGCGCGCGAAAGGCGGACGCTCCCGCAACAACGGGACGACAGAGGTGGACACGGCGGCGCTGAACCGCCTGCTGTCCGCCCTCGTGTCGATGCGGGACGGGAACTTCCGCAAGCGGCTGACCGTCTCCGGCGAAGGTGTCATGGCGGAGGTGGCGGCCGTTTTCAACGAGGTCGCCGACCGCAATCTGCACCTCACGGGCGAGCTGGCCCGGGTGCGACGGGTCGTGGGACGTGAGGGAAAGCTCACAGAGCGGCTGGAGGTCGGGGCCTGTGAGGGCTCCTGGGCGGCCGCGATCGACGCTTCGAACGCCCTCGTGGACGATCTCGTCCGGCCGGTCTCCGAGGTGGGCAGGGTTCTCTCCGCCGTCTCCGAGGGCGACCTCGAACAGCGCATGGACCTGCGGACACGCAGCAGCGACGGGACCACGGCGCATCCGCTGCGGGGCGAGTTCCTGAAGGTCGGCCGTACGGTCAACGGGCTCGTGGACCAGCTGTCGGCGTTCACCGACGAGGTGACCAGGGTCGCCAGTGAGGTCGGTACCGAGGGCAAGCTCGGCGGTCAGGCCCGGGTACGCGGAATGTCCGGTTCGTGGAAGGACCTGACGGATTCCGTCAACACGATGGCCTCGCGGCTCACCGCGCAGGTGCGTGACATTGCTCTCGTGACGACCGCGGTGGCCAAGGGTGACCTGTCGAGAAAGGTCACCGTCCACGTCGCGGGCGAGATGCTGGAGCTGAAGAACACCGTCAACACGATGGTGGACCAGCTCTCCTCCTTCGCCTCCGAGGTGACCCGGGTGGCCCGGGAGGTCGGTACGGAGGGCGAGCTGGGCGGCCAGGCCGGGGTGCCGGGCGTCGCGGGCGTCTGGAAGGACCTGACCGATTCGGTCAACCTGATGGCCGGCAACCTCACGGCCCAGGTGCGCGGGATCGCGCAGGTGACGACGGCGGTCGCGAACGGCGACCTGTCCCAGAAGGTCACGGTGAGCGCGCGCGGCGAGGTCGCGCAGCTGGCCGACACGATCAACACGATGACCGAGACGCTGCGCACGTTCGCCGACGAGGTGACGAGGGTGGCGAACGAGGTCGGCGCCGAGGGCCAGCTGGGTGGCCAGGCGCAGGTGCCGGGCGCGGCGGGCACGTGGAAGGACCTCACCGACTCGGTGAACAACGCCTTCCGTAACCTCACCGGCCAGGTGCGGGACATCGCGCAGGTCACGACGGCGGTGGCCAACGGTGACCTGTCACAGAAGATCACGGTCGACGTCTCCGGCGAGATGCTCGAACTGAAGAACACCGTGAACACGATGGTGGACCAGCTGTCCTCCTTCGGTGCCGAGGTCACGAGGGTGGCCCGGGAGATCGGTGTCGAGGGTGAGCTGGGCGGCCAGGCGCAGGTGCCGGGCGCGGCCGGTACGTGGAAGGACCTCACCGACTCGGTGAACACGGCCTTCCGCAACCTGACCGGACAGGTCCGGAACATTGCGCAGGTCACGACGGCGGTGGCCAACGGCGATCTGTCGCAGAAGGTCACCGTGGACGTCTCCGGCGAGATGCTCCAGCTGAAGAACACCGTGAACACGATGGTGGACCAGCTCTCCTCGTTCGCTGACCAGGTCACGCGGATGGCCAGGGACGTGGGTACGGAGGGCCGGCTGGGCGGTCAGGCCCAGGTTCCGGGCGTGAGCGGTACGTGGAAGGAACTGACCGACTCCGTCAACTTCATGGCGGGGAACCTCACGTCCCAGGTGCGGCAGATCGCGCAGGTGACGACGGCGGTCGCGCGGGGTGACCTCTCCCAGAAGATCGACGTGGACGCCCGCGGCGAGATCCTGGAGCTGAAGAACACCATCAACACGATGGTCGACCAGCTCTCGGCGTTCGCCGAGCAGGTCACCCGGGTGGCCCGTGAGGTGGGTACGGACGGCCGGCTGGGCGGTCAGGCCCAGGTTCCGGGCGTGGCCGGAGTGTGGCGGGATCTGACCGATTCGGTGAACGGCATGGCCGGCAACCTCACCGCTCAGGTCCGCAACATCGCACAGGTCGCGACCGCGGTGGCCCGTGGTGACCTCTCCCAGAAGATCGACGTGGACGCCCGCGGCGAGATCCTGGAGCTGAAGAACACGCTGAACACGATGGTGGACCAGCTGTCGTCCTTCGCCGACCAGGTGACGCGGGTGGCCCGCGAGGTGGGCACCGAGGGCATCCTGGGCGGCCAGGCCGAGGTCCAGGGGGTGAGCGGTACCTGGAAGGACCTCACCCAGTCCGTGAACTTCATGGCGAACAACCTCACCTCCCAGGTGCGGAACATCGGCGAGGTGACGACCGCGGTGGCCCGCGGCGACCTCTCCAAGAAGATCACCGTCGACGCCAAGGGCGAGATCCTCGAACTGGTCACGACCGTCAACACGATGGTGGACCAGCTGTCGCTCTTCGCCGAGCAGGTGACGCGAGTGGCCCGCGAGGTGGGTACGGAGGGCCAGCTGGGCGGTCAGGCCCGGGTGCCGGGAGTCACCGGCATCTGGAAGGACCTCAGCGACAACGTGAACCTGATGGCCAACAACCTGACCATCCAGGTGCGGAACATCTCCCAGGTCTCCGCCGCGGTGGCCAACGGTGACCTGACCAAGAAGGTGACGGTCGAGGCGCGCGGCGAGGTCGCGACGCTCGCCGACACGGTGAACACCATGGTGACGACCCTGTCGTCGTTCGCCGACGAGGTGACGCGGGTCGCCCGCGAGGTGGGCACCGACGGGATTCTGGGCGGCCAGGCGCGGGTGCCGGGCGTCGCCGGTACGTGGAAGGACCTCACGGAGTCGGTGAACTCCATGGCGTCCAACCTGACCGGCCAGGTGCGGAACATCGCGATGGTCACCACGGCCATCGCCAAGGGTGATCTGACCAAGAAGATCGACATCGACGCCCGGGGCGAGATCCTGGAGCTGAAGACGACGATCAACACGATGGTCGACCAGCTGTCGTCCTTCGCCGAGCAGGTCACCCGGGTGGCCCGCGAGGTGGGTACGGAAGGCCAGCTGGGCGGTCAGGCGCAGGTGCGCGGCGTGGCCGGCACCTGGAAGGACCTGACCGAATCGGTGAACGAGATGGCGGGGAACCTGACCCGTCAGGTGCGGGCGATCGCCGCCGTCGCCGCGGCGGTGACCCTCGGCGACCACAACGTCCGCATCGACGTGGACGCGGCCGGCGAGATCCTGGAGCTCCAGGACAACGTCAACACGATGATCGCCACGCTCCGCGAGACCACCCTCGCCAACGAGGAGCAGGACTGGCTGAAGGGCAACCTCGCCCGGATCTCCGGCCTGATGCAGGGCCGCCGCGACCTCAAGGACGTGGCCAAGCTGATCATGAGCGAGCTGTCGCCCGCGGTCTCCGCGCAGCACGGCGCGTTCTTCCTCGCGACGTCGGCCGACGACAACCAGGAGATCGGCGCGGACGGAGGCGAGGCGGGCGACTACGAGCTCCGGCTGACGGGCTCGTACGGCTATTCGATGGGTGCAATGCCCACCACCTTCGTTCCGGGCGAGACGCTCATCGGCACCGCGGCGGAGGAGAAGCGCACCATCCTGGTGGAGAACGTGCCCTCCGGATACCTGAAGATCTCCTCTGGCCTGGGTGAGGCACCGCCCGCCAACGTGATCGTGCTGCCGGTGCTCTTCGAGGACAAGGTGCTGGGCGTCATCGAGCTGGCCTCGTTCCAGCCGTTCACCCAGATCCAGAAGGACTTCCTCAGCCAGATCGCCGAGATGATCGCGACCAGCGTCAACACCATCTCCGTGAACACCAAGACCGAGATCCTGCTGAGCCAGTCGCAGGAGCTGACCGAGCAGCTCAAGGAGCGCTCGGCGGAGCTGGAGAGCCGGCAGCGCGCGCTGGAGCTGTCCAACTCCGAGCTGGAGGAGAAGGCGGAGCAGCTGCGCAAGCAGAACCGCGACATCGAGGTGAAGAACACCGAGATCGAAGAGGCCCGGCAGGTCCTGGAGGAGCGCGCCGAGCAGCTGGCGGTCTCGATGCGCTACAAGAGCGAGTTCCTCGCGAACATGTCGCACGAGCTGCGGACGCCGCTGAACTCCCTGCTGATTCTGGCCAAGTTGCTGGCGGACAACGCCGAGGGGAACCTCTCCCCGAAGCAGGTGGAGTTCGCCGAAACGATCCATGGTGCGGGCTCCGACCTGCTCCAGCTGATCAACGACATCCTGGACCTGTCCAAGGTCGAGGCGGGCAAGATGGACGTCAGCCCGACCCGCATCGCGCTGGTGCAGCTGGTGGACTACGTCGAGGCCACGTTCCGGCCGCTGACCGCGGAGAAGGGCCTGGACTTCTCCGTACGGGTCTCCCCGGAGCTGCCCGCGACGCTGCACACCGATGAGCAGCGCCTCCTCCAGGTGCTGCGCAACCTGCTCTCGAACGCGGTGAAGTTCACCGACTCCGGCGCCGTCGAGCTGGTCATCCGGCCGGCCGGCACGGACGTCCCCGTGGCCATCCGCGAGCAGCTCCTGGAGCACGGCGCGCTGCGCGACCCGGATGCCGACATGATCGCCTTCTCGGTGACCGACACCGGCATCGGTATCGCGTCCAGCAAGATGCGGGTCATCTTCGAGGCGTTCAAGCAGGCCGACGGCACGACGAGCCGCAAGTACGGCGGTACGGGCCTGGGCCTCTCCATCAGCCGCGAGATCGCGCGGCTGCTGGGCGGCGAGATCCACGCCGCCAGTGAGCCGGGCCGCGGCTCGACGTTCACGCTGTACCTCCCGTACAACCCGGGCGGGCTGCCGCCGCAGGGCTACCCGCAGCTGGTCGCGGGCGGTTTCGCGATGGACGCCGAGGCGCACGACGCGGAGATCGCCGAGCAGGAGGCGGCGAACAACGCGGCGCAGGAGGAGCAGCCGACGACTCCGGACGCCGCGGCCTCGGGCCTCAACAGGCGCCGCAGGCGCGGACTTTCGGCGGCGCCGCAGCGCGCGGCCCTGCCCGGCCAGCCGCCGACCGCGCAACCGCAGCAGCCGGCGACCGAGGAACCGTGGCTGGGCAACGGTCAGGACCTGGTGGCGCCGTCCGGCGACGGCGACGGCTTCCACGGCGAGAAGGTGCTGATCGTCGACGACGACATCCGCAACGTCTTCGCGCTCACCAGCGTCTTGGAGCAGCACGGTCTGTCGGTGCTCTACGCCGAGAACGGCCGTGAGGGAATCGAGGTGCTGGAACAGCACGATGATGTGACAGTGGTGCTGATGGACATCATGATGCCGGAGATGGACGGCTACGCCACGACCGCGGCGATCCGCCGGATGCCGCAGTTCGCCGGTCTGCCGATCATCGCCCTGACCGCCAAGGCCATGAAGGGCGACCGGGAGAAGAGCATCGAGTCGGGGGCCTCGGACTACGTGACGAAGCCCGTGGACACCGATCACCTGCTCGCGGTCATGCGGCAATGGATGCGCGCGGAGTGACGGGGCGTGCACAGAGAGACCGGATCTTGGCCCCTATGCTGACTCAGTGTGGTCGCGGACGTGTGGGAGCACGGCATTCGGGGAACCTTCTGGTCTCCTGCTGCGTTTCTGCTACGTGCACGGTGACATAGCGGTGACAGGGTGTGGCGACAGGCGGGGTGCGGCTACCATGACCGGCACAAGTACGGGCGGCATGACGGAGCCGTCCCCTGGGGCGGCGTCCGGTGGAGTGCCGGGGCGAGGAGGACGGGCCATGGTGCAGAAGGCCAAGATCCTCCTGGTCGATGACCGGCCGGAGAATCTGCTGGCGCTGGAGGCGATCCTCTCTGCGCTCGATCAGACGCTGGTGCGGGCATCGTCCGGGGAGGAAGCGCTCAAGGCGCTGCTCACCGACGATTTCGCGGTGATTCTGCTCGACGTGCAGATGCCGGGGATGGACGGGTTCGAGACGGCGGCGCACATCAAGCGGCGCGAGCGGACCCGGGACATCCCGATCATCTTCCTCACGGCGATCAACCACGGTCCGCACCACACCTTCCGCGGGTACGCGGCCGGTGCGGTCGACTACATCTCCAAGCCGTTCGACCCGTGGGTGCTGCGCGCCAAGGTTTCGGTGTTCGTCGAGCTGTACATGAAGAACGTCAAGCTGCGCGAGCAGGCGTCGCTGCTGCGGCTCCAGCTCGAGGGCGGCCAGCCGGCCGCCGGCGAGGACGCCAAGGAGGCCGCGGGGCTGCTCGCGGAACTCTCCGCGCGGCTCGCCGCCGTCGAGGAGCAGGCCGAGGCGCTGTCCAAACAGCTGGACGAGTCGGCGGACGCCGCCGCAGTGGCGACCGCCGCGCATCTGGAGCGGAAGCTCACCGGACTGCGCCGCGCGCTGGACGCCCTGGAGCCGGGCGCGGGCAACAGCGACACGCCGTCCGTACCGACGCAGAACTGACGCCGCCGGCCCGGCCGTACGGCATCCGCCCGGTGCCGTACGGAAGCTGACCCGGCAGCAGCTTCCGGCGCAGTCCCGGGCGTTGGGCCCGGAGCGGGCCAACCGCCCATATGGCGCGTTGGTTACGACACGAACGGGTGAAGGCCCGAGCGCCCGTGTCACCCCGGGGCGTCGCCTGTAACCTCGTCACCATGGCCTCACGTACGTCCGGCAAGGGTTCCCAGAGCACGGCGGGCCCCTCGAAGCAGCGCGCCGGGCGCCCCGGGGGCGCCGCCAAGAAGACCGCCGCGAAACCGCCCGCCGCCAAGAAGGCGGCGGCCAAGAAGGCGCCGCCGAAGAAGACCGCGGCCGCGAAGAAGGCCCCGGCGAAGAAGGCGGTGGCGAAGAAGCCCGCACCGTCCCCGACCGGAGGCGTCTACCGTGCGGTGCGCGCCCTCTGGCTGGGCCTCGCGCACGGCGTCGGCTGGTTCTTCCGCAGCATGGGGCGCAGCGCGAAGAACCTCGACCCCGCGCACCGCAAGGACGGCCTGGCGCTCGGCCTCCTGGGCCTCGGCCTGGTGATCGCGGCGGGCACCTGGGCCAACCTCCAGGGCCCGGTCGGGGACATCGTGGAGATGCTGGTCACCGGCGCGTTCGGCCGGCTCGACCTCCTCGTCCCGATACTGGTGGGCGGCATCGCCGCCCGCGTCTTCTTCCGCCCGGAGCAGCCGGAGGCCAACGGGCGGATCGTCATCGGACTGTCGGCACTGGTCGTCGGCGTGCTCGGCCAGGTCGCGATCGCGTGCGGTTCCCCCGACCAGAAGGACGTCGCCGGCGTGCGCGACGCCGGCGGCTACCTCGGCTGGGCGGTCTCCAAGCCGCTGCTCTTCATGGTGGGGCAGACGCTGTCGGTCGCCCTGCTGGTGCTGGTGACCGTCTTCGGGCTGCTCGTGGTCACCGCCACCCCGGTCACGGCCATCCCGCGGCGCTTCAAGGCGCTGGGTGTCCGGCTGGGCCTGCTGGAGACGTACGAGCCGGACGCCGACGCCTTCGCCGACGAGCCGGTGGCCGAGCCGGCCCGCAGGAGCCGCAGGAGCCGCACGGAGGCCCTGGAGGGGTCCCCTGAGGCGGCGGAGGAGGCTGCCCTCGCCAAGCGCCGCAAGCCGCGCCGGGGCGCCGTGGAGCCGGCCGCCGAGCCGGCGGACGAGGGCTCCCAGGACGCGGTGGACGTGGCCGCCGGGTACGCCGCCAATCTGGACGGCGCGGTGCTGCACGGTATCCAGCCCTCGCCGCTGGTGGCCGACCTCAGCAGCGGCATCAAGGGCGAGCGGGGCGAGTACGACGACTCCGGCGCGACGAAGGGTCTGCACACCTCCGTGCCGCCCGCGCGCGACGCCGAGCCCGCGCCGTCCTCCTCGTCCAGCGTTCCGGACTTCACCAAGGCCGCGCCGGAGCCCACCAGTGAGCTGCCGGCGCGCGCCGAGCAGCTCCAGCTCGCCGGCGACATCACGTACGCGCTGCCCTCGCTGGACCTCATGGAGCGCGGCGGGCCCGGCAAGACCCGCAGCGCGGCCAACGACGCCGTGGTCGAGTCGCTGAGCAAGGTGTTCCAGGAGTTCAAGGTGGACGCCGCGGTCACCGGCTTCACCCGCGGCCCGACGGTCACCCGGTACGAGATCGAGCTCGGCCCGGGCGTGAAGGTCGAGAAGATCACCGCGCTGGCGAAGAACATCGCGTACGCGGTGGCCAGCCCGGACGTGCGGATCATCAACCCGATCCCGGGCAAGTCCGCGGTCGGCATCGAGATCCCCAACAGTGACCGCGAGATGGTCAACCTCGGCGACGTGCTGCGGTCGGCGGACGCGGTGGGCGACGACCATCCGATGGTGGTCGGGCTCGGCAAGGACGTCGAGGGCGGTTACGTCTCGGCGAACCTCGCGAAGATGCCGCACGTGCTCGTCGCGGGCGCCACCGGCTCCGGCAAGTCCTCCTGCATCAACTGCCTGATCACCTCGATCATGGTGAGGGCCACTCCGGACGACGTACGGATGGTGCTGATCGACCCCAAGCGGGTCGAGCTGACCGCGTACGAGGGCATTCCGCACCTGATCACGCCGATCATCACCAACCCCAAGCGGGCCGCCGAGGCGCTGCAGTGGGTGGTGCGCGAGATGGACCTGCGCTACGACGACCTCGCGGCATACGGGTACCGGCACATCGACGACTTCAATGAAGCGGTGCGTTCCGGGAAGGCCACCGCCCCCGAGGGCAGCGAGCGCGAGCTGTCGCCGTATCCGTACCTGCTGGTGATCGTGGACGAGCTGGCGGACCTGATGATGGTGGCGCCGCGGGACGTGGAGGACTCCATCGTCCGTATCACCCAGTTGGCCCGCGCGGCCGGCATCCACCTGGTGCTGGCGACGCAGCGCCCGTCGGTCGACGTGGTCACCGGCCTGATCAAGGCGAACGTGCCCTCGCGGCTCGCCTTCGCGACGTCGTCGCTGGCGGACAGCCGGGTCATCCTCGACCAACCGGGTGCGGAGAAGCTCATCGGAAAGGGTGACAGCCTGTTCCTCCCGATGGGGGCGAGCAAGCCGACCCGTATGCAGGGCGCCTTCGTCCAGGAGGGCGAAGTCGCCGCGGTGGTCCGGCACTGCAAGGAGCAGATGGCTCCGGTCTTCCGCGAGGACGTCACGGTCGGGCAGAGCAAGAAGAAGGAGATCGACGAGGACATCGGCGACGACCTGGATCTGCTGTGCCAGGCCGCTGAGCTGGTCGTTTCCACCCAGTTCGGGTCCACGTCGATGCTGCAGCGCAAGCTGCGGGTGGGGTTCGCGAAGGCCGGGCGGCTGATGGACCTGATGGAGTCCAGGGACATCGTGGGGCCCAGCGAGGGCTCCAAGGCGCGCGATGTTCTGGTGAAACCGGATGATTTGGAAGGAGTGCTCGCCGTCATTCGGGGGGAGGCTCACTGACAGGTCACTCGAAAGAGATCGCAAGCAACCGTTTCTTCTGCCCATACGTCAAGTTGAGGGAAGAGACGGCGCGATGCGCGGCCGTCGGGCCCCCGGCCAGGTCCGGGGGGTATACCGATGGCGTACAAAGTCCGCTCTCCCGCTTGCCCGACCCTTTCGGTACACCCCTAGACTGAACATCCAGCAGGTGGCTACACGCTCGAAAGGCGCCCCCGTGTCCATCGGCAACTCCCCTGAAGACGACCGGCCTTCCGTCGGTCGAGTCCTCCAGCAGGCCCGCGTCGACGCCGGACTGACCGTCGACGAGATCAGTACGACCACGCGGGTGCGCATCCCCATCGTGCACGCGATCGAGCAGGAAGATTTCTCGCGTTGCGGCGGGGACGTGTACGCCCGTGGTCACATTCGAACACTCGCGCGCGCAGTAGGGCTGGATCCGGCCCCGCTGATCGCTCAGTACGACGCCGAGCACGGCGGCCGGCCCGCGCCGACCCCGGCGGCGCCGCTCTTCGAGGCGGAACGCATCCGTCCCGAACCGCGCCGGCCGAACTGGACGGCGGCCATGGTCGCCGCCATCGTCGCCGTGGTCGGTTTCGTCGGCTTCACGCTGTTCAGCGACGGTGACCGGAGCCAGGAGGCCTCGGTCGCCGACGGAAACGTCGGCGAGAGCCCGACGGTCAAGCCGTCCCCGACCAAGACCAAGCCCGCAGACCCCAAGCCCGACCCCTCCGACAGCGCCATCGCCGGGCTGCCGAAGGACAAGGTGACCATCAAGATCACCGCCCGTGACGGACAGAGCTGGGTCTCCGCCAAGGACGCCAACGGCAAGCTCCTGGAGGACGGCCTGCTTCGCAAGGGCCAGTCCAAGACCTTCAGCGACAAGAAGCGGATCGATCTTGTCGTCGGCAACGCGGGAGCCGTGCAGCTGTACGTCAACGGCAAGGAGATCAAGGAAATCGGCGACAAGGGCTCCGTGGAGCGCCTGAGCTACACCCCGGGTGATCCGCAGGCAGGCTGACCGAGCGCCGGCCGCCTTCCGGGGAAAACGCCCGCCGCCTCTCGGGGAGAGGCGGCGGGCGGCCGTCTGCAAGGGGCGCGGTGGCCGCGCGGGAACCCTCCCAGACATGTGGACGTCCGGGACGAAGTAGGCTGAGCCCCATGCCCGAACGCCGTACCGTCGCCCTTGTCACTCTTGGCTGCGCCCGTAACGAGGTGGACTCGGAGGAGCTCGCAGGCCGCCTGGCAGCGGACGGCTGGGAGCTCGTCGAGGAAGCCGCCGAAGCCGATGTCGCCGTCGTCAACACCTGTGGTTTCGTCGAGGCCGCCAAGAAGGACTCCGTCGACGCCCTGCTCGAAGCCAATGATCTGAAGGACCACGGCCGCACCCAGGCCGTCGTCGCCGTCGGCTGCATGGCCGAGCGGTACGGCAAGGAGCTGGCCGAGGCGCTGCCCGAGGCCGACGGCGTGCTCGGCTTTGACGACTACACCGACATCTCCGGCCGTCTGCAGACCATCCTGAGCGGCGGCAACGTCGAGGCCCACGCCCCCCGTGACCGGCGCAAGCTGCTGCCGATCAGCCCGGCCGAGCGCCAGGGCGCCGGCGTCGCGCTCCCCGGCCACGGCGACGCCCTCGCGTCCGCGCCCACTGACCTGCCCGAGGGGGTCGCGCCCGCCTCCGGGCCGCGCGCCCCGCTGCGCCGCCGCTTGGGCAGCAACCCGGTGGCCTCGGTGAAGCTCGCCTCGGGCTGCGACCGCCGCTGCTCCTTCTGTGCCATCCCCTCCTTCCGCGGCTCCTTCATCTCGCGCCGCCCCTCGGACGTGCTGGGGGAGACCCGCTGGCTGGCCGAGCAGGGGGTGAAGGAGATCATGCTGGTCTCCGAGAACAACACCTCCTACGGCAAGGACCTCGGCGACATCCGCCTGCTGGAGACGCTGCTGCCCGAGCTGGCGGCGGTCGACGGCATCGAGCGCGTCCGGGTCAGCTACCTCCAGCCCGCCGAGATGCGCCCCGGCCTGATCGACGTGCTGACCGGTACGGACAAGGTCGCGCCCTACTTCGACCTGTCCTTCCAGCACTCCGCCCCCGGTGTGCTGCGCGCGATGCGCCGCTTCGGCGACACCGAGCGCTTCCTGGACCTGCTGGCGCAGATCCGTACGAAGGCTCCGCAGGCCGGTGCCCGCTCCAACTTCATCGTCGGCTTCCCCGGTGAGACCGAGGAGGACTTCGCCGAGCTGGAACGCTTCATCAGCGAGGCGAGACTCGACGCCATCGGCGTCTTCGGCTACTCCGACGAGGACGGCACCGAGGCGGCCGGCTACGAGGACAAGCTCGACCCCGACGTGGTGGCCGAGCGCCTGGCGCACCTGTCCCGGCTGGCCGAGGAGCTGACCGCGCAGCGCGCCGAGGAGCGCCTGGGCGAGACCCTCACCGTCATGGTCGACCGGGTCGACGACGAGGACGGCGTGGTCGGCCGCGCCGCGCACCAGGCGCCGGAGACCGACGGCGTCACCCTGCTCACGGGCAGCCGGGACCTGGTCCCGGGTCGTATGGTCGAAGCAAAGGTGGTGGCGACCGAGGGCGTGGACCTCGTGGCGGAACCGCTGCCGCTCGGCGCCGAGCACGGCGCCGGCTGTCCCGAGGAGGCGGCCAGATGACCGGAATCCCGGCTTCCGCCGCCGGCGCTTCCGCTGCTGGCGGCGCCGGCCGGCCGAAGACCGTCCGGCGGCAGCAGGCCGGGCTGTGGAACATCGCCAACATCCTCACGATGCTGCGGCTGGTCCTCGTGCCGGCGTTCGTGCTGCTCCTGATGCACGGCGACGGCTACGACCCCGCGTGGCGCTCGTTCGCCTGGGCCGCGTTCGCCGTCGCCATGATCACCGACCTCTTCGACGGGCATCTGGCGCGCGCGTACGACCTGGTCACCGACTTCGGGAAGATCGCCGACCCGATAGCCGACAAGGCGATCATGGGTGCCGCGCTGATCTGTCTGTCGATCCTCGGCGACCTGCCCTGGTGGGTAACCGGAGTGATCCTCTTCCGGGAGCTCGGCATCACCGTGATGCGCTTCTGGGTGATCAGGCACGGGGTCATCCCGGCGAGCCGCGGCGGCAAGATGAAGACGCTCGCGCAGGGGACCGCGGTCGGGATGTACGTCCTCGTGCTCACCGGCCCGCTGGCCACCCTGCGCTGGTGGGTGATGGCCGTGGCCGTGGCGCTGACCGTCGTCACGGGCCTGGACTACGTGAAGCAGGCCGTCGTCCTGCGGCGGGCCGGGCTGGCGAAGTCGCGCGAGGCCCTGCGGGAGCGGTCCGGTGGGACGGCCTCCGGCCGGGGGCCGGCACGGTGAACGGTGGTACGGAGGCTGCGCACGGGTCCCAGGAGGGTGCTGGGGCGGGCGCTGAGGCCCCCGTGGCGGCTCCGGGGCGCCCCAGTGCCTCCGGCAGCCCGCAGGGCGCTGCACGGGCGCTGGCGGCCTTGGCCGAGCGCGGGCAGACCCTGGCGGTGGCCGAATCCCTCACCGGTGGCCTGGTCGCCGGTGCGCTGACCGCGGTTCCTGGCGCCTCGCGGTGCTTCCGGGGCTCGGTCACGGCGTACGCGACGGAACTGAAGAGCCTCGTACTGGGTGTGGACGGCGCGCTTCTGGCCACCCGTGGTGCGGTGGACGCCGAGGTCGCCCGGCAAATGGCGCAGGGCGTCCGCCGTGTGCTCGGCGCCGACTGGGGTATTGCCACCACAGGGGTCGCCGGCCCCGACCCACAGGACGGGCAGCCGGTCGGCACGGTCTACGTCGCGGCCACCGGGCCCGACGGTGAGGGAAAAGTGCGCCGACTGGCGCTGGACGGCGATCGCGACCGGATCCGTCGGGACAGCGTCACCGCAGCAGTGGATCTGCTGTTGAGCGAACTGACAGAAAATGCGCGGGCAAAGGATACGGAACATCACGGGGGTATCTGATGTTTACAGCCCTGAGTGAACACGAACTCGCTCCCGGCACGGCTGAGGCCCGAGGCGGTACGGTGGGGCGAGATGGATCCGGATCCGAGGTCCGAGGAGGGAGCCAGCGATGATTCTGCTCCGTCGCCTGCTGGGTGACGTGCTGCGCCGACAGCGTCAGCGTCAAGGCCGCACCCTGCGCGAGGTCTCCTCCTCCGCCCGGGTGTCGCTCGGCTACTTGTCCGAGGTCGAGAGGGGACAGAAGGAGGCTTCCTCCGAGCTGCTCTCGGCGATCTGTGACGCGCTGGACGTACGGATGTCCGAGCTGATGCGGGAGGTCAGCGACGAGCTGGCGCTCGCGGAGCTGGCACAGTCCGCGGCCGCGAGCGAGCCGGTGCCGACGCCGGTGCGGCCCACGTTCAACGCGGTGTCCGTCGCTTCGCTGACGGGCGTCCCGGAAGAGCGCGTGACGATCAAGGCTCCGGCGGAGGCCGTGGATGTCGTAGCGGCCTGACCGTTCGGTTCGATGCATGAAGAAGACCCTGGAGGGCACCCGCCCTCCAGGGTCTTCGTGTTGCTCTTGTGACGCGAAGGGCCCGTTGCCCCGAACTGCGGCATTTACTGCGGTGAGGCATCGTTTATACGAAGGTCAACCGGCCATACGAAGGTCAGAAGGACCTTTCGCTCTGATACAGGGAGTAAATGCATGCCTGTCGTCAACAGCACGCTGTCCGAGAGCGACCGCAAGACGGTCGGCGACGCGCTCCAGGGCGCCCTGGTCGACCTCGTCGACCTGTCGCTCATCGCCAAGCAGGTTCACTGGAACGTCGTCGGTCCGCGTTTCCGGTCCGTCCACCTCCAGCTCGACGATGTCGTCGCGAGCGCCCGCGGCCATGCCGACACCGTCGCCGAGCGTGCCTCCGCGATCGGCGTGAACCCCGACGGCCGCGCCGAGACGATCGCGAAGACCAGCGGCGCCGGCACCGTCGAGGGCGGCTGGATCAAGGACAACGACGCGGTGGGTGCCCTCGTACGGGCCCTGGGCTCCGTCATCGAGCGGATGCGGGAGCGCATCGCGGTCACCGACGAGCCGGATCCGGTCACCCAGGACATCCTCATCGGGCTCACCGCCGACCTCGAGAAGCACCACTGGATGTTCCAGGCCGAGGCGGCCTGAGGCGCAACAGCGGCGGACCGACCGTTTCCGGCGCATCCTGCCGGAGCCCGATCGCGGCCTGATGGCCACTGACGGGCTCTGAGCGGGACCGGGCCGATCCGAGAACGGTTTCGTCCGACCGCGTGTCGCGCATTGCGGAACGCGCCGTTCGTGCCCCAGTGCGCCCTCCCGCCCCACCTTCATGGCCGACTACCGTCGACCGGAGGAGGCAGTCATGGCACGGCGCGGCTTCTTCTCCCGGCACCCGGTCCGGGGCACGGGCGCTGGGGCGCCCGGCACACCGGGCCGCGGCTCGGTGGGGGCGCCGGGCAGCGGCCTGATGGGGGCATCGGGCCACGGCCCGGCGGAAGTGCTGCGTTCGGTGCCCGGTCGCCGGCTCGCCGCGCTTCTCCTCGGGGTGCTGTGGTGGTGGGCCGTGCTGAGAGTGCTCTTCTGGCCCGAGGGCGCCGGGGTGGTGGAAGGTGCGATGGCAGCGGGCGGCTGGGGTCTCAGCCTGCTGCCGGTGCACTGCGTACCGCGCCGGACGCGCTCGGGCGGCGGCCGCGTGGGAGCGGCCGGCTGGCGTCGCCGCAGTGGCTGCGTGGGGACTCCGGGTCCCCCCGCCGTCACGGACCGGCTCGTCAGGGCATGGCGGTACCGCCGTTGGGGCGGCGGTACCGACCGTTCGTGAAGCCCGTTCGTCAGGTCCGAGGCTCGCACGGGAATCCGTAGGCCGCGTTGGTCGGCCTGCGGGGGAGCCCGTACAGCGGGGATTGTCGTACCCCGGATGCCGTACCCCGAGGGCCGTGTCAGCCGCCCGCTTCCGTGGCCGGTTCCGGCTGGCAGCGGGGGCACCAGTAGGTGACCCGGGCCTGCGGCGCGGGCCCCTGGTCGGCGACCCGTACCGGAGTCCCGCAGCGCAGACAGGGGCGGTCGGCGCGTCCGTAGACCCAGAGGCGGCGGTCCGGGCGCGCGCTCGGCGTCGTCGTACGGGCGGGGCGCCGCTTGTTCGCCTCCAGCAGCCGCTTCGCCAGCGTGATCGCCCGCTCCGGCCGCGGCAGTGCGCCCACCGGCAGCCACGGGGACGCGCGCAGCAGGAAGCACAGCTCGCACTTGAAGACGTTGCCGATGCCGGCCAGATTGCGCTGGTCCAGCAGCGCTTCCCCGAGCGTCCGGGCCGGGTCGGACAGCAGCCGCCGCAGCGCCTCGTCCGCGTCCCAGTCGGGCCCCAGCAAATCCGGCCCCAGATGGCCGACGGCGTTCTCCTCGTCGGCGGTGCGCAGCAGCTCCAGTACGGGGAGGCGGTAGCCCACCGCTGTGCGTTCCGCCGTGGCCAGCACCGCGCGGATCTGGTGGTCGGGGCCGCCGCGCCAGCGCTCGCCCGCCGCGTACACCCGCCAGGCGCCGTCCATCCGCAGATGCGAGTGGAGCGTCAGCCCGCCCTCGATACGGGTCAGCAGGTGCTTTCCGCGCGGCACCACCTCCAGCACCGAGCGCCCGGCGAGGTCCGTCGTGGCCAGCTTCGGCACACGCAGGTCCGTACGGGTCAGCAGCCGTCCGCCCAGCGCCTTGTGCAGCTCGGCGGCGGCCCGCCAGACCGTGTCACCTTCGGGCATGGCTCCATCATGCCGTGCGTGGCCTGCGGGCAGAGCGCGGTCCGGGCCACGTCGGCCGCGCCTGTACCGCACTCATGTCCGCAGGCGCAGCCCCCTCGGTGTCGCGTGGAAGCCCGCGTGCTCCAGCTCGGCGGCCAGCGGTGAGGTGAGGGCGGACGAGCCGTTGATCCGTTCGACGGTCAGCGCGCCCACGAAGCCGTTCCGTACGGCCGCGGCCAGCGCCTCCAGGGCCAGGCGCACCCGGGTGCCGCCTTCCTCGGCCTGCCAGGCCAGCAGCGTCTTGCCGCCGCGCTCCATGTAGACCGCCAGCTCGCCGTCGACCACGACGACCAGCGAACCCGCCTTGCGGCCGGGCTTGTGGGACGAGCCCTCCGGCGGCTCGGGCCAGGGCAGCGCAGCGCCGTACGCGTTGGCCGGGTCCGCGGCGGCCAGCACGACGGCGCGCGGGGCGCCGCCGCGGGCCGGCCCGGCCGGCTGCCAGGACCCGCCGGGCGCGGTCTCCTCGGCCGTACGGTCCCGGCTCGTACTGACCGCCCGCAGCCGGTCCACCGCCCCGTCCATCGCGAACTGCGCCGCGCCCAGCCCCTCCACGACGTACCCGCGGCGGGCCTGGCCGGTCTCCTCGAAGGCGGCCAGCACGCGGTACGCGGCGGAGAAGCCGCCCTCGACCCCCTCGGCGGCCACCGCGCCACGGGTGACGATGCCGTGCCGGTCCAGGAGGGTGTGGGCCAGGGCATGCGCCCGGTGGGTGGGCTCCGGCTCCAGGGCCGGCAGCAGCGACCAGCGGCCGGCGACCGTGGGCGGACCGGACCGGGAGGCGGTGGGCCGGCCCGTCCGGCCGGTGGCGGCGGTGAGGCTGCCGTACCGGCCGCGCGGCGTGGCCCGGCGGGCGCGGTGCGCCGTGGCGCCGGCCGTACGGCCCGAGCCAAGCAGCGCGCGCAGCGGCGCGAGGGTGTCGTTGGTCAGCCGCCCGGACCAGGCCAGGTCCCAGAGTGCGTCGGCCAGTTGCGGATCGGTGGCCTCCGGGTGCGTCGTGGCCCGTACCTGGTCCGCGATCTGACGGAAGAACAGGCCGTACCCGGGGGCGAGGGCGTCCAGCACCGACTGGTGCAGCGGCGTCACCTCGAAGGGGTGCGGCTGCGGCAGGAGGAGCGGCGCGGTGTCGGCCGGGTACAGGGCGATCCAGCCGTCCTTGCCGGGCAGCGCGCCGGCGCCCGCCCACAGGACCTCGCCCGTGGAGGTCAGTTCGTCCAGCAGGGCGGGGGAGTAGCCCGACACCCGGGACGGCAGGACGAGCCGCTCCAGGGCCGAGGCCGGCACCGGCGCGCCCTGCAGCTGCTCCACGGCGCGCATCAGGCCGTCGATGCCGCGCAGCCCCTGCCCGCCGACGCTCTGCCACTGCGGCAGGAAGGCGGCGAGCGCGGGCGGCGGCACGGGCTCCAACTCGTGCCGCAGCGCGGCCAGCGACCGGCGCCGCAGCCGTCGCAGGACCTGCGCGTCGCACCACTCCTGGTGCACCCCGGACGGCGCGAACTCGCCCTGCACGACCCGGCCGGCCCCGGCGAGGCGGTGCAGTGCCCCGTCGGTGACGGCCGTGCCGAGGCCGAAGCGGGCGGCGGCCTGCTCGGAGGTGAACGGGCCGTGGGTGCGCGCGTACCGGGACAGCAGGTCGCCCAGCGGGTCCTTGACCGGCTCGGTGAAGGACTCGGGCACTCCCACGGGCAGCGCCGTGCCCAGCGCGTCCCGGAGCCGACCGGCGTCCTCGACCGCGGCCCAGTGGTCGGCGCCCGCGATGCGGACCCGGATGGCGCGGCGGGCGGCCGCCAGCTCCTCGGCCCAGGCGGGGTCGGCGCCGCGCTCGGCCAGCTCGGAGCCGGTCAGCGGGCCGAGGAGGCGCAGCACGTCGGCGAGGCCCTCGGCGTCCTTGACCTTGCGGTCGTCGGTCAGCCACTGCAGCTCGCGCTCCAGGTCGGTGAGGACCTCCGGGTCCAGCAGCTCGCGCAGGTCGGCCTGGCCGAGCAGTTCGGCGAGCAGCCGGGAGTCCAGGGAGAGCGCGGCCGCGCGGCGCTCGGCGAGCGGCGAGTCGCCCTCGTACAGGAACTGCGCGACGTACCCGAAGAGCAGCGAACGGGCGAACGGCGACGGCTCCTGGGTGGTCACCTCGACGAGCCGGACGCGGCGCGACTCGATGTCTCCCATCAGTTCGGCCAGGCCGGGTACGTCGAAGACGTCCTGGAGGCACTCGCGGATGGCTTCGAGGACGATCGGGAAGGACCCGAACTCGCTCGCCACCTGGAGCAGCTGTGCGGCGCGCTGCCGCTGCTGCCACAGGGGCGTGCGCCTGCCCGGGTTGCGGCGGGGCAGCAGCAGGGCGCGGGCCGCGCACTCGCGGAAGCGCGCGGCGAACAGCGCCGAGCCGCCCACCTCGTCGGTCACCACCTGGTCGACCTCGCCCTTGTCGAAGACGACGTCGGCGGCGCCCACCGGGGACTGGTCGGGGTCGAACTCGGCGCCCGCGGCGTCCGGGTCGGTGTCCAGCAGGTCCAGGCCCATCAGGTCGGCGTCCGGCAGCCGCAGCACGATGCCGTCGTCGGCGTGCATGACCTGCGCGTCCATGCCGTACCGCTCGGCGAGCCGGGCGCCGAGCGCCAGCGCCCAGGGGGCGTGCACCTGGGCGCCGAACGGTGAGTGCACCACCACCCGCCAGTCGCCCAGCTCGTCCCGGAAGCGCTCGACGACGATCGTGCGGTCGTCGGGGACGTGGCCGCAGGCCTCGCGCTGCTCGGTGAGGTAGCTCAGGACGTTGCCCGCCGCCCAGTCGTCCAGCCCGGCGGCGGACAGCCGGCTCCGGGCCGCTTCGGGCTCCAGCGCGCCGACCTCGCGGAGGAACGCGCCGAGCGCCCGGCCCAGTTCGAGCGGGCGGCCGAGCTGGTCGCCCTTCCAGAAGGGCAGCCGGCCGGGCACTCCGGGGGCGGGCGACACCAGCACCCGGTCCCGGGTGATGTCCTCGATGCGCCAGGAGGTCGTACCCAGCGTGAAGACGTCGCCGACCCGCGACTCGTAGACCATCTCCTCGTCGAGCTCGCCGACGCGGCCGCCGCCCTTCTTGGGGTCGGCGCCGGCCAGGAACACCCCGAAGAGGCCGCGGTCGGGGATCGTGCCGCCGGAGGTGACGGCCAGCCGCTGGGCGCCGGGCCGCCCCGTGACGGTGTTCGCCACCCGGTCCCACACGATGCGCGGCCGCAGTTCCGCGAACGCGTCCGAGGGATAGCGCCCCGCCAGCATGTCCAGCACTCCGCTGTACGCCGACTCCGGGAGCCCGGCGAACGGCGCGGCCCGCCGCACCACCGTCAGCAGCTCCTCGACGTCCCAGGCGTCCATCGACACCATCGCGACCAGCTGCTGGGCCAGGACGTCCAGCGGGTTGGCCGGGACGCGCAGCGCCTCGATGGCGCCCTCGCGCATCCGCTCCGTGACCACCGCCGCCTGCACCAGGTCGCCGCGGTACTTCGGGAAGACCACGCCGGTGGAGACCGCGCCCACCTGATGGCCGGCGCGGCCCACCCGCTGCAGCCCGGAGGCGACCGACGGCGGCGACTCCACCTGGACCACCAGGTCCACCGCGCCCATGTCGATGCCCAGCTCCAGGCTGGAGGTGGCCACCACGGCCGGCAGCCGGCCCGCCTTGAGGTCCTCCTCGACCTGCGCGCGCTGCTCCTTGGAGACCGAGCCGTGGTGCGCCCTGGCCAGCAGCGCGGGCGCCCCCTTGGCGCCGCCGGACTGGGCCATCAGCTCGGCGGGGGAGTGGTCCTCGGGCATCGGCTCGCCCGTGGCGCGCTCGTACGCGATCTCGTTCAGACGGTTGCAGAGCCGCTCCGCGAGGCGTCGGGAGTTCGCGAAGACGATCGTCGAACGGTGCGCCTGGACGAGGTCGGCGATGCGCTCTTCGACGTGCGGCCAGATGGACGGCTTGTCGCCGCCGCTGTCCCCGTCGGGCCCGGTCTCCTTCACGGGCGAGCCGCCCAGCTCCCCGAGGTCCTCGACGGGCACGACGACCGAGAGGTCGAACTCCTTGCCCGAGGCCGGCTGCACGATCTCCACCCGGCGGCGCGGCGACAGATAGCGTGCGACCTCCTCCACGGGCCGGACCGTCGCCGACAGGCCGATGCGGCGGGCCGGGCGGGGCAGCAGCTCGTCCAGGCGCTCCAGGGACAGCGCCAGATGCGCCCCGCGCTTCGTACCCGCGACGGCGTGCACCTCGTCCAGGATGACCGTCTCCACGCCCGCCAGCGCGTCCCGCGCCTGGGAGGTCAGCATCAGGAACAGCGACTCGGGGGTGGTGATCAGGATGTCCGGCGGGCGGTTGGCGATCGAGCGGCGCTCGGCCGCCGGGGTGTCGCCGGAGCGGATGCCGACCCGGATGTCGGGCTCGGGCTGCCCGAGCCGTACGGACTCCTGGCGGATGCCGGTCAGCGGGGAGCGCAGATTCCGCTCGACGTCGACCGCGAGGGCCTTGAGCGGGGAGACGTACAGCACCCGGCAGCGCTTCTTGGCCTCTGCGGGCGGGGGCGTGCTCGCGAGGGAGTCCAGGGAGGCGAGGAAGGCGGCGAGGGTCTTGCCGGAGCCGGTCGGCGCGACGACCAGGACGTCGGAGCCCTCGCCGATGGCGCGCCAGGCACCGTCCTGAGCTGCGGTGGGCGCGTGGAAGGCCCCCGTGAACCAGCCTCTGGTCGCGGGGGAGAACGAATCGAGCGCGGTCCTCGCCATGACCCCATCGTGCCTCGGACCACTGACAACGGTCCGCCGACGAGCGGTCCGGACGGTGGACGCCCAGGTCAGCGACGGCGCGCCGGACGCAGAATGGGTGCATGGGGAGCATCGGCGGCGGCCCGGCGGCGGGCCGGGTGAGCGGGGGCACCGGCGGGCGCGCGTCCGGCGAGTGGGCGCGGCACTGGCAGCATGCCGGGCTGCCCGGCCTCGACCTGCTGCGCGCCCGGTACGTCCGCCACACCTTCCCCCGCCACAGCCACGACGGGTTCGTGCTGGCCGCGGTCAGCGGCGGCATCGAGGAGGTGGGCCTGCCCGAGGGAACGGTACGGGCCGGCCACGGCAGCGTCGTCATGATCAACCCGGAGGTGCCGCACACCGCGCGGGCCGGCGTCGACGAGGGCTGGACGTACTCCACGCTCTACCCCTCCGCAGAGCTCGTCGCCGGGATCGCCGCAGAGACCACCACGCTCCGCGGCACCCCCGGATTCGCGGCGACCGCCGTGACCGACCCGCACACCGCCCGCCTCATCCACGAGGTGCACCGCGCGGCGGAGGAGGGCGACGCGCTGGCCGCCGACAGCGTGCTGCGCATCGTCGTGGCCCGGCTGCTGCGCGCGCACGGCGGCTCCCTCCCGGCCCGTACGCCGCGCTCGGCCGGAGCCCTGCGGGCCGCGCGCGCCCGCGACATCCTCCAGGAGCGGCTGGCCGAGCCACCGTCCCTGGAGGAGCTCGCCACGCAGCTGGGAACGAGCCCGTTCGCGCTGCTGCGCGCCTTCAAGGACGCGTACGGGATGCCGCCGCACACCTGGCTGACCGATCTCCGGGTACGCCGGGCCCGGCGGCTCCTGGAGACCGGCAGCACGCCCGCCGAGGCCGCCGTCACGGTCGGCTTCGCGGACCAGCCGCACCTGAACCGGCACTTCACCAGGATCGTCGGGGTGCCGCCCGGCGCGTACCGGCGGGAACGCGCCGCCGGCCCTCAGGGCGCCCTCGAACTCCCGGCCATCGGGAGGGGGCCGGGAGAGGGCCGCAAGAACGTACAAGACTGCCGGGGCGGCCCTGCTTAGCGTGGCGATGTGCCTGAACAGATCGAACAGACCGCACCTCAAGAGATACCGGACCCGCACCGCGCCCCCTCGGACGCGGCGCCGGGCAAGTCCGATGCCGCCGTCATCAGGGACGCGCTCGGCGTCGGCGTCGCCGTCGGCCTCTCCGGCTTCGCCTTCGGGGTCACCTCGGCCGGCGCGGGCCTGAGCGTGCTGCAGAGCTGCCTGCTCAGCCTGCTCGTGTTCACCGGTGCCTCGCAGTTCGCACTCGTCGGCGCCCTCGGGGCGGGCGGCAACCCGTTCGCCGCCGCGGCCGGCGCGTTCTTCCTGGGCGCCCGCAACGCGTTCTACGGGCTGCGGCTGTCCGGGCTGCTCGGTTACCGCGCACTGGCCAAGCCGTTCGCCGCCCACTGGGTCATCGACGAGACCTCCGCCGTCACGCTCGCCCAGCCCGACCGGCACAGCGCCCGCCTCGGCTTCACCGTCACGGGCCTGACGCTCTACGTCCTGTGGAACCTCACGACGCTGGCCGGCGCGCTCGGCGCCGAGGCGCTCGGTGACACCGCCGCCTGGGGCCTGGACGCGGCCGGGCCGGCCGTCTTCCTGGCGCTGCTGGCCCCCATGCTCAGGACGACCGTGGAGCGCGCCGCTGCCGGGCTCGCCGTCGTCCTCATGCTGGTCACCCTGCCGGTACTGCCCGCCGGGGTGCCGGTCCTGGTCTCCGCACTGGCCGCGCCCGCCGTGCTGCTGGCCCAGGGCGCCCGCTCCCGTAAGACGTCCGGCGCCGAGGAGGAGAGCCGGTGAACACCTGGATCGCGATCGCCGCCACCGCCGTCGGCTGCTATCTGCTCAAGTACGCGGGCCTGCTGGTGCCCGCCGGCCTCCTGGAGCGGCCGCTCGTCAAGCGGCTGGCCGCGCTGCTGCCCGTGGCCCTGCTGGCGGCCCTCACCGCGCAGCAGACCCTCAGTGACGGCAGCCACCTCCTGCTGGACGCCAAGGTGGCCGGCGTCGGCGCGGCGGCCCTCGCCCTCGTGCTGCGCGCACCGTTCCTTCTCGTGGTCGCCGTCGCGGTGGTGGTCACGGCGGGGGTGCGGGCGCTCGGGGGGTGACCCGAAGGGCGGCGGGCGCACGGCTTACGGGTACTCGGTGGCTGCCCCGAGGGGCGGCGGGGCGCGCGGCCCCTCGGGGCAGCCCCGCCGCCGTGTGCTTACGGGTGCGAGCCCGGTCCGCCGTCCGCCCCCTCCGTGCCCAGCCGCCGGGCGTCCCGCTCCGGGCGCAGGAAGAGCATGACCGCCGCCCCGGCCACCGTCACCAGGCCGGCCATCAGCCCGTACGCGCCGAAGTACCCGGAGGCCACGGTCGCGCCCGCGTCGACGATGTGCCCCATGACGAGCGGCGCGAGCACCCCCGCCAGGGCGAACACGCCGGTCAGCGCCCCCAGCGTGACACCGCGCCGGTCGGCGGGGGAGATCCGGGATACCGCGGTCGCGGCGACCGTGAGGACGATGTCCGTGACGGACAGCGGCCCCAGCAGCAGAACGATCTTCAGCCACAGCACGTCCGTCGCCGCGAAGCACACGGTGGCCACGCCCGCCACGATCATCACCAGCCCGGTCTTCACCCCTGAGGGCCAGCGGAGGCGGGGTGGCAGCCCGGCCGCCGCCCGCTTGACCGACCGCTGCACGAGCACCCCGTGGACCAGCATCGCGGCACCCTTGGTCAGCGCCGACAGCATGATCAGCAGGCTCGCGCCGCGCAGCGAGAGACCGCCCACCTCCTGGAAGTAGTCCGCCGACCAGGTCAGTCCCGCCGACAGCGTCCAGTACGCGGCGAACGAGCCCAGCGCGGCCGCCAGCCAGGTCCCCGACAGCAGCAGCCGCCGGTACGGCACGGGCGCCGCCTGCCGTGCGGCCGCCGCGCCCTCCGGAGCGCGCCGCCTGCCCACCGCGGGGGCAAGCGGACCCTCCGCGCCGTACCGGAGCCAGACCGCCGCCCAGACCAGTCCGACGATGCCGACCACCCCGAAGGCCCAGCGCCAGCCCCAGTGGTCGATCACCACGCCCAGCGTGGGCGCCGCGATCGCCACCCCGGCCGCCGCCCCCGCCAGCAGCACCGCCGTCGGCAGCGTGCGGTCCTTCTGCTCGAACCAGCCGTACAGGTGGTGCAGCGCCACCGGAGAAGCCGGGCCCTCCGCCGCGCCCAACAGGACGCGCGTCGCCACCAGCACCCCGAAGCCGGCCGCGCCGACCAGCATGGGGAGCTGCGCCGCCGACCACAGGAGCGCCATGCCCAGCAGCAGTACGGAGGTGCGCACCGTACGGGTGAGGAACGACCCCGCCAGCGCCGCCAGGCTGAACAGCGCGAAGAACGCCGACGACGCCGTACCGAACTGCTCGCGCGTCAGCCCCAGATCGCGCATCACCGGGTTCGCGGCCAGGCCCATCACCGTCTTGTCGGCGAAGTTCACCAGCATGAAGGCCAGCAGCAGCCAGGTCGTACGCCAGGCCTGTCCCCGTACGACGGCGGCCGCGCCCGGGGCGACGGCCGGTGCGGCCCCGGCGGCGGACGTCACCGAAGCCGCCCCGTCGCGGCCCCGCCCCCGTCCGCCGTGCCGCACGAACAGCCGTCCTCGTCCCCGCCCGCAACGACACCGACCGCGATGCCGCCGGCGGCCCGCCGACGGCCTCCCTCGCTGCGCGTCAGCTCCGTGGTGAGGTCCGTCCCCCCGGCCACCGCCGCCGACTCCGCCGCGGCCCACCGGAAGACGCCCTGCGCCATCGTGGACGACTCGGCGGCGGCCCGCTTCGCGTACACCTCGGCGCGGACCCGGGCCACCTCGCGGTCCTCCGGCGCCGCGAGCGCCGCCGTCTCCGCCAGATGGGCGGCGAGCCGCAGTTCTCCGCGGCCCAGCAGATCCGCCGCCCGCCGCGCCAGCACCACGGCACCGCCCGCCGCCTCCGCCAGCTCCGCGGCCAGCTCCCCTTCGGGCGCCGGCTTCAGATGCGCCGGGTTCTGGTCGTACCAGCCGCCCCACAGCCGCCACAGATTGCGGACCACGAACTCGGGCTCGTCGTAAGCGGGGTGGAGGTAGGGCTTGGCCAGCAGCTCGGCCGGCACCTTCACCCGGTGCAGCACCTCGTCCAGGCGCAGCCCCGCGTTCATCAGGTCCCGCGTCTGGGTGCACAGCGACTCCAGCAGCTCGGCGCTGTCCCCGAGGGCTTGCGCGACGCGCGACGCCCCGATGACGGGCACGCCGTGCCCGGGGAGCAGCACCTCGGCCCCCAGTTCCGCCATGGCGCGCAGGGCCCGCGCCCAGTCCTCGGGGTAGCGCTGCACCTTCTGGGGGTTCCCGGCGTTCGGCGAGTTCCAGATGAACAGATCGCCCGTGCACAGCGTCCGCAGCTCCGGGATCCACACGTAGGTGGCGTCGTCCGTCTCGCCGCGCGCATGGAAGAGCTCGAAGGTCAGCTCCCCGTGGCGGAGCGTGAGCCGGTCCCGGTAGGTGGTGTCCGGGTAGCGGTACCGGGTCGGCCAGTTGAGCGACGGTACCCCGAACTGCCGCCGGTTGATCCAGGAGTTGTAGCCCGCTGTCTCCCGATAACGGTCGAAGCGCGCCGCGACCGCCTCGTGGGCGACGACCTCGGGAACGGCGACACCCCGCGCCCGCGCGTCCTCGTCGAACGGCGCGACCCCGAAGACATGGTCCACGTGCCCATGGGTGTACACGACGCCCCGCACCTCCTTGCGCGGCGTGCCGTCCTCGGGTGTGCCGAACGCGGTCACCGCCGTGTGCAGCTGTCCGGCCGTGCGGACGTCCCCCGAGTCCACCAGCACCAGCCCGTCCGATCCGGTGTCGAACACCGCCACATTGGCGAACGCCGGGAAGAACCCGGTCCGCTCGCCGATGCGCACGAGGGCGTCACCCGTGTACCGCCCCGAAAGATGGGCGAGGAGGGTCTCCTCGCCCTCCCAGACGCGGTCCACGTAGGCGAGGTAGTCGTCGAGGTTGTGCTGCGTCATAGAAAGCGGCTCCCTACGAAAGGATCGGATGCCCACCGGTGCGCTGCGGCCTTCTCCGGCCGGTGCACCGAGTCTGAGCCGCCCGCGGACCAGGGGACATCCGCCGCCGTCACACCCGCCGACGGCCGGTACTGTGACGCGTCACAACCCTCGCCGCCCCCGTACGGCGCGGGTCCGCGCCCCGAGAAGGAGGCACGAGTGCCGCTCTCCGAAGCCGCCCGCCGCCTGGCCCTGCGCTGCGAGACACGCGTCAACGAACTGGCCCGCGAGATGACCGGTGACGTCTTCGCGGACATCCCCGGATACGCCGAGCTCCCCGACGACATGAAGGACGTCGAGATCGCCGCCACCGCGCGGCACGGGCTGCGCCTCTTCATGCGGCGGGCGCGCGGCCAGGACGGCCGCCACGGGGACCACGCGCTCTTCAGGGAGCGCGCCGCCCAGCGCGCCGAAGAAGGGCTGCCCCTGCACCTGCTGCTCCGCACCCACGCGCTGGGCACGTACGCCCTGTGGCGGACGCTGCACGAGGAGGCCGGCCCCGGCGAGGAGGCCGCCCTCGCCGAACTCGCCGACTTCCTCCTCCGCAACCAGAGCAGCGTCATCGGCGCGGTCGCGGAGACCTACCTCGACGAACGCGCTGCCCTGGACGCCGAACGGCGCGAGGAACGCCGCTCACTGGCCCGCGCGCTGATCGACGGCGCGCCGCCCGCTGACCGCACCGCACTGGACGACCTGGGCCTGGCCGGGCCCGCCACGGTCCTCGCGCTGCGCCTGCCGTCGGCCGACGGGCCCGCCACCGCACCGGTCGCCGTCCGGCGTCGGCTGCGGCGCCTCCAGACGGCCCTGGACCGCGCTTTCGGCACCGACGTCCTCACCTCCCTGGACGTCACCGGCGGCCACGCGCTCGTCCCCGGAGCACCCGAGCCCCCCGACGGACTCGCCCGGCGGCTGAACGCAGTGTGCGACGGGCCCGTGCGCTGCGCCGCCGCACGGGCCGAGAGCCTCGAGGGCATCCCGCACGCCGCCCGTACCGCCTCCGAAGTCATCCGCATCGCGCACGCCGCCGGGCGGCCCCCGGAACTGCACCGGCTCGCCGACGTCCTGCTCGAATTCCACCTCACGCGCCACGACGAGAGCAGCCCGATGATCGCCGCCCTTCTCGACCCGCTCGACGGCCGTCCCGAACTGGCCGAGACCCTGCGCACCCACCTGGAGACGCGCCAGGACCGCCGCGCGACCGCGCAGGCACTCGGACTGCACCCGAACACCGTCGACAACCGCCTCGCCCGGATCGCCGAACTCACCGGCATCGACCTGGCCTCACCACGCGGCACCACCCTGGCGCTGTGCGCGCTGCTCCTCAAGGACAGCGCTCCCCGGCCGCCCTCGGGGGTGACGCGCGCCGGCCCGCCGCGCGCCGAGCCGGGTCAGCCGATGTCCCGTCCGTAGGCGCGCAGCGTCAGCAGCGCCTTGAGCGTCGCCATCGGACGGCACTCCAGCGCGATGCCCGGCGCCCACGAGCGCCAGTTGATCGGCCAGCCGCCGTCCTCCTCCTGGAGCGACGCGAGGTGGTCCAGCGCCCGGTCCATCTCGGCGTCCGTGAACCAGCCGCGCGCCGGGGACGTCGGCGTGGGGGCGTAGTCGTACGCGAAATGGTGTTCGCCGGGTCCGTACCCCTCCGCCACGGGGACCTCCTGCGCCCGCTCCGGCTCCACGACGACCAGGCCCTGCTCCCGCACCAGCCGGCCCAGCCGCTCGGCAGCGGCAGCCGCGCGCTCCCGGTCCGGTACGCCCGCCAGGAAGGCCAGCGCGGCCTCGGCACCGTACGGATGCGTCTTCTCCAGCGCCTCCACCGCCCGCCAGCAGTAGTCCGTGGCCCGGAACAGCCAGGCGTGCCACACCTCGTTCCGGTGCAGCAGTCCCACGACGGGACCGGTCGCCAGCAGATCGCTCGGCGGGTTGTCCGGGATCGGAACCCACGGTGCCGCGGGATAGCCGCGCAACGAGGGGTGCAGCGCGGGCAGCGCGCCCTCGGGCGTCGAGATGTGCGTCAGATAGCGGCAGATCTGCTCCACCCGGCGGCCGTCGCAGCGCCCGATGGCGTCCAGCACACCGAGCGCGTGCGACGTGTGCAGGGGCTGGCTCACCGGGCCGCGCAGGTCCGGCTCCAGGGCGTGACCGTATCCGTCGTCGTCATTGCGGTAGGCGGTCAGTGCGGTCTCCACGGCGTCCGCACTGCCGCCGAGGAAGTGGTACTCGAAGAGGCGCTGTTCCAGGACCCGCGCGGTGAGCCAGATGAAGTGCTCGGCGCGCGCCAGAGGAGTCGTCGGTGGGCTTGCGGTTTCGGCCATGGACCGACGGTAGGACGGAACCCGCGGCCGGTCAGCGGCTCGCGCACGGCTGCACCCTCAGGGGCGGGATACTGGTGTCATGCGGTTGACGGACTTCTGGCAGCGGATGACAGATCACTTCGGTGCGGCGTACGCCGACACCTTCGCGCGCGATCACGTGATGTCCGAACTGGGCGGCCGGACCGTCCACGAGGCGCTCGCCGCGGGCTGGAGCGCCAAGGAGGTCTGGCGCGTGGTGTGCTCGGTCATGGGCGTGCCGGCGGAGCACCGCTGACCCCACCCCACGCCCGGCGGCTCCGAACCCGCCCACGTCCGCCGGTTCCGCGCCCCGCCGACCCACCGGGCGACGCGGGCCGAGTCCGCGATGTCCGACCCGTGCGCGAGACTTGACCCGTGTCCGCGACTCCGAAGCCCACCGGCCCCGACGACCGACGACCGAACGATCCGCACGCCACGCGGATGCCACGCTGGCTGCCGCGCGCGATGGTGCTGGCACTCGCCCTGCTGGCCTGTTTCCAACTGGCGAGCTGGGCGTTCCACCAGCTGATCTCGCTGCTGCTGAACGTCCTCATCGCGTTCTTCCTGGCGCTGGCCGTCGAGCCGGCGGTGGACTGGATGGCGGCGCGCGGCATGCGGCGGGGAGTGGCCACGGGGCTGGTCTTCCTCGCCATCCTGATCGTCGGCGTGGGCTTCGTGACCCTGCTCGGCTCCATGCTGGCCGGGCAGATCGCCACGATGGTCGGGGAGTTCCCGCAGTACCTCGACTCCGTGATCAGCTGGGCGAACGAGACGTTCCACACCCACCTCTCGCGCGTCGAGGTGCAGAACAACCTGCTGAAGTCCGACTGGCTGCAGAAGTACGTCCAGGACAGTGCCAACAACGTCCTCGCCGTCTCCGCGACCGTCCTGGGCTCGCTGTTCAACCTGCTCACGGTGGCACTGTTCTCGTTCTACTTCGCGGCGGACGGCCCCCGGCTCCGCCGCGCGCTGTGTTCCGTACTGCCGCCCACCCGGCAGGCCGAGGTGCTGCGCGCCTGGGAGCTCGCGGTCGCCAAGACCGGCGGCTACCTGTACTCCCGCGGCCTGATGGCCTTGATCTCCGGCATCGCGCACTACGTCCTGCTGGAGATCCTGGGCGTGCCGTACGCGCCGGCGCTGGCCATGTGGGTCGGCCTGGTCTCGCAGTTCATCCCGACGATCGGCACCTACCTCGCGGGCGCGCTGCCGATGCTGATCGCCTTCACGGTGAACCCCTGGTACGCGGTCTGGGTGCTCGGCTTCGTGGTCGTCTACCAGCAGCTGGAGAACTACCTCCTGCAGCCGCGGATCACCGCGCGGACCGTGGACATCCACCCGGCGGTCGCCTTCGGCTCGGTCATCGCCGGCACCGCGCTGCTGGGGGCGGTCGGCGCGCTGATCGCCATCCCGGCGACCGCGACGCTGCAGGGCTTCCTCGGCGCGTACGTCAAGCGGTACGAGGTCACGGACGACCCGCGGGTCCTGGGGCGCGGCCGTCGCAGACGGGGCGCCTCGCTCCTGGCCAAGATGCGCCAGACCCTCCGCTCCGAGCAGGCGGCGGCCCCGCTGAAGGAACGCCGGCGCGCCGAGAAGCGGGAGGAAGAGGGCGAGGAGCGCCGGGAGGGCGGTGGCAGCCATGCGGAGGACGGGCGCGACGGCAGCTGAGCCGTGGGCAGTGGCCGGTTTCTCGCGGGGCCGGGGCGCGGCGTGGCGCGCTTGACACTAAAATCGAACATCCATTCTTATGAGAGCCACGGCCCCGATTTTCCGGGGTTCCCTGGAAGTTATCCACAGGCCGAGGCCGGGTCCGGGCGCATTGTCAGTGGCAGGCGTTAGCGTCATGGACGTGAAGCGATCGACTCAAGCGAACCGGGTGGAACCCATGGCAGGCACTGACCGCGAGAAGGCGCTCGACGCCGCGCTCGCACAGATTGAACGACAATTCGGCAAGGGCGCAGTGATGCGCATGGGTGACCGGCCGAACGATCCCATCGAGGTCATCCCGACCGGGTCGACCGCGCTCGACGTGGCGCTGGGCGTCGGCGGCATCCCGCGCGGCCGCGTGGTCGAGGTGTACGGCCCGGAGTCCTCCGGTAAGACGACCCTGACGCTGCACGCCGTCGCCAACGCGCAGAAGGCCGGCGGCCAGGTGGCCTTCGTGGACGCCGAGCACGCCCTCGACCCCGAGTACGCCAAGAAGCTCGGTGTCGACACCGACGCGCTGATCCTCTCCCAGCCGGACAACGGCGAGCAGGCCCTGGAGATCACGGACATGCTGGTCCGCTCCGGTGCGCTGGACCTCATCGTGATCGACTCCGTGGCCGCCCTGGTGCCGCGGGCCGAGATCGAGGGCGAGATGGGCGACTCGCACGTCGGCCTCCAGGCCCGGCTGATGAGCCAGGCGCTGCGGAAGATCACCAGCGCGCTGAACCAGTCCAAGACCACCGCGATCTTCATTAACCAGCTCCGCGAGAAGATCGGCGTGATGTTCGGCTCGCCGGAGACCACGACCGGTGGCCGCGCCCTCAAGTTCTACGCCTCGGTGCGCATCGACATCCGCCGTATCGAGACCCTCAAGGACGGCACGGACGCGGTCGGCAACCGCACCCGCTGCAAGGTCGTGAAGAACAAGGTCGCTCCGCCCTTCAAGCAGGCGGAGTTCGACATCCTCTACGGCCAGGGCATCAGCCGTGAGGGCGGCCTGATCGACATGGGTGTGGAGCACGGCTTCATCCGGAAGTCCGGCGCCTGGTACACGTACGAGGGCGACCAGCTCGGCCAGGGCAAGGAGAACGCCCGTAACTTCCTCAAGGACAACCCCGACCTCGCCAACGAGGTCGAGAAGAAGATCAAGGAGAAGCTCGGCATCGGCGTGAAGCCCGAGGACCCGACGGCGGAGCCGGGCGCGGACGCGGCCGGCGAGGCGGCCGAGCCCGCCAAGACCGTTCCGGCCCCCGCGGCCAAGGGCGCCAAGGCAACCAAGGCCGCAGCGGCCAAGAGCTAGTCCGCCGTGACCCGCCGAACGCACTGGCCCGACAGCGGCGAACACGACGCCGCGCCCGTCGCCGATGGCGGCAGCACGGACAGCGGTGGCCCGGCCTCGTCGAGGGCCGGGGACGGGCCACCGCGCACACCCGAGGAGCAGGCACGGGCCATATGCCTGCGCCTGCTCACCGGAAACCCCCGCACGAAGAAGCAGCTCGCGGACGCGCTGCAGAAGCGCGGCATCCCCGACGAGGCGGCCGAAGAGGTCCTCTCCCGCTTCGAGGAGGCCGGACTGATCAACGACGCGGCCTTCGCCGGGGCGTGGGTGGAGTCCCGGCACCACAGCCGTGGCCTGGCCCGCCGCGCGCTGGCCCGGGAGCTGCGGACGAAGGGCGTGGAGTCCACGCTGATCGACGAGGCCGTCGGACAGCTCGACCCGGAACAGGAGGAGCAGACCGCCCGGGAACTGGTCGACCGCAAGCTCCGTTCCACACGAGGCCTGGACCGGGAGAAGCGGCTCCGTCGCCTCGCGGGCATGCTCGCCCGCAAGGGCTACCCGGAGGGCCTGGCCCTCCGCGTCGTCCGCGACGCCCTCGAAGCGGAGGGCACGGACGACCCGGACTTCCTCGACACGTACATGGGGGACTGACCGGCGGGGGAGGGGGAAGCTCCCCCGCGCGGGCCCCTGCCAGGACGGTCAGACGGGTTCTTCGGGAGGCGCGGTCACCGGCAGGCCGGCGGCCCGCCAGGCCTGGAAGCCGCCGGTGAGGTCGGTGGCGTGCGGCAGGCCGAGCCGGCGGAGGGAGACGGCGGCGAGGCTGGACGCGTAGCCCTCGTTGCAGACCACGACGACCCGGAGGTCGTGCCCCGTGGCTTCGGGCGCGCGGTGATCGCCGGTCGGGTCGAGCCGCCACTCCAGTTCGTTGCGCTCCACGATCAGCGCGCCCGGGATCGTGCCGTCCCGCTCGCGCAGCGCCGCGTAACGGATGTCCACCAGCAGCCCGCCGTCCCGCTGGACGGCCGCCGCCTCGTCCGGCTCCACCCGCTTCAGCTCCGTACGGGCCTGTGCCAGAAGCTCGTCGATCGCGCTCATTCCCATCCCTCCGGACGCTCGACCTCTTCGAGTCGCAGTACGGGGCCGCTGCGGCTGTAGCGTCGCATGAGGGGCAGCGGCGGGTAGTAGGCGTGCACGGAAACGGCGTGCGTGGCGGCCGAGGCGTTGAACACCTGGTGCACATGGTGCGGACCGAAGGCCCGGCCGCGGCCGTCGGCGAGCCGCCGCTCCCGGTCCACGTCGTCGGCGAGCTCCAGCGTCTTCCAGCCCTCGGTGGGGAGTTGAGCGGCGAGGGACTGCTCGGTCAGTTCGCCCGCGGCGGCGGCGAACGCGCCCCGCGAACCGCCGTGGTCGTGCCAGCCCGTACCCGTGCCGGGCGGCCAGCCGATGATCCACGCTTCGCTGCCGCCCGGCCCGTCCAGCCGGATCCAGGTACGGCCCTCGGGGTCGAGGGGCAGCGAGGTGATGAGCTGCGTGTCCGCGGCGGTCCGGCGGACGAAGTCGAGCAGTTCGGCGGCGGTGGGGCCGAAGTTGTCGGCGGGGTGCGGGGGCGTGGGGATGCGTACGGCGGTGGTGGCGGCGGGTGCGTCGGTCATGGGAACCGTCCTGAATGATCACGAGGGAGCGCGCGGCGTACGGCCCGGCAACGGGCAGCGGCGGCCCGGGCGGCCGGATCGCTCGGTACGGCCGGATCGAGCCGGCCGGCCAGCTCGACGGCCCTCGGCGCCGGCCTGCGCGTACGCGTGAGGCCACGTACGTAGAGCCACGCTCATGCGGCCCCACGCTCGTATGGCCACGTACGTATGGCGGCGCCGGGCACGCGTGCTCATGAGCACGTGCGCCGCGCGGAGAGGAAGGGGATCGGTGACCTGAGTCCGGGTCAGGAGCCGGTCAGCAGGACGGACGACATACGCAGCCCGCGTAGCGGACCAGGTCCAGATGGACCCTCCGCCAGAAGTGCGAGCCGGTGTCTGTCACGCTCCGTAGTGAAGCATGGCGGTGCCGCCCGGTCAACCGAGATCCCGGCCATCGGCGGCAGGCATCAGCCGTGCGCCACAGCCGCCCAACCGGCACCTCACCCAGCCGGGACCCCGCCTACCCGGCACCCCCGGCTCCCGCCCCCGGGGCCCCGCCCCTCTCCCCACCACGGCTCTCCTCGATGAGCTCCGTAGCTATATCCGTTTCCGCATCCGGATCCGTATTCGTCTCCCGCTCCGCACCGGCTGCGTCGTCCGCGCCACCGCCGCACAGCCTTTCCGCGCACGCCTGGAGTTCGGCGGGGCGGACACCGGCCAGGGCGGTGACGAGGTGGCCGTCGGGGCGGATCAGGAGGACGGTGTGGGCGGCCGCGCCCGGGTAGTGCTCGGCGACCAGGATCTCCGCGGGCAGCGGCAGCGCCGCGACCGCGTCGGCCAAGCGTGGCATGAGCCCGGCCGACATCCAGTGCTTGCGGTCCCAGACCCCCGTGCCCGGCGCGACGAGGACGACCAGCAGGCCGTGCCCCAGGCGCTCCCGCAGCCGTACGGCCGAGCCGTCGGATGCCGTCACCGTCACATCGGCGGCCGGGGCGCCCGGCACGGTGTCCACGCGGACCGCGCCGGGCGGAGCGACGGCCGGCGCGAGCGGCGACCGGTCGTACACCGGAGCGGCGCCCAGCGGCCCACGTCCGAGGTGGCCGTCCGTGAGCAGCGCCGTCCGGCCGCGTCCCGCCGCTGTGACCACGCCCCGCAGCCGTCCCCGCGCACCGCCGTCGCGCAGCAGCGGCAGCGCCTGGTCCGCGGCGCGCAGCCGGGCGGCGACGGCGCTCCTGCGCTCCGTCTGGTAGCTGTCCAGGAGTGTGTCGGAGGCGCCGTGGTGCCAGGCGATGCCGAGCTTCCAGGCGAGGTTCTCGGCGTCCCGCAGCCCCTCGTCCAGCCCCTGTGTGCCCAGCGCGCCGAGCAGGTGCGCGGCGTCCCCGGCGAGGAACGCGCGGCCGGAGCGCCAGCGCCGTGCCAGCCGGTGGTGGACCGTGTGGACCCCGGTGTCGAGCAGTTCGTACGCGGGGACGAGCGAGCCGTTCCCGGCGTCGCCCGGGCCCTGCCCGAAGGCGGGGCCGCCCCGAAAGGCGTGACCGTCCCCTTCGGCGGCCGTACCGCCCTGCCCGGTACCGGCCTCCGTCCAGCCGGCCAGCGTGTCGCGGATGCGCGCCACGAGGGCGTCCGGGGTGACCAGGTCGCGGCCGGGCGGCAGCAGCCAGTCCAGCCGCCAGACGCCGTCCGGGAGGGGGCGCGCTGTCACCTCGCCGGTTGTTCCGCCGAGGACCCCGGCCCGGCCCGTGCCGGCGGCGCCGCGGCGCGGGGGCGCGCGGTGCAGCAGGGCCTCGCCGGGCCAGGGGAGTTCGGTGCGCAGGGCGGCGACGGCGTGCCGTTCGACGGCGGTGCGCCCGGGGAAGCGGATGTCCAGGAGCTTGCGGACGGTCGACCGCGGGCCGTCGCAGCCGACGACGTAACTGCCCCGCCACCACGTGCCCTTCGGGCCGCGGGTGTGGATGCCGACCCCGTCGCGGTCCTGCGTCAGCTCGATGACGCGGCTCTCCGGGACCACCTGTACGAGTGGTTCGCGGTCGAGCGCGGTGCGGAGGGCGCGCGCGAGGGCGTGTTGAGGTACGTGTATGGGTGAGAGGGGGGCGTGTGCGCCGTCGTTGCCGCGCTCCGCGCCGTGACCGGCGGCGTCGACGTCCGCCGTCCTGACCGCCAGGGCGCCGGTCGCCGCGAAGGCCACCCGGTCCAGCAGCCGACGGCGCTGGACCGTGCGCCAGGCGGCCCAGCGGGTGCCTTCGGAGCCCAGGGTCTCGCCGCAGCCCAGCCGGGCCAGGAACGCGGCGGTGTCGGGGCGGAGCACGGCGGTACGGGCGGGCCGGACCTCGTCACGGCCGTCCGTCTCGTCCAGCACGATGCACGGGACGCCGAGGCGCGCGAGCGCGACGGCGAGGGAGAGGCCGACGGGGCCGGCCCCGGCCACGATCACCGGGTCCACGACGCTCCTCCGAAGCGAAGCGGAGCGAAACCCACGACCGCACCGGCTGCACCGGACGCGCCCGCCGCGCCTGCCGCCCCGGCCGGACAAGCCACGGAGACCACACCGCCCGTACCGCCCCCGCCTCTACCGGCCCCACTCCCGACGCACGCCCCTGAAGGCCCCGCCGTAGGTGTCCGCCGGCGCCCCGTGGCAGCGCGCTCCGGGCGGAGTGAGCTGAACGGACCGGGGCTCGGCCGGAGGCTCTTGCGGGACGTAGAGGACATGGCAGTTGAGGCCCGGTGCGCGATCACACAGCGTATGCAACCTAGTGCGGGCGGGCCGCGTCAAGTGACAGAGGCAGCGGCACCCGTGCCACTGCCTCCGCAACCTTTCGCCCCGTCAGTTGACGCCCCTCCTTGGGGAGTAGGCCGCCGCCCGGGGGCGCCGGGTCAGCCGGTCCTGTCCGTCGGGCCCTGGGTCGTCGCCCCGTCGATGGGAGCCATGGCGTCGCCGGCCGTCACCGCCTGGCCCGCCTCGGAGACTGCGATACCGGTCTTGGCGCGCCGGCCGCGGCGCTCGATCCAGTTGGCGAGCGCGGAGAGCAGCAGACACATGGCGACGTAGATCGCACCGCCGACGATGATCATCGGCACGTACGGGTTCTCGTCGTTGACGACCGTGTTGCCGGCCAGCTGCTGGATCGCGTACAGCAGCTCCTGGTAGGTGATGACGTAGCCGAGGGAGGTGTCCTTCAGGGTCACCACGAGCTGGCTGATGATCGTCGGGAGCATCGCGCGGACCGCCTGCGGGATGAGCACGGTCATCATGACCTGCGTCTTGCTCATGCCGATCGCGTACGCGGCCTCGCGCTGCCCCTTGGGCACGGAGTTGATGCCCGCGCGCAGCACCTCCGCCTGCACGGAGCCGTTGTAGACGGTCAGGCCGATGACCAGCGCCCAGAACTGCGTGCCCTCGCCGGTGAAGCCCAGCTCGGACTTGTAGCTGAGGAAGAGCACCCACAGCACGTAGATCGTGATCAGCAGCGGGACGGCGCGGAACAGCTCGATGAAGCCGGTGGCCAGCCAGCGCACGGGCTTGTGGTCCGAGAGCCGGCCCACGGCCAGCAGCACGCCGAGCACCAGCGACAGCACCGCGGCCACCGCGAAGACCTGGAGCGTGGTGAGGACGCCGTTACGGATCGAGGTGCGCACCCCGGCGTAGTTGAAGATCTCCCACATCTCCGGCGCGAACTGGCCCTGAGCGGCCAGCCGCAGCACGGCGAAGGCGATGAGCGCGAGCACGGCGAGGGTGCCGAGGACCGTGTAGACCCGGTTGCGTACGCGGGCCTTCGGGCCCGGCGAGTCGTAGAGGACGCTGCTGCTCATGCTTCCGCCTTGTTTCGCTCGGCCGCGCGCTCGGGCGACGGGCAGTTCGTGGGGGTGTGCTCGCTGAGCGCGTTCATCGGGCCACCTCCAGGCGCCGCTCCAGCAGCCGGAAGAGGCCGCTGATGGAGAAGGTGATGACCAGGTAGGCCAGGGCGATCCAGAGGAAGATCCAGCCGATGGCGAAGCCCTTGTCGCTCAGCAGCTTGGAGACGTTGAACAGCTCGGTGTTGCTGAACGCGCCGGCGATCGCGGAGTTCTTGGTGAGCGCGATGAAGATGCTGCTCAGCGGCGGGATCACGGTACGCGTGGCCTGCGGCAGAACGATCATGCGCAGGGTCTGGAAGAAGGTCATCCCGATGCTGCGGGCGGCCTCCGCCTGACCGAGCGGCACGGTGTTGATGCCGGACCGTACGGCCTCGCAGACGAACGACGAGGTGTAGAAGCCGAGTGCCAGCATCGCCAGCACGAACGGGCTCGTGCCGGGGAAGAAGACCTGCGGCACGATGAAGAACGCGACGAGGAACAGCAGCGTCAGGGGCGTGTTGCGCAGCAGCGTGACCCAGGCGGTGCCGAAGGCGCGCAGCGGCGGTACGGGAGAGACCCGGCAGCCGGCGATGAGGACGCCCAGGACGAGAGCGAGTGCCCCGCTGGCCGCGGTCAGCGCGAGGGTCCCCAGGAATCCGTCGCGGAACTGCGGGAGATGATCGAGGAGTACGTTCATGGGGTCTCCGCGGTGGCGGTGAGAAGGTGGCGGCGGACGGGCGGGGGCGCCGGCCCCGTACAGGGACGTTCACGAGGCAGCGCGCCCCGTACGCCCGCCGCGGCGGGCGTACGGGGCGCGACGGCTCGGGCCGGCGGTGAGCGGCGTGGTCAGTAGCGGGGCAGCGGCGTCTTCGGCGCCTCGTACGGCGAGCCGGACTTGCCCAGCGTGCCTTCGTACGCCTTCTTGTAGTCACCGTTCTTGATGTGCGCCTCGATGGCGTCGGTGACCGCGTCGCGCAGCGCCTTGTCGCTCTTGGCCATGCCGACGCCGTAGGGCTCCTCGGTGAACGGCTTGCCCACGAGCTTCAGCTTCGTGGGACGCTCCGCCGCGTAGCCCTTGAGGATCGCGTCGTCCGTGGTGACCGCGTCCACCTGGCCGTCCAGCAGCTGCTTCACGCAGAGCGAGTACTTGGACAGCTCGGTGGTCTCGGCGCCGTACTTGGCCTTCTTGATCTCCTGGAGCGGCGTGGAGCCGACGATCGAGCAGACCTTCTTGCCCTTGACGCTGTCCGCGCCGGTGATGCCCTTCTCGTCCTTGCGCACCAGCAGGTCGGCGCCCGCGGTGTAGTACGGGCCGGCGAAGCCGACCTGCTTCTTGCGCTCGTCGTTGATCGTGTAGGTGCCGACGTAGTAGTCGACCTGGCCCTTGGAGATCGAGGTCTCGCGGACGTTGGAGTCGATCGTCTTGAACTCGATCTGCTTGGCGGAGAAGCCCAGGTCGGCGGCGACCATCTTGGCGATCTCGATGTCGAAGCCCGTGCGCTTGCCGTCGGAGTCCTGGAAGCCCAGGAACGGCTGGTCCGCCTTGGCGCCGATGATGATCTTGCCGCGCTGCTGGGCCTTCTTCAGCGTCGGGGAGTCGATCTTGACCTTCTCGGCGACCTTGTACGTCCCGCTGAAGACCTTCTCGCCCTTGGGCTTGTCGCCGGCGGTGCCGGACTGGCCGCCGCACGCCGTCGCCGTCGCGGTCAGCGCGAGCACCACAGTGGCCGCAGCGGCCGTCTTACGCATCCTCATGGTGAAGTTCCTTCGGTTCAGCAGGTGTGGGCAGTCATCGGGGCCACTGCGGGCTCAGTGATGCAGGATCTTGGACAGGAAGTCCTTGGCACGGTCGCTGCGCGGGTTGTTGAAGAACTGCGTCGGCTCGGCCTCCTCGACGATCCGGCCGTCCGCCATGAAGACGACGCGGTTCGCCGCCGAGCGCGCGAAACCCATCTCGTGCGTGACGACGACCATCGTCATGCCGTCCCGGGCGAGCTGCTGCATGACCTCCAGCACCTCGTTGATCATCTCCGGGTCCAGGGCCGAGGTCGGCTCGTCGAAGAGCATCACCTTCGGATCCATCGCCAGCGCACGGGCGATCGCTACGCGCTGCTGCTGGCCTCCGGAGAGCTGCGCGGGGTACTTGTCCGCCTGCGTGCCCACGCCCACGCGGTCCAGCAGCGCGCGGGCCTTCTGCTCGGCCGCGCGCTTGTCCGCCTTGCGGACCTTCAGCTGGCCCAGCGTGACGTTCTCCAGCACCGTCTTGTGCGCGAAGAGGTTGAAGGACTGGAAGACCATGCCGACGTCGGCACGGAGCCGCGCCAGCTCCCGGCCCTCCTGGGGCAGCGGCTTCCCGTCGATGGTGATGCTTCCGGAGTCGACGGTCTCCAGTCGGTTGATCGTGCGGCACAGCGTCGACTTGCCGGACCCGGACGGGCCGATCACCACGACGACCTCGCCGCGCTTGATCGTCAGGTCGATGTCCTGGAGTACGTGCAGCGCACCGAAGTGCTTGTTGACGCCTGCCAGCGCGACCAGATCGTCCGCCGCCGGGGCGGGGCCCCCGGGGTCCTTGGTCACCGATACTTCGCTCATCGGCGGGTAGCTCCGTCCTCCTCGGTTGAGAGGACAGTAGTGACGCACTGCGATCAGCGTCATTACATCTGAGCGGAAATTGAGCATAACGATCCGGCTGCAAAGGGACACTCTGGGTGAACGGGGCGCGGGGTGCGTGGACGCCCCCGGCGGCCGGTTTGCGGAGCGCAACGCTCCCTTGCGTACGGACCCGGTACCGGCTGCGTAACAGATGGCCGTACCGGCTCGGCTGCCTCTTGACGGGTGCGCCGTCGATCGCGGTAGATGCCCTGATGGCCCGGGACGCGAGCCGACGAGAGGGGGAGAGCCGATGCGGCTGCTGCTGGTGGAGGACGACAACCATGTCGCCGCGGCGCTGTCCGCCGTGCTCGCCCGGCACGGCTTCGAGGTGGTGCACGCGCGCAGCGGGGAAGAGGCGCTGCACGCGCTCGTACCGGACGCGGAGGACGCCTTCGCGGTCGTCCTGCTCGACCTGGGCCTGCCCGACCAGGACGGATTCGAGGTCTGCGGCCGGATACGGAAGCTCACCAGCACCCCGGTGATCATGGTCACCGCGCGCTCCGACGTCCGCTCGCGGATCCACGGCCTCAACCTCGGCGCCGACGACTACGTGGTCAAGCCCTACGACACCGGAGAACTGCTGGCCCGCATCCACGCGGTCAGCCGGCGCACGGTGCACGGCCCCGGGGAGCACGCCCCGGAGGAGGCGGCCGGCGAGGACCTGCTGCGCATCGGTGCCGTCACCATCGAGCCGGCCACGAGACGCGTCGCGGTGAACGGCAGCACCGTTCCGCTGACCCGCAAGGAGTTCGACCTTCTGGCGCTGCTCGCGCAGCGTCCGGGGGTGGTGTTCCGCAGGGAACAGATCATCAGTGAGGTGTGGCGCACCAGTTGGGAGGGGACCGGGCGCACCCTCGAAGTGCACGTCGCCTCGCTCCGTTCGAAGCTGCGGATGCCCGCGCTCATCGAGACGGTGCGCGGCGTCGGCTACCGGCTCGTGGCGCCCGCTCCCGCGCCCCCGGCTCCCTGACGGACGCTCTCTCCCGTGCGCACCCGCCTCCTCCCGCTCCTCATCGTCCTGCTGGCCGGTGTGCTGCTGGCGCTCGGCTTCCCGCTGGCGGGCAGCCAGGCGGCGGCCGAGCAGCAGCGGGTGGTGGTGGACCGGATCGACGACGCCGCGCGCTTCGCCTCACTGGGGCAGTTCGTCACCGCCCGGCCCGGTGCCGACGGCCGCGCGCCCGCCGACGACGAACGGCTGAGCACGCTCCGTACGGAGCTCCAGCGGTACCACGACCTGTACGACATCCGTGCCGGTGTCTTCTACCGCGACCGCACCCCCATGGCTGCCGCGCCGGCCGACTGGCGGGTGCCGCTGTCGGGGGAGGGGCGGCAGGCATTCGAGGAGGCGCTGGCCGGGCGGCGCAGCCACGACCCGCACCAGGCGTGGCCCTGGGACGACCGCCGGCTGCCGGTCGCCTCGCCGGTCATCAGGGACGGTGACGTGGTCGCGGTGGTCTTCACCGACTCGCCCACGGAGCAGCTGCGGTCGCGGATCCTGCACGGCTGGCTGTGGCTGGCGGCGGGGGAGTCGCTGGCCATGCTGGTCGCCGTGGGGGCGGCGTTCCGGCTCACGGGGTGGGTGCTGCGGCCGGTACGGATCCTGGACGCGGCCACCCACGACATCGCCACCGGCCGGATGGCGTCACGGGTCGTCGCCGGTACCGGGCCGCCGGAACTCCGCAGGCTCGCCCGGTCGTTCAACGAGATGGCGGACAACGTCGAGGACGTGCTGGAGCAGCAGCGCGCCTTCGTGGCCGACGCCTCCCACCAGCTCCGCAATCCGCTCTCCGCCCTGCTCCTCCGCATCGAACTGCTCGCGCTGGAACTCCCCGACGGCAATGAGGAGATCGCCTCCGTCCGCACGGAGGGCAAGCGGCTGGCCCGGGTCCTGGACGGCCTGCTGGACCTGGCGCTGGCCGAGCACACCCCGGCCGACCTGCAGCTCACCGACGTCGCGGCGCTCGCCGCCGAGCGCGCCGACGCCTGGCGCCCGCTCGCCGACGACAAGGGCGTGAGCCTGCGGTACGAGGGGCACGGCGCGGTCACGGGCTGGGCGGACCCGGTGGCGCTCTCCAGCGCGCTGGACGCGGTCGTCGACAACGCCCTGAAGTTCACCCCGGCCGGGGAGGAGGTCACGGTCGCCGCGGCTCCCGAGGGCGAGCGGGTCCGGATCACCGTCGTCGATCACGGCCCCGGCCTGACGGACGAGGAGCTGGAGCGCATCGGTGACCGCTTCTGGCGCAGCGGCCGCCACCAGAACGTCTCCGGATCGGGCCTGGGACTGTCGATCACCCGCGCCATGCTCGCCGCGGGCGGCGGGGAGATCTCCTACGCCCCGAACGCCCCACGCGGCCTGTGCGTCACGCTCACCGTCCCGCGCGACCGCCCGCACCCGGAAGCGCCCGCGGCCCCCTGACGGCCCCGCCGGGCGCCGTCAGCGCCCCGTCAGGGCTTGGCCGAGACGTAGTACCGCCGGGCGCCCGTGTGCAGCGGCAGCGGGTCGGTGAAGACCGCGGTGCGCAGGTCGACCTTCTGGGCGTCGTGCACCTCGCGTCCGATGCGGTCCCGGCTGTCTATCACCGTCCGGGTCACGGCCCTGGTCAGGTCCGCGTCCTCGCGGTCGGTGGTGACCAGGAGGTTCGCCACCGCGATGGTCTTCACGGCCCGGTCGTCCTGGGTCTCCGGGTACGCGTCGGCCGGCATCACCGCCGCCCGGTAGTAGCGGCTGCCCCGGCCCTGTGCGTGCAGCGGCTCGACCAGGTCGCCGAGCTGCACCAGCCGTACGGGGAAGCGCTCGGCCAGCCGCTGCACGGCGGTGGTCGGCAGTCCGCCGGACCAGAAGAACGCGTCGATCTTCCCGTGCTCCAGCAGCTGCGGCATCGTGTCGATGCCGACCCGCTCCGCGTGGATGTCCCGGTCGAAGTCCAGCCCCGCCGCGCGCATCAGCCGCCGGGTGATCAGCTGCACCCCGGAGCCGTCGGCGCCGACCCCGACCCGCAGTCCCTTCAGGTCGCGCGTCGAGCGCACCTCGGAGCCCTTGGGCACGACCAGCTGCATGTAGTCGTCGTACAGCCGCGCGCAGGCGCGCAGCCGGTGCGCGTCCCGCCCGCCCTGCACCTGATAGGTGGCGACGGCGTCGGCCGCCGCGATGGTGAATTCGGCGCGCCCCGAGACCAGCTTGCGGATGTTGTCGACGGATCCCTCGCTCCGGGTGAGCGTGACGTCGAGCTCCGGTAGGTCGTGCGCGAGGTCCTTCTTGAGCAGCTCCCCGTACCGGGCGTACACACCGGTCGGCACCCCCGTGGCCAGCGTGACCCGGCCCTCGGGGGGCGGCGGTCCGCTCGGCAGCAGGAACCACAGCAGCAGCCCGGCGAGGGCCGCCGCAGCGACCGCCGTCTGCAGTGCCCGGCGTCCGCAGGGCAGGGGGAGGCTGTGGACCATGGCGGAAATCCTGCCAGCCGAGGCCTTCGAAGGGGAGGGGCGAGCGGTGGCCGTCGTGCGGCGCGGATCACCCCACTGCCCGCCGATGCATACCCCTGTTATATAATTGCTATATGCATTCATCGTCGACGTCCGACGAACAGCGCATCGAGAACGCCGCTCGTGGGCTCCTCAGGGGCATCGGCAGGCTCTCCCAGGCACTCTTCCGGCTCGGTGAATTCGGGCTGCCGCGTACGCACGTCTCACTCCTGGACGCCCTGGAGGGCGGTCCCCGGCGGGTCACCGGACTCGCCGCGTACACCGGCATCGCGCAGCCCCGGGTCACCGTGGTCCTGCAGGAGCTGGAGGAGCGCGGCCTCGTCCAGCGCGAGCGCAGCGCCCACGACCGGCGCTGCATCGAGACGTCGCTGACGCCCGCGGGGCGCGAGCTGCTGGAGCGCGCGCGGCAGCGGATGGCCGCCGCCCTCCTCGAAGGGCTGCGTTCGAACGTCGACGAACCGGAGCGCGCCGTGGGCGCCGCCCGGGATGCCGTAACGACCGTGCTGCACGCCATCGAACCGGAGGTCAGTTGACCACGCCAGCCACCGGAACCCCGGACATCACCGACGGCCGCAAGGGCCGCGACCCGGCCCACGAGAGCGCCATCGCGCCCCGGCGCGTCGGCGGGCCGAGACGCTGGTGGGACTGGGTGCTCGCCGCCGACCCCGGACTCGGCCAGCTGCAGGCCGGGTGGCGGACGCTGGTCGCCATGGTCACCGGGCTCGCGACCGGCTACGGCATGTCGGTCGCGCTGGGCCTGCCCGCCATGCTCGGCATGATGGCCGGCGGCATGATGGGCCTGATGAGCGCGTTCGCCGTCGCCGAGAACACCTGGCAGCGGCTGACCCGCGCCATCCTGTGGATGCCGCTCCCGTTCTCCGCCGCACTGCCGCTCGCCGCCTGGCTGCACCAGTACCGCGTGGTCGAACTGACCATCATGGTGGCCGCGCTGGCGGTGACCTTCTTCCTCGCCCGGTTCGGCACCCTGGCGCTGCTGGGCGGCATGCTGCTCTTCAACGCCTTCATGGTCGGCATGATGGCGAACGTCCCGCTGAACCTCTGTGGCGAGATGTTCCTCGTCGCCCTCGTGTCCGCCGTCGCCATCCTGCTGACCCGCCTCGCGCTGTGCTACCCGATGCCGCGCGAGGACCTCCTCCGTACGCAGCGCGCCTTCGTCGTCGAGGCCCGCAGGGTCGCCGACGCCGCCACCGACGCGCTGGACCCGGACGCCGACCACGAGGTCGCCGTCAAGCGGATGCGCCGCAGCCTGCGCCGCCTGAACGTCACCACCGTCACCATCGACGGCCGCCTCGCCCAGCCCGAGGTCGCCGCCGACCCCGACACCGCGGAACTCCTGCACCGCCACCTCTTCGACGCCGAGCTGGCCCTGAAGGGCATCGGCCAGTGCGTGCAGCAGCTCACCCGCCTCCCGGCGCCGGCGCACCTGCGGGAGGCCATGGTCGTGGGCCTGGTCATCGCCCGGGACACCCCGCTCGGCCGGGCCGACGCGCTGCGCCCGGCCGCCCAGCTCATCCAGCAGCAGGCCACCGCCGTCCTGGAGGCGCCGGAGACCGGCGCCGAGGAGGCCGAGGCCGCCGCGCTCGCCCGCCGGGTCGGCCACCTTCTGGACACGCTCGCCGACTCCCTCGCGCACTGGCTCGACCTCGGCTGGAACGCGCCCACCGCGCGCGCCAAGGTGCCCTTCCAGCCCACGGTCGCGCTGGAGCAGAACCGCCCGGCCGGCACCGGCGCCGTCGCCCGCCGGGTGATCGCGGCCCAGAACGAGAAGGGCTGGCGGCGGGCCGTCCCGTACCTGCGCGCTCCCGTGCACGCCGGGCTCGCCGCGGCCATCGTGTGCCCGATCACCGACGCCATCAACCCGCAGCGCTTCTACTGGGGCCTGGTCGGCGTGATGATCACACTGTTCGGCACCAACACCACCCACGAGAGGCTGCGCAAGCTCGGCCACCGGATGGCGGGCACCATCGTCGGCGCCGTCATCGGCGTCCTGCTGCTCCGCCTGATCGGCCCCGGCCACATCTACTGGACGCTGCTCGTCATCGTGGCCGGCCTGACCTTCGGGTCCTGGGGCATGCAGCGCCAGTACGGCTACTGGGTCGCCGGCCTGGTCACCGCCCTCGTGCAGCTCTACGGCCTGTCCACCCCGTACACCGGCATGGAGACCCTGCTCAGCGAGCGGCTGCTGGACAACGGACTCGGCATCATCATCGCCACCGCCTGTGCCGCGCTGGTCTTCCCCGTCTCCAGCCGCAAGATCGCCCAAGAGGCCGAGCGAGGCTACGTCTCCGCGCTGGAACACCTGGTCTCCCAGGTCGCCGAGCGCTGGCAGGACCCCGCGGCGCCGGTCCGGCTGCGCGGCGCCGCCCGCGGCGTCGACGCCGCCCTGTACCAGGTGCGCGGCGTCGCCCGGCCGCTCGTACGGATGCCGGTCGGCGTCCGCGGCCGGGGCGCCGAGAACCGCCTGGCGCTGCTCGCCGCCGCCACCGGCCACGCCCGCTCACTCGCGGCGGCCGCCGACATCGACATCGACCTCGCCCCCGAACTGGCCGGCCGCGTCGACCGCATCACCGCCACTTTCGTGGAGTCGCTGCACGCCCTGGACCACCGCTTCGCCACGGGGGAGCCCGACGGCACCTGGGTACGGGTCAGCCCGCTCATCCGCGAACTGGAGGGCGTGCTGCACGCTCCCTCCGGACCCCGCGCCGACCGCCTCCACGTGGCGCTGCGGGAACTGGCGGCGCTGGACGAGGCGCTGGCCGGTTACGCCGACGACCGCGGCCTGGCCGTCACCACCGCGACCCCGGAGCCGGACCCGGCCACGCAGGCCGCCCCGGCCGCGAAGTCCGCCGCCCCGACGACGCACGCCGCCTCCACCCTGGACCGCCGTACCCAGGCGGCGCTGGCCGCATGGCTGGCGCACACCCGGTACGAGGGCGCTCCGGGCGCCAAGCAGGTCCCGGTGTCCTCCGGCGCCACGGCCGGCACCCCCGCCGCCCGGCGGGAGCCGGCAGCGGAGGCCGCCCCGGCGCCCGCTGCCGGGCCCCGCGGCCGCTCGGCGGCCCCCGGCGCCCGTACGGCGTCCCCGGCCGGCACGTGCACCGTCAGCGGCTCCCTGCACTGCCCGGAGCACCCCGGCGGCTGCGAAGCGTGGATCACGGTCGTCAGCGACCGCGGCAAGCGCCGCGCCGGCGTCCGCGCGGTGGGCGGCCGCTACCGCATCACCGGCCTGGAGCCCGGCGGCTACACCGTCATCGCCTCCGGCTCCGCGCACGCGCCCACGGCCCGCTTCGTGGCGGTCGACCCCTCCCGGGGCGACATCCACCAGGACATCGAACTGAAGCCGGCCCGCCCCTGAGCCGCTGACCGCGGCCGCTTCCCGTCCGCCCCCTCCGGGATGCCCCCGGAGGGGGCGGACGGCCTCCGGAAGCACGTACCCTGGTCGATTGAGATGAGTGCGAAGACATACGAGGTGCGCACCCACGGGTGCCAGATGAACGTCCATGACTCCGAGCGGCTGGCCGGCCTGCTGGAGGACGCCGGGTACGTGCCAGCGCCCGAGGGCGCCGACGGTGCGGACGTCGTCGTCTTCAACACCTGCGCGGTACGCGAGAACGCCGACAACAAGCTCTACGGCAACCTCGGCCAGCTCGCCCCGAAGAAGGCCTCGCGGCCCGGCATGCAGATCGCCGTCGGCGGCTGCCTGGCCCAGAAGGACCGCGACACCATCGTCAAGAAGGCGCCCTGGGTGGACGTCGTCTTCGGCACGCACAACATCGGCAAGCTGCCGGTCCTCCTGGAGCGCGCCCGCGTCCAGGAGGAGGCGCAGGTCGAGATCGCCGAGTCCCTGGAGGCGTTCCCCTCGACGCTGCCCACCCGCCGCGAGAGCGCGTACGCGGCCTGGGTCTCCATCTCCGTGGGCTGCAACAACACCTGCACCTTCTGCATCGTCCCCGCGCTGCGCGGCAAGGAGAAGGACCGCCGCCCCGGCGACATCCTCGCCGAGATCGAGACGCTGGTCTCCGAGGGCGTCTCCGAGATCACGCTGCTCGGCCAGAACGTCAACGCCTACGGCTCCGACATCGGCGACCGCGAGGCGTTCTCCAAGCTGCTGCGCGCCTGCGGGAAGATCGAGGGCCTGGAGCGGGTCCGCTTCACCTCCCCGCACCCCCGTGACTTCACCGACGACGTCATCGCCGCCATGGCCGAGACGCCGAACGTCATGCCGCAGCTCCACATGCCGCTGCAGTCCGGCTCCGACGCCGTCCTGAAGAGCATGCGCCGCTCCTACCGCCAGGAGCGCTTCCTCGGGATCATCGAGAAGGTCCGCGCGGCCATGCCCGACGCGGCCATCTCCACCGACATCATCGTGGGCTTCCCCGGCGAGACCGAGGAGGACTTCGAGCAGACCCTCCACACGGTCCGCGAGTCCCGCTTCGCGCAGGCCTTCACCTTCCAGTACTCCAAGCGCCCCGGGACCCCGGCCGCCACGATGGAGGGCCAGATCCCCAAGGAGGTCGTCCAGGCCCGCTACGAGCGGCTGGTCGCCCTCCAGGAGGAGATCTCCTGGGAGGAGAACAAGAAGCAGGTCGGCCGCACGGTCGAGGTCATGGTCGCCGAGGGCGAGGGCCGCAAGGACGGTGCCACGCACCGCCTCTCGGGGCGCGCGCCCGACAACCGCCTCGTGCACTTCACCAAGCCGGCCGCCGAGGTACGCCCCGGCGACATGGTGACGGTCGAGATCACGTACGCGGCGCCGCACCACCTGCTGGCCGAGGGCGAGGCCGTCTCGGTCCGCCGGACCCGCTCCGGCGACGCCTGGGAGCGCCGCAACGCCGCTCCGCCGCAGCCCGCCGGCGTCATGCTCGGGCTGCCGACGGTGGGTGCCCCGGCCCCCGCGCCGGCGGAGCCGGCCGGCGGCTGCTGCCCGACCTCCTGAGGCTCCGGCGCCACTCCCGGTGACCGGGAGGCGCCGGTCGCCCGCCGGGCCGTCAGGCGCCCGCGCAGGCGTCCGCGCGGCCGGTTCCCGCGTCGGCCGGGAGGCCGCGGACCGATGCCCTGCGGCGGCGGGGATACGCTGCGGAGCATGCTCGTAGCTGCTGCTCTGTGTCCCTGTCCGCCCCTGCTCGTCCCCGAGATCGCCGCCGGTGCCGCGGCCGAACTGGACGGCCTGCGGGCCGCCTGCGCGGACGCCGTCGGCGTGCTCGCCGCCGCACGGGCCGACCGGCTGGTCGTCGTCGGCCCCGCCGAGCCCGAGGGCCGCGGGGCGTTCAAGGAGGGGGCCCCGGGATCGTTCTCCGGGTTCGGCGTGGACCTCTCCGTACGGCTCGGCGCGCCGGACGGCGAAGGAGCCGCCGAGGGACGGCAGCTGCCGCCCTCACTGGCGCTCGGGGCCTGGCTCCTGGAGCGCGCCGACCGGCCCGGCGTTCCCGTGTCGGCCCTCGGGGTGGGCGAACCGCTCGAACCGGAGAGGTGCCTCGGCGCCGGACGTCAGCTCGCGGCGTCGGCGGAGCGCGTGGCCCTGCTCGTGATGGGCGACGGCAGCGCCTGCCGCACGGTCAAGGCGCCCGGCTACTTCGACGAGCGCGCCGAAGGGTTCGACGCGGAGCTGGCCCGCATGCTGGGCACCGCGGACGCGGCCGCCCTCGGGGCACTGGACGAGGAGCCCGCCCAGTCGCTCATGGTCTCGGGCCGGTCCAGCTGGCAGGTGCTGGCCGGCGCGGCGGAGGGTGCCGGGCTGGACGGCGCGCTTCTCTACGAGGAGGCGCCGTACGGCGTGGGGTACTTCGTGGCGGCGTGGTCCTGACCGGCCCGCAACGGGAGACACCGGGGCGCGGCCCCCGATGAACGACGGTGGCCGGGGACCGTGCGGTCCCCGGCCACCGCGCTGTCCGGCTCTCCCGGTCTCACACGGAGTTGCCGGGCCGCTTTCCGGTGCCCGGGTCCTCGCCGGGCCGGCCGCTCGCGCCCGGACCGTGCTCGCCGTGGCCCTCGGACATCCGGCGCAGGGCCTCCTTGGCCTTGGCCGTGCCGGTGCCGATCTGGCCGCTGTACTTGCCCTTCGTCCTGGCGTCGACCGTCCTCCCGGCCTTGTCCAGGCCCCGATCGATCTTGTCCCCGTGCTGCTGCGCGAGGTCGCCGGCCTTGCCCTTGAGGAGGCCGGCCTTGGCCTTGAGATTGTCCAGCAGGCCCATGAGCCACCTTCCCTGGTCGGAGGACGCATAGTGAGAAAGCGCCCATACCTGGCCTTTACCCTACTCTTGCGGCCCAAACCTCACCCCACTGCGCCTGTGGGCGGACCGACCGTCCGGCACTCATTCGAAACCGGCCGCGCGGTTTGACACACTGGCTCGGTGAACAACGCAGTTCCCGCTCCGCGGGTCATCGCCGTCGTCGGCCCCACCGCGGCCGGTAAGTCCGATCTGGGCGTCGCCCTCGCCCGGCATCTCGGCGGTGAGGTCATCAACGCCGACTCCATGCAGCTCTACCGGGGCATGGACATCGGCACCGCCAAGCTCACCCAGGAGGAACGGGCCGGCGTCCCGCACCACCTCCTGGACATCTGGGACGTCACCCAGGCGGCGAGCGTCGCCGAGTACCAGAGGCTGGCCCGTGCCGAGATCGACCGGCTGCTCGCCCAGGGGCGCACCGCCGTCCTCGTGGGCGGCTCCGGCCTGTACGTGCGCGGCGCGCTGGACAACCTGGAGTTCCCCGGCACCGACCCCGAGGTGCGGGCCCGCCTGGAGGCCGAGCTGGAGCACGCGGGCAGCGGTGAGCTGCACGCCCGGCTGGCCGCCGCCGACCCCGAAGCGGCGCGCGCGATCCTGCCGAGCAACGGCCGCCGCATCGTCCGCGCCCTGGAGGTCATCGAGATCACCGGGCGGCCCTTCACGGCCAACCTCCCCGGCCCCGGCGACCAGCGCGAGGTCTACGCCGACACGGTGCAGATCGGTGTCGACGTCGACCGCCCCGAACTGGACGAGCGGATCGCCGTACGAGTGGACCGCATGTGGGATGCGGGGCTCGTGGCGGAGGTACGCGCGCTGGAGGCCCAGGGCCTGCGCGAGGGGCGTACGGCGTCCCGTGCCCTCGGGTACCAGCAGGTGCTGGCGTACCTCGCGGGGGAGTGCACCGAGGACGAGGCGCGGGCCGAGACCGTGCGCGCCACCAAGCGCTTCGCGCGCCGGCAGGACTCCTGGTTCCGGCGTGACCCGCGGGTCCACTGGCTCAGCGGCGCGGCGGACGCCCGCGAGGAACTTCCGGACCGTGCGCTGGCGTTGCTCGAACGACCGGTCACAGCCTGATCACGTCCTGGCATCGGGACGCTCCGGCCGTCATCCGGCCCCCTGAGGGCGTGTCATTATCGACCATCGACCGAGCCGTGGCGTCTGGAACTGGGAGGGCATTGGCGATGGAGGCCCGCCCTCGCAGCAGAGCGCAACAGCCGGAGACGCGGCGCGAAGGACAGCGCGGCGCACGGGAGGCGATCCCGGGCCGCGCACCCGCCCTCGACGACGACCCCGGGCCGGCCGCCGGCCCCGGGCCTTCGGACGCGGAGGGCCTCCCCGAGGCCGACCGCTTCGCGGACGACCCCGCACCGGGCGCGGACGCGGCTCTTCCGGAGCACGACCGCATCGCCCCCGACGACCGCCCGCTCGACGACGATCCGCTCATGGGCGGACACCGGGCCCCGGAGGACGACGGACCGGCGGACGGGGACGCGCTGGACGGCTCGGACGGGCCCGACGCGCAGGCGGAGGACGACCGGCCCGCCGAGGACGCCGCGTCCTTCCGGGAGCTGCGGCCGCCGCGCCGCCTCCGTCTCTGGCAGCTCGCGCCCATCGTGGGCCTGGCCGCCGTCGGCTCACTGATGTTCGCCTTCCCGCTGGCCTTCGAGTTCGGCGGGGACGGCGGCGCCGTCTTCGCGATGCTGGGGCTGCTGCTCTGCTGCTGCGCGGCGGGCTGGGGCATGATGGCCGCCCGCCGGGTCGGCCACACCTGGCCGGGGCTGCCGGCCCGCGGCTCGGGCCGGCGCGCGGACTGGCGCGTGGTCGCGGTGTACGTCGCGGTCGTCCTGGTGCTCGCGGCCCTCGCCATCTGGCGCGTGGCCCGGCTCCGAGGCTGAGCCACCGCCCCGGTGCGCGGCGGGCCGCCCGTGCCGATGGCGCCGCTGTCGGTGCTTCCCCGTACGATTCAAGGGTGAGCAACGAGCGCATCGCCTTCCTCAAGGGACACGGCACCGAGAACGACTTCGTGATCGTCCCCGACCCCGACGGCCGGCTGGAGCTGCCCGCCGACCTGGTGGCGCGGCTCTGCGACCGCAGGGCCGGCATCGGCGGCGACGGGGTGCTGCACGTCGTGCGGTCCGCGGCCCACCCGGAGGCGCGCGCGATGGCCGACGAGGCCGAGTGGTTCATGGACTACCGCAACGGCGACGGCTCGATCGCCGAGATGTGCGGCAACGGCGTCCGCGTCTTCGCCCGCTACCTCCAGCACGCCGGGCTCGTCGAGGCCGGCGACCTGGCCGTCGCCACCCGCGCCGGGGTGCGCCGCGTGCACCTCGCCAAGGACGCGGCCGGCGGCGCGACGGGCGACGTCACCGTCGTGATGGGCCGCGCCGAGCTGCCCGAGGAGCAGGTCACGGTCACGGTCGACGGCCGCAGCTGGCCCGCCCGCAACGTGAACATGGGCAATCCGCACGCCGTCGCCTTCGTCGAGGACCTCGGCCACGCCGGTGACCTGTACAGCGCTCCGCCGTTCAGCCCTGCCGACGTTTACCCCGACGGGGTCAACGTCGAGTTCGTCGCCGACCGCGGCCCGCGCCACGTCGCGATGCGGGTGCACGAGCGCGGCTCCGGCGAGACCCGCTCCTGCGGCACGGGCGCCTGCGCGGTCGCCGTGGCCACCGCCCGCCGTGACGGCGCCGACCCCTCGGTGACGGGCAGCCCCGTCACGTACACCGTCGACGTCCTCGGCGGCACCCTGGTGATCACCGAGCTGCCGGACGGCACGGTGGAGATGACGGGCCCCGCGGAGATCGTCGCCGAGGGCACGCTCGACCCCTCCTGGCTGCGCGCGGCCACCGCCTGAGGGGCGCGCCCGGCCGGCTCCGGAAGGAGCCCGGAAGTCGGTTTCGGACGGTAACGGCCGTGGCTGATGTTTCGCTCGAATGGGTGATCCGTTTCACTCTGGGCGAGAGGCGGTGAGCGGTGCGTGATGGGCTCGGTAGCATCAAGCACCGGCCCGGACACCGCCGTCACCGCCTGATCGCGTCCGGCCGCCGGTCGATGCTGCCGGAGGTGCCCCATGAGCGCAGAGGCCACTGAACCCAGCGGTGCGCCCGCAGAGCTTCACCCGGCAGGGGCTGCGGTCCGCAAACGCGGCCGGCCCCGGCTGGAACTGAGAGGCCTGCGCCGCTTCGGCCGCGCGGCGCTGCTGGGGCCCGCCCCCCGCGACGGTCTGCCCGACGCCCTGGAGCACGTCGCCAAGGTCCACCGGGCCCACCACCCGGACGCCGACCTCGACGTCCTCAGCAGGGCGTACGTCCTCGCCGAGTCCTCGCACCGCGGACAGATGCGCAAGAGCGGCGAGCCGTACATCACCCACCCCCTCGCCGTGACGCTCATCCTCGCCGAACTGGGCGCGGAGACGACGGCGTTGACGGCGTCCCTGCTCCACGACACGGTCGAGGACACGGACGTGACGCTCGATCAGGTGGGTGAGGAGTTCGGCGCGGAGGTGCGCTTCCTCGTCGACGGCGTCACCAAGCTGGAGAAGGTCGACTACGGCGCCGCCGCCGAGCCGGAGACCTTCCGCAAGATGCTGCTGGCCACGGGCAACGACGTCCGGGTGATGTCGATCAAGCTCGCCGACCGGCTGCACAACATGCGCACCCTCGGCGTGATGCGGCCCGAGAAGCAGGCCAGGATCGCCAAGGTCACCCGTGACGTGCTGATCCCGCTCGCCGAGCGGCTCGGCGTCCAGGCGCTCAAGACCGAGCTGGAGGACCTGGTCTTCGCGATCCTGCACCCCGAGGAGTACGCGGCGACCCGCACCCTCGTGCTGCGGCACGCCGAGCGCCCGGACCCGCTCGCGGCCGTCGCCGCACGTATGTCCACGGTGCTGCACGACGCCGGCATCGACGCCGAAGTCCTCGTCCGGCCGCGCCACTTCGTGTCCGTGCACCGCGTGCGGATACGGCGCGGCGAGCTGACCGGCGCGGACCTGGGGCGACTGCTGGTGCTGGTCGCCGAGGACGCGGACTGCTACGCCGTCCTGGGCGAGCTGCACACCTGCTTCACGCCGGTCGTCTCGGAGTTCAAGGACTTCATCGCGGCGCCCAAGTTCAACCTGTACCAGTCCTTGCACACGGCCGTGATGAGCGAGGGCGGCCACATTGCCGAAACGCTTATCCGCACCCACCGAATGCACCGGGTGGCCGAGGCCGGCGTGATCGCGCTGGGCGACCCGCACGTCCTCGCCGAGGGCGGCCCGTTCGGGCCCCAGGAGGGCGCGGAGACGCCCGACGGGGAACGGGTGGACCCGACTCGTCCCGGCTGGCTCTCGCGGCTGCTGGAGTGGCAGCGGGTCGCGCCGGACCCGGACACGTTCTGGACCTCGCTCCGCGACGACCTGGCCGAGGACCGGGAGATCTCGGTCTTCCGCGCGGACGTCGGCTTCGGGGCGGGAGCGGACGCGGCGCGCGAGGCGGGCGACGATTCCGGCGACCGCGGTGCGTTCCGGCTGCCGGCGGGCGCGAGCTGCGTGGACGCCGCGTACGCACTCCACGGAGCCGGGGCGCACTGTTGCATCGGCGCGCGCGTCAACGGCCGCCTGGCGACCCTCTCGACGATCCTCCGCGACGGCGACAGCCTGCATCTCCTCATGGCCCCTGACTCCGCGGCCGGCCCCTCCCCGCAGTGGCTGGAGTACGCGCGCACGCCCGCTGCCCGGCTCGCCATCTCCCGCTGGCTCACCGCCCACCCGGGCGCGGAGCCCGTGGAGCCCGAAGCGGCCGAGGAGGCGGAGCGCCCCGAGGGCGGCGCCGGGAGCGCCCCGCGCCACGAGAGCGCCACACGTCACGAGAGCGCCACGCGCCACGAGGCGGAGACCACCGCCGAGGGCGGCGCCGGCGACCAGGAGGAGGGCTGTCCGGCCCCCGAGGCGCGCCGGCCGCGGCCGCCCGTCCCCGCCGTCGCCGACCTCCCCGACGCCCCGGTCCGGCTGGCCGGCTGCTGCACCCCCGTACCGCCCGACAAGGTCACCGGCTTCGCCGTACGCGGCGGCGCCGTGACCGTGCACCGCGCCCTCTGCCCGGCCGTGGCCCGGATGGCGGCCGCCGGGCGGGCCCCCGTAGGGGTGCAGTGGCAGCGCTCGGCCGCGCCGGACCAGGGCTGCCGGGTCACGCTGCTCGCCGAGGCGTTCAGCAGGCCCCGCCTGCTGGCCGATCTCACCGAGGTCATCGCCGCGCAGGGTGCCGCCGTCGTCTCCGCGGACGTGGAACCGCCCCGCGAGCAGCGCGTACGGCACACGTACACGCTGCACCTCCCGGACGCCGCGGAACTGCCCTCCCTGATGCGCGCGATGCGCCAGGTGCCGGGCGTCTTCGACGTGCTGCGCGCGGGCCGCAACCAGCCGGCTGCGACCCTCCGCTTCTGAAGCGGGCGACGCGCGGCTTCGGGGCGCGGCTTCCTGAGGGCCCGTGGGCCGCTTCTCGGCGACGCGCCCGGGAAGTGGGCGGAACCGCTCATTCGGGTGCCGCGCTGCCGCGCCGCCGTTCTCGCGGGTTGCCGTGCTGGTAGCGGTAACGCATGCCCTTTACGTCCCGCCGTACCGCGTTCCCCACCCGCCAGGCGCCGGACCAGCCGCGCCCCGCCGCCCCGCGCCGCCTCGTGGCCGCCCGCCGTGCCGTCCCGGCCGTGCTGGCCGTCGGCGCCCTCCTCGCGGCGGGCGCGCCGGAGCCCGGCCCCCGGGGGATCGGCGACCGCCTCTACCCGCACCTCGGCAACCCCGGCTACGACGTCGACGCGTACGACATCGCCCTGAAGTACTCCGGGCGGAACGACGTCCCGCTGGACGCCGTCACCACCCTCACCGCTCGGGCCACCGACCACCTGGACCGCGTCAACCTCGACTTCGCCCGCGGCACCGTGCGGTCCGTGGAGGTCAACGGCGCCCCCGCACGCCACGCCACGCACGGCGAGGACCTCGTGGTGACCCCGGCGCACCCCGTCGGGCCCGGTCAGGCCATGCGCATCGTGGTGCGGCACACCAGCAACCCCAAGGGGGGCAAGGACGGCGGCTGGATCCGTACCGGCGACGGGCTCGCGATGGCCAACCAGGCGGACGCCGCGCACCGCGTCTTCCCCAGCAACGACCACCCCTCGGACAAGGCCGCCTTCACCTTCCGGATCACCGCTCCCCGTGGCATCACGGCCGTCGCCAACGGCCTGCCCCTGGGGCGCAGCGCCCGCGGCCCCGCCACCACGTGGACGTACCGTTCGATGCACCCGATGGCCACCGAGTTGGCCCAGGTCTCCCTGGGGAAGTCCGCCGTCGTCCGTCGTCAGGGCCCGCACGGGCTGCCCCTGAGGGACGTCGTACCGGCCGACGCGCGCAAGAAGCTGGAGCCCTGGCTCGCGAAGACGCCCGGGCAGATCTCCTGGCTGGAGCGCCAGGTGGGCCGCTATCCGTTCGAGACGTACGGCGTCCTGCTGGCCGACGCCTCGACCGGCTTCGAGCTGGAGACCCAGACGCTGTCGCTCTTCGAGAAGCACCTCTTCACCACCGACAAGCTCCCGGCCTGGTACGTGGAGTCACTGATGGTGCACGAGCTGGCACACCAGTGGTTCGGCGACAGCGTGACCCCCCGTACCTGGTCCGACGTGTGGCTGAACGAATCGCACGCCACCTGGTACGAAGCGCTCTACGCCGACCGTGCGAGCAAGGGGACGGCCGCCATGGAGGAGCGCATGAAGCGCGCCTACGAGCAGTCCGACGCCTGGCGGGCAGCGGGCGGGCCGCCGGCCGCCCCGAAGGTCCCCGAGAAGGGCCAGAAGATCGGCATCTTCCGCCCGGTGGTCTACGACGGCAGCGCGCTCGTCCTCTTCGCGCTGCGGGAGCGGATGGGCGCCGCCGCCTTCGACCGCCTGGAGCGCGCCTGGTTCGCACAGCACCGCGACGGCGTCGTGGACACCGGCGACTTCACCGCGCTGGCCTCCCGCATCCACGGCAAGGACCTGTCCGGCTTCCTGCGCGCCTGGCTCTACGACACCCGCACCCCGCCGATGCCCGGCCACCCGGACTGGCACGTCAAGAAGGACCAGAAGGAGCCGGGCCCCGCGAAGGCGCACTCCTCCTGACCCCGGGGCCGGTCCCGCCCCGCTCACCAGGGACAATGGCAGGGCAGGAAAAGTCGCGTGACGGGCCTCACCCGCCGTGCGACCATCGACGGGCCGACGCCGGGACCGCCGGGAATCTCCCGGGACGTCCGGACGTTGTCACGATCGAGAGTCCCCGGGCCCCGCAGGCCCGATCCCGGGACGTCCCAACGACACAAAGGATCAAATGACCTCCTCTTCTTCCCTTCCTCAGCAGGACCGACAGCGCCTCCACGAGAGCCTTCGGGCCGACGCCCTGATGGAAGAGGACGTCGCCTGGAGCCACGAGATCGACGGGGCGCGTGACGGCGACCAGTACGACCGCTCCGCGCGCGCGGCACTGCGCCGTGTGGCGGGCCTTTCCACCGAGCTCGAGGACGTCACCGAGGTCGAGTACCGGCAGCTGCGCCTGGAGCGCGTGGTGCTGGTCGGTGTCTGGACCTCCGGGACGGTCAAGGACGCGGAGAATTCCCTCGCGGAGCTGGCCGCCCTGGCCGAGACCGCGGGCGCCATGGTGCTGGACGGTGTGGTCCAGCGCCGCGACAAGCCGGACCCGGCCACGTACATCGGCTCCGGCAAGGCGCAGGAGCTGCGCGACATCGTGCTGGAGTCCGGCGCCGACACCGTGGTCTGCGACGGTGAGCTGAGCCCCGGCCAGCTGATCCACCTGGAGGACGTCGTCAAGGTCAAGGTGGTCGACCGGACCGCCCTGATCCTCGACATCTTCGCCCAGCACGCCAAGTCCCGAGAGGGCAAGGCGCAGGTCTCGCTGGCACAGATGCAGTACATGCTGCCCCGGCTGCGCGGCTGGGGTCAGTCGCTGTCCCGGCAGATGGGTGGCGGTGGCTCCGGCTCGACGGGCGGCGGCATGGCCACCCGTGGTCCCGGTGAGACCAAGATCGAGACGGACCGTCGGCGGATCCGCGAGAAGATGGCGAAGATGCGCCGGGAGATCGCGGAGATGAAGACCGGGCGCGACACCAAGCGCCAGGAGCGCCGCCGCAACAAGGTCCCCTCGGTCGCCATCGCCGGCTACACCAACGCGGGCAAGTCCTCGCTGCTCAACCGCCTCACCGGCGCCGGTGTCCTGGTGGAGAACGCCCTGTTCGCCACCCTGGACCCGACCGTCCGGCGGGCCGAGACGCCCAGCGGCCGGCTGTACACCCTCGCCGACACCGTCGGCTTCGTACGGCACCTCCCGCACCATCTCGTCGAGGCGTTCCGCTCCACGATGGAGGAGGTCGGCGACTCCGACCTCATCCTGCACGTGGTCGACGGCTCGCACCCGGTGCCCGAGGAGCAGCTGGCGGCCGTCCGCGAGGTGATCCGCGACGTCGGCGCGACCGCCGTGCCGGAGATCGTGGTCGTCAACAAGGCGGACGCGGCGGACCCGCTGGTGCTCCAGCGCCTGCTGCGCCAGGAGAAGCGCGCCATGCTGGTCTCGGCCCGTACGGGCCAGGGCATCGACGAGCTGCTCGCGCTGATCGACGAGGAGCTGCCGCGGCCCAGCGTCGAGATCGAGGCGCTGGTCCCGTACACCCACGGTCAGCTGGTCTCCCGGACGCACGCCGAGGGCGAGGTGATCTCCGAGGAGCACACCGCGGAGGGCACGGTCCTCAAGGCCCGCGTCCACGAGGAGCTGGCCGCGGAGCTGCAGCCGTACGTGCCGGCGGCCGCAAGGAGCTGACGCGCCCGCGCCCGTAGGGGCGTACGCACGACGAGGGCCCGCTCCCCACACCCGGGGAGCGGGCCCTCGCGCATGTCCGCTAGAGGGACGCCGTGGCCGTCACCGGCCGGCGAACTTCTTGCTGACCGCCTCGTACACGCCCTTGGCCTCCGCGCCCAGGTGCGGCCCGGCCAGCCAGTCGGCCGTCACCGGCCCGATCGAGGTGTTGGACACCAGCGCGGTCCGGCCCTGCTGGTCCTTGGCGAACCACGGACCACCGGAGGAGCCCGCGGTCATGGTGCAGCCGATGCGGTACATCGTCGGCTGCGCGGTCTCCAGCGACAGCCGGCCGGGCTTCGACGGGCACTCCTGCAGCGTCTGGCCGTCGAACGGCTTCGCCGCCGGGTAGCCCTGCGCGGTCATCGACGGGATCCTCGGCACGGCCGGCGCGTTGAACTGCACCGGGTAGGCCTGGCCGACCGTCTCCTCCAGCGACTTGGTGTTGCCCGCCTCCGGCTTCACGTGCAGCACCGCGAAGTCGTACGGCGCGCCCTGGCCGCCGGTCTTCGCGCCCTGGTCGATCCACTGCTCCGAGGTCTGCGCGGCGTCGGCCCAGAACACGCCCTTCGGGGCCAGCTGTTCCTTCGTGGCGCCCTGCAGCTCGGCCGCCGACCTGCCGCTGTCGTTGTACGAGGGCACGAACGCGATGTTGCGGTACCAGCCGCCGCTCTTGCCCGCGTGCACGCAGTGGCCCGCCGTCCACACCAGGTTCGACTTGCCCGGGTTCGCCGGGTCCTCGACCACGGCGCCGGAGCAGACCATCGAGCCCTCGGGGCTGTCGAAGAACACCTTGCCGACGCCGGGCGCGTTGGTGCTGTACGGCGCGGACACCGGCTGCGCCTTCACGGGCGCCGGCTCGGGGTCGGTGACGCCCTGGTCTCCGGAGATGTCCTCCGGCTCGACCGGCTTGTCGGGCTGCTCGGCGTCCTTCATGCGGTCCGGGTCCCACAGCCCCTTGATGTAGGGGTTGACGAACTGGCCCGCCTCACGCAGCCACTTGTCCTTGTCCCAGTTCTTCCACTCGCCGTGCTTCCAGTCGTCCAGGTTCACGCCGAGGTCCTTGAGCTTGTCCTGCAGCTCCTTGGGGATCTTCAGCTTGTCCCCGCCCGGCTGCTCCACGGAGGACTGGTCCGGCTGCGCACCGGCGTCGCTCTCCGAGGGGCCGCAGGCGGTCGCGGTCAGCGCCAGCGCGCCGACCAGCGCGGCCGCGGCGACGGCCGGGCGGACGCGGCGCGTGGTTCTCCGGCCGGCACGCGACCGGGCGGCGGACGGGCGGATGGATCGCATGAGTGGATTCCCCCTGGGTGTGTTCGGTGACCGCTTCGGCGACCGCGGCGGCCGTAAGGCGGCCGCTCGGCAACCGTCGGCGATCGATATGGACTTGTTCGGACCGTTCCGCCGGTTCCTGTGGCCGGTCCGGAATGCAGAGCCCCACTATGCCGGTGCCGTGGGGGACGGCACCGAGCGGGTCCGCGGTTCCGGTCGTCAAGGATCTTTGCCGAGGCCGTGATCCGGTGCCCGTGACGTCGTTGGTACGTACGGGGGACGGCCGGTCCGTGTTCACGGGACGGCCCACACAGCCGGCCACAGGCGCCGCGAGGCGCCCCGGTGGCCCGTTGAACAGCAGGAGGACAACACCGCCGTGGCCTTGACCCAGCCTCCGCCGATGGCACCGCCGCTGGCCCATGAGCAGATCCTGCGGAGGCAGTCGCTCCGCGAATCCGCCGCCCGCACATACGCGCGTTCGCTGCCCGTCGTCCCCGTCCGCGCCCGCGGGCTGACGATCGAGGGCGCGGACGGCCGCCGCTACCTCGACTGCCTCTCCGGCGCCGGCACCCTGGCGCTGGGACACAACCACCCCGTCGTGCTCGAAGCGATCCGCGCCGTCCTGGACTCCGGCGCCCCGCTGCACGTCCTGGACCTCGCCACCCCCGTGAAGGACGCCTTCACCAGCGAGCTGTTCGCCACCCTGCCGCGCGAGCTGGCCGAGCACGGGAAGGTGCAGTTCTGCGGCCCGGCCGGCACGGACGCCGTCGAGGCCGCGCTGACGCTCGTACGGACCGCGACCGGCCGCAGCGGTCTGATGGCCTTCACCGGCGCGTACCACGGCATGACTGCCGGGGCGCTCGCCGCGTCCGGGGGCGCGCGCGACACCTCCGTGACCCGTCTCCCGTATCCGTACGCCTACCGCTGCCCCTTCGGGACCGGCGGCGGACGCGACACCGGGGAAGCCGCCGACGGCGGGGGACCGGAGGCCGCCGAGCGCGGCGCCGAACTGTCCGCGCGCTGGGCGGAGAACGCCCTCGCCGACCCCAAGAGCGGTGTGCCGCGTCCGGCGGCCATGATCCTGGAGCCCGTGCAGGGCGAGGGCGGCGTGATCCCCGCCCCCGACAGCTGGCTGCGGCGGATGCGCGAGATCACCGCGGCGCACGACGTCCCGCTCATCGTCGACGAGGTGCAGACCGGCGTCGGCCGTACCGGCGCCTTCTGGGCCGTCGAACACAGCGGTATCGTCCCCGACGTCCTCGTCCTCTCCAAGGCCATCGGCGGCAGCCTGCCGCTCGCGGTGATCGTCTACCGCGAGGAGCTGGACACCTGGCGGCCCGGCGCGCACGCCGGCACGTTCCGCGGCAACCAGCTCGCCATGGCGGCGGGCGCCGCGACACTGGCGTACGTACGCGAGAACGGCCTCGCCGACCACGCCGCCGAACTGGGCGCACGGATGCTCGCACGGTTGCGCGGCCTGGCCGCGCACCACGACTGCATCGGCGACGTACGCGGCCGCGGCCTGATGCTCGGCGTGGAACTGGTCGACGCGGAGGGCCCCGTGGGCTCCGACGGCGCGCCGCCGCCCGGCTCCCGGCTCGCCGCCGAGGTCCAGCAGCAGTGCCTCGACCGCGGCCTGATCGTGGAGCTGGGCGGGCGCGGATCCGCCGTCGTACGCCTGCTCCCGCCGCTCACCCTCACCGACGAACAGGCCGACGCCGTACTCGACCGCCTCGCCGACGCCATCGCGGCGGCGGTCCGTTCCACTCCCGGATCCGCGGGCACCCCCCTCCCCACGATGCGAGGCACCACCCCATGACCGAACGCCTTGGCCCTGCGACGAACGGGCCGACCGGCCCCTCCCCGGACGCAGCCCCCACGGCCGAGAACCCGGCGGACGCGGCACAGCACGCACCGTCACCGGCCGACGGCCCCGATGCCGCCGCGCCCCCGGCGAACGCAACGGACTCACCGGACTCCGCCGCGACGGCCCCCCGGGGCGGCCGCGCGGCGACCGGCCCCGGCGACGACGGAGCCGCGCCGCAGCCCGACGTACGGCGCGGCCCCGGCGAAGACGGTGACGGGGCGGCGAGCACGCCGCCGGCCGACGAACCCAGCGTCCCCCGTCAGGCACGACGCATCGGCCACGTCTGCGAGGCGGGCCTGCCGGCGAGTGCCGACGGAGGCGGTGGGATGGCCATCGATGTGGCCGCCGATGTGGCCGCGCGCACCGGTGCCACGTCGCTGCCCGGCGCCATGTCCCTGCCCGGCCCCGCGGCCGGTCCCGTGGCGGGCCCCGAGGAGGGCCCCGACCCGCTGGAGCACCCCGACCCGGCGGTGGCCGCGGACGCGGCGGGCGTCGAGAACCTGCTGCGCTGCTGGATCCGGGAGAACGGCGTCCCGCGGCCGGCCGGCGCCCACCTCCGGCTGCCGCTCGCCGCCAGCGGTACCGTCCTCGGCATCCCGGTCCGCTACTGGTCGGCCACCGGCTGCCACCGCTTCGGCCCGCCCGTACTGGAGCAGGCCCCGGCCGGCGCGCCGCCCGTGGACGCCGTCACCCTCGCCGCCCTGCTCCGCCGCGAAGCGGTCGGCGGCGGAGCGGTCGGCGGCGGAGCGGTGGACGGCAGCGCGGCGGACGGCGGAGCGGTGGACGGCGGAGAGCCGTGGGAGACGCCGGCCTCCGACGGCCCGGCGGTCAACGGCGTGAGCGCGCACGCACCGGCGCCACGTGGCACGACCGCGCACGCACCGGCGCATCTCAACGGCTCGGCCAACGAGCACTCCCGCACCACCGCTCCCGATTCGGGCACCCCTGCTCCCGGTTCGGGCGCCACCGCTCCCGGTTCGGGCGGCTCCGCCGAGGACGCCGCCGAGCTGATCGGCCGGGTGGCGAACTCCGTACGCTGCACCGCCGTCATCCTCGGCGAGCGGCGGGACCACCCCGCCACCCCGCACGGCGACCGCTTCCTGGAAGGCGAGCAGTCGCTGATCCTGGGGCACCCGCTGCACCCCACCCCCAAGAGCCGCGAGGGGCTGTCCGAGGGGGAGATCCACGCGTACTCACCGGAGCTGCGCGGCTCCTTCCGGCTGCACTGGCTGGCCGTGGACCGGTCCGTGCTGGCCATGGACTCCGCCTGGACCGCCCGCGGCCGCGCCGTTCCGGCCGACCACCTCACCGCCGGCCTCGCCGGTCTCGCCGGCGAAGGGCCGGCCGTCCCGGAGGGCAGCGCCCTGCTGCCGCTGCACCCCTGGCAGGCCCGCGAGGTACGGCACCGCCCCGAGGCCGCCGCCCTCCTGGAGGCCGGTCTGCTGCACGACCTCGGCGCGCACGGCGCGCACTGGCACCCCACGTCCTCCGTACGCACCGTCCACTGCCCCGGCGCGGACGCCATGCTCAAGCTCTCCCTCGGGCTCCGGATCACCAACTCGCGGCGGGAGAACCTCCGCAAGGAACTCCAGCGCGGTGTCGAGGTGCACCGCCTGCTCCGCAGCGGCCTCGCCGAGCAGTGGCGCGCGGCGCACCCGGGCTTCGACGTCATCCGCGACCCGGCCTGGCTCGCCGTCACCGGTACCGACGGCACTCCCGTCCGCGGCCTCGACGTCGTGCTGCGCCACAACCCCTTCGGACCGGCCGACGACGCCGTGTGCGTCGCGGGGCTCACCTCTCCGCGGCCCTGGCCCGGCCACGACGGCCTGCGTTCGCGCCTCGCCGACCTCATCGGCACGCTGACCGCGCGCACCGGCCGGCCCACCGGGGCCGTCGCCGCCGAGTGGTTCCTGCGCTACCTCCACACCGTCGTACGCCCCGTCCTCTGGCTCGACGGCACCGCGGGCGTCGCCCTGGAGGCACACCAGCAGAACACCCTCGTCATGCTCGACGCCGACGGCTGGCCGGTGGGCGGCCGGTACCGCGACAATCAGGGGTACTACTTCCGCGAGTCCCGGCGCGCCGAGCTGGACCGGCGGCTGCCCGGCATCGGCGTCGAGAGCGACACGTTCGTCCCCGACGACGTCACCGACGAGCGCTTCGCGTACTACCTCGGCATCAACAACGTCCTCGGCCTGATCGGCGCGTTCGGCGCTCAGAAGCTGGCGGACGAGGGGGTACTCCTCGCGGCGTTCCGGCGGTTCCTGGCCTCGGCCGCCACCGAGCCGAAGGAGCACCGCTCGCCGCTCGCCGCGCACCTCCTCGGCGCGCCGGCCCTGCGGTGCAAGGCCAACCTGCTCACCCGGCTGCACGGCCTGGACGAACTGGTCGGCCCGGTCGACACCCAGTCCGTGTACGTCACCCTCCCCAACCCGCTCGTCACGTGACCCCAGCGGCCACGGCAACCCGCCCCCACGAGGCCACGAGAGGAGCACCCGCCGTGCCCCCTGTCGAACCGCCTTCCTCCCCGGCCGCGGCCCCCACCGGTGCCCCCGCCGGGGTTGCCACCGGTGCCTCCGCCGGTGTCCCCACCCCCGGCGAGCCCGGCCGCCGCGACAGCTCGGGCGACACTCTCGACCTCGTGCTGCCGCCCGAGCCGGCTGCCCTCGGTGCCCAGGACGTAGCGCCCCGGGTGCGGCCCGGTGACCCGGCGTCCGGGCCGCTGTTGGACGCGCTCGCCGGGTGGGGGCCCGCCGAGACCCCGGCCGGGCCCTTTCAGCTCGTACCGGTACGGCTGGAGCGCGACCTCTCGCTGATCTCCGGCTGGATGAACGACCCCGCCGTGGCCGCCTTCTGGGAACTGGCGGGGCCGCCCGGCAGGACCGCCGCCCACCTGCGCACGCAGCTCGACGGTGACGGCCGCAGCGTGCCCTGCCTGGGCGTACTGGCCGGCGTCCCCATGAGCTACTGGGAGATCTACCGAGCCGACCTCGACCCGCTCGCCCGCTACTACCCGGCCCGCCCGCACGACACCGGCATCCACCTGCTCATCGGCGGCGTGGCCGACCGCGGCCGGGGCCTGGGCGCGGCCCTGCTGCGGGCCACCGCCGACCTCATCCTGGACCACCGGCCCCGGTGCGGCCGGATCGTGGCCGAACCCGACCTGCGCAACACCCCCTCCGTGGCAGCCTTCCTCAGTGGCGGGTTCCGTTTCGCCGCGGAGACCGACCTGCCCGACAAGCGCGCCGCTCTGATGATCCGCGACCGCGCGTTGCGCACCGTCCTGTGACCCGGCACCGGCCCCGGACCCCGGCCCCCTCCGGACACGTTCTCCCCGTATCCGCTCCCTCCGACAACGACCCGCTGCGAATTCCCTTATGCCGCTCACGCCGAGCCCCGAGGAGCCAGCCTTGTCACCGTCCGCCCAGCCCGCCCATACCGCCGGCCCCACCGACCCGTCGCACGTCACGGACCCGACGGGTGCCGCCGACCGATCCGGTCCGATCCGCCCGCCGGTCCCGGCCGGCCCGTCCGACGCCGCCTGGCAGCATGCCGCCCGCCGCCTCCTCGCCAAGACCCTCGCGGAACTGGCCTACGAGGAGGTCATCGCCCCCGAGCCGGACGGCACCGCTCCCTGCGGCACCCCGCGCTACCGCCTGACCCTCACCCCCGACGTCACCTACCGCTTCCACGCCCGGCGTGGCGCGTACGGCCACTGGTGCGTCGATCCGGACTCCATCACGCCCACCGGCGACCCCCTGCATTTCCTCTTCCACGCCCACGAGACCGTCCTGGGCCTGAGCGGTGACACCACCGGCCACCTCATCCGTGAACTGACCGCCACCCTTGCCGCCGATACCCGTCTGGACGCCACCGCCGTCTCCGCCGCCGAGCTGGCCGATCTCGACTACGCGGCCCTCGAAGGCCACCAGACCGGGCACCCCTGGCTGATCGCCAACAAGGGACGGCTCGGCTTCTCCGCCGCCGACGCCGGGCGCTGGGCCCCGGAAGCCCGCACCCCCTGCCGGCTGCCGTGGATCGCCGCCCACCGCGACCTGGCCCGCTACCGCGGCACCGGCCCGCTGGCCCTCCCCGACCGCCTGTACTCCGAAGAACTCACCCCCGAACTCCGCGACGCCTTCGCCCGCACCCTCACCGACCAGGGCCTCGACCCCGTCGATTACCTCTACCTCCCCGTGCATCCCTGGCAGTGGGACGAGACCGTCGCCCCGCTCTTCGCCCCCCAGATCGCTGCCAAATTCATCGTCCCACTCACCACTGACAACGACCTCCGGCTGCCGCAGCAGTCCATCCGCACCTTCCTCAACACCAGCCGCCCGCACGCCCGCACGGTCAAGCTGCCGCTGTCCGTCCTCAACACCCTCGTCTGGCGCGGGCTGCCCACCGAACGCACCCTCGCCGCCCCCGCCGTCACCGCCTGGGTCCAGGGTCTGCGCGACGCGGACCCGTACCTCCGCGACGAGACCCGCGTGATCCTCCTCGGCGAGACCGCGTCCGTCACCGTCGAACACCCCCTGTACGACCGCATCCCCGGCGTCCCCTACCAGTACAAGGAGTTGCTCGGCTGCATCTGGCGCGAGCCGATCAGTCCGCTGCTCGACCCCGGCGAGCGGGCCCGCACCCTCGCCTCGCTGCTGCAGACCGACCCGCAGGGCCGGGCCCTCACCGCCGAGCTGGTGCACCGCTCCGGCCTCGCGCCGCGCACCTGGCTGCGCCACCTCTTCGCCGCCCTGCTGCCGCCGCTGCTGCACTTCCTGTACCAGTACGGCACCGTCTTCTCCCCGCACGGCGAGAACGCGATCGTCTGTTTCGACGCGCACGACGTCCCCACCCGCCTCGCGGTCAAGGACTTCGTCGACGACGTCAACACGACCGACGGGCCGCTGCCGGAACTGGCCGCCATGCCCGAGGACGTACGCGAGGTCCTGCTCACCGAACCGCCCGCCTTCCTCACCCAGTTCATCCATTCCGGGCTGTTCGTCGGCGTGTTCCGTTATCTGGCGCCGCTGTGCGAGGAACAACTGGGCGTACCCGAGGGCGAGTTCTGGTCACTCGTACGGGCCGAGATCCTGCGCCACCACGAGCGCTTCCCGCACCTCAAGGAGCGGCACGCCATGTTCGACCTGCTCACGCCGGAGATCGAACGGCTCTGCCTCAACCGCAACCGTCTCCACCTGGACGGATACCGTGATCGGCCGCACCGCCCGCACGCCGCCGTGCACGGCATGATCCCGAATCCGCTGCACGCCCCCTGACACGACCGTGCGACCGGCCGCGGGGCGGCCTGGGCCGGGCGGAGTGTCAGTGGGCCCGCGTAGGCTGGCAGCGCTATGACGAAGCCCTCCCTCCCCGAACTGCTCCATGCCGCCGTCACCGCCGTCGGCGGCACCGAGCGCCCCGGCCAGGTCGCCATGGCCGAGGCGGTCGCCGAGGCCGTCGACAGCGGCACGCACCTGCTCGCCCAGGCCGGCACCGGCACCGGAAAGTCCCTCGGCTATCTGGTGCCGGCGCTGGCGCACGGCGAGCGGGTGGTGATCGCTACGGCCACCCTGGCGCTCCAGCGCCAGCTGGTCGAGCGCGACCTGCCGCGTACGGTCGAGTCGCTGCATCCGCAGCTGCGCCGCCGCCCGCAGTTCGCCATGCTCAAGGGCCGGTCGAACTATCTCTGCCTGCACCGCCTGCACGAGGGCGTGCCGCAGGACGAGGAGGAGGGCCTGTTCGACCCCTTCGAGCAGGCCACGGCCACGAGCAAGCTCGGCAAGGACCTGCTGCGGCTGCGGGACTGGGCGGACGAGACGGAGACCGGCGACCGGGACGCGCTCACCCCGGGCGTCTCCGACCGGGCCTGGGGCCAGGTCTCGGTGTCCTCGCGGGAGTGCCTGGGCGCGTCGAAGTGCGCGTACGGCGCGGAGTGCTTCGCCGAGGCCGCCCGCGAGCGGGCCAAGCTCGCCGACGTGGTGGTCACCAACCACGCGCTGCTCGCGATCGACGCCATCGAGGGCGCGCCGGTCCTGCCGCAGCACGAGGTACTGATCATCGACGAGGCCCACGAGCTGGTCTCCCGGGTCACCGGCGTGGCGACGGGCGAGCTCACGCCGGGCCAGGTCAACCGCGCGGTGCGGCGGGCCGCCAAGCTCGTCAACGAGAAGGCCGCCGACCAGCTGCAGACCGCCTCCGAGACCTTCGAGCGGCTGATGGAGCTGGCCCTGCCCGGCCGCCTGGAGGAGATCCCGGAGGACCTCGGGTACTGCCTGATGGCGCTGCGGGACGCCGCCCGTACGGTGATCTCGGCGCTCGGGTCGACCCGCGACAAGTCCGTCCAGGACGAGGACGCCGTCCGCAAGCAGGCGCTGGCCTCCGTGGAGAACGTGCACGCGGTCGCCGAGCGGATCGCGAACGGCTCCGAGTACGACGTGGTCTGGTACGAGCGGCACGACCGCTTCGGCGCCTCGCTCCGCGTCGCCCCGCTGTCGGTGTCCGGGCTGCTGCGCGAGAAGCTCTTCGACGACCGCTCGGTCGTGCTGACCTCCGCGACCCTCAAGCTCGGCGGCGACTTCAACGGTGTCGCGGCCTCGCTGGGCCTGGCCCCCGAGGGCACGCAGGGAGAGGACGTGCCGCCCTGGAAGGGACTGGACGTCGGCTCCCCGTTCAACTATGCGAAACAGGGCATTCTGTACGTCGCGAAGCACCTGAACCAGCCGGGGCGCGAGGGCACCCGTACGGACATGCTGGACGAGCTGGCGGAGCTGGTGGAGGCGGCCGGCGGGCGGACGCTCGGGCTGTTCTCCTCGATGCGGGCCGCGCAGGCCGCCGCCGAGGAGCTGCGCGGCCGCCTGGACGTGCCGATCCTGCTGCAGGGCGAGGAGACGCTCGGCGAGCTGATCCGGGCGTTCGCTGCGGATCCCCGTACGTGCCTGTTCGGGACGCTGTCGCTCTGGCAGGGCGTGGACGTGCCCGGGGCGAACTGCCAGCTGGTGGTCATGGACCGGGTGCCCTTCCCGCGCCCCGACGACCCTCTGATGAGCGCCCGCCAGAAGGCCGTGGAGGAGGCCGGCGGCAACGGCTTCATGGCGGTCGCGGCGACGCACGCGGCGCTGCTGATGGCACAGGGCGCCGGCCGTTTGATCCGCGCCTCCGGGGACCGCGGCGTGGTCGCCTGCCTCGACCCGAGGGTCGAGCGGGCGCGGTACGGCTCGTTCCTGCGCGCCTCGATGCCCGGCTTCTGGTACACCACCGACCGCAACCAGGTCCGCCGCTCCCTGGCCGCGATCGACGCGGCCGCCCAGGCGGCGGAGGCATCCGAAAAGGCCGGAACGGCCGCTGAGGCGGATGCGGAGGACGTCGAGGAGCCTGCGGTCGGCTGACGCGTAACCGGGGTCGGAGAGACCCCGCTGAGCCGGCGGAGAGGGCACTCAGGGTGCCCGCCGCCCGACGGCCTCGTACGTACACGGCCCGACGGTCCAGGACGTGGGCAGGCCGCGATCCGGGGCGCACGCCGTCCGCCGCCCCCGCGGGACCTGCGCCCACACGCGGCGCTCACGCAGGCCCCACACACGCGGGCCCCGTATACCGATCGGTACACGGGGCCCGTTGCGTTCACCGCGGGCGGCTCCGGGGAGCGGTCTGCTCCGGGGGGAGGCGCCGCGGGGCGGTCGTGGTGCTCAGACGCGGCGGAGGACCGCCACCACCTTGCCGAGGATGGTCGCCTCGTCGCCGGGGATGGGCTGGTACGCGGCGTTGTGCGGGAGCAGCCACACATGGCCGTCCTCGCGCTTGAAGCGCTTGACCGTGGCCTCGCCGTCCAGCATCGCGGCGACGATGTCGCCGTTCTCCGCGACCGGCTGGCGGCGGACCGTGACCCAGTCGCCGTCGCAGATCGCGGCCTCGACCATGGAGTCACCGACGACCTTCAGGACGAAGAGCTCGCCGTCGCCCACCAGCTGCCGGGGGAGGGGGAAGACGTCCTCGACGGACTCCTCGGCGAGGATGGGGCCACCGGCGGCGATCCGGCCCACCAGCGGGACGTACGACGCGGCGGGCTTGCCCGTGGTGTCGGCGGGGGCCGCGGCCGGCTGGTCGGAGCCGCGGACCTCGTACGCACGCGGCCGGTGCGGGTCGCGGCGGAGGAAGCCCTTGCGCTCCAGGGCCATCAGCTGGTGCGCCACCGACGACGTGCTCGACAGCCCCACCGCCTGGCCGATCTCGCGCATGGACGGCGGGTACCCGCGGCGCTGGACGGAGTCCCGGATGACTTCGATCACCCGTCGCTGCCGGTCGGTGAGACCGGAGCTGTCCGCGCGGATTCCTGGGGGACGACCGGGCAGCGAGCGCGCCGGCTTCTGGCCCTCCGGGTTCATCGTGGCCTCTTCCATGGGTGCTTTCTGTGTCGGCTCGAAGCGGCCCTGGGAGTGGCTCTGTGCGGCGATGATGGCGCTGTCTGCGGTGGTGGTCACGTCGGCCCCTCTCGGAATGTTCTCCCTAGTTAGCCAACGGTAGTTGCTTTCGAAAGGTTGCGCCAAACACACGTTCGAGTGAAAATTCGCGGATTAGCTGACCTGATCAGGGGATCGGGTGTATAGCCGACAGGCGTCCGAAAGGCGATAACGGGCATTACGGTACCGTTCCGGCCGGGAATTCTCCGCGGCGGGTGCCTGTTCCGTCAGTGGTTCCGCGACGATCACGACGCGCCGCCGTGACCTGCCCAAGTCTGTCATTGCCGCCCCTCGGGAGCGGCCACCGGGGGGTCTCACGTACGCTCGTGGCTGCCGCGCCGCCGCGACACGCGGTGTGTGCATTTTCTCGCCCGGCACCACATGTAGTGCTTGGATGGGCGACAGCCACCAGACGTTGTGGTCCATGGTCTTCTTCGGCCTGCGGATCGCCTATGCTTGTGGTCGCTCCGGAGGCCCCCGTTCGGGCCCTGTCCGGGCTATTAGTCGTACGTCGGACGACGTGGCGTACGTCCGTTTTCGAGGGTGAGGAGGGTGAAGCCATGCACTGCCCCTTCTGCAGGCACCCCGACAGCCGGGTCGTGGACAGCCGCACCACCGACGACGGCACCTCGATCCGCCGCCGCCGGCAGTGCCCCGACTGCTCCCGGCGGTTCACGACGATCGAGACGGCGTCACTCACGGTGATCAAGCGGAGCGGGGTCACCGAGCCCTTCAGCCGCGACAAGGTCATCGCCGGCGTGCGCAAGGCGTGCCAGGGCCGGCCGGTCACCGAGGACGCGCTGGCCAAGCTCGGCCAGCGGGTCGAGGAGGCGGTCCGCGCGACCGGCAGCGCCGAGCTGTCCACCCACGACGTCGGGCTCGCGATACTGGGCCCGCTTCAGGAGCTGGATCTCGTGGCGTACCTGCGCTTCGCGAGCGTGTACCGGGCGTTCGATTCGCTCGACGATTTCGAGGCGGCCATCGCGGAGCTGCGTGAGCAGCGGCCGCCCTCGCAAGCCTGCGGGAACTGCGGGGAGGCCGAGAATTCGGCGGTCCCCGTGCCCGCCCCCGCCGCCGACTGAGTCGGCGCGCGGCCCAGACCTCGCCGGAGCTGAGCAGGAGCCCCGGCGCAGCAAGACATACACCGTGCCACGGGAAGAAGTGTGCACATCAGGGCGTTTACGCCCGTACAGGGAGGCGGCATGACAGAGACGACGAGCGGCCCGGCGCGAGGCTCCCGCAAGGGCAGCAAGGCGAGCAAGGGTCTGCGTATCGAGCGCATCCACACCACCCCCGGCGTGCATCCGTACGACGAGGTGGCGTGGGAGAGCCGTGACGTCGTCATGACCAACTGGCGCGACGGCTCGGTCAATTTCGAGCAGCGTGGCGTCGAGTTCCCCGACTCCTGGTCGGTGAACGCGGTCAACATCGTCACAAGCAAGTACTTCCGTGGCGCGGTCGGCTCCCCGGACCGGGAGAAGAGCCTCAAGCAGCTCATCGACCGCGTGGTGAAGACGTACCGGAAGTCCGGCGAGGAGAACGGTTACTTCGCTTCCCCGGCCGACGCGGAGATCTTTGAGCACGAGCTGGCGTACGCCCTCCTGCACCAGATCTTCAGCTTCAACTCGCCGGTCTGGTTCAACGTCGGCACGAAGCAGCCGCAGCAGGTCAGCGCCTGCTTCATCCTCTCCGTCGACGACTCCATGGAGTCGATCCTCGACTGGTACAAGGAAGAGGGGATGATCTTCAAGGGCGGCTCCGGTGCCGGCCTGAACCTCTCCCGCATCCGCTCCTCCAAGGAGCTGCTGTCCTCCGGCGGCAACGCCTCCGGCCCGGTCTCCTTCATGCGCGGCGCCGACGCGTCCGCCGGAACGATCAAGTCGGGCGGCGCCACCCGCCGCGCCGCCAAGATGGTCGTCCTGGACGTGGACCACCCGGACGTCGAGGCCTTCATCGAGACCAAGGTGAAGGAGGAGGAGAAGGTCCGCGCGCTGCGCGACGCGGGCTTCGACATGGACCTGGGCGGCGACGACATCACGTCCGTCCAGTACCAGAACGCCAACAACTCCGTCCGCGTGAACGACGAGTTCATGAAGGCGGTCGAGACCGGTTCGAAGTTCGGCCTGCGGGGCCGCATGGACAACGAGGTCATCGAGGAGATCGACGCCAAGGGTCTCTTCCGCAAGATGGCCGAGGCGGCCTGGGCCTGTGCCGACCCCGGCATCCAGTACGACGACACCATCAACCACTGGCACACCTCGCCGGAGTCGGGCCGGATCACCGCCTCGAACCCGTGCAGCGAGTACATGCACCTGGACAACTCCTCGTGCAACCTGGCCTCGCTCAACCTCATGAAGTTCCTGCGCGACGACGACAAGGGCAACCAGTCGTTCGACGCGGAGCGCTTCGCCAAGGTCGTCGAGCTGGTCATCACCGCGATGGACATCTCCATCTGCTTCGCGGACTTCCCGACCGAGAAGATCGGTGAGACCACCCGCGCCTTCCGCCAACTGGGCATCGGCTACGCCAACCTCGGCGCCCTGCTGATGGCCACCGGCCACGCGTACGACTCCGACGGCGGCCGCGCGCTCGCCGGTGCCATCACCTCCCTGATGACCGGCACCTCGTACAAGCGCTCCGCCGAGCTGGCCGCGGTCGTCGGCCCGTACGACGGTTACGCCCGCAACGCCGACGCCCACAAGCGCGTCATGAAGCAGCACTCGGACGCCAACGGCGACGCCAAGCGCATGGACGACCTGGACACCCCGGTGTGGGCCGCGGCCACCGAGGCCTGGCAGGACGTCCTCCGCCTCGGCGAGAAGAACGGCTTCCGCAACGCGCAGGCCTCCGTGCTGGCCCCCACCGGCACCATCGGCCTGATGATGGACTGCGACACCACGGGCGTCGAGCCGGACCTGGCCCTGGTCAAGTTCAAGAAGCTCGTCGGCGGCGGCTCGATGCAGATCGTGAACAACACGGTCCCGAAGGCCCTCAAGCGCCTGGGCTACCAGCCCGAGCAGGTCGAGGCGATCGTGGCCCACATCGCCGAGCACGGCAACGTGATCGACGCGCCGGCCCTCAAGCCGGAGCACTACGAGGTCTTCGACTGCGCCATGGGCGAGCGCTCCATCTCCGCGATGGGCCACGTCCGCATGATGGCCGCCGCGCAGCCCTTCCTCTCCGGCGCGATCTCCAAGACGGTCAACGTCCCGGAGTCGGCCACCGTCGAGGAGATCGAGGACGTCTACTTCCAGGGCTGGAAGCTCGGCCTGAAGGCGCTCGCGATCTACCGCGACAACTGCAAGGTCGGCCAGCCGCTCTCCGCCAAGAAGAAGGAGGAGGAGAAGAAGGCCGAGCCGGTCGCCGAGAAGAAGGTCGTCGAGTACCGCCCGGTCCGCAAGCGTCTCCCGAAGGGCCGTCCCGGCATCACCACCTCCTTCACCGTCGGCGGCGCCGAGGGTTACATGACCGCGAACTCCTACCCGGACGACGGTCTGGGCGAGGTGTTCCTGAAGATGTCCAAGCAGGGCTCGACCCTCGCGGGCATGATGGACGCCTTCTCCATCGCGGTCTCGGTCGGCCTCCAGTACGGCGTGCCGCTGGAGACCTACGTCTCGAAGTTCACCAACATGCGCTTCGAGCCGGCCGGTATGACGGACGACCCGGACGTGCGGATGGCGCAGTCGATCGTCGACTACATCTTCCGCCGCCTGGCGCTGGACTTCCTGCCCTTCGAGACCCGCTCGGCGCTCGGCATCCACTCCGTCGAGGAGCGGCAGCGTCACCTGGAGACCGGTTCGTACGAGCCGGCCGAGGACGAGCTGGACATCCAGGGCCTGGCCCAGTCGGCCCCGCTGACCCCGGCGACGTCCGCGCCGACCTCCACCGAGGAGGTCGTCGAGGAGACCGCGGCGCCGGCCCCGAAGCAGGCGCACACCAACGCGGAGCTGGTCGAGATGCAGCTCGGCATCAACGCCGACGCCCCGCTGTGCTTCTCCTGCGGCACGAAGATGCAGCGCGCCGGCAGCTGCTACCTCTGCGAGGGCTGCGGCTCCACCAGCGGCTGCAGCTGACGATGAGCCCCTCCGGGGCTTGAGGTGACCGCCGAGGGCGGTGGTGGCGAGGTCTCGCCGCCACCGCCCTCGGCGTTTCCCGCCGGCATCAGCTCGCGGCGGGCCCGCGCCCCATCCACGAGGCGAACTCTTCGGGGTCGCCGCCGAACCCGCGGACCCCGTTCTTGAACCGCCACTCGCCGTCGTCGTCCCGCACGAATTCCGCGACCACCGCGGCGGTGGAGCCGGCGACCGCACCGAAGTCGTCCTTGGCCAGCTCGTCATAGCCTTCGAGGACGCGGACCACCGTGTTCGCTATGTCGCCGAAGGTCCGGCCGCCGTTCCGCTGCTGAATGGCGACGCCCACCACCACCCGGCCGTACCGGTCCGCCAGCCGCGAGAACTCCAGCGTCATGGCCTCGTCCACGCCGAATCCCTGGCCGGTCCTGCTGTCCCGGTTCAGGGTGATGGTGCCGTCGGGGGAGCGCTGGTCGAAGTGCACGAGGTAGTCGGGCTCGCCGCACACGGAGTCCTTGAGGTACGTCGCGGCGATGATGTCGAGGTCGTTGGCGGGCTCACCCTGGGGGCTCGGGTCCCATTTCAGCGTGACCTCGGCCTTGTCGATCCCCTTGTTGAGACTGCTCACCGGTCTTCCCTTCCTCGGACCTGGGCACCGTGGCCGGAGCCGCCCGTCTGCCGCCCGTCTTCCGGCGGAGACCGCTCCGGCGGCCAACCACCGGCTGCTTCCCCAGACTTACCCAACCTGCTGCTTCACATGAGTCACCCATGCTGCCACGGCGGTGCGACACGCAGTGCGGTGATTTGCCCGGAGCGTAACCGCCGCCACTGACAACCGCCGGGCGCGCGGGGGTGATCGGGACGTACGCCGGAGCCCGAACCGGAACGTGCGCCGGAACTCCGGGCGCCGTACACGTGAGTTGAGGTGTGCGTTCTGTGACGCGCAGTAACGCGAGGGACACCAGGGCCGTACGATGGCGCGGTGCTGGTCAAGTGGATTCGCTGCACCGTGGTGGACCGTCGGGGGTTCGAGCGGGGGCAGCGCAAGTGGGCGGGGCTGCTCGGTGAGCCGGGCTTCCGAGGGCAGGGCGGCGGGTGGAGCCGTACCCGGCCCGGCGTCGCGCATCTCGTGGCTTTCTGGGAGAGCAGGGCGTTCTACGACTCGTTCATGGCGAGATCGCACGACCGCCTGGCCGCCGCCCAGACCGGCACGTACAAGAACGGCCAGACCCGGCTCTTCGAGCACGAGCTGGACGTCAAGGTCGGCTTCAGTCCCGTCTTCGCCGACGCCGATGTGCTGCGGCTCGCGTACTGCCAGGTCAGGGCGGACCGCGTCGATCACTACAAGCTGATGCAGGAGAAGGTCTGGAACCCCGCGATGGCGGGCTCTCCCGGGATGCTGCGCGGCCTGCTGGGGCGCGCTCCGGGGGAGGAGTTCCTGGTCCTCTCGCTCTGGCAGTCGGCGGCCGAGCGCGGCAAGTACCGCCCCGAACGGCTGGAGCGGCTGGCGCTGAGAGCCCAGTTCGCCGCCGATGTCGCGGGCGTCACGGGCGACGTGGTCGACCTGGAACCGTCCTGGACGGTCTGAGCGCCGTGGGGCGGCCGGCGCCACCGCGGGCAGCCCTGCCCGCGGAGCGGTCCGGCCGGGGCGCTCGTCCTCACTCGCCCGTCGTGAACACTCCCGCCCGGGCCGCCGCCAGGGTCAGCGCCACGGCCTGCTCGGTGTCCTTCTCGTCCAGTCCCTCACGCGTGATGAACAGCCGGAAGAAGAGAGGGGCCGCGAGCGCGCGCACCAGCGCGCCGGCGTCCAGGGCCGAGCGGGGGCCGGGCAGGTCGCCGCGTGCGACGGCGCGGTCCACGATCGCTTCGCAGCGCGCGAATCTTTCCGTGTAGTACGCGCGCAGCGCCGCCGCGGCCCGCTCGGAGGGGAAGGCTGCGGCGATCACGGCGGAGCTGGGCGCCGCGGTCGTGGGGTCGGTGAACGACTGGAGCACCTCCGTCGCGAGGGCGCGCAGGTCGCCGTCGAGCGAGCCCGTGTCGGGCGGGGTCCAGCGGTCCTCGCCGGCCAGGTCGAGGGTGTCGGCGATCAGCCCGTCGACCCCGCCCCAGCGGCGGTACAGCGTCGTCTTGTGCACGCCGGAGTGCTCGGCGACGTACTCGACGGTCAGGCCGGAGTAGCCGTGTTCGGTGAGGCCGGCCAGCACGGCGTCGCGGACGGCCGTCCGCGTGCGGGCGGTGCGGCCGCCGGGCCGCCGGGTGCCCGGCTGGGCGGTGCCGGCGCCCCGCCCGGTCTTCGCGGTCTCGTCCTCGACAGGCAAAGACTACTCCAGTTGCGTTAGTGATTACGGTGTGTCATCATGGACATCGTAACGCAACACCGGTTGCATTACGTTCGCTCGGCCGCCCGGTGCGGCCTCGGGGGAGGCGACGATGTTCACTCGGTTCTTTTCGGTGTCCGGGCTCCGCTCGCTGTGGGGCCGTGGCGCCCCGGGCACGGCCCGACGCCGCGTTTTAGGCTGGCGGCATGGCACGCCCCCGACGCATCGTCCTCATCAGGCATGGAGAGTCCGACGGCAATATCGACGACACGGTGTACGAGCGGGAGCCGGATCATGCCCTGAGTCTGACGGAGCGCGGCATCAAGCAGGCGGAGGAGGCCGGCGGGCGGCTGCGGGCCCTGTTCGGGAGCGAGCGCATATCCGCGTACGTCTCCCCCTACCGTCGTACGCACCAGACGTTCCAGGCGCTCGGTCTGGACACCGACCTGGTCCGGGTGCGCGAGGAGCCGCGGCTGCGCGAGCAGGACTGGGGCAACTGGCAGGACCGGGACGACGTACGGCTCCAGAAGGCTTACCGCGACGCCTACGGCCACTTCTTCTACCGCTTCGCGCAGGGCGAGTCGGGCGCCGACGTCTACGACCGGGTCGGCGCCTTCCTGGAGAGCCTGTGGCGCAGCTTCGAGGCGCCGGACCACCCGCCGAACGTCCTGATCGTCACGCACGGGCTGACCATGCGGCTGTTCTGCATGCGGTGGTTCCACTGGACCGTCGCCGAGTTCGAGTCGCTGTCCAATCCGCACAACGCCGACCACCGCACCCTGCTGCTGGGACCGGACGGGCGGTACCGCCTAGACCGGCCCTTCGAGCACTGGTGTACACCGCAGTCCTACGGCAGCACCGGTTAGAGTGCACTCGATGACCGCCGATCACCGTGACGCAGAGCGCTTCGCGCGGGCCCTGGAGAGCCTGCGGGGGCTCGCCGTGGGCGACGCCCTGGGGTCCCAGTTCTTCGTGCCCGCCCATTACCCCGCGCTCAAGAGCCGTGCCCTGCCGCCGGCTCCCTGGCGGTGGACCGACGACACCGAGATGGCGGCCTCCGTGCTGGCCGTGCTGACCGGGCACGGCCGCGTCGACCAGGACGCGCTCGCCCGCTCCTTCGCCGAGCACCACGACGTGGACCGGGCGTACGGCCCCGCCGTGGACCGTCTGCTCCGGCAGGTGCGGGAGGGTGAGGACTGGCGCGAGCTGGCCTCGGCGCTCTTCAACGGCCGGGGCTCCTGGGGCAACGGCGCCGCCATGCGCATCGCCCCGCTGGGCGCCTGGTACGCCGACGACCCCGAGCAGGCCACGCACCAGGCGGAGATCTCCGCGTACGTCACCCACCAGCACCGCGAGGCGGTCGTCGGGGCGATGGCGGTCGCGGCCGCCGCCGCGGTCGTCGCCGGCCCGGACCGCACCACCGGCCCCGAGGCGCTGCTGGACGCCGTCCTGGAGCTCATCCCGCGCAGCGCCGTCCAGGCGGGGCTGCGCCGCGCCCGCGACATGCTCGACTACGGCGACGCGAGCACCGTCGCCGCGGTGCTCGGCTGCGGGCGGCGGACCACGGCGCACGACACCGTGCCGTTCACCCTGTGGGCCGCGGCGCGGCACCTCGGCGACTACGAGCAGGCGATCTGGACCACGGCCCGGGCGGGCGGTGACGTGGACACCACCTGCGCGATCGTCGGGGGCATCGTGGGTGCCGGGCCGGAGGGTGCGCCGCCGCAGGAGTGGCTGGAGCGGACCGAGGACCTCCCGTCCTGGATGCCGTCCCGTCCCGCCTGACCCCCGTACGGCGTACCCTTGACATCCCCGGCACCACCGGGGCCCGAGAGCCTGCCGTGCGCAGGGCCGGCCCCGGCCGGGACCGCCGACCGTGCCGGTGACGTCGAGCCGGTGCCGCCGAGCCGGTGGCATTGGGTCGGTCACGTCGGGCCGGTCGTATCGAGAAGAAGTGGCGGCAGCGGGTCCGTGATGTCACGGGCCGGTGGCCGCCGTCCGAAGGTCAAGGGCATGCGTACGAAGTCCCAGCGGGCGCCGCGCGAAGGTCTTCCGCACCCCGTTCCGGACGGTGCGGACACCTCCCGTGCGGGACGAATCGCACGAGAGGTACCCGCGGTGCGAGCCGTCGGCGGGCGGGGGCGTACTCTGTCTGGCGCCATGCCCTACGAGCCCCCTACGCACACGGTCGAGCGATCGCTGCGCGCCACGACCGGCGCCAAGATCATCGCAGGAGTGGACGAGGTCGGGCGCGGAGCCTGGGCCGGCCCGGTGAGCGTCTGCGCCGCCGTGACCGGACTGCGCCGCCCGCCCGACGGACTCACCGACTCCAAGCTGCTGACCCCCAAGCGCCGTGACGAACTCGCCGCCGTGCTCAGCGACTGGGTCACCTGCCACGCCCTCGGACACGCCGCCCCCGAGGAGATCGACGAACTGGGCATGACCGCCGCTCTGCGGCTGGCCGCCGTTCGCGCGCTGGAGGCCCTCCCCGTACGGCCGGACGCGATCATCCTCGACGGCAAGCACGACTACCTCGGCGCGCCTTGGAAGGTCCGTACGGTCATCAAGGGCGACCAGTCCTGCATCGCCGTCTCCGCCGCCTCCGTGATCGCGAAGGTGCAGCGCGACGCGATGATGGCCGAACTGGGCCTGGAGCACGCGCACTTCGGCTTCGCGGACAACGCCGGTTACCCCTCGCCGGTGCACCGCGCCGCGCTGGAGGAGTGGGGGCCGACCCCGCACCACCGGGTGTCGTGGTCCTACATGGACGCGCTGCCCCGCTGGCAGCACCTGAAGAAGGTGCGTGTCACCCCCGAAGCATCCGCTCTGGAGGCCGGTGGCCAACTCGGCTTCGACTTCTGAGCGGTTCGGATGTGAATCCGGTACCCCCTGACATGTTCCGTACCTACGTTTGATAGACATCACTTCATGCCTCTCATCCCCGAGGAGCCTCAGATTCACGAGAGTGTCCCGGGTCCCCGCGCAACTCCGGCCGCCGGCCGCACCGCGTCGACCCCCCGTCCCGTACCTGGTCCCGGCCCCCGCCCCGCGCCTCCGCGCGGCGCTCCCGCGGCCAGTGCCCGCCCCGGCAAGCCCGGCCCCTCCCGTGGACCGGCCGCCGCCCCGCCTCCGCAGCGCACGGCTCCCAAGTCGTCCGCGCCGGGTGCCGCCGCCGCTGCCGAAGCGCAGTTGCAGCTGATCCCCGCGCCGGCCGACGGTGCCGTCGACGCCGCCGACGAGGCGGTCGACCTGCTGCTGGACTCCGGACGTGCCCCGAGCGAGGTGCTCGTCCTGACCACCGGCGAACGGCACCCCTGGGCCGCGCACGAGCTGTCCTTCGGCGAGGCGTCCTACTGGGCGCAGCACGACGCCGGTGACGACGTCTTCTACGCGGCTGCCGACGCCGAGCGTGCCACGGGTCGCCCCGTGGTCGTCGTCGCGGTCAACGGCGGTTCGGACGAGGCGGTCGCCAAGGCCCTGCCCGCCGCCATGGCCCGGGCCGGCGCCCTGCTGGTCGTCTGCGGTGACCCGCAGCGCATCAACGCCCTCATCGGGGCGTCGGCGTAAGCGAGCCGGCTCGGAGCGACCCGGACCGGTCGGTCACGGCCGCCGGGCTCGCTCCGTACCGCCCGCCGCCGCCCGCCACCCTGCGGTGCGACCGCGTCCGGCCGCGCCGGGCTCCCGGGCCCGCCGCCGGTGGAACGGCCCGGTGGGACGCCCCCGGTGGGGACGGCCCGGTGTCCGTGGCCCGGTGCCCGTGCGGTCAGCGGGCCGCCGTGCGCCGGTGGGCCTCCGCCGAGCCGCCTCGCGAGCGCCGCGGCGCTCCGGTGGTGACACCGCCGTCGTGCCGTCCGCTCGGTGACGGCGGCCTCTGGGCCGGTCCCGACAGCCGAGGCTGTTCCGGCCGCGAGCCGATGTACGGCCGCCGCCCGCCGGGGCCCTCGCCGAACACCTGCCAGCCGTCGCGCGTCAGCGTGATGTACGGGCCGCAGCGCAGCCCGTGCAGGGTGCAGGCGTCACGCAGTCCCCACATCCAGGCGCCGTCCGCCTCCGTCCACAACGGCTCGCCGTCGCGGCAGTAGAGCAGCACGGCCGTCCGTACCGGTGCGCGCAGCCGCAGATCGTGCGGGGTCACCCGGCGCAGCTGCGCCAGCAGTGCGTTGCGGAACTCCCAGCCGTCGGGGGCGTCGGTACGCAGGACGAAGGACGCGCTGGCCGTCACCCGTTCCCCGGGGTCCAGCACCGCGACCACGGCGGTGGAGGGGCCGGGCAGATGCCGGTCGTGGAGGCCGGTGACGACCTCACGCGCGTTGCTCAGCACGGGAATTCCCGCCGCGGCCCATTCGGAGGGCTCCAGCATGCGGCCCAGCCTGGCGGCCGACGTGGCGGAGGAAGGCGGGGACGCGGTCAGGGGCGGAGTGATGCCGAAGGTCACGGTCCTCCCTTCGTCGACGCGGCGGTACCGGGGCGGCCGGGCGCAGCGTCGCACCACGACACACCCCTGGGAGCCGCGGACGGCCGGAATGGGGAAGCACCACGATTCTCGCGGTCGTACACGCTTGCGGCAATGCAGAATGCGCCGCGGCGTTCCGGAGTCGTCGGGGTGCGTCCCTTTCATCCTTCCCGCTCAGCCGTCCGGCGAAGCGCACACCGCCGCACCGGCTCCTCGCGCACAACGGGCACAACGAGCACCGGCGGAAACACCGTTCCCCACCGGGCGCCCGTCGCCGCCCCCGGACGGACCGCCCTCCCCGGTGCGACGGACCGAACGCCCGGCAGCCGTGCCCCGGAGCCCCGCCCCGGTCAGCTCTGCACTGCGAGTACCAGCGGCAGAACGCCGCCGGCCCCCGCCCGGCGCAGCAGCCGTGCGGCCACCGCCAGCGTCCAGCCGGTCTCGGTCGCGTCGTCCACGAGCAGCACCGGGCCGTCCGCGGCGGCCAACGCCTCGGCGAGCGGCGGCGGTACGGTCAGCGCCCCGCTCAGCGCACGCAGCCGCTGCGCGCTGTTCGACCGCGGCAGATGCGCGTCGTCGGCCCCGGCCGCGTACGCGATCGAGCCCAGCAGCGGCATGCGGCCGATCTCCGCGACCCGGGCACCGAGGGACTCGATCAACTGCGGCCTGGTGTGCGACGCCATCGTGACGACCCCGACGGGCCGCGCGGGCGCGTCCGGATCGCCGCTCGCCCAGCCGCCGGGCCCCTTCGCCCAGTCGGCCAGCACGCCGACCACCGCGTCGAGCACGTCGGCGGGCACCGGACCGTCCGGAGCCTGCGGGGCGAGGAGCGGTCGCAGCCTGTTGCCCCACCCGATGTCCGAGAGCCGGCCGAGCGCCCGCCCCGCGGCCGCCTGTTCACCCGCCGGGATGCGCCCCTTGAGGTCGACGCCAATCGCCGGCAGTCCCGTCGGCCACATGCGCCGCGGCTCCACGACGACGCCCGCCCGGCCCAGCTCGCCGCGCGCCGCGTCCAGTGCGGCGGGGGAGACGTCCGTGGTGAACCGCGGCCCCGCGCAGTTGTCGCAGCGCCCGCACGGCGCCGCCCCTTCGTCGTCCAGCTGACGCTGGAGGAACTCCATCCGGCAGCCGGACGTCGCGGCGTACTCGCGCATCGCCTGCTGCTCCGCCTCGCGCTGCTTCGCCACCCAGGCGTACCGCTCCGCGTCGTACGTCCACGGCTGCCCCGTGGCGGTCCAGCCGCCCTTCACCCGCCGGACAGCGCCGTCCACGTCGAGGACCTTGAGCATCGTCTCCAGACGGGAGCGGCGCAGCTCCACCAGGGGCTCCAGCGCGGGCAGCGACAACGGCCTCTCGGACTGGGCGAGTACGTCGATCGTGCGGCGGACCAGCTCCTCCGGCGGGAAGGCGATGGACGCGAAGTACTCCCAGATCGCCTGGTCCTCGCGGCCGGGCAGCAGCAGGACCTCGGCGTGCTCCACACCGCGGCCGGCGCGGCCCACCTGCTGGTAGTAGGCGATGGGGGAGGACGGCGAGCCGAGATGGACGACGAAGCCCAGGTCGGGCTTGTCGAACCCCATGCCCAGCGCGGACGTGGCGACCAGCGCCTTGACGCGGTTGCCGAGCAGATCCTCCTCGGCCTGCTGGCGGTCGGCGTTCTCGGTCTTGCCGGTGTACGAGGCGACCGGGTGCCCGCACTGCCGCAGGAAGGCCGTCACCTCCTCGGCGGCGGCCACCGTGAGGGTGTAGATGATCCCGGAGCCCGGGAGGTCGTTCAGATGCTCGGCGAGCCACGCCATCCGGTGCGCGGCGTCGGGCAGCCGGAGCACGCCGAGGCTCAGGCTCTCGCGGTCGAGCGGGCCGCGCAGCACGAGCGCGTCGGAGCTGCCGCCCGTGCCGAGCTGCTCGGCCACGTCGGCCGTCACCCGGGCGTTGGCCGTCGCCGTCGTGGCCAGCACCGGGACGCCCGGCGGCAGGTCCGCGAGCATCGTGCGCAGCCGGCGGTAGTCGGGGCGGAAGTCGTGGCCCCAGTCGGAGATGCAGTGTGCCTCGTCGACGACGAGCAGGCCGGTCGCCGCGGCGAGCTTGGGCAGTACCTGGTCGCGGAAGTCCGGGTTGTTCAGCCGCTCCGGGCTGACCAGCAGCACGTCCACCTCGCCCGCTGCCACCTCGGCCTGGACGGTGTCCCATTCCTCGGTGTTGGAGGAGTTGATCGTCCGCGCGCGGATGCCGGCGCGCGCGGCGGCCTCGACCTGGTTCCGCATCAGCGCCAGCAGCGGCGAGACGATCACCGTCGGCCCGCTGCCGCGCTGCCGCAGCAGCGCGGTCGCCACGAAGTACACCGCCGACTTGCCCCAGCCCGTGCGCTGCACCACCAGCGCCCGGCGATGGTCGGCGACCAGCGCCTCGATCGCCCGCCACTGGTCCTCGCGCAGCCGCGCCCTGCCGGTGTCGTCGCCGACGAGGCGGGCGAGCACGGTGTCGGCCGCCGTGCGCAGAGTGGTGTCGTTCGTGTCGTCCATGCGTCCATGCAAGCGCATGGCACCGACAACCGGCGAACCGCCACCGTTCTCACGCGCCGGACAGGTGCCGCTCCCCGAGGACGCACCGCAACGGCGGAACGGGCAGGGCGGCGAGCGGCGAGCCGGGCGCCGCGGTCAGCTCGGCGGTCAGGGCGCGCCAGGTACGCAGCAGCTCGGCGGCGCGTTTCCGTTCCGCGGGGCGTGGTGAGCCGACCTTCAGGCGGGGGCCGGCGGGCGAGGGCGGCGCCGAGAAGTGGTGGACGCCGGTGTCGGGCGCGTACCAGGAGCGCAGCAGCCAGCCGGCCGGTGGCACCGGCGGGCCGACGTGGTCGAAGACGAAGAGGGGTTCGCCGAGGGCGTCCGGAGCGGCCAGCACGCCGGGCGCGACGATCTCCGCGCGCGCCGCTCCGGGCACCTCCCAGTAGGCCATGAGGGCCTCCCACGCCCGGTACGCGATGCTGTCGCGGTTCGGACCGGGCCGCGCGGGTGGACCGTGCTTCGTGGGTGGACCGGGTCGCGCGGGCGGATCGGCCGGCCGGTCGGCGGACGCCGGCGAGGGCCGGCCGGTGCCGGCACCGGCCGCCGCCGCGGCGATCTCCGCCAGGAGCTGCCCGGCCCGCGGTGCGAAGGACCGGGCATCCTCGCAGGTCAGCCGCAGTTCTGGTCCGTCCCAGGCGGCGGTCAGCTCGGCCGTGACGCCTGCCGACCGCACGACCTGACCGTAGGTACCGGTATGCCAGCACGTCGGCGGGCTGTCCCGGCCGGTCAGCACCCGCGAGACACCGGCGGCCAGGTCGGCCGCCGCGATGTGCGGGGCGATGACGTGCAGGCGGAGCCGTCCGCCGGGGTGGTTCCGGGCTGCTCCGGTCATGTCCGCTCGCTTTCGGTCGCGTCGGTGCGGGCCGGGGTGGCACGGCGCCATGGATACGCGGTGGGCCACCGCCGGAGGGCGTCCGGCGGCACCGGCCCGCCCTGAGTGACGACGGCCGCGACGGCCGCCGGCGTGCCGTCGCGCGCCGGCAGCGGTGCCGTACGGCCGTGCCAGGGGCGCGGCCCGTGCCCGGAGATGCCGCGCAGGGCCACCCCGCCGCCGGGAGCGAAGCCGAGGCGGACCTCCCGCGCTCCGCGGTCCAGGCCCCGCCCGGTCGCCTTGACCGACGCCTCAAGCAGCGTCCACGCGGGGAAGAACGCGGCGGGCCCGGCCGCGGCCGGCAGCGCCGGGTACACCGTGGCGAGCACGCTCAGGGCGGCCGGCACGGGCCGCAGCCGCTCGATGTCCACTCCCAGCGGCCCGCTGCCGGCCGCGCCGACCAGCAGCAGGGGGCCGGACCGGGACCAGCTGACGTGCAGCCCCGGATGGTCCGGCAGATACGGCTTGCCCAGCGGCGTGTACGCGAGGCGCAGCTCCGCGGGCGGCACCCCCACCCACCGGCCCAGCAGGTCGCGCACCGCCAGCCGGGAGCGGCGGAACCGGCGGGCGGCCGTCGCGTCCAGGAAGGCCCGGCCGCGCTGTTGCTCCTCCTCCGTGAGCCGGGCCCGGCCGGGCGGCGCGGGGCCGCCGGCCGCGGTGCTCCCGGCAGTCCCGGCCGGTCCGTCGCCGTCCCCGTCCAGGTCCACCAGCCACACGTCCACGGCTCCCACCTCCTTCCGTACTCCCCGTTCTCCCCGTTCACCCCGTTCTCCGGGCCGCCCGGCCGCTACAGGCCGAAGACCTGGGTGGCGGAGAGCGAGGGGTCTCCGGGGCGTACGTGCAGCTCGCCGCGGTCGGGGAACATCACCACGGCGGCGACGGTGCGTTCGCCGCGGATGTCCCCCCGGTCCGGCACGCAGATCGGCGGCGTCGACAGCAGCGCGAAGTGCTCCTCGGCCCCGCACCCCGGCGCGAGGTCGTCGAGCCCGGCGGTGGCCGCCTTCAGCCTGCGCACCGAGGAGTTGCGGGCGAACACGTTGATCTCGTCGAACGGGACGAAGTCGGGGTGCAGGAAGTGGTTGGTGTGCACCGTCTCGGCACCCTCGGTGACCCGCAGTTCGTCGCCCAGGGCCTCCACGACGACGGTCCGTTGCCGGTCGCACAGGACGAGGGTGCGGGAGCTCGCCAGGGGCAGGCCGCGCAGGATCTCCAGGGCCTGCGGCACGTCCCGCGCCGTGTCCAGCAGGTGCCGGATGGCGAGGTAGGGCGGTACGCCCGGGTGCCAGTCGCCGCCCAGGACCAGGTTGAGACCGACCGCGAGGCCGTCGCTGTTCAGGCCCAGGTAGCCGAGGAGGCCACCGAAGCTGAGGACGAGCGAGCGGCGTGCCGATCCGGTGCGGCCGACCTCCAGCACGCTGATGTGGTCGTCGAGGTTGCCGTTGAGGTCGACGGTCTGTGCGAGGACCGGCCCGCCCGCGCCGGTGCGGGCGTACGTCGTGCAGTCGCCCGCCGAGGGCACCTTGCGGTACCCCATGATCTCCCGGCGCAGCTGCAGCAGCCATGCCTCCTCCGGCCGGATGCCGGCCCCCTCCGCGAGGCCCGCGACCTCCTCCGCGAGGTCCGGCGCGGCCGCCGCGACCGCCGCCTCGTAGGCGGCGATCGACGGCAGCAGACCGTCCAGCGAGACCGGCTCCGGCATGACCTTGTTCAGCCGGCAGAGCGAGTCGTCGAGGAAGGCGCGCAACGGACCGGCGAGGGCTTCACCATGGGCCCGTCCGGCGGCGAAGGGGCCGCCCGACGCACGGACGAGAGGTATGCCCACGCCCTCGCTCATCCGACGGCGTCCAGCTGGGAGACCTTCGGCTTCGTGGCCAGCTCGTCCTTCACCCGGGGCCACTCGGCGCGCAGCACGCTGTAGAAGATCGCGTCGCGGCGGCGCCCGCCGGGCATGAAGTTGTAGCTGCGCAGGGTGCCCTCCTCCACCGCGCCGATGTTGCGCAGCCCGCGGCGGGCCTGGGTGTTGAGGATGTCGGTCTTGAACTCCACGCGCTCGGCACCCAGTTTTTCGAAGGCGTGCTCCAGCAGCAGGTACTTCGCCCAGCGGTTGATGCCCTGCCCCCGGAAGTCGCGGCCCAGCCAGGACCAGCCGATCTCCACCCGGGCGTCGGCCTCCGCGATGTTGCCGTAGCTCATGCTGCCGGCGACCCGGCCGGTGGCCTTGTCGGTGATGATGTGGACGACGCGACGCCCCGCGGCCTGGTCGGCCAGGCAGGTGTCGAAGAACTTCTCGAAGTCGGCGTCGGTCTCGACGGCGGAGACGAAGTACCGCCAGATGTCGGGGTCCATCGCGACGGCCCGTACGGCCTCGCGGTCGGTCTCGGCGACCGGCCGCAGCAGGACGTGCTCGTTCTCCAGTACCACCGCGGCGTTCTGTGCCCAGGCCATGGTTCAGGCCACCTTCTTCGTGTGTCGGGACAGGGACTCGGCGACGCTGCGCAGGGTGCGCATCTCGGCGAGGTCGTGCTCGGTGAAGTTGGCGAGGTCGACGTCGGTCGCCTCGCACACCTCGGTGAGGAACAGCACCTTGTTGAGCGAAGTCAGACCGTAGGTGCCGGCCATGTCCGCGTCCAGATCGAGGTCTTCGGGGGCGACCGCGGGGTCGAGGACGGCGGAGAGCGACTCGCGGGCCGCGTTCTCGATGTCAGGCAGCATGGATGCCTTCCTTCCTGTCGTGGATCAGTCCGTGGTGAGCGGCGAGTATCTGCTGCCGCTTGGGCTTGTACTGGGACGTGAGCAGGCCGTTTTCGATGCTGAAGGGGGTCTCGGCGACCACGACCCGGCTGATCTTCTCGTCCGCCTCGGAGGCGGCGTTGGTGCGGGCGAGCTGGGCCGCTACGGCCTCCAGGTCCGCGGGCACGGAGGCCGGGGAGACGACGGCGACGAGGTCGGTCTGGGAGGGGCAGAACAGGACGCACTCGGCGATGGCCGGGCTGGTCCGCATGTGCTCCTCGATCGGCCTGACGACGATCTTCTTGCCGTTGTCCAGCACGATGACGTCGTCGGCACGGCCCCGGATGAAGAGGAAACCGTCCTCGTCGAGGTACCCGAGGTCGCCGGTCCGCACGGTGCCGTCCGGGCCGAACATCCGCTCGGAGGCGCCCGGTTCGGCGTACGCGTACCGGTGGTTGACCGGGTGGTCACTGCGTACGCTGACGACCCCGTCCTCGTCCACCAGCACCTCCTTGCCGCGGAGGACCTTGCCGACGCTGCCCACCTTGTGGGCGCCGGGGTGGTTCTTGGTGACGATGCAGGTCTCGTTGAGTCCGTACCCCTCGAAGATGGGCAGGCCCGCGTCGGTGAAGAAGCGGAGCATGGCCGCGTCGGCCGGCGCCGAACCGGTCCACAGGTAGCGGATCCGGTCCCCGAACAGGTGGCGTCCCGCGTCCCGGGCCGTCTCCGCGCCGCCGGAGCGGCGCACCCGGGCCTCGATCTGCCGCCGGGCCGTCTCGTAGAAGGCGGGCACGCCCATCACGACGGTGGGCTTCGCGCGGCGCAGCGCCGCGAAGGCCGCCTCGTAGCTGCTGACGGTGACGTCATGGCCGTGCACCAGCGCCGAGTAGATCCAGTAGCGCTGCTGGAGCAGCGACAGCGGCAGGAAGACGAACAGGTCGTCCCCCGGCTTGTGTTCGAAGATCTCCTGCACCGCGGCGAGCGAGCTGTCGATGCTGCCGACGGTCGCGCCCAGCCCCTTGGGGGTGCCGGTGCTGCCGGACGTGAACTTGATCGTCGTCACGTCCCGCGGCGCCCACTCCACCGCGGGGAGAGCGGTGTCCTCCTCCGGGCCGCCCGGCTCCTCCGCGAGCCCGCGGACCTCACCGATCGGCACGGTCCCGGGGGCGTCGGTGGGCCGGTCGGTGAAGAGCAGCTTGATGCCGTAGCGCGTCATCAGCTCGGCCGAGGGCGCGAACTTGCCGGGCTCCAGCCCTGCCGTCTCCGCCTTCAGCAGCAGCGCCGCGAGGTCCAGCAGTACCCACTCCGGGCCGTTGGCCGCGAGGATGCCGATCCGGTCGCCCGGACCGATGCCCCGCGCCCGCAGCCGGCGCGCCAGCCGCTCGGCCCGCTCGTACAGCTCCGGCAGCTCCATGGTCTCCGTGCCGTCGAGGCGGGAGAAGGAGATCCGGCCGCCGAGCGGCGGCGTGGAGACGATCTGGTTGATCACCGAGTGGCCGGTCATCGTGCCTCCTCCTGCTTCGCCGTCAGCGCCGTGGCCATCGCGGACACGGTGTCCAGCTCCGCCATCACGTCGAGCGGGATGGTGACCCCGAACCGCTTGCGGACGGCGGTGAGGATGCGCGCCGCCGCGATGGAGTCGCCCCCGAGCGCGCGCAGGCTGTCGTGCACGCCCACCCGGGCCCCGCGCAGCACCGTGGTCCAGATCTCGACCAGGGCCTTCTCGGTGTCCGTCGTGGGCTCGCCGCCGCCCTGCGGAGCGTCGGCAGCGGGCGCCGTCTCCTCGACGTCGGTCGCGGCGAGCTTCGAGCGGTCCACCTTGCCGTTCTTGGTGAGCGGCAGGTCCTCGTGCCAGATGACGGCGGTCGGGATCATGTAGTCGGGCAGGTCGCGGCGGAGCGCGTCACGCAGTTCGGCCTCGGTGGGCCGCTCGTCACCGCTCGGGACGAGGTGGGCCACCAGCCGGTCGCCCCGCGCGCCGGGCCGGCTGGCGACCACGGCCTTGGCGACGGCGTCCACGGCGACCAGGCGGGTCTCGACCTCGCCCGCCTCGATGCGGTAGCCGTTGACCTTGATCTGGAAGTCGCTCCGCCCGAGGATCGCGATGCTGCCGTCGGGCAGATAGCGGCCCAGGTCACCGGTGCGGTAGAGCCGCTCGTCGCGCCGCGTGTCGTACGCGAACCGCTGGGCGGTGCGCTCCTCGTCGGCCCAGTAGCCGCGCGCCAGGCCGGTGCCCGCCGCACAGATCTCGCCGGTCACCCAGTCGGGGGCGTCCAGCCCGTCCCGGTCCAGGATGTACGCGCGGTTGTTCGCGTTCGGCCGGCCGTACGGGATCGACCGGCTGCCGTCCTCCTCCGGACCGACCGGGTGCAGGATGTTCCAGATCGTCGTCTCGGTCGGGCCGCCGAGCGAGACGACGTCCAGGCCGGGCTTGAGGCGGCGCAGCGCGGCCGGCAGCGCCGGCGGGATGCGGTCGCCGCTCATCATCACCAGGCGCAGCGCGGGCGGCACCACCGCGTCGGCGACGGCCTGTTCGTGCATCATGGACACGATGGCGGGCACGGAGTTCCACACCGTCACCCCGGCATCGCGACACAGGTCCAGCCAGTGCGCCGGATCCACCGCCCGGTCGCGGTCGGGCATCACCAGCGCGGCCCCCGCGGACAGCGCGCCGAAGACGTCCCAGACCGACAGGTCGAAGTTGAACGCGCTGATGGCGAAGAACCGGTCGTCGGGCGTGATGCCGAAGCGCTTGTGGCAGTCGGCGACGACGTTCGCCACGTTGCGGTGGGTGACCATGACGCCCTTGGGCGCGCCGGTGGTGCCGGAGGTGTACAGCACGTACGCCAGGTCGTCGGGGTGCGCGCCGGGCAGCGGGGCGGGCAGGTCGACCGGCGCGCCGGTGTCCAGCGGCTCCGTGACATCCAGGCGCAGCACCTCCCGTTCGCCCGACGGGTCCTGCCAGTCGAGGTTGGTGAGCACCTGGCGCACCCGGCCGTCGCGCAGCATGTAGCTCTGCCGCTCGGCGGGCAGTGCCCCGTCCACGGGCAGGTACGCGGCGCCCGCGAGGACCGTGGCGAGGATGCCGATGATCTGCTCGGGTCCGCGGCCCATCACCAGGCCGACCAGCTCGTCCCGGCCGACGCCCCGGTCCCGCAGCCACCGTGCCGCGGCGGCCGCGCGGCGCAGGACCTCGCCGTAACCGAGGCTGCCGCCGGAGGTGATGATCGCGGGCGCGTCCGGGGTGCGCTCGGCCTGGGCCGCGAAGGCCTCGCCCAGCTGCGTCTCCGGCAGCGGTACGGCCGTGTCGTTGGCCGCCCGGCGCCGCTCGCGCTGGGCCGCCGGCAGCAGGTCGAAGGTGTGCCGCTGCCAGGCGGCCTCGTCGGCCAGCGTGCCGAGCAGGGAGCCGTACCCCTGGGCGAGGTCGTCCAGCAGGCCCTCGGGGAACAGCTCGTCGATCCCGTCGAGCTGGACGACCAGCCCGCCGTGCTGCTCCATGGCGAAGGCGTTCAGCCACACCTGCGGGGTCTGGCTGACGCTGAAGACCTCGGGCCCGAACAGCTCCAGCGCGGAGCCGTCGACCTCGCCGTTGACGTGGCCGATGGCGCTGTTGAACGTGAACGGCATCCGGGCGCCCGCCACGCCGCCGCGGCGGCGCGCCAGCTCCTGCATGACGTCGCTGCCGGAGAAGTGCCGGTGGTCCAGGTCGCTGCGCAGCCGTGCCTGGAGCGCGCGGGCCCGCTCCTCGAAGGTGCGGGACCGGTCGACGTCGGCCTCGACCAGGAGGGTGTCCGAGAAGTTCCCGATGGCGTCGAAGACGCGCGGGTGGATCGGCGGGCGGTTGGCCACCGTGGTGGTGAGGGTGAACCGGCGGCCGGCGCCCCAGGTGGCGAGCGTCTCGGCGTACGCCGCGAGCAGCACCGCCGACGGCGTCAGCCCGGCGAAGGAGGCCCGCTCCTTCAGGGCCTTCCAGGTCTGCTCGTCCAGCCGCACCAGGCGCTGGGTGAAGCGGCTGGCGGTCAGCGCCGCCGGGCTGGTGCGCAGCGGCAGGTCCGGGTGGGGCGCGAGGTCGTCGACGCGGTCGAGCCAGTACTCGCGCGAGCGGCGGGCCGGAGCCCTGCCCCGCGCGGTCTCGAGGGCCGCGACGTACTCCTCGTAGGGCAGTTCGCCCGGCGCGTCGCCGGCCGTGCCGTCGCGGTACTGCTGCCACCAGGCGCGGAAGAACAGGAACATGCTGATCCCGTCCATCACCAGCCCGTCGTGGCTGACGTGGAGCACCATCCGGTCGTCGGCGAGGATCGTCACCTCGGCGGCGATCAGCGGCACCTCGTCGGCGTCGAGCACGCGGTGGGAGCGTTCCTCGCGCAGTTCCCGGCGGATGCGCTCCTGCTCCTCGGGGCTCTCCCCGCGCAGGTCGAGGCGGCTGATCCGCGGCCGGTGCTGGCGGAACTCGGTGACCTGCCGCTCGTCCGAGACGAAGCGGGAGCGCAGCGCGCTGTGCGCGTCCACCACCGCTTCCAGGGCGCTCTCCAGCCGGTCCAGGTCCCACACGCCTTCGAACTCGTGGTAGACGTGGCTGGAGATGTCGCCGATCTCGAAGATGCCGCTGCGGCCGAGCAGGTAGGCCCGCTGCAGGGGAGTGAGCGCGAAGCCGGGGCCGTGCCGCTCCTCCTCGGCCAGGTGGGCGACCAGCTCCTCCTTCATGCTCTTCACCAGGGCGATGAACTCGGGGTCCATGCGCTCGCGGCCGCCCTGGAGCCGCAGGTCGTTGCCGGACAGGGAGACGGACAGGCCCCGGCTGTCGATCTCGCGGAGCACATCGCGGTAGTTCATCGGGCCCCCTCACTGAAGGCGGTCAGCGCCGCCTCGTCGGCTCGCTCCTCGATCAGCACGGCCAGCGCGTTGACGTCGTGGCTGCCGAGCAGTTCCTCGACGCTGACGTCCACGTCGAGGGCCTCCAATATCTGGTACTGCAAGGTCACGGCCTGCAGCGAACTGGTGCCCAGCTGGCTGAGGTTGCTGGCGCTGACCTCGGTGTCCGCCGCCAGCTGGAGCACGGTGCGGACCTGCTCGCTCAGCCACGGCACCAGCTGCGGGCCGGCCTGTGCGGGCCGCGGCGCGGGGGCCGTCGGCCGGAAGAAGACGGCGTCCGCGAGGCGGATCTCGCTCTCCGCGGGGACCAGCTCCACGGTGCGCGGCCACACGGCCGGCTCGGGCAGGCCGAGCGCAGCGGCGAGCCGCGCGGCGAAGCGGGGCATGACGGGCGCTGCGGCGTGCGCCAGGAGGCGGGCCGCGGCGAGTTCGAGGGCGATCGCGGTACGGGCCTCGCTCTCCCAGCCCGCGGTCTCCGCGAGGACGGATTCCTGGTGGGAGAAGCGCAGTGTGTCCCGGACGATGCCGTCCAGTTCGGCGGCCGCCTGGTTGAGCGAGAAGCCCTCGGAGCCGAGGCTGCCGGTGACCGCGGCGAGGCGGGCGCCGAGCCGGCCGAGGAAGGCGGAGTGCTCCGGGGTCCAGGTGCCCGCGTCCGGCGCGTTGCCGCCGTACCGCTTGGCGACCCGCGCCCCGAGGTCGTTCAGCCAGCCCTGCCAGGTGCCGATCAGCGTCTCGTCGAGGGTCGTGTCGTACGCGGCGCGCTGGAAGTTGGTGCGCCGGCCCTCGGGGCGGGTGGCGGCGAGGAAGTAGCGGACCGCGTCGACGGAGTCCGGGCCGAGGATCTCCTTGCCCCAGATGGCGTGCCGCCGGCTGGTGGAGAACTTGCTGCCCTCCAGCAGGTAGAACTCGTTGACGTGGTAGTCGATGTCCGGGTTCCAGCCCGGGTGGGCCAGTCGGTAGAGGGCCGGGTAGAGCACGGAGTGGTAGAAGCTGTTGTCGTACCCGAAGAAGTGGACGACCTTCCAGTCCTGCTGCGGCGCGGCCGCCCGCCACTCCTCGCCCAGCCGGGCGCCGAGGGACTGGATGCCGTGCAGGAAGCCGTACGACATCTCCGGCCACACCCAGATGACCTGCCCGTCCACGTCCTTCTCGGCGGGCGGGACGCCCCAGCCGGAGGGGTGGCTGATCGGGATGTCCAGGCTCGGGCGGCGGAAGAGCCGGTCGCTCAGCTCGCGCAGCCGGGCGGGGACCCGGCCGAGGCGGTGGTGGTCGGCGATCTGCTCGCGGAAGGAGTGCAGCGGCAGCGTCCAGCGGGCCACGGGGGCGCTGCGCGGGGTCGCCGCGGAGTGCGCCGAGGCGGGGTCGACCAGGTCGGTGACGGTGTTGGGCTCGCCGCACTCCTCGCAGATGTTGCCGCTGGTGCCCGAACCGCACCCGGGGCAGCCGCCCTTGACGTCCACCTCGTAGAGGTACTGCCCGCTCTCCGCGTCGAAGAGCGCCTCGGCCTCGGTGGGCCGCACCGTGCCGTCGGAGACCACGCGGGAGAAGAAGTCCTGGAGCCCGGGGCGGTAGGTCGGGTCGTCGTCGGTCACGGTGTACTGGTCGGGCGTGATGTCCATCAGCGCCAGCGTCCGGGCGATCTCGGCGCTGTAGTGCGCGGCGGTCTCGGCCGGCTCGCGGCCCTCGGCGCGGGCGGCGCCCACCACGTAGCTCTGGTAGTCGTCGCTGCCCGTGAGGTGCCACGCCTTGGTGCCGTTCATCCGCTGGTGGCGGACGTAGGCGTCGGCGCCGAGGTACGGGCCCGACAGGTGCCCGAGGTGCAGGTCCCCGTTGGGCGTGGGCGGGGTGGAGAAGACGAAGACCGGCCGCTCGCCGAAGTTGGTGCGCTCCGTGTTGCGGGCCGAGGCGAGGGCGCGGTCCGCGTCGCGCCAGTACTGCGTCAGGAAGACCACGTCGGTGTCGCCGGTGTTCTCCAGGACGTGGGACTCGAAGGGCTCGAAGAGGGCGACCGTGCCGGGGGCCGCCGGGTGGCGGCGCCCGTCGACGACGAACTCGCCGCGGCCCGCGACGATCACGAAGAACTCGGTCTCGTCGTGCTGGTGGCTGGCCGAGCTGCGGCCGGGCGCGACCCGCCCCCAGCCCGCGCCCACGCCGAGGCCCTCGATGTCGCTCATGTCGATGCCGAACGCCTCGTGCAGGGCGGTGTCGTCGTACGTGTTGATGATCACGCCGTGTCCTTACGCTGGGAGGAAAGGGGGAGCAGGCCTGCGGTCTCCGCCGCGATGGCGGGGGCGAGCCGGTATCCGGAGCCGTTGGCGGCCCCCGCGAAGACCACCCGCGCGTCGTCGGTGACCGCACTGACCACGGGCTCCATGGCGGGGCCGTAGGCGTCGCAGAAGATGCGGCCCGACACGCAGCGGTCGGCCAGCCGGGGTGCGTAGCGCGTCAGGGTCGCCAGCGCCTCGCGCCGGTCGGCGGCCGACACGCTCGTGGTGAGGGTGTCCGGGGCGACGTCCCACTCCTGGCAGGTGTAGCTGAACAGCCAGTGCCCGCGCTCGTGGTAGGGCAGCAGGAAGGCGTCCTCGTCCTGGAAGACGACCGCGCGGTCCCCGGGCGCCGGGGGCACCTCGATGTGCAGGGCCACGATCTTCTTCACCCGGGCGCCCAGCGGCGCGACGAGGTCCTTCCAGGCGGGGGCCGCGAGCCAGGGCCCGGGCGCCAGCACGACGTGGCCGGCGGTGAGGCTGTCGCCGGTGCCCAGCGCCAGCTCCACCGCGTCCGCGCCAGGGGTCACGCCGGTGACCCGGACGCCTTCGCGGAACTCCGCGGTGCGGCGCAGGTCGCGGGCCAGGACCTGGGTGAGGGCGTGGACGTCCGCGTACTGGCAGCCGTCCCCCTCCCACGCGGCCTTGCCGTCCGGCACCAGGGCTGTACCCCCGGCCACCTCGATGACCGGCCGGAGCTTCGCCTCGGGCAGGTACGTCTCGTACAGCCGCGCCTCGTGCGCCGCGTCGGCGATCACCGTCATGGCCAGCGGATGGATCGGCAGGTCCGGGCGGGCGGCCTTGAGGGCGGCCCAGTGGTCCTGGCTGTACGCCGCCATGCCGCGGACCCGCTCCGTGGAGCCGCGGGGAAAGTGCAGGCCGGCCGAGCGGCGGGTGGCGCCGCTGCCGACCGCGTCCTGCTCCAGCACGACCACGGAGGCGTCCGGGTCGCGGGCGAGGATCTCCCGGGTGATCATGCAGCCGAGCACGCCGCCGCCGACCACCGCGAAGTCGGTACGGTTCCCCGTCATCACGCGCCCCACAGGACCTTGGCGCCGGCCTTGGACGACCACTCGATGAACGAGGCCAGCTGCTCGTCGCTGCGCACCCCGCTCAGCCGGTCGGCGATGCGCTGGCTGCGCCAGGCGTTCAGGCTGAGGTTGGGGTCGGCGAGGCCGCGCTGTCCGCGGGCGGCGTTCTGCACGAAGATCCGGCGGTCGTCGGGGCCGTCCCAGCGCACCGCGTAGTGCTCGTCGATGCTCAGCTCGTCGCCGTGGCGCTCCAGGCGGTCGGCGATCGGGGCGAGGAAGTCCATCCGGGCCGGGCGGAAGCCGGTGGCCCAGATGATGACGTCCGCCTCGAAGTGCTCGACGGCGTCGGGCTCGTCGTTGTGCCGGACGCTGATGTCCCAGCCGCCCGCGGCGCCGGCCTCGACGCCGGTGACCTCGCGGTTGGGGTGCAGCCCGACCAGGTCCGGGTTGCCCTGGACGAAGCGGTGGACGTAGATGCGCTGGTAGAGGTCGCGCAGCGTCGACTCCGAGATGCCGTCGCTGCTGAGGATGTGCTGCGCGTTGAACGCCTGCCGGATCTCCGGCCGCAGGCCGTAGAAGTAGTCCGAGTGGGACGGCATGTAGTAGTCGTTGGTGAACGGCGAGTCGTCGATCGGGAAGTAGTTGCGGCGCCGGGAGAGCCACGAGATGCGGCGCGGCAGTTCGCTGTCGGGGCGCGACATCAGGTCCAGGCACGCCTCGGCGCCGGACTGCCCGCCGCCGACCACCACGACCCGCTTGCCGCCCAGGCTCTTGGCCGCGTTCATGTAGTCGTTGACGTGGAACTGCGTCTCGCCCTGCATGCCGTCGGCGAGCGGCGGGACCCACGGCCGGCTGCCCACGCCGACGACGATGTTCTCGGCGGTCACGGTGCGGCGGTCGGTGCGGACGGTGAAGACGCCGTCGAAGTCGACCTCCTCCACGTTCTCGCCGAAGACGACGTTCTCGTTGCGGCGGCTCGCCCAGGCCAGGTAGTTGCGGAACTCCAGGCGCGGCACGTCGTCGAACTGGGCGTTGAGGAAGTGGTACACCCGGCCCTGGTCGTGCAGGTAGGACAGGAAGGAGAACGGACTCTTCGGGTCGGAGAGACTGACCAGGTCCTTGAACATCGACACCTGCAGCGTGGCGCCGGGTATCTGTTGCTCGTCGTGCCATCCGAAGGCGGCTTTGCGGTCGAGGAAGAGGTTGCGCACCTCCGGGCGGCCGTGCAGCAGCGACGCCAGGCTCAGGTTGGCGGGTCCCACACCCACTCCTACGCAGTGGTACTGCGCGGAATCGGCCTGGGTGTTCGCGTGCCCCATTGAGATCTCTCCTTCAGGCGGATGTCGGCGGTAGCCGACGCAGTGGTGCCGGATATGAGATGTGATTTGGCGTGATGTCGGGCAGAGGGACGGTCGTGCGGTTCCGGCCGGACGGGCGGTCGACCCGTCCGGACCGGCGGGGGAGGGGAAGTTGTGGGGGGTCAGGCCGGGGAGGCGGCCTTGTGCGCTTCGGGCAGCTCCTCGCTCTCCTCGGGGGCGGGAACTGCGGGGGCCGGTTCCGCCGCTGCCGGCGGCGGCCGGCGTACGGCGATCAGGCCGAAGACCGTGGCGAGGAAGGATCCGACGGCCACCGCCGGCCAGACCCATCCGCCGAGCTGGAGGAAGAGCCAGCTGCCGAGCATCGGGCCCACGGCGGTGCCCAGGCCGAACATGAACTGGAAGCTGCCGATGTACCGGGACCGCAGGTGCTCCGGGCCCGCCTTCGCGGGGTAGGCGAACACCGCGGGCCCGCCGATGATCTCGCCGAGCGACCAGATGAGCGTGCCGACGACGACGGCGGCCGGGCCGATCGGCAGCCCGTAGAACGCCACTCCGGCGCCCACCAGCGCGAAGCCCAGCCCGATCGTCAGCTTCAGCGGCCACTCCTGCGAGACCTTGGTGATCAGCAGCTCGAAGGCGATGACGATGAACCCGTTGAGGGAGACCGCGAAGGTGTACCAGAAGAGCGCGAGCCCGGCGTCCTTCATGTAGAGCGGCAGCGTGGACAGGTACTGCATGTAGACCGCGGAGTGGCAGAAGGCCGCGACGAGGTAGAGCAGGTACCGCCGGTCGCGCATCACCGCCAGATAACCGCCCCGGGACGGGCCGCCGGCCGGCGCGCCGGCCGCGGCCGGCACCGGCGCCGGACGCACGCGAGCGGGCAGCGTCGACCACGCGAAGACCGCGTACACCAGGGCGATCACCGCTTCGCCCCAGAACAGCAGGGTGTACTGCTGCCCGCCTGCGTGGTAGAGGCCGTAGCCGACCAGCGGCGCGGCGGTCGCCCCCACGTTGAGCCCGAACCGGTACATCGCGAAGATCATGACCTGGCGGTTGCCGGGCGTCAGCTCCGCCAGCAGCGTCGCGGACGCCGGCCGGAAGAGCTGCGCGCCCAGGCTGACCAGCGCGACGGCCACCAGCAGGGTGCCGAAGTCGGGCAGGTAGAGCAGGGCGGCGGTGAGCAGCGCGGTGCTGCCCATGGACACCACGGTGGCGGTGCGCACGCCCATCCGGTCGGCCAGGGTGCCGCCGATCAGCGAGCCGGCCACGGCCCCGGCCCCGTAGACGCCGAGGGCGGCGACGGTGTGGCCGTCGGAGTAGCCCCGGGCGGTCAGGAACAGCACCAGGAAGATGTTGAGGAATCCACTGAGGCGGTTCACCAGGACGCCCGCGAGCACGGTCTTCACCGCGAGCGGCGCCTCCCGGAACGTCCGCCACACCGTGGCCCGTTCCGCGGCAATCGGCTCAGACACCGTGACCGCCCGCCGTTCCGGTGGTCAGCTTCACCGCGGCGCGCACCCGGTGTTCCAGCGCGTCCAGCTCGCCGGGGGTCGGCGCGTCGATGAGGAAGGTCACCGCCCGGTCGTCGGAGCTGGCCAGCGGGGCGAGCCGGGCCCCCTTGGGCTTGAGCACCAGGACCGCGCGCAGCGTCGGGGGCGCGTCCGGGCCGCCCGGCGCGATCTCCGGCCACATGCCGCCCTCGCCCACCCACACCGGCTCGATGCCGGGCCAGTCGACCGTGACGTCCTCCAGCGTGCCGGGCTCGTGGTCGAGGTAGACCTGGCGGGCCCAGCGGCGCGGCGCCGGGTAGGAGGCGGGCTCGCCCAGCGCGATCCGGACGATCTCGGGCTCCAGCGGCTGCCCGGTGGCGAGTTGGTAGAGCGCGAGCAGCCCGTCCCCGGGGGTGCGGGCCGCGATCTCCATCAGGTACGGCCGGCCGTCGGCGGCGACCCGCCACTCCGCGTGGGCGATGCCGTCGCCGAAGCCGAGTCTTCGCAGCAGCTGCTCATTGGCCGTCAGCAGCGCCCCGTCCTCCTCCGTACGGGCGTTGGGCACCGAGTGCGAGAGCTCGACGAAGGTGCGGGCGTGCGACTCGGTCGTCTCCTTCCTCGTGACGGAAGCGAAGATCACCTGCCCGTCCTGCACCAGGCTCTCCACCGAGTACTCCTGGCCCTGGACCTTCTGCTCGACCAGCACGGTCTCGTACTCGGGGTACTCCGCCAGCAGGTCCCGCAGTTCGGCGGCGTCCGCGACATGGGCCACCCCCGAACTGGAGTGCCGCGTCGCGGGCTTGGCCACCACCGGGTACGGCAGGTCGCCGAGGGCGGTCTCCTCGCGCTCGCCCGGCGGGATCACCAGCGAGGCGGGGCTGAACTCGTCCAGGTACCAGCGCTGCAGGTACTTGCTGCGGCACGCCCGCGTCGCCCGCAGCCCGGGCCCCGGCAGGCCTAGGGCGTCCCCGAGCAGGCCGGTCGGCTCCACGAGGGTCTCGCCCACGGCGTACGCGCCGACGATCGTGTACTGCCGCCGCCAGGCCCGGGCACGGGCGATGAAGCCCGGCACGAACGAACCCTCCTGGTCGAGGGAGCCGTCGACGAAGGCGACGTCGTCGATGAGGGACGCCGGATGGTCGGCGTCCTTCATGCACCGCTGCGCGGACTCGCGGTAGCTCTCCGGCGTGATGAGCAGCACCTTCAGGCCCCGCGCCGACAGCTCCCGGAGGTAGCGCGGATTGCGGCAGACCACCCAGAAGGCGCCGGTGAGAACGAAGGCCCGCGGCGGCGGTTCGGGCAGAGCGGCGACAGTCATGATCTTTCTCCCCGTGGTGTCGGAATGTAGGAACGGACTACTCGAAGGTGATGCGGACGCCGTGACCGGCCAGGAAGTCCATCCAGCGGCCGGCCTCCTCAGCGGATTCGGCGGCCCGGTTCAGGCCGGCCGGCAGCGCGCCGGCCAGCAGCCGGGTCAGGCCGAAGGCGAGCGGCAGGGACACGCAGCGGGCCATGGCGCTCTCGGTCTCGTCACCGGTCAGGTCCATCAGGTAGGAGCCCTGCCAGCTGTCGCCGCCCGCGGCCCGGACGCCGAGCGCGACCGAGAGGACCACGCGGTCGCGGTCGGCCTCCGTGGTGGGGTACCGGTCGGCCAGCTCCTTGGCCAGCGCCCTGGTCCGCGCCTCGTCACCGGCGAGGACGGTGCGGAAGACCTCCTCCCAGGCGGCCCGCCAGCCCGCGTTGCGCAACGTCCCGCGGACGAACGTCCGCAGCTGCCAGCCGTCCGGGATGCCGTACTGCGCGACGAAGGGCAGGCTGTCGCGGTTGGGGTAGACCTCGAAGTCCTCGCCGCCCAGGCGGTGGACGCGGGTGGCCTCCCACGGGTGCGCAGCGGTGCGCTCCGCGCCCCCGTCGACGTACCGGGCGGGGGAGCCCAGCGCGGCCAGCACGCCGTAGGGCGCCCAGCTGAACCGGTAGCGGAAGTCGTTGGGCACGGCCGGTATGCCGCCGCAGTACGAGGTGAACTCCACCGACTCGGCCGTGTCGCCGACCGCGTCCCTGGCGTGGCCGACGAGCCGGTGCGCCATCAGGTGGTCGATGCCCGGGTCGAGACCGGCCTCGGTCAGCACGACCAGGCCCGCCTCCGCCGCGGCCACGGCCAGTTCGGCCACGGTGTCGGAGACATAGCTGGTGCAGGCGAAGTGCGCCCGGCGGTCGACGGCCAGCCGCAGCAGCCGCGGGTGTTCGGTGGCGGGCAGCATCGAGACGAGCACGTCCCCCGCGCCCACGGCGGATTCCAGGGCCCCGTCGTCCAGGGCCCGTACCTCGGCCCGGCCGGTCAAACCGAGGGCGGCCAGCCGGTCGGCGGCGCGGGCCGCGGTACGGTCCCACAGCACCACCCGCTCGGCCTGCTCGCAGAGCACGCCGAGGCCGGTGCGGCCGGTGGAGAGTCCGGTGCCGATCCAGTGGACGGTGCCGCTGGCGGGTACGGCCTCGGCGGGGCCGGTGGTCGGCCGGCTAGCGGACATGAGTGCTCCCTGTGTGGTCGGCGTGTGCGGCGGCCTCGAAGGTGCGCAGACAGCGCGCCCAGGCCGGGTCGGTGTCGGTCAGCCGGCCCAGCTGCGGCGCCAGTTCGGCGGAGAATGCCCGGCTGGACTCGGCGGGCAGCAGCGAGGGCAGGTTGTCGATGGCGATCAGGTCGGCGGGCCGGTCCCCGTCCCGCAGCCGCAGGACGGGCCGGCCCCAGGTGGTGACCTCGTCGTAGACCGGCAGGACGTTGCAGTCCGAGGTCACGTCGCAGGTGACGTCCGAGATCACCGCGGTGCGGCGGTCCGGCGCGTCGAGGTCCGCGTGGGTCACGAACGGCGGCACGGGCCGCGTGGTCAGCACGGTGTTGACCACGATGTCGTGGCCGAGCAGGGCCGCCCGGTCCAGCGACCGGGTCTCCGCCACGTCCCACCGGGTCGGGGCGATGCCGGCGGCCTCCAGGGCGTCGCAGGCGCCCCGGCCGCTGCGGCCCAGCGCGCCGATCACCAGCGCGGTCCCGCCGTCGCCGGCCATCAGCAGGGCATCCAGGGCGGGCCGGTCGACCGGACGCAGCGGCGTCTCCAGCCGGCCCCGGTGGTGCAGCACGGCCAGCGCGGCACCCACGTAACCGGCCCAGTAGCCGAACGCCGCGAGCCGCCGGCCGTCGTCGTCCGTCAGGTACTCCAGGTCCAGCAGCGCACCGCCGCCCGCCGTGAACCGGCCGAGCAGCTCCTGCGCGCCCGACTGTCCCTTGTAGGCGTGGCCGAAGAAGATGTGCCGGTGCCGCAGCCGGTCCGGCCGGCCGGGCAGCTCCTTCAGGCCCAGTACGTAACTGTCCTCCGGCGCCTCCTCCCAGCTGCCCGCCGGGGCGGTCCGGCAGCCGGCGGCGGCGTAGTCCGCGAGCGGGAAGGCGCGCTGCGCCGACTCCTCGACGGTGATCTCGACGCCTTGCTCGACCAGTTTCGCGGCGTCCTCGGGAACGAGCGGCGCGCGCCGCTCACTGGCACGGGTCTCGTGACGCATCCACAGGCGTGGCATGTCCGGCATCAGGCTGGTACTTCCTCTTCAGGGGTCGGCTGTCAGGAGGAAAGAGCTGTACGGACCGCGCTCACAGCACCGGGATACGGGCGTTGGCCAGCGGCCGGTACGCCACCTCGGCCGGCAGCTCCGCCGGGTCGAAACCGGCGGCGAGCAGCTCACCGACGACTCCGCCCGCGAGGGCCACGGCCAGCTCCTCTCCCGGACAGCGGTGGGCGGCCGTGCTGAACGTGAACACCGCGGGGTCCGGGCGGCCGGGCCGGAAGGCGTGCGGGTCGGGGTTGGCCGCCGGGTCGCGGTTGGCGGCGGCCAGCAGCACCAGCACCTGCTCGCCCGGCTTGAGTTCGGCGTCGCCGTACCGGAACACCTCGGCGGCGAACCGGCGCGTGTTCTGGATGGGCGCGTCGTGCCGCACGACCTCCCGGACGAAGGAGTCCAACGTGCCCTGCGGCCGCCCCTCCCGGGCCAGCGCCAGCAGGGTGTTGCCGATCAGCCCCGCGGTGGCGTCGTACGTCTGGGACAGGAACCCCACCGCGTTGGCCAGCAGCGGCGCCGTACGGGACCAGGAGGCGCGCCGCGCCGCCCGCACCAGCTCGGCGAGGAGGCCCGTGCCGTCCCCGCCCCGCTCGATGCCGGGGCCCATCAGCTCCTGGAGCCGCCCGGCCGCACGGGCCGCGGCCTGCTGCTGCTCGGGCGTGGCCGAGGCGGGGATGCACTGGACGAAGTCCCCGATGAGCCGGGCAGCTTCGGCGTCCGCACCGTCGTCCAGCCCGCACAGCGCCGCCACCACCCGCGCCGGCACCCCGAACATCAGCTCCTCGAAGGGCGGCCGGGGACCGGTCAGGCACGCCCGGGTGCGCTCCGCGGCCAGCCGGGCGGCGTGCGCGGTGTCCACCCGGCCCAGCGCGTCGACGACCACCGCCTTCAGACGCCGCTGCAGGTCCCCGTCGGTCATCCGCACCAGCGACCCGAACACCTCACCGGCGGGCGTGCCGTCGATCCCGGCCGGCACCGGCTCGGCGGCGGGCCGCACCCGCAGCGCGTCGTCGGTCAGCACGGCCCGGACGGCCGCGGCGTCGCTCGCCACCCAGGCGCCCACCGCGGGGTCGAAGGCGAAGGGCCGCTCGGCCACCAGCGGCGCGTAGTAGGCGTAGGGGTCCGGCAGCCGGACCGCTTCGATGGGGGTGGTCACCCGGGGAACTCCTTGCTCGGTGGAACGGTTGAGAAAAAAGCGGGGGGACGAGGGGCGGCCGGCGGTCAGACGTCGGCGGCGGCGCGGGCAGCGCGCCGGGTGTCGAGCGTCCCGGCGATGGTCAGCCGCATGACCTCCGACGTGCCCTCGTAGATCCGCAGGGAGCGGATCTGCCGGTAGAGGCGCTCGGTGACGCTGTCCTTGACCACCCCCGACGCGCCGAGCAGCTGCACGGAGGCGTCGATGATGCGCTGCGCCTCCTCGGTGGCGTGCAGCTTGGCGATGCTGGAGTGCCGGGCGAAGCGCCGGCTGCCGCGGTCGGCCTCCCAGGCGGCCCGCGCCACCAGCAGCGCGGCCGCGTTGAGCTGGACGTCCATGTCCGCCAGCGACGCCTGCGTCAGCTGGAGGTCCATCAGCTTCCCGCCGCCGATCCGCCGCGTACGGGCCCGGGCCAGGGCCGTGTCGGCGGCCCGGCGGGCGAAGCCGAGCGCCGCCGCGCCCACGGTCATCCGGAAGCGTTCCAGGAGGTCCATGGCGATGACGAAGCCCTTGCCCGGCCGGCCCAGCACGGCGTCGGCCGGCACCCGGCAGTCCTCGAACACCAGGTGCGCGAAGGAGCGCGGCGCGAGGGCGTCCAGCCGCCGCCCGACCCGTACGCCGGGGGTGTCGGCGGGCACGAGGAACGCCGACAGACCCAGGGGCCCCGGCCCCTCCCCGGTACGCGCGATGACGACGTACACATCGGCGATGCTGCCGTTGGCGATCCAGGCCTTCTGCCCGTTGAGCACATAGCCGCCGTCCGCGTCCCGCTCGGCCCGCAGCGCGACCGCCGCGACGTCGGAGCCCGCCTCCTCCTCGGAGACCGCGAACGCGCCGATCAGCGAGCCGGTGGCCATCCGCGGCAGATAGTGCCGCCGCTGCGCCTCGCTGCCGTACCGGATGACCGGGGTGGCGGCCAGCGCCTGGATGGAGAACGCGAAGTCGGCCAGGTCCTCGGCGTACGCGAGCGCCTCGCGCATCAGACAGATCGCCCGGAAGTCGCCGGGCAGGTCCGCCGCCCCGGAATCGGGGTCCAGGAAGGCGAGCCAGCCGTCCTCGCCGAGCTGCCGCACCAGGCGCAGTCCGGCCTTCTCCGGGGACTCCGCGCGGATCTCGTCCCAGAAGGCCGGGCGGTCGTCGCACCAGGCGCCGACGGCGTCCGCGAGCCGGCGGTGCGGCTCCTCGTAGAAGGGGAGTTCAAGGATCTCCGGGTCAAAACTCGTGAGCTGTGACAAGGCAGTTCTCCGGGCGGGTACGGGCGCGGGGCGCGGTGTCAGATGACCAGGTCGGCGTCGTCGGGCCGGGCGGCGGGCGCCGGCGGGGCCGGGACGGCCGGCCGGTCGCGGACCTGCTTGACCAGCTCGTGCTCGACGAAGTACGCGAAGGACGCGTAGCCGCGCCAGATGCGGCGCCACTCCCGCTGGACGGCCTCCTCACCGGAGGCCCGCCGCACGTCGTCGAGGTAGGAGACGATGATGTCGGCCGACTGCCGGGCGTGCCCCGCGGAGAAGTTGTCGATCGACAGGTGCGCCTCTTCGTAGCCCACGTCGAAGTTGTGGCGGCGCAGCTTCTGGATCTCGTGCAGCCGCATCTCGCCGAGCCCGAACATCTCGATGCCCAGGTTGTAGCCGAGGATCTCGTTGTACAGCGTGTCGGGGAAGAGCGACAGGCACACCTGGTGGATGGAGAACCCGTAGAGCCCGTCCGGCAGATCGCCCTGCTCCAGGAACTCCTCCTGCCGGATGTGCGGCAGGTGGATGTCCATGCTGGCCAGCACCTGGTGGATGAGGGTGATGTGGTTCTTGGCGACGTCGCCGCGGCCCATCTCGTCGGCGTAGATGGCGAACAGCATGTGGTCGCTCTGCCGGTGGTCGCGCCCGAGGTTGCCGATGCGGTGCGCCCAGCTGCCGTCGATCAGGCTGCCCAGCGCGAACGTCGACTGCCCGAAGATCACTTCGTCGCGGTCGGGTATCTCCGTCAGCGGCCGGTAGGGGTTCACCAGCTTGTCCCAGTAGATCCGCTCGACGCGCTCCATGAGCGCCTCGGGGGTGTACTCGAAGAACTCGGCGTTGGTGAGTTTTCCGCCGGCGCCGTGGGTGAAGAGCAGCTCCGCGTCGGTGAGCCCGGCCTCGGCCCGGTCCCGGGCCACCGGCAGGATGTGCGGGAACTGCTCGACGTTGACGATGCGGTGGAACAGCTCCCGGTCGTCCAGGCCGGTCGCGACCTCGGCGGCCACGGCGTCGGCCGGCTCGGCACGGCGCAGCGCCCCAGCCCACTCCGCGGCCTGCTCGTCACCCGCGGTGTTCGGCCGGAAATCGAGGTCCGCCGGCTCGCCCGCGGCGATGGAGTCCGCCCACGCCGCGAAGGTGGCGGCCTCCCGCTCGTCGAAGATGCCGAACATCGGCCCGCCGAATTTGATCGACTGCAGGAACCGGCAGGTCCCCGAGCGGCCGGGCTGCGTCTGCCGGGCCTGCCGGAACGCCTCGACGAACTCCGCGAGGTCGAGGTTGTCGTCGTCGAGCCACTCCGAGAGCCGCCGGCCGCCCATCCGGACGCTGCGGTGCTGCTTCCCCGCGAACGGCGCGTGCCGGGCCACGATCTGGGCGACCCTGGCGTCCAGGGACAGGCTGTCGTGCCACGCCGCCAGCTCGGTGAGCATGTCGGTGTGCTCCCGCTCCAGCCGCAGGACCAGCCCGATCGCGGTGAGCATCCGCCGCCGGTCCGCTTCGCCGGTGGGCGACTGCTCGGTGAACGCGAGGTACTCGGCGAGAACCGGCCGGACCGTCTCCTCCGGCAGGAACGGCTCGGTGCCCAGCAGCAGGTCGTCGACGCCCAGCGCGGACATCGCGTAGTGCAGGCCCACCACTTCCGGCAGGAAGGACGCGGGGAGCCGGGAGAGCGCGAGGGGGAACGCGGCGTGCAGGGCGGTCAGCGGGCGGGCGCCGGCCCGGTGCAGGAAGTCGACGGTCTCGATCCGGGGCAGGTGGACGCCCTGCTCGTCCAGGGCGCGGCGGCGCCGGTCGAGCTGCCCGCGCTGCGGAGTGCCCTCGCCCCGCAGGAGGAAGTACTGGCCGTGGAGGCGGTTGACGACGACGGACGGCTGGGTGGCGGCCTGGGACACGACGTCCAGCCAGCAGCCCGCGAGGAGCCCCAACGGCGCGCGCTGCCGCAGGACCAGGTCGCGGGTCTCCTCCCCGGCCTCCCGCAGCGCGGTCAGGGCCGGCACGAGGCCGGCACGCGTCCGCCCGACGTACGCGGCGATCTCCTCGGCGTCCGCGCACTCCTGCAGGGCGGGGTCGGCCTCGTCGCGGGCCCGGCCGAGGAACGCCTCCAGGACCCGCAGGGCCACGAGGAGCGTGGTCTCGCTCTCCTGGTCGCCGAGCAGCTGCTGGAAGACGCCGGCCGGCTCGCCGTCGAGTACCGCGGCGGCCTCCTCGAACGTCTTGGGGCTGAAGAGGAAGGGGGCGCGGGGCAGGGACGTGGTCAGGTCCGGAAGAGGGAATCCGGTGTGCGCGTTCATCAGAGCTCCTGGGAAGTGGTGGCTGCCGGGGCGGGGGCGGCGGGCAGCTTGCGCAGCATGACGCTCACCCGGACGCCGGGAACGCTCGCGGCCAGCAGGTAGTGGCCGTCGTCCCGCAGCTGTCCGGCCGCGCCCCGGTCCACCAGGTTGATCAGCGGGTCGGCGGCGAAGCAGTGGCCGACGCGGCTGATGTTGTCGAGGAACAACTGTTCGGCGGAGAAACCGGCCTGACGCTCCTTCATCACCACGAGCGGCTTGAAGAGGTTGAGGTGCAGCACGCCGTCGATGTCCCCCGGCTTCATGCCGGCCGCGGTGAGCACCCGCTCGTTGACCACGCGGGCGAGGTCCGAGCTGATCTCGTTCGACCAGTCCAGCGACGCCGGGTCCTGTGCGGAGGCCCCGGCGACCAGCTCGTAGCTGTCCGCACCGTGCGGCTCCGCCCCCACCACACAGGCCGCCGCACCATCGCTGAACAGGGCGAAGTTCTCCATGCGCACGGACTCGTCGGTGATCCGGTCGATGGACAGGACCAGCATCCTGCGGTGCTGTCCGGCGGCCACCAGCGCATGGGCCGTGCGCAGGCCGACCAGGAGGTTCGTACAGCGGTTGAGGGTGATGCCGGTGAAGGCCGCATCGCCGAGGCCGATACCGGTCATCACCGTCTCCACGAACCTGCCGTGGGTCCGGGGGCCGCCGGGGAACTTGGTCGAGCACACGATGAGGCCGTCGACGGTGCCGGGGTCGACCGCGGCGGCGCGCAGCGCCGCCCGGCCGCTCTCCACGGCGAGGGTCTCCAGGCTCTTCGCCGTACGCCGGACCGTGCCCCACCCCCACAGCTCCGCTTTCGGTGGCATCCCGAACTCACGGGCGCGGGAGTGGAGGTTGGCGATGGTCGTGTGGTCGGCCTCCGTCTCGCCGAGGACGTAGGAGGGGGCGGACAGGTACGCCGGTGCTGTGTTCACGGTGTGGGGTCACTTTCCGGGCCGGCCGGCTGGTCCGGCGCCATCATCGTGTTGGCCTCGGCATAGGGGACGGCGTCCGCCCCGAAGCCGAAGGTGCCGTGGTCGCGGATTTCCTGTGCGGCGCGGACGACGGCGCCGAGCGAGGCCCGGGACAGCGCCGAGCCGACGCTGATCCGCCGTACGCCCAGGTCGCCGAGTTCGGTGACGGACAGCCGCAGCGCGGGCGAGCCCATCAGGACGTTGACGGGCGCCGAGACCGAGGAACACACCGCGCGGATGGCGTCGGCGTCCGGCAGGGCCGGCGCGTAGAGCACGTCGGCTCCCGCGGCTTCGTAGGCCTGGAGGCGGCGGATGGTGTCGTCGAGGTCGGGGATGCCCTGGAAGAAGTTCTCCGCGCGGGCGGTCACCATGAAGGGGAAGTCGAGCTCCCTGGCCGCGGCGACGGCCGCGGACACCCGCTCGACGGCCTCCTCCAGCGGCCGCACCGGGTCCGCCGCACGGCCGGTGGAGTCCTCGATCGACCCGCCGACCAGGCCGACGGCGGCGGCGCGCCGAATGGTCTCGGCGACCTCTTCCGGTGTGTCGCCGAAACCGCTCTCAAGGTCGGCGGAGACCGGGAGGGTGGTCGCGGCGACGATCGCCGCCGCGTTGTCCAGGATCTCCTCGCGGCCCGGACGGCCGTCGGGCAGTCCCAGTCCGTGCGCCAGGCCGGCGCCGGTGGTGGCGAGCGCGGGGAAGCCCATTCCGGTCAGGACGTGCGCGGTGCCGGCGTCCCACGGGTTGGGGACGACGAAGGGCTGAGGGCCCTCGTGGAGCTTCCGGAACGTTTCGGCACGGCCCTGCTGGTCTGCGGTGGAGCGGTTCATGGTGCGGGTCCCCTCTGCGGTACGGGTGTCATAGGTGTCGGGCACTGCTCAGATAAGCTCAACGTGCTCATCGACAGGCGCGTTCGCGCCAGGTGCCCCACTTATGAGCGACCGCAGAAGGCCGGTGACGGCGCCGGGACTGCCGTCGAAGTAGAAGTGGCCGCCGTCGGCCCAGTGCTGGTCGACCTTGTCGCTGCTCTCGCGCTCCCAGGGGTCGAGGCCGTCCTTGGTGACATGCGGATCGTCGTAGCCGTTGATCAGGGTGACGGGGACGTGCAGCGGGGGCGCCGGCCGGTAGGCGTACTCCGCGACCATGCGGAAGTCCGACCGCAGGTTCGGGAGCAGCAGTTCCTGCAGCGCCTCGTCGGCGACGACCTCCGGCGGCAGTCCGCCGAAGAAGCCCACGGCCTCGGTGAAGGCACGCCCTTCCAGCCGCGCGGTCTCCACCACACGCTGGGTGGGCAGCAGGGAGGGGGCGGAGCAGCCGGAGGCGACCAGGTGCCGGAAGCCCGGCAGTCCTTCGATGCGCCGCGCGACCTCGAAGGCCAGTACGGCGCCGAAGCTGTGCCCGAAGAGGAGGAAGGGGCGGTCGGCGGCCGCGGCGATCGCCGCCGCGGCTCCGTCGGCGAGGTCCGGCACGGTGGTGAGGGCGGTCTCCCGGTACCGGGGCCCCCGTCCGGGCGGACAGACCGCGACCACTTCCGCGTCCTCTCCCAGGTCCTTCTGCCAGCTGAGGAAGGAACGGGGATTGCCTCCGGCGTGGGGGAAGCAGTAGACGCGGGCGGCACGCCGGGGTCCGGCTTCGTCGCACAGAAACCAGGGGGAAGAAGACACAGTGGGGAACCGATCTCTCGTACCTGACGGGGACTCAGGAAGTCGACCGGGAGCCGGCCGCATTCCAGCCGACATCGTCCAGTCTGGTGTCACCCGTGGGGGCCGCGGATACCGAGGCGTCTGCCGCGTTCACCCCGGGCACGACCATCAGAAAACTCGCTACCGCGACGAACCCGATACGAAGAGTGAAGTTCGGCCGACGGGGCGTCCGGCTGGACGAGGAAAAGTTTTCCCGCATGTTCTCTGAACCTTCCCTGCGAAGTGGTGGGGAGTCCGATCAACAAAGAGGAGAGCGCCGCCCGGCCGAAGCGAACGCATTCCGTTTGATCGCCTGCAATCAATGTCCCTTGCCTGGAGCCCGAGTTGAAGATCTAAGATGGTTCGGGTTTCCGTACTACGGGAAACTGAGGGGACTTACACGCACTAAAGGGACATGCAGACAGCATGGGGGTTAGAGGCGTGAATGACGCAAATGGTATTAACGCAGGCCAAAACGGACAGAAATCTGCGCGATTAGAGTCCGTGCCGGAAGATCCAGAAGGGACGGAAGGCACTCTGCGGCGGCTGGCCGCGCAGTTGGACGAGCTGTCGCGGCTCACGGTGGGCCGTCCGATCGACGGCATCGGCAGCGTTCCGGAGGTGCCGGCGGGGCCTCCGGAACCATTCATTTCTCATCTGGACGGGCTGGAAGCCATAGAGAAAGCCATCAACGAGGCACTCTCCGGCGCCCGAAGAGAAATCCTGACCGCACAGCCGGACGGGCCCCGGCCGGGGCCCGTTCTGGACAAGGCGCTCGATTCCGTGCGGCGACATATCGAGGCGGGTGTCGCGATGCGGACGCTCTACCAGCACACCACGCGATTCGACGAGGCGACCAAAAGGTATGTGCGGGCGGTATCCGATTACGGAGTACGGGTCCGGACGCTGGCCGAATTCTTCGACCGGTTGATCGTCATCGACGACGCGGTCGCCTTCATTTCGGCGAATGAAAGCCGTACGCATGCGATTGCCGTCCGTGAGCCGGCGGTGGTGCGTTTCCTCAAGGATACTTTCGAGCGTTCCTGGGACCGGGCGAAGGATTTTCCGTTCGTTCCGCTGCATGCGGCGAAAGCGGCCGGCGAGGTCATTCCGTCACTCCGGGAATCGATCAGCAGCCTGCTGATCGGGGGGTACTCGGACAAGCGGATCGCGCGCCGGCTGGGCATCAGCGAACGGTCGCTGCAAGGGCACATCGCGGCCATGAAGCAGGAGCTCGGGGCGCACACCCGGGTACAGCTCGGCTATCTGCTGGCACGGAACGAGACGACGATCGTCCTGTGACGTGCCCGCTCGCACGAAGAGCGGCGCGGGCCGCCGCGGGGCGGTGCACATGACGGAGGGGCCGGCCGGGAACGTTCCCCGGCCGGCCCCTCCTGTGTGCCGTTCCGTGCGCTTCAGCGCGTGCTTTCCGTCGCGGGGGCCTCGGACCCGGTCGGCTCCGGTCCGGGCGCGGCAGGCGGCTCCTGCGGTGTGCGGATGCCGCGCCTCCGGGAGACCGCGACCCCGCCGAGGCAGATGACGCCACCGAGGAGGGTGACCCAGCCGGGCACCTCCCGCAGGGCGATCCAGGAGATCAGGACCACGACGGCGGGCACCGCGTAGGTGGTCGCCCCCATCTTGCCCGCGGTCGTCCGCGACAGCGCGTACGCCCAGGTGCTGAACGCCAGGGCCGTCGGGAAGAGCCCCAGGTAGACGACGTTGAGGGTCGCCGAGAGCGGCGCCTCGGACAGCTGCGACACCAGCTGCCCGCTGAAGGGCAGGCAGCAGACCGTGCCGATGAGGCAGCCGAACGTCGTGGTCTGCATCGCCGTCGCGTGCCGCAGGGCGGGTTTCTGCGAGACCACCCCGGCGCCGTACGCCACCGCCGCCAGCAGGCAGAGCAGTACACCCAGTACGGAGGACGAGCCCTCGCCGGACGTGGAGAAGCCGACCACGACCGCGCCCACGAACGACACGCCCATGCCGAGCAGCAGCAGCGGCGGGAACCCCTCCTTGAGCAGCCAGCCGCCCAGCAGGGCGATCACCATCGGTCCGACATTGACCACCATGGAAGCCGTGCCGGCGTCGACTTTCTGCTCACCCCAGTTCAGGACCACCATGTAGACCCCGAACCAGAGGACCCCGGATCCCACAATGCCCGGCCATGCCTTACGAGGCGGTAAACCGCCCCGTTTGACCAGCAATACGCACACCAATGCGACGGAACCGGTCACGAGTCTGCCCAGTGCCAGAGCGCCAGGACTGAAGTGGTCGGCCGAGGCGCGAATGGAGACGAACGCCGAAGCCCAAAGAACAACGGTGACCGAAGCCGCGATCAGCGCACGACGATCGGTTCCGGAAACGTTTGTGGATCGCATCACGCGCACAATCTAATCACTTGTAAACAGCATGAACAGATCGCCCGGAACTCCAAGACCCCTCCAATACCCGCTGGATCGCGGCCAATTGAGGAGGGGTGCCGATGCCGCGCCCCGGCGCGTTCGCGACCGCCATCGGCAACGGAAACCGCTGCGACCTGCACGGTCGGACGTATGCCCGCCGAACACGCGCGGCAGTTGTCCGGCGCCCGCGCACCCGTGATGGTTTGTGGAAAACTTTAATCACCCTGCAGTTGTCCACAGGGGTCGCCGCGGCGCCGCGCACCGCGGGATCTTCGGCTCATGAACCCGCACATCGAGCCGGCCGACCCGGCAGACCCCCGCCCCACCGCCCCGGCCGGCCCGGAAGCCCAGGTCACGCTGCGCGGCCCCGCCGAACTCGCCGACGCCCTCCCGTACTTGCTCGGTTTCTATCCCGACGACAGCATCGTCCTCGTCGCGGTCCACGGCGAACGCGGACGCTTCGGCGGCCGCGTCCGGCTCGGCATCCCCGCGGACACCGCCCAATGGCCCTACATCGCCGACCAGCTCGCCGACAGCCTGATCACCGCCGCCCGCGAGCGCGGCACCCCGCCCGGCGGCATCATCGTCTTCCTCTGCCAGGACCCCACCGCCACCGAGACCGGCCGCGACGTACGCGACCGCCTCCACCCCCTCGCCCAGCGACTGCGCACCGCCTGCGGCAGCCGCGACGTCCCCGTCCTCGAAGCCCTCTGCCTCTCCCACGGCCGCTTCTGGTCCTACGTCTGCCCCGACGAACGCTGCTGCCCCGCCGCCGGCACCCCGCTCGCCCTGCCCGGCACCTCCGTCATGGCAGCGGCCGCCGCCTACTCCGGCGTCCAGGTACGCGGCTCGCTCAAGGACATGGAGGCCCGCCTCGCCCCGCACACCGGCGCCCGCGCGGACGACCAGGTCAAGGCCCTCGACGCCGCGGCCGCCGCCCTCGTCCCGCGCATGCTCTCCGGCCAGGACCCCGAGGCCGTACGCGACGAGACCCTCGCCCTCCTCACCCGCTCCCTCCACACCTTCCGCGGCGACCCGCCCACCGGCAGCCACCGCGCCAAGGACGCCTGCGACGACGCCCTCCTCAGCAACGGCGAGGCCGCCGAAATGATCCTCGGCCTCCAGGACCGCCCCACCCGCGACCACGTCGCCGCCTGGACGGAAGGCCCCGACGCCGCACCCGCCCTGCGCCTCTGGCGCGCCCTGGCCCGCCGCTGCCCCGACGCCTACGAAACCCACGCGGTCCCCCCGCTCACCCTGGCCGGCTGGGTCTCCTGGGAGACCGGCGACACCGCCTCCGCCCGCGTCGCCCTCTGCCGAGCCCTCACCCTCGACCCCGACTACCTCCTCGCCCAACTCCTCCACCGGGCCCTCAACGAAGGCCTCGACCCCGCCAAACTCCGCCACTGCCTACGTGCCACCCGTCGGCCCGATGCTCAATCGGCCACCGGCAACCCCACCGGCACCGGCACCGGCACCGGCACCGACACCGAGATCGACACCGGCACCGGCACGGACACCGCCATTGGGACCAACGCCGATACCCCCGTCGGCACCACCACCGAGATCACCCCCGACAACCCCGACACCGCCGATACCGACGCGACCGTCCCCCGGACGGGACGCGCGCCGGCCCGCCGCTCGCGTGCCGATCGCCGCGCCGGACACCGCATTCGCACCCGTCCCGCGGCACGCGCCCGGGCGGGGCGGCCCCACCCGCGCACCGGTCCCGCGGGAGGCCGCCGGGAGGACCGGAGCGACGACCGGAGCCCGCGATGAACACACCCGACCTGACGTTCCGGCGTGACCTGCGTATCGGCCGCGGCGTTCCCCTAGGTGGCGCGACCCGTACGGAATCCCCACCACAACAGGGAGCACCCCCCATGGCAGGCATGTTCCCCACCCCGCCGCAGACCCACCCGGCCCCCGCACGGCAACGCGCCGCGCCGCCGACCCGCCCACCCGAGCCGCAACCCGTCCACACCGCCCTGATCTGCGTGGCCCTGCCCGCCCTCGCCATCTCCTCCGGCACCAACGGCCAGCTCACCGGCAGCGGCATGGAAGGGTTCTACCGCTCCGGCAGGCGGGTCCTCGCCCGCTGCATCCTCCGAGTCGCCGGAGCCCAGCCGCTCACCGTGCAGGCCAGGACGCTCGGCGCCGACCACGCCCGCTTCACGGGCACCCTCCGCACGCCCCACGACCCCGGCCCCGACCCGGGCCTCCTCGTCGAACGCCTGCGGAACGCCGACGGCACCGAACGCATCACGCTGCACAACAACACCCCGCGGGCCCTGCGCCTCCCCGTGGAGATCACCTTCACCACCGACCTCGCCGAACTGAGCGCCGTCGCCCTCGGGCTCCCCGGACCCGACCTGCCCGCCGCCGTCCACGCCGCCGGCCTCCGCTGGACCACCGACACCGTCCACGCCACCGTCACGGCCTCCCCGCCACCGGACGACGCGCTCGCCGCCGCCGGACTGCTCCGCTGGAACCTGGACCTGCCACCCGGCGCCCCACGCACCATCGAACTCACCGTCCGCAGCGGCACCACCGGGCCGGCACACCCACCCACCAAAGGAACCGCTCTCCCCACCGCCGCCGGAACGCAGGCCACTCGACCACCCCGCCCCTGGTCCACCGCCCGCCTCCAGTGCGACGACCCCCGCGCGAGCACCCTGCTCACCACCGCACTCGACGACCTCAACGGCCTCCTGACCCGGGACCCCGCCGTACCGGCCGACACCGGACTCGCGGCCGGCATCCCCTGGCGGTGCACCCCGGCCCCGGCGGAGGCCCTGGCCGCGGCCCGCATGCTCCTCCCGCTCGGCACCCGGCTCGCCGCCAGTACCCTCCGCACCCTCGCCCGCAGCCAACACGCGGCACCAGGGCCGGATTTCGGCCGAATTCCCGGCCCCCTGCGGGACGCGGGCCCCCACTCGCCACCGAGCTGCACGGGCATCGAGGCAACGCTGCTGTTCCCCGCGGTCCTCGCCGAAGCCCGGCGATGGGGCCTGCCCACCCCCGACGTCGAACGCCTGCTGCCCGCCGCCGAACGCTGCCTCACCTGGCTGCGCGCCACATCGGCCCGCGCAGCCGGCCCCTCGGCAGGCGCCGGCTGCGTACCCGACCCGGCCCCCGCCGGCCCCTACCGCTGCGAGACCCAGGCGCACGCCCACCGCGCGGCGCTGCTCGGCGCCGACCTCCTCGACGCCTGCGACCGCCCCGGCGCCGACGAACTGCGCGAATGGGCCGCCGAACTGCGCCGCCGGTTCCGCGACCACTTCTGGATCGACGACCCCGGCGGCGGCCGCCCCGCGGCCCTGTGCGCCCCCGACGGCCGGCCGCTCACGCGCCTCGTCTCCGGTGCCGCGCACCTCCTGGACACCGGCCTGCTCGGCAGCGGGACGTACGCCCCCGGACTGCTCGACGGCGTCCGCACGGAACAGGTCGCGAAACTGCTGAACAGCCCTGTCCTCGACACCGGCTGGGGCCTGCGCGGCCTCGGCAGCAAGGAGGACGGCTACAACCCCTTCGGGCACCGCAGCGGAGCGGTCCGCGTCCACGAGACCGCCGTCGCCGCATCCGCGCTGGCCGCCGCGGGCCGGGAGACGGAGGCGGCGTCGTTGATCAGAGGGCTGTTGGACGCCTCGGAGAGCTTCGGGTACCGCCTCCCGGAGATGTACGCGGGACACCAGCGCACCGGCGACGGCGCCCCCGTACCGCATCCCACGGCCTGCCGGCCCGCCGCGGTGGCCGCGGCCGGCGCGGTGCACGCCCTGCTCGCCCCGGTGGGCATCCGCCCGGACGTCCCGGGCGGCACGCTCTCCGTACGGCCGCTCTCCGGGACGCCGCTGGGCGCCCTGCACGTCGCCGGTCTGACGGTCGCGGAGCAGCCGTTCTCCGTCCGTGTCGGCGGCCGTGGCCTGGGAATGGTGGAGGAGGCGGCAGATGGCCTGCAACTGGGGGCGTGAAGAAGTGGACCGCCTGTTTATCGTCAGGCGGACGACTATGATCGCGACATGCCTCCCTACGACCCGTCGGCCTTCCCCCCGTTCGCCGTCACCGTCGACCTGGTCGTGCTCACCGTGCGCAAACACGCGTTGTGCGCGTTGGCCGTCCGCCGCGGTGAGCCACCGTTCCAGGGACGGTGGGCCCTGCCCGGAGGATTCGTACGGGCCGACGAAGACCTGGAGACGGCGGCGACCAGGGAACTCGCCGAGGAGACCGGCCTGCAGGCGCACGGCCCGGCGGGCCCCCAGCTGGCCCCCGGCGCGCATCTCGAACAGCTCGCCACGTACGGGGACCCCAAGCGCGACCCGCGGATGCGCGTCGTCAGCGTCGCCCACCTGGTGCTCGCGCCCGACCTGCCGGCACCGCGCGCCGGCGGCGACGCGCACGGCGCCCGCTGGGCGCCCGTCGAGACGCTCCTGGAGCAGGAGAACGGCCTCGTCCGGGACGGCGACCAGGCCGCGCCGCTGGCCTTCGACCACGCGCGCATCCTCGGGGACGGCGTCGAACGGGCCCGCTCCAAGATCGAGTACTCCTCGCTCGCCACCGCGTTCTGCCCGCAGGAGTTCACGGTCGGAGAGCTGCGCCGGGTCTACGAGGCGGTCTGGGGCGTGGCCCTGGACCCCCGCAACTTCCACCGCAAGGTGACCGGCACGCCGGGCTTCCTCGTCCCGACCGGGGGGACGACGACCCGTCAGGGCGGCCGCCCGGCCCAGCTCTTCAGCGCAGGCGGCGCCACGCTGCTGAACCCCCCGATGCTCCGACCGGAGGTGTGAGCCGGGGGCGGCGCTTGGTGGCTGCTGCTCGTAGGCGCGTTGCGCCTGCTGCTCTTGGGCGTGCTGTAGCGGCTGTGCCTGCTGTGCCCGCTGTGTCTGCTGTGTGCTGTATCTGCTGTTCATGGGTGAGGGGGTGGTGGGAGGGGGCGGGGGGGGAGCCCCCCCCGGAGGGCAGCGGGACACGAGCGCCGCAATGCGCCTGGCATTGCGGGCAAATTGGACATTAAGGGTTACCGTGGCGGGGTGAGTCCTCCAGTCCCCGCAGCGCTCGCAACGTCCGCCCCCGCTTCCCCCGCCCACCCCTCCAGCCGTCCCCTCGGCCGTCCCACCGCCCGCCCCTCGGCCCCCGCCGCGATCACGGCGATCACGGTGGTCATCCCGATGACGGCCGTGACGGCGACCGCAGGGCGCGCTCCCGGCGCCGGGCAGCCGCGTACCGGGCGAGGCGCGCGATGATCCAGGCCGTCGGACTGACCAGCGAGGCCCGTCGCGGCCTGCCGCCCGCCGTGGACGACCTGACCTTCGAGGCGCCGGCCGGCCAGGTCACGGTCCTCCTCGGGGCCAGGGGAGCGGGCAAGACGACGGCGCTGCGCCTGATGCTGCGGATGGAGCGCGGACGGGGCATCACCCTCTTCCGCGGCCGCCCCCTGCACCGCCTGCCGAACCCGGCGCGGGAACTGGGCGTGCTGCTCGGCGACGTACCCGGCCACCCCACCCGCACCGCCCGGTCGCATCTGCGGATGCTCACCGCGGCGGCCGGCGTCCCGGCGGACCGCGCCGAGGACGTCCTGGAGGTCGTAGGCCTCAGCGGCCTGGCGGAGGAGCGGCTGGGCGAGTTCTCACGCGGCATGGACCGCCGCCTCGGCATGGCGGCCGCCCTGCTCGGCGACCCGCACACGCTGCTCCTCGACGAACCCGACGAAGGGGTGTCGCCCCGCGAGGCGGCGTGGCTGTACGGGCTGCTGCGGGGATTCGCCGCGCAGGGCGGCAGCGTGCTCGTCACGGCTTCGGACCCCAAGACCGCTGCCCGGCTGGGCGACCGGATCGTCACGGTCGAGGACGGCCGGCTGCTCGCCGACCAGGAGGCCGCCGACTTCACGCACACCCGGCTGCGCCCGCGCGTCAGCGTCCGGTCCCCGCACGCGGACCGGCTGGCGGCGATCCTGGTCGACGAGTGGCAGCGTGCCGACCCGGCCGTGGACCCGCGCGCCGAGCAGGCGCTGGAGGTCGTACGCGAGAGCGGCAACCGCATCGCTGTCTACGGGAGCAACTGCGCGCTGGTGGGGGACACGGCGTACCGGCACGGCATCCTCGTGCACCAGCTCGCCGACGAGATCGGCGACGCCAGGCCGACCATCCCGCTGAACCGGGCCGATGGCCGGCTGGCGGCGAGGCTGGCGACCGGCCACGTCGCGATGGTGGCCGCGGAGGCCGCCAAGGACGAGGGGGAGTACGAGAAGAGCGACGCGAGGTACGCCGGATCGCCGCACGAGCGGTCGGCGGACGACCCGCACTCGGACGCGTACGAGAACGGCCGACGGCCCGACGACGCCGAGAGCGCAGAGACGCACGCGGAGGCGTACTCAGATGCGTACGCCGAAACGCACATCACCCCGGTCGCATCTGACGAAACCGCCGAGGCGAACGCGAACCCCGGTGAGCCGGTACGGAAGGACGCGGGAGGTCACTGCGCCCTCGTCTCGGGACCCGGCGTCTCAGGGCCCAGCGTGTCGGGACCCGGCGGCACGGGAGAAGCGGAGCGGGCCGGAGGCCTCCAGGGGAGCCGGAGGCGCGTCACCACCTCCGGCCGCGTCCTCTCGGTGGCGGACCGCGCCAGCGCCAATGGCAGTGCCAACGCCAACGGCAACGACAGCGTCAACGGCAGCGAACTCACCACGACGCTCGAACTCCCCGTCATCCCCGCCGACGACGCACAAGCTCCTCGCCCCGAAAACTCAACGGGCACCCCCAACGCCCCGTCCCGCAGCCACCCCCACAACCCCGGTCCCGCCCCCGCCCCCCGTACGCCGCACCCCGCCTCCACCCCGCGCGGCAGGGTTCAGCCCTCCCGCCTCGTGCTGCCGCGGCTGCCCGCTCCGGGGCCCGCATGGCCGGTCCGGTACGAGATCCGGCGGGCGGTCAGTGACCGTACGGCGATGGGCGTCGGGCTGCTCGTACTGCTCGTGTCGCTCGTCCTGGCATGGGTGCTGGCGCGCGGCGGTGACGTGTCGGCGGCGCGTGCGCTGGCGGGGTGGCCGGACCGGTTGCCGTTCCCGCCCGCCGCGGTGGGGGCCGGTCTGATCGGCGCACTCGCCTTTGGCCAGGAGTTCCGGTACCCGGCGCTCGCGCCCGAACAGGGTTCCGTACCCCGCAGACTGCGGCTGCTGGGCGCCAAGCTGCTGATCAGTGCGGCGAGCGCGCTCGTACTGGCGGTCGCCTCGGCCTTTCTCAGCAGCGTGACCGTGGGCTACGTCTTCGGTGTGCAGGCGTTACCGCCGGTCGCCGACTGGCCGCTGCTGTCGCTCGGTTGGGCCGCGCTGCTGGTGGGGTCCGCGTGGGCCGGCCTCCTCGCGGCGGGGATCTTCCGGTCGACCGCCATGGGGCTGGCGGCGGTCCTGGCGGTGCCCGTCGCCGTGGTCCCGCTCGTCCAGGGGCTGCTGAGCGATGCGACGGCGCGCTCGGCAATCGGTTTCCCGGCGCGGGTGCAGGCCACGGCCGCGGTCCGGTGGCCGTCCCGGGTCGGTGAGCTGACCGATGCCGCCTGGCGACTGGCGGCGCAGCCGGTGGTCGGCGCGATGGGGCTGTCGCTCGCCGTCCTGCTGTGCGCATATGCCGTCACGGCCTTGCGCCGGAGGGCACGTTGAGGATGCGCGGGACGCGGAACAGCGGTAAGGGGCGGAGAAGTGACAGGCGAACCTCTCAAGTGCATCTGACGGGTGAAAATGACAGAAGAACGTGAGATGCGGAGGTCCGGGGAAGGGATCAGGGGAAGCGGGAAGGCGGCCGAGGAGGCCGGGGTCAAGGGTGTGGACGACGTGAAAGGCGAGGTGAGCGGCGGGTCGAGCGCGTAGCGGTACGTCTGAGGCGCCGACGCCATTCGAACTCCGCATCGCGTGAACTGTCCTCAGCTCCGCGTATTGCGTCTGGTTCCTTCCGATAAAGCGTCAATTGTAGGGTGATGAGCGATCACCCTTTCGTGTGCTTTTCACCAAAGCCCTCAAGGCGGTCCGGCACGTCGCCGACAAAGGATGCGTGAGTACCCTTGCGCACACCATGATGACCGCGACTCGCCCCGCCGACTCCGGCCTCACCGGCCCGGGCGAGCTCGACCGCTACCCCTACGCCGACGCCGTCGGTGGCGAGCGCACCGACCGCGTGGCTCCCGTATGGGACGGCCAAGAAAGCGAGATGGCCCGGGTCGGCCGCCGCACCGCCGGCAGCCGTGGCCGTGGCCTGCACGGCCAACTGGTCCAGCAGCTCGGCCAGATGATCGTCTCCGGCGACCTCGGCGCCGACCGTCCGCTCGTCCCGGAAGAGATCGGCCAGCGCTTCGAGGTCTCCCGGACCGTCGTCCGTGAATCGCTGCGCGTCCTGGAGGCCAAGGGCCTGGTCAGCGCGCGCCCGAACGTCGGCACCCGGGTCCGTCCGGTCAGCGACTGGAACCTCCTCGACCCCGACATCATCGAGTGGCGGGCGTACGGACCGCAGCGCGACGACCAGCGCCGGGAGCTGTGCGAGCTGCGCTGGACCATCGAGCCGCTCGCCGCCCGCCTCGCCGCGGGCCACGGCCGTGAGGACGTGCAGCAGCGCCTCGCCGACATGGTCGAGATCATGGGCCACTCCGCCGCCCAGGGGGACTCCCTGACGTTCGCCCGTGCGGACGCGGAGTTCCACTCGCTGCTCCTCCAGCTCACCAGCAACCGCATGCTGGAGCACCTCTCCGGCATCGTCTCCGCCGCCCTCCAGGTCTCCGGCGGCTCGGCCCTCGGCTGCGAGCACCCCGTCGAGACCTCCGTCGGCCAGCACATGAAGATCGTCGACGCGATCGGCGCGGGCGACGCCGCCGGTGCGGAGGTCGCGATGCGGCAGCTGCTCGCGACCGACGGCGAGACCGGAGTGCCAGGAGCGGGCGCGGTGGACCACGTGGTTCCCGCCCCTCGCGAGCACTGAACGGCGCCCGGAGTCAGTCACGTGCGATCGGACCCGGTCGTGCTCGGTCGGACCCAATCGCTTCTGAGCGGTGCCTGCGCCCGGTCGTACCGAACGGCGACGCTGCCCCAACGGGCGCGCGGCCGACCGGCGACCCGGGGCCCCTGCCCAGCAGAAACCGTACGCCGCACCGCCCTCGCCCGGTCGCTCCCGCCGGTCGACCCCACGGGACACTCCGGCCGTTCGCCTCGATCGACCGGTCGCGCCGGACGTTCGCCCGTGGCGGAGGCGCCCCGCCGCGCCCCGCTCCTGCGGCGAGGGCTGCGAGGCGCATGGTGCCGGCGCGAGGACGCAGTGGCCGGGCAACGCCGCGGTGACCGGGCAGCGCCGCAGCGCCGCCGCTACGCCGAAGCGCCGTGAGTGACCACGTACACCGCAACGCAGCACGAGGCAGGCAGCACGAGCACGCAGGCGAGCACCGCAACCAGGCTGTGCTTGCTGCGCTGCCCGTAAGAGTCGACTGCCCGTACGAGTCGATTACCCGTACGAGTCTGCTGCCCGTACGAGCCAGTGGGCCGGTCGCCGAGCCGTACGTCTCCGTGCGGCGCGGCCGCCCGCCCGGCCGTGTCGCACGCGCGGACGGCGGCGCGGCGGGACGTGCCGGCACCGGCCGACCGCCCGGCGTTCCTCTCGCTCCTCCCGGGGCCCGGGGGTCCGCCGAAGCGCCGCCTCTCGCCCTCATCTCTCCAGTACGCCCCCACATCGATAAAAATGTGACGTTATGGGGTGTGACTCGGGCCACGCGGATTGGGCGTAACGCTCTGCGGGAGAGCGCGATGACTTAAGAGGTGATAGCCGAGGAGGGAATACGGCGGCCGTTCGCGGCGCTGTTCAACTCCCTGGTTGCCCTTGCGCCGTCGGCCCACCCCCGCCGACGGTCGTCGGCTCCGGTCCACAGTGGACGGGGTCGGAAGCCGTTTCCATCGTTCCGAGAGGTTGTTCGTGTCGGCCAGCACATCCCGTACGCTCCCGCCGGAGATCGCCGAGTCCGAGTCTGTGATGGCGCTCATCGAGCGGGGAAAGGCTGATGGGCAGATCGCCGGCGATGACGTGCGTCGGGCCTTCGAGGCTGACCAGATTCCGCCAACCCAGTGGAAGAACGTTCTGCGCAGCCTCAACCAGATCCTCGACGAGGAGGGTGTGACGCTGATGGTCAGTGCCGCAGAGGCGCCCAAGCGCACCCGCAAGAGCGTCGCAGCGAAGAGTCCGGCAAAGCGCACCGCCACCAAGACCGTCGCGGCCAAGACGGCCGCGGTGAAGAAGACCACCGCGGCCGCCCCGGCCATGCCGCTGGCCTCGGCCGCGGCGGTGGACGGCCCCGGCGCCGAGGCGGACCCCGCCCCGGCGAAGAAGGCGGCGGCCAAGAAGGTCACCGCGAAGAAGGCCACGGCCAAGAAGACGGCCGCGAAGAAGACGACGGCGAAGAAGGCCGCCAAGAAGGACGCGGTCGACGAGATCCTCGAAGAGGACGGCGTCGAGGAGACCCCGGCGGCGCCGGGCAAGGGCGACGCGCCCGAGACCCCCGAGGGTGCCGAGGCCGCGGGCTTCGTGCTGTCGGACGACGACGAGGACGACGCCCCTGCGCAGCAGGTCGCCGCGGCCGGCGCCACCGCCGACCCGGTCAAGGACTACCTGAAGCAGATCGGTAAGGTCCCGCTGCTCAACGCCGAGCAGGAGGTGGAGCTCGCCAAGCGCATCGAGGCCGGTCTGTTCGCCGAGGACAAGCTGGCGAACTCCGACAAGCTGGCGCCGAAGCTGAAGCGCGAGCTGGAGATCATCGCCGAGGACGGCCGCCGCGCCAAGAACCACCTGCTGGAGGCCAACCTCCGCCTCGTGGTCTCGCTGGCCAAGCGCTACACCGGCCGCGGCATGCTGTTCCTGGACCTGATCCAGGAGGGCAACCTCGGTCTGATCCGTGCGGTCGAGAAGTTCGACTACACCAAGGGTTACAAGTTCTCCACGTACGCGACGTGGTGGATCCGCCAGGCGATCACCCGCGCCATGGCCGACCAGGCGCGTACGATCCGTATCCCTGTCCACATGGTCGAGGTCATCAACAAGCTCGCCCGTGTGCAGCGCCAGATGCTCCAGGACCTGGGCCGCGAGCCCACCCCGGAGGAGCTGGCCAAGGAACTCGACATGACCCCCGAGAAGGTCATCGAGGTCCAGAAGTACGGCCGCGAGCCCATTTCGCTGCACACGCCGCTGGGCGAGGACGGCGACAGCGAGTTCGGTGACCTCATCGAGGACTCCGAGGCCGTGGTGCCGGCCGACGCGGTCAGCTTCACTCTTCTGCAGGAACAGCTCCACTCGGTCCTTGACACGCTCTCGGAGCGTGAGGCGGGCGTCGTTTCGATGCGCTTCGGCCTCACCGACGGCCAGCCCAAGACGCTGGACGAGATCGGCAAGGTCTACGGCGTCACGCGTGAGCGTATCCGTCAGATCGAATCCAAGACGATGTCCAAGCTGCGGCACCCCTCGCGTTCGCAGGTGCTCCGCGACTACCTCGACTGACGTCGCAGGTCACAGGGCATAGGGGCCCGGCCGCTCCCGATGGGGGGTGGCCGGGCCCCCGGCGTGTCCGGGGTGCGGCGCGCGACACGCTGACTCACTCTGGGTGTACGAAAGCTCCCCCAGAGTCAGGAGTCGGTATGGGCATCCGCATCCGCGCTGTCACCACGGTCCTCGCCGCCATCGCGCCGGCCGTCGCCGTACTCGGAGTTCCGGGGCCAGCGGCCGCGGACAGTGTCATCGTGGGCGGACGGCAGGTGCAGGCTTCGTCGAGCCCGTGGGTCGTGGCACTGGCGAGCCGTGAGCGCTTCGGGGACGAGCGTTCCGGGCAGTTCTGCGGCGGTGTGCTCGTGGGCCCTTCAACGGTGCTCACCGCGGCGCACTGCATGGGCAAGGACGTGCTGGGTGCGTCGCCGGACGCCGTGCCGGACCTGCGAGTGATCGTCGGACGTACTGATCTGCGGGGCCGGGCGGGCAGGGAGATGGCGACCCGCAGCGTCTGGATCAATCCTTCGTACGACGCGACGACGAATGCCGGGGACTTCGCCGTGGTGAGGCTGCGCGGGACCGCTCCGGGGCGTGCGCTGCCGATGGCGGGCACGTACGACCGCGCGTACCGGCCGGGGACGCCGGCGGCGGTCTACGGCTGGGGTGACACGACCGGCAACGGTACGTATTCCTCGGTGCTGCGCGCGGCGCGGGTGCAGGTGATGCCGGACGCCTCCTGTCGCCGGGCGTACCCGAAGAGTGTGGACGGTACCTACGACCCTGCCTCGATGCTCTGCGCGGGCACGCAGCAGGGCGGGCACGACGCGTGCCAGGGGGACAGTGGTGGTCCGCTCGTGGCGAACGGGCGTCTGGTGGGGCTGGTGTCCTGGGGGACCGGCTGCGGCGAGGCGGGCAAGCCCGGTGTCTACACGCGGGTTTCCGCGGCCAGGCAGGCGGTGCTGGGTCAGGGCGCCTGAAGGGCGCTGAGGGCGGCCGCGTGGGCCGCCGGTGGTAGTGGGGGCGGGAGGGCGGCTGGAGAGCCGTGTAAGGGCCCGGGGTGCCCCTCGACGGGGGAGAGGCCCCGGGCCGTGCGGTGCGAGCTCCCTGGAGGAGCCGTGAACGCCGCAGGCCGTGAGGCGGACGGGCGAGTACGAGAGCGGGCGGTCTCCCCGGTGATCCGGGGGAACCGCCCGCGCACGGCTCGTGGCCGCTACTCGCTCGTCGTCGGTGCGATGTGTCAGCGTTCCTCTTCGGACGCGGACGCCGAAGTGGCGGTCAGCCGCTCCGTCTCGTCCTGTATCTCCGCGGCGATCTTCTTGAGTTCCGGCTCGAACTTGCGACCGTGGTGGGCGCAGAAGAGCAGTTCGCCGCCGGACATCAGGACGACGCGCAGGTAAGCCTGTGCGCCGCAGCGGTCGCAGCGGTCAGCGGCCGTCAGCGGGCTCGCGGGGGTCAGAACAGTAGTCACGTCGCCTCTTCTCTAGCTCGACGAGCTGTCGTACCAGGGTCAACATCCAACCAGGCCGAAAACGTTCCCGCTCGTGGCTTTTCCTCGAAAAAATTTTTCCGAGGCGGCCGGGTGCTGCCGGGTGGCGGCGAATGAGCCGTATTGCGGTGGTCTGATTCGAGGTGTCGGGTCGGGCCTTGTCCTCACCGGCTGGGTTGCCGGTCGTTGATGAGGACGTGCCCGGAGCCTAAATGGTTCATGCCTCGAAGGGAACGTGATGTTCACGTCACCCACACGTGGAATAGAACGTACGAGCGAAAATCTACTAGCATGGGCCCGCTTACGGGTGGCGTCACAACGGCTCTACCAAGGCCTCGGTACCCTCTGACCGGCGACACCGCCACACCAGGGTCCGCGGAATGCGGACCACCAGAAATTCAGCGAGGAGCGAACCGCGTGACCGCCGAGATGTCCGTGCCGTCCACCGCCGTGCTGACCGGGGCAGACCGGGACGGATCCAACTACACCGCGCGGCATCTGCTCGTCCTGGAGGGACTGGAGGCCGTCCGCAAGCGCCCCGGCATGTACATCGGATCCACCGACAGCCGGGGTCTGATGCACTGCCTGTGGGAAATCATCGACAACTCCGTCGATGAGGCGCTGGGCGGCTACTGCGACCGCATCGAGGTGATCCTGCACGACGACGGCTCCGTGGAGGTGAAGGACAACGGCCGCGGCATCCCCGTCGATGTCGAGCCCAAAACCGGCCTCAGCGGCGTCGAGGTCGTCATGACCAAGCTGCACGCCGGCGGCAAGTTCGGCGGCGGCTCGTACGCGGCCTCCGGCGGCCTGCACGGCGTCGGCGCCTCCGTGGTCAACGCGCTCTCCGCCCGCCTGGACGTCGAGGTCGACCGCAGTTCCAAGACGCACTCCATCAGCTTCCGCCGCGGCGTTCCCGGCATCTTCACGGAGTCGGGCCCCGATGCCCCCTTCGACCCCACCGGCGGGCTCGTCAAGGGCAAGCGCATCCCGAAGACCCGCACCGGCACCCGGGTGCGCTACTGGGCCGACCGCCAGATCTTCCTCAAGGACGCCAAGCTCTCCCTGGAGACGCTGCACGCCCGCGCCCGCCAGACCGCCTTCCTCGTGCCCGGCCTCACCCTCGTCGTACGGGACGAGCGCGGCATCGAGACCGAGGGGACGAGCGAGGAGACCTTCCACTACGACGGCGGCATCAGCGAATTCTGCGAGTACCTCGCCCAGGACAAGGCCGTCTGCGACGTGCTGCGCCTCTCGGGGCAGGGCACCTTCAAGGAGACGGTGCCGGTCCTGGACGACCGCGGGCACATGACGCCCACCGAGGTGACGCGCGAGCTCGGCGTGGACATCGCGCTGCGCTGGGGCACCGGGTACGACACGACCCTCAAGTCGTTCGTGAACATCATCGCCACGCCCAAGGGCGGCACCCACGTCACCGGCTTCGAACGCTCCGTGACCAAGACGGTCAATGAGGTGCTGCGCTCGGCCAAGATGCTGCGCGTCGCCGAGGACGACGTCGTCAAGGACGACGCCCTCGAAGGGCTCACGGCCGTCGTCACCGTACGGCTGGCCGAGCCGCAGTTCGAAGGCCAGACCAAGGAGGTCCTCGGTACGTCCGCGGCCAACCGCATCGTCGCCAACGTGGTGGCCAAGGAGCTGAAGGCATTCCTGACCTCCACCAAGCGCGACGCGAAGGCCCAGGCCCGCGCGGTCCTGGAGAAGGCCGTCGCGGCCGCCCGCACCCGGATCGCGGCCCGGCAGCACAAGGAGGCGCAGCGCAGGAAGACCGCGCTGGAGTCCTCCTCGCTGCCCGCCAAGCTGGCCGACTGCCGCAGCGACGACGTGGACCGCAGTGAGCTGTTCATCGTGGAGGGCGACTCGGCGCTCGGTACGGCCAAGCTCGCCCGCAACTCCGAATTCCAGGCGCTGCTGCCGATCCGCGGCAAGATCCTCAACGTTCAGAAGTCCTCGGTCTCGGACATGCTGAAGAACGCCGAATGCGGCGCGATCATCCAGGTGATAGGAGCCGGCTCGGGCCGCACCTTCGACATCGACGCGGCCCGCTACGGCAAGGTCATCTTCCTCGCCGACGCCGATGTCGACGGCGCGCACATCCGTACGCTGCTGCTCACGCTCTTCCAGCGCTACATGCGCCCGATGATCGAGCAGGGCCGGGTCTTCTCCGCCGTGCCGCCGCTGCACCGCGTGGAGCTGATCAACCCGAAGAAGGGCCAGGACAAGTACATCTACACGTACTCGGACAACGAACTGCGGCAGACGCTCCTGGAACTCCAGCGCAAGAACGTCCGTTTCAAGGACAGCATCCAGCGCTACAAGGGTCTGGGTGAGATGGACGCCGACCAGCTCGCCGAGACCACGATGGACCCCCGCCACCGCACCCTGCGCCGGATCAACATCAGCGACCTGGAGAACGCCGAGAAGGCCTTCGACCTGCTCATGGGCAACGAGGTCGCGCCGCGCAAGGAGTTCATCACCAACTCCGCCGCGTCCCTGGACCTCTCGCGCATCGACACCTGAGCACCACCGCGCCGGAAGGGCCGTCCACCTACGGGTGGACGGCCCTCCGCGCATCTCCACCCGGGTCCCACCCGCGGGCCGATCCGCACGCCGCCGCCCGTTCCTAGCGTGGAAAGCGCCGACATCGTCCCGCACCCGGAGGCTCGAACCATGGGCGGCGTGCCCACCATCCTCGTCATCGCGGCGGTCGCCGCCCTCGTCATCGTCCGGCAGTTCAGCGCCCGGAAGGTCGCCGCCGACCGCAGGAGCTGGTGGGTGCTGCCCGCCGTCCTGGGTTACGTCGCGATCAGCCGGTCCGGCGGCGCCCTCCTGGACCCCACCCACCCCGTCGGCTCCGCGCTCCTCCTCGGCGCCGGCATCGCCGCCGGGCTCGCCACGGGCGCCGGGATCGCCTGGACCTCGCGCGTGTGGACCGACCGGGACGGCGTCGTGTGGTCCAAGGGGCGCGGCGTGACGGCCGCGGTCTGGGGCGCGGGCGTCGCCGTACGCCTCGGCCTCACCGGCCTCGGCGCGCTTCTCGGCGTCCACCTGAACGGCCAGGCCACCCTCCTCACCGTCGCGGCCCTGCTGCTCGCCCAGTCCGGCGCCCTGGCCTGGCGGGCCGGGACGCTCGCCCCGTCGTACGGTGTTGCTGCCCCCAGGTGAGCCACGAAGAACAGGAGCGTGCGTCCGTGCCGCTGTCCGTGCCGCTGCGCTCCTGGACGCGCTGGCCGCTGCGCGAAGCGCTCTCCCACGAGGGCATCAGCGTCATGCGCAGGCGGCTCGCCCGGCTCGTCCGCGTCATTGTGCTGGGCGCGCTGCTGTGGACCACGGCAGCCGACCCGGACGTACGCGGCTGGGTCGTGCCCGCCGGAGCGGCCGGCGTCCTCGCCGCCGGAGCCGCCTTCTGGGTCCTCTTCCGCACCTCCCTCCGCCACCTGCTGTGGCCCTCCGTGGCCCTGCTGCTCCTCCTGGAGGCCGGGGCCTTCGGCTTCCACGAGGCGGGGCTGACGGTGCCCTCCGTCGTGCTGTGGTGCGCCTGCGCCGTCACCGCGCTCGAACGTCTGCCGCTGGCCGCGGCGATCCCCTGCACCGCCGCGGCGCTCGGCGGGTACGCCCTGCTCACCGACGACGGCCTCTGGGGCACGGCGCTCACCACCGCCGGACTGGCCCTCGCCGGCTACACCCTGCGCCTGGACGCCGAGGCACGCGGCAACGCCCACCGGCTCCTGGCCCAGGAACGCGCCGCCCGCGCGGCCGAGGCCGAGGCACGGGCCGCCGAGGCCGAATCGGCGGCGCTGGCCGAACGCGGCCGGATCGCCCGCGAGATCCACGACGTGCTCGCCCACAGCCTCAGCGCGCAGCTCGTACACCTGGAAGCCGCCCGTCTGCTCATCCAACGCAGCCCTGACCTGGAGGGTTCCCGCGCCGAGGTACTCGAACGGGTGACGACGGCCCGCAGGATGGCCCGCGAGGGCCTGGACGGTACCCGCCAGGCGCTGTCCGCACTGCGGGGCGACATGGCGCACGTGGAGACCTTCCTGCGCGAGCTGGCCGCCTCCGAGGGCGCCCGGCTGGACATCGTGGGGGAGAGCCGCACGCTGCCCCCGGAGGCCGGCCTCGCCGTCCGCAGAGTTGCACAGGAAGCGCTCACCAACGTCCGCAAGCACGCCCCCGGAGCGCGCGTGGAGCTGCGCCTGGAGTACGCGGCGGACGAGGTGGGGCTGCGCGTACGCGACTCCGGGGGCGGAGACGTGCCCGGGGAGCTCGCGGACAGCGGCTCCGGATACGGTCTGCGGGGGATGCGGGAGCGCGCCGAACTGCTCGGCGGGACGCTGGAGTCGGGCCCCGAGGAGGAGGGTTTCGTGGTGTGGCTGCGAGTGCCGGCGTGAACGCGCGCGTGGTGGTCGCCGACGACCAGACCGTGGTGCGCGAGGGCATCGTGATGCTGCTGGGGCTGCTGCCCGGCATCGACGTCGTCGGCTCGGCCTCCGACGGGGAGGAGGCGGTCCGCCTGGCCGCCGAACTCTCCCCGGACGTCGTGCTGATGGACCTCCGGATGCCGCGCTGCGACGGTGTCGAGGCGACGCGTCGCATCAGGGAGCGGCACCCCGCCACTCAGGTCGTCGTCCTGACGACGTACGCCGACGACGAGTCCCTCTTCCCGGCGCTCCGGGCAGGTGCGCGCGGCTATCTCACGAAGGATGCCGACGGCGACGAGATCGTGCGGGCCGTCGAGGACGTGATGTCGGGGCAGGCGGGGCTCTCGCCGCAGATCCAGCGGCGGCTGCTGGAACGGTTCGCCGAGGCGCCGCCCGTACCGGGGGCCCACGCGCCGGCGGCCGCCACGGAGCCGCCCGACGGCCTCACCGCCCGGGAGACCGAAGTGCTCGCGCTGGTCGCCGAGGGGCTCTCGAACCCCGAGATCTCCCGCCGGCTGCACGTCTCCACCGCCACGGTGAAGACCCACATCAACAACTTCTTCGCCAAGGCCGGCCTGCGGGACCGGGCGCAGGCGATCCACTACGCCTACCGGCACGGCATCGCGCGGCCCCCGGGGTGACCCGGAAGCGTGTCACCGCCCCCGTTCGCGCTCAACACGGCTGTAAAACATCCCAGTTGGTCCGTCACCTGATGGGGTGAAGGATTCGCGATGGATGTCCGGGGACCACCGAATCTGTCCATCCTTGGGCGCACGGCCAGACAGGCCGCGGATCAAGGAGATGCCCGGTGGAGAAGCACGACGGCCGCCCGGCCGGAGCCGTCCGGCTCGACGACCCCTGGTACGACACCCTCGCCCGGGGACAGGCCGGACAGGGGGCGGCCGAACGGGAGGACGCGGGGGAGGAGCCGGCACAGCAGCCGGACGCGCGCACGTACGCGGACAGCGATGCGCGCACGTCCACGGACGGCGACGTGCACACGCATACGGATGGCGAAGCGCACACGTACACGGACGGCACGCAGTCGGCCGTCGAAGCACGGGACGACGCAGCACCGGCCGAGGACGCGCCGGCCGGGACGACGCCCTCCGCCCTCGCCTGGCCCGGCCTTCCCGCACAGCGTGCGGGCGCCCCCGAGAGGCCCGGCGACCCCAGCCACGCCGACGTGTACCTCACCGTGCAGCGCAGCGCCGCCTTCCAGGAGGTGCGCCGCCGCTACCGCAGCTTCGTCGTGCCCGCCACCGCCCTCTTCCTCACCTGGTACCTCGCGTACGTCATCGCCGCCGTCACCGTCCCCGGCGTGATGGCCCGCCAGGTGCTCGGCCCGCTCAACGTCGCCATGCTCGCCGGGCTCGGACAGTTCGTCACCACCTTCCTGCTCACCTGGGCGTACGCCCGGCACGCCCGGCTGCGCCGGGACCGTGCCGCGCTCGACCTGCGCTGGGAGACCCAGGAGATGACAGGAGGCAACGTCCGGTGACCAGCCGTCCATCAGTCCTCGCCGCCACCGCGGCGACCGACGACCACCAGATCCTGGCCGTGGTCCTCTTCAGCGCCTTCATCGCCGTGACCCTCGCGGTCACCGCCTGGGCCGGCCGCCGCAGGCACGGTTCCGCAGAGGAGTTCTACGCCGGCGGCAGACTCTTCTCACCCATGGAGAACGGTTTCGCCATCGCCGGTGACTACATGTCGGCCGCCTCGTTCCTCGGCATCTCCGGCCTCATCGCCCTCTTCGGGTACGACGGCCTGCTCTACTCCGTAGGCTTCCTCGTCGCCTGGCTCCTGGTCCTCTTCCTGGTCGCCGAACTGGTCCGCAACTGCGGCCGCTACACCCTCGCCGACGTCGTCGCCTCCCGTATGCGCCGCCGCCCCGTCCGCATCGCCGCAGGCGCCTCCTCCCTCACCGTCTCCGTGCTCTACCTGGTCGCCCAGATGGTCGGCGCCGGCAGCCTCGTCGCCCTCCTGCTCGGCGGCACGGGCCACACCGCACGCACGTGGACGGTCATCGGCGTCGGCGCCCTCATGGTCTTCTACGTGATCTGCGGCGGCATGCGGGCCACCACCTGGATCCAGATCATCAAGGCCGTGCTCCTCATGGGCGGCGCCATCACCCTGACCCTCCTCGTGCTGCTGCGCTTCCACGGGGACCTCGGCACGCTGCTCACGACAGCGGCACAACGCAGCGGGCACGGTGCGGACTTCCTCGCACCCGGACTCAAGTACGGCGGCACCTGGACGGCCCGGCTGGACTTCCTGAGCCTCGGGCTCGCGCTCGTCCTCGGGACCGCCGGCCTGCCGCACATCCTGTCCCGCTTCTACACCGTGCCCACCGCCCGCGCCGCCCGCCGCTCCGTGGTCTGGTCGATCGCCCTGATCGGCAGCTTCTACCTGATGACGATCGCGCTCGGCTTCGGCGCCGCCGCGGTCCTCGGGACCGACGCCGTACGCGCCGCCAACCCGGCCGGCAACACCGCCGTACCGCTTCTCGCCCTCGACCTCGGAGGCGGACCGGATTCCACCGGCGGAACGATCCTGTTCGCCGTGGTCGCGGCGGTCGCCTTCGCCACGATCCTCGCCGTCGTCGCCGGCATCACCCTCGCCTCCTCGGCCTCCGTCGCACACGACCTGTACGGCGCTCTGCGGCGCCGCAACCGCACCGGACGACGCCAGGCCTCCCCGCGCCCGGACGCGGCCACCGGCGAGCCGGCCACGGGCCTCCGCGAGGTCGCCGTCGCCCGGATCGCCGCGGCCCTCGTCGGCGCGGTGGCCATCGCCCTCGCCCTCCTGGCCCAGAACCTGAACGTCGCCTTCCTCGTGGGCCTCGCCTTCGCGGTCGCCGCCTCCGCGAACCTCCCCGTACTGCTCTACGCCCTCTTCTGGCGCCGCTTCACCACCAGGGGCGCCGTCTGGTCCGTCTACGGAGGGCTGCTCCCCGCGCTCGCCCTCGTGGTGCTCTCCCCGGTCGTCTCCGGAAGCCCCGCGGCGATCTTCCCCGGGCTGGACTTCCAGCTCTTCCCGCTGGAGAACCCGGGCATCGTCTCCATCCCGCTCGGCTTCCTCTTCGGCTGGCTCGGCACGGTCACCTCGTCCGCGGCCCCCGACGCCGCCGCCCGCCACGCGGAGACGGAGGTACGGGCACTGACCGGCGCGGGAGCGGCGTGAGCCGGCGGAACCGCCCCGAGGACGTTCATGGCCTCATGAGCCCGCAGAACCGCCCGAGGGCCTCGTGAGTCCGCAGAACCCCCGAGGAGCGTCGGGAGCCCGCTCAGACCCAGTCGTACCGGTGCTCCGGCCGGCCCGTCTCGCCGTACCGGAGCGTCAGCCTGACCCGCCCGGCGCGCTCCAGCAGCTTCAGGTAGCGCTGGGCGGTCTGCCGGCTCAGCCCCGCCTGCCGCGCCACCTCCTGCGCCGACAGCGCGCCGTCGGCGGAGCGCAGGACGGACCGCACCTTGTCGGCCGTGGCCGTGGAATGCCCCTTCGGCAGCTCGGCGGAGCCCGCGTTGGCGGCACCCAGCGCCCCGAAGATCCGGTCCACCTCGGACTGCTCCGCCTGCCCGCCGTCCTCGAAGGTCCGTCGCAGCGCGGCGTACCCCTCCAGCTTCGACCGCAGCCCCGCGAACGTGAACGGCTTGACGAGGTACTGCAGCGCGCCGTGCCGCATGGCGGCCCGCACGGTGGCGACGTCACGCGCCGCCGTCACCATGATCACGTCCGTGTGCAGGCCGTGTTGCCGCAACCGGGCCACCAGCTGCAGCCCCGTCTCGTCCGGGAGGTAGTGGTCCAGCAGCACGAGATCGACCGGCGTGCTCTCCAGAACAGTCAGCGCCTCAGCAGCCGTGTGCGCCTGCGCCACGACCCGGAAACCGGCGATCTTCGCCACGTACGCGGCATTGATCCCCGCCACCCGGACATCGTCGTCGACGACGAGTACGTCGATCATCGTGCGCCTCCCGTGGGACCCGCCAACGATTCCCCATCCACCACCGAACCGTGCGTCTCGGACAGGGCGTCCGCGAGCGCATCGGGGAGCGTCACCGTGAACCGCGCGCCGCCACCCGGACGCTCGTCCACCTCCGCGCCGCCCCCGTAGCGCTCGGCCAGCCGCCGCACGAGGACCAGCCCGATCCCGCGCTTACCGTGCGCCGGCGGCTCCTTCGTGGTCCACCCCTCCGTGAAGATCTCCTGACGCCGCTCCCGCGGCACCCCCGGCCCGTTGTCACTGACCCGCACGATCGCCGTACGGCCCTCGGTACGCACCTCGACCTCGACCTGTCCGTCCCGCTCACCCGCCGCCGCGTCCAGCGCGTTGTCGACCAGATTGCCGACCACCGTCACCAGACCGTGCGGATCCACCACCCGGTCCGGCAACCGCGTCGACGTGGCGATGCTCAACGACACGCCGCGCTCGGCCGCGACCGTCGCCTTGCCCACCAGCAGCGCCGCCAGCAACGGGTCGTGCACCCGCTCGGTGACCTGCTCGGCCGTGGCCCGATGCACCCCGACCGCATGCGTCACGAACTCCACCGCCTCCTCGTAGAGGCCCAGTTCGAGCAGCCCGAGGAGCGTGTGCAGCCGGTTCGCGTGCTCGTGGTCCTGCGCCCGCAACGCGTCGATCAGCCCCCGCGTACCGTCCAGCTCCCGGCCCAGCCGCTCCAGCTCCGTACGGTCCCGCAGCGTCACCACGGCACCACCGTCGTCCGTCGGCATCCGATTCGCCACCAGGACGCGCTGCCCACTGACGGTGAGCAGATCGGCCCCCGAAGCACGCCCGGCCAGCACATCCGTCGTACGCCCAGGCGGCAGCACCGACTCCAAGGAACGCCCGGTGTCCTCCGCCCGGAGATCCAGGAGCCGCTGCGCCTCGTCGTTCATCAGCCGGATGCGCCCCTGCGCGTCCAGCGCGACGAACCCCTCTCGGATGCCGTGCAGCATCGCCTCCCGCTCGGCGAGCAGCGCCGAGATGTCGGAGAAGGCCAGGTCATGCGTACGACGCTGAAGCCTGCGGGCAACGAGGTAGGCCGCGAGCGCACCCACCGCCAGCGCCCCGCCCGCGTACGCCAGCAGATCCGGCACGGTCGACAGCAGCCGCTGCTGCACGCTCTCGTACGCGATGCCCACGGACACGGCACCGACGATGCGGCCGGCCTCGTCCCGCAACGGCACCTTGCCGCGCGCAGAGCGCCCGAGGGTGCCCTCGTCGATCTGCATGATGTCCCGCCCGGAGAGGGCGGCGCTCGGGTCCGTGGAGACGTGCCGCCCGATCTCCTTCGGGTCGGTGTGCGACCACCGCACCCCGTGCTCGTCCATGACCACGATGTACTCGGCGCCCGTCGCCCGGCGAATCCGTTCCGCGGCCGCCTGGACCGGGCCGCCGCGGGAGGGCCGGGAAGCCTCAAGCGCCTCGTCCAGGCGCGGCTGAGCAGCGGTCGTCTGGGCGATGGCCAGGGCACGGCGCATGGCCTGATCGTCCAGCTGCGCACTGAGCGGCGCGAGGAAGAGGCCGGTCGCCAGCGCGGTCACCCCGGCGGCGATGGCCAGCTGCACCAGCAGGACCTGCGCGAACACACGGCGCGGCCAGCGCAGCCGCAGCCACGCCCGGCCGCCGCTCCGCGGCTCACCGGCCGTCCCGGGCCCGCCCGCTCTCTCCTCGGCTCTGTCGCCCATAGGAACGAACAGTAAGCGGGGGCGCGGAGGTGGGGTAATCGCGGGGCGGGGCGAACCACCGGGTGATGACGGCGGGTGGCGGTGGATGGCAGTGGATGACGGTGGATGGCGGTGGAAAAACTGGTGACACCCCACTGGCGAAAGTTATCCACAGGCCGCCCGCGCCCCGGCCAAAATTGCCTAACCTTCAGACGTAATCACGGAGAGTAAGCGGCCGGGTGCGACGGGCGCGGCAATCGCATCGATCGCGTCGACCAGTCGTCACGGCGATCGCAAGATCGCAACACGTGTCACATCGCACGCACGACGGATCAGGCGACGGGCCCGGGAGCGGCGCCGACGACGGGCCCGGTGACGGGTTCACTCGCGGGGCCGGTCAGCGGTTCCGCGTGAGCAACATCGGCACCGACAACGGGGCCGCCAACAGGATCGACAACGAGATCGACAACCGGATCGGCAACGGGGGAGTGGGCAGTGATGCCTGAAACGAACATGCACGTCGGCGGAGCGATGGCGGCTCCACAACTGGCCGGAGCGGCGGTGTCACCGGTCCGCTGCTCGACGACGACCTGCCAGGAGCGGCCGTCGACATGCGCGAGCGTGACGGCCCAGGAAGGAGAATCGCCTCCCGCGGACGGCCGGACCTCGGTGCCGGTGACATCGAGGACAGCGGCACGCTCCTCACCGATCGCCTCGCGGACCGCGAGATCCGCCGCCTGTGCCGGCCGGTCCCAGGTGGAGCGGCCCCGGCAGTGGTCGATGACGACGCGCCCGTCACGCGCCGCTACGACGGCGTCCTTCACCAGCGGCGCTTCGGTCCGGCCGTACGCGTATCCGTACGGCAGCACGAAGAGCGTGGGGGAGAAGCGGTGGCCACCGATGTGCGTGACCTCCCACGCCTCCATACCGTCCGCCGCCAGCTCCGCGGCGAGCGGCCGGCCGAGCACGGCACAGCAACGATCACGCTTGCCGTTCGTGCACACGAGCACCGGCGGTTCGTCCTGGTACGGCTCCCAAATACTGCCGTGCTCGCCCGCACTCAGCGCCGCGAAGTCCAGATCGCGGAGCGAGGCAGGGTCCGCGATGTGCGCCGAGCGGATCCAGGACCGGCCGGGTGCGGTGTGGGCGAGGAAAACCCGGCGCAGTGCCCCGGCCCGGCGGTCGGCGTGCCGACCGGGACGGCGGATGAGGGCGACGCGTACGTCGGTGTCCGCGGTGGCGGCTTCCAGGGCGCGGCCGACGGCCGGATCGAGATGGCTGTCGGTGAGTGCCTGGGCGCCCCAGGGTCCGCTCTGCTCGATGAGAAGCCAGGTACGGGCGGTGGCCGCCGTACCGGCCAGAGGTTCGGCCGCCATACGGGAGGCGGTTGCGCAGGTACTCACATAGGTGACCCTAACCTGAGTACCGCATCCCCGACGGACACAGCAGCCGCAATGTCCGGAGCCCACCGCTGCGTTTCCCCGCGCCAGGCCCTGAGCCCGCGCGATAGACGCGAAATGACCGCTTTCCGCCGTTCGGGTGAAGGGGTGGGGGTCGGGGGTAGGGGGGGGGAGGGCCCCCGAAGGCGGAGAGGCGGAGCGAGGTGAGGCGCGGTGCCGGGTGAGAAGGCGTGAGGTACGGAGTCGGGTGAGAAGGCGCCGGGGTAGGAGGGAGGATGGAACGTGGCTGTGAGCTTTGGGGAGCGGCGAGGTGTGGCCGCGGCGCCAATATCCTGGAGGGGTCGGCGGGCTGGTGATCGTTCGGGTCATCAGGGGCGTACGACGGTAGGCAGTACGCGGTAGTGGGTGCCGGGGTGGCTGTCTCCCGGCCGGGCCGCGTCCGTCGCGCTCGACTCCCGTACTCAGTACCGACCGGACGCACTGGAGGCGCCCCCTTGACCAGCAGCAGCACGCAGTACCCGGGTGCCTCGACCCCGGAGGCCGAGGGGCATGGGACTGCCCGAGACGCGGCGGCGGACCTGGAGTCGGCTCCAGGGGAGGGCGCAGCGGCCGGGTCGGCCTCGGGTTCAAGTGGGGACCCAGCTTCCGGGCAGAGTCCGGTGCCGGTTGCCGAGGGGCCTGTGGCGCCGCAGATTCCCGTTGTTGTGCTTGCCGGGTTCTTGGGGTCCGGCAAGACGACCCTGCTGAACCATCTGCTGAGCCGGAGCGGCGGCACCCGGATCGGGGCGGTCGTCAACGACTTCGGGGCGATCGAGATCGACGCGATGCTGGTCGCCGGCCAGGTCGACTCCATGGTGTCGCTGGGGAACGGGTGCCTGTGCTGCGCGGTCGACACCAGCGAGCTGGACACCTACCTGGAGCGCCTGGCGCGGCCGTCCTCCCACATCGACGTCATCGTCATCGAAGCCAGCGGTCTGGCCGAGCCGCAGGAGCTGATCCGGATGATCCTGGCCAGCGACAGCGACCGGATCGTGTACGGCGGGCTGGTCGAGGTGGTCGACGCCGCGGAGTTCGAGAACACCCGCATCCGCCACCCGGAGCTGGACCGGCATCTGGGGATCGCGGACCTCGTGATTCTCAACAAGGCCGATCGGATCGGTGACGACCGGCGTACGGGGTTGCTGGGCACGCTCGGGGAACTGGCACCCGGTACGCCTGTGGTGCCTGCCGCGTACGGGCGTGTCGATCCGGAGCTGCTCTTCGAGCGTCGTCCTCGGGAGGGCGTGTCCGAGGGGCAGATGTCCTTCGAGGACCTGCTCCGGGAGGAGGTCGAGCACGAGGAGGAAGCCGGCGTCGGTGCCGATGGTGGACATGAGCGCTGTGACGGGCACGAGCACGGTCATGGGCGGCATCTGCACTCGGCCTACGAGACGGTCGAGTTCACGTCGGCCGAGCCGATGCATCCGCGGCGGTTGATGGAGTTCCTGGACGCGCGGCCCGCCGGGCTGTACCGCATCAAGGGGTTCGTGCACTTCGGGGTGGAGGGGAGCGAGCAGAAGTTCACCGTGCACGCGGTCGGCGGCTTCCTGCGGTTCTACCCCGGGGAGTGGGACGCGGAGGAGGAGCGGCTGACGCAGCTGGTGCTCATCGGGTCCGGCATCGACGCCCCGGACCTGCGCAAGCAGCTGGACGGCTGCCGTGACACCGCCCCCGAGGAGACCGACCCGCACGCGATGTGGGGCGTACTGCGGTACGTACCATCCACCGCGCCCGACGAAGAACCGGAGGAGACGGAGGAGATGGAGGGGATGGACGAGACGGGGGAGAGCGAGTAAAGCGGGGCTCCCCCGCAGGGACGACCGCCGCCCCCCATGCTCCACCGCCCCAACAACCCCCGAAGCCCGGCGTCGTACGCCCCCAAGGCCGCACCACGCCGGGCTTCAACCAGACGATCCCACGTCTGTCCCTACACCGTCCGTCCCTACACCGGCCCAGCCAAAGCCCCCACCGGCTTGACCAGCGGCAAGCCCGAGCCGTCGCGGCGCGGGTCGGGGTCGGGGAGGGGGACCGGGGCGCCCTTGGTGTCCGCGGCGCGGGCCGGGGCGGCGCCGGCCCAGGCCAGGATGAGGTGGTCCTCGCCCTTCAGGAAGCGCTGGCAGCGGACGCCGCCGGTCGCGCGGCCCTTGCGCGGGTACTGGTCGAACGGGGTGAGCTTGGCGGTGCTGACGCCGTCGTCCAGGGTGCCGTGCGAGCCGGAGACGGTGAAGACGACCGCGTCGACGGCCGGGTCGACGGCGGTGAAGGAGATGACCTTCGCTTCGGGGCCGACCTTGATGCCGGCCATGCCGCCGGCGGCGCGGCCCTGCGGGCGTACCTGCGCGGCGGGGTAGCGGAGCAGCTGGGCCTCGTCGGTGATGAAGACGAGGTCCTCCTCGCCGGTGCGCAGTTCGACGGCGCCGACGACGCGGTCACCGTCCTTGAGGGAGATGACCTCCAACTCCTCCTTGTGGGCCGGATAGTCCGGTACGACTCTCTTCACCACGCCGTGTTCCGTGCCCAGGGCCAGGCCCGGTGAGGATTCGTCGAGGGTGGTGAGGCAGATCAGTTCCTCGCCGTCCTCCAGGGTGAGGAATTCGGAGATCTTCGCGCCGCCGGACAGGCTGGGTGCGGCGGCTGTCTCCGGTAGCTGGGGGAGGTCGATGACCGACAGGCGCAGCAGCCGTCCCGTGGAGGTGACCGCGCCGACCTCGGCGCGGGCGGTGGCGGGTACGGCGGAGACGATGACGTCGTGCTTGGCGCGCTTGGCGTCGATGTCGAAGGTGCCCTCGCCGCCCGACGTGCGCGCCAGGAGGCCCGTGGAGGACAGCAGGACGCGGCAGGGGTCGTCGGCGACCTCCAGGGGCACCGCGGCGGCGGTGGCGCCGGAGGACTCCAGCAGGACGGTGCGGCGGTCGGTGCCGTACTTCTTGGCGACCGCGGCCAGTTCGTTGGAGACCAGCTTGCGCAGCTCGGCGTCGGAGTCGAGGATCTTGGTCAGCTTCTCGATGTCGGCGCGGAGGGTGTCGCGCTCGGACTCCAGCTCGATGCGGTCGAACTTGGTGAGGCGGCGCAGCGGGGTGTCGAGGATGTACTGCGTCTGGATGTCGCTCAGCCCGAAGCGCTCGATGAGGCGCTGCTTGGCCTCGGCGCTGTTCTCGCTGGAGCGGATGAGGCGGATGACCTCGTCGATGTCGACGAGGGCGGTGAGCAGGCCCTCGACGAGGTGCAGCCGGTCGCGCTTCTTGGTGCGGCGGAACTCGCTGCGGCGGCGCACCACGGTGAAGCGGTGGTCGACGTAGACCTCCAGGAGTTCCTTCAGGCCCAGCGTCAGCGGCTGGCCGTCGACCAGCGCGACGTTGTTGATGCCGAAGGACTCCTCCATGGGCGTGAGCTTGTAGAGGCTCTCCAGGACGGCTTCGGGGTTGAAGCCGTTCTTGATCTCGATGACGAGGCGGAGGCCGTGCTCGCGGTCGGTGAGGTCCTTGACGTCGGCGATGCCCTGGAGCTTCTTGGCGCCGACCAGGTCCTTGATCTTGGAGATGACCTTCTCGGGGCCGACCGTGAAGGGCAGTTCGGTGACGACCAGGCCCTTGCGGCGCGCGGTGACGTTCTCGACGGTCGCGGTGGCGCGCATCTTGAAGGAGCCGCGGCCCTTTTCGTACGCGTCGCGGATGCCGGAGAGGCCGACGATGCGGCCGCCGGTGGGCAGGTCCGGCCCCGGGACGTACTTCATGAGCGTCTCGAGGTCGGCGTTGGGGTGCTTGATGAGGTGCCGGGCGGCGGCGATGACCTCGCCGAGGTTGTGCGGCGGCATGTTCGTCGCCATGCCGACGGCGATGCCGGAGGCGCCGTTGACGAGGAGGTTCGGGTAGGCCGCCGGGAGGGCGACCGGTTCCTGCTCCTGGCCGTCGTAGTTGGGCTGGAAGTCGACGGTGTCCTCGTCGATGGACTCCGTCATCAGGGAGGTGGCGGAGTCCATGCGGCATTCGGTGTACCGCATGGCGGCGGGCGGGTCGTCGTTGCCGAGCGAGCCGAAGTTGCCGTGGCCGTCGACGAGCGGCAGCCGCATGGAGAAGGGCTGCGCCATGCGCACCAGCGCGTCGTAGATGGACGCGTCGCCGTGCGGGTGGAGCTTACCCATGACCTCGCCGACGACGCGGGCGCACTTGACGTACCCGCGGTCGGGGCGGAGGCCCATCTCGTTCATTTGGTACAGGATGCGGCGGTGTACGGGCTTGAGGCCGTCGCGTGCGTCGGGCAGGGCGCGCGAGTAGATGACCGAATACGCGTACTCCAGGAAGGAACCCTGCATCTCATCGACGACGTCGATGTCGAGGATCCGCTCCTCGAAGTCCTGGGGCTCGGGGGTGCCCCCTGAGGGTCGGGTCTTCGTGCTGCGGCGGGCCATCGCGGCTGCGGCTCCTTCGCTCGAACTCGGCTTCGCTTACGGCTGGGCGTCTGCTGTTCCGGCGGGGCGGCGCGCGTGCGTGTCCGTCCTGCCGGGCGGCAGGCTCGGTGCCGGTGCTGGGTGCTCAACGGCTGAGCCTGTCGCGGACCATTGTGGCCCGCGGGTCTGACAACGCCGACCGCGACCCGTCCGTACGCCCGTCCGAGCCGGATGTGCGGCGGGCCTCGTTCCGGGGAATCTCCTTGCGGCGGGGTGCCGGGCGGGAACTTCGCCAGATGTCGGCGCGCTTGCATACAGTGACAGAACTTCCTCGCAAGCGGATCGAAGGGACGTACATGCCCATGGGTCACACGGCCACAGAACAAGCCGGGTCCGGCGGCCTGACAGCGACCGAGCACCGGCTGGCCAACGGCCTGCGCGTGGTGCTCTCCGAGGACCACCTGACCCCCGTCGCGGCGGTCTGCCTGTGGTACGACGTCGGCTCCCGGCACGAGGTGAAGGGCCGCACGGGCCTTGCGCACCTCTTCGAGCACCTGATGTTCCAGGGCTCGGCGCAGGTGAAGGGCAACGGTCACTTCGAGCTGGTGCAGGGCGCCGGCGGTTCGCTCAACGGCACCACGAGTTTCGAGCGGACGAACTACTTCGAGACCATGCCGGCCCATCAGCTGGAGCTCGCCCTGTGGCTGGAGGCGGACCGGATGGGTTCGCTGCTGGCCGCGCTGGACGAGGAGTCGCTGGAGAACCAGCGCGACGTGGTGAAGAACGAGCGCCGTCAGCGGTACGACAACGTGCCTTACGGGACGGCGTTCGAGAAGCTGACGGCGATGGCCTACCCGGAGGGCCACCCGTACCACCACACGCCCATCGGGTCGATGGCCGATCTGGACGCGGCCTCTCTGGAGGACGCGCGGAAGTTCTTCCGTACGTACTACGCGCCCAACAACGCCGTGCTGTCCATCGTGGGCGACATCGACCCCGAGCAGACGCTGGCCTGGGCGGAGAAGTACTTCGGCTCCATCCCGGGCCACGACGGCAAGCAGCCGCCGCGGGACGGTTCGCTGCCCGAGACCATGGGCCGGGAGCTGCGGGAGGTCGTCCACGAGGAGGTGCCTTCGCGGGCCCTCATGGCGGCGTACCGGCTGCCGCACGACGGCACCCGTGAGGCTGACGCCGCGGACGTGGCGTTGACGATCCTGGGTGGCGGCGAGTCCTCCCGCCTGTACAACCGCCTCGTGCGCCGCGACCGCAGCGCCGTCGCGGCGGGCTTCGGGCTGCTGCGGCTGGCGGGCGCGCCCTCGCTGGGCTGGCTGGACGTGAAGACGTCGGCCGGCGTGGAGGTGCCCGCCATCGAGCGTGCGGTGGACGAGGAGCTCAAGCGCTTCGCCGAGGAGGGCCCGACCGCCGAGGAGATGGAGCGGGCGCAGGCCCAGTTGGAGCGCGAGTGGCTGGACCGCCTGGAGACGGTCGCCGGGCGCGCGGACGAACTGTGCCGGTACGCGGTGCTGTTCGGTGACCCGCAGCTCGCGCTGAGCGCCGTACAGCGCGTTCTGGAGGTGACTCCCGAGGAGGTGCAGGCGGTCGCCGCGGCCCGGCTGCGTCCGGACAACCGTGCGGTGCTGGTCTACGAGCCGACCGGGCCCGCCGAGGCCGCCGCTGTGGAGGCCACCGAGGCCGACGCGACCGCCGCCCAGCACGACACCGAGACCGAGGAGGCGGCGCAGTGACCGAAGCCGTGACCCCCACCATGACGTTCCACCCGCAGCCGCAGGCCGGGCAGCCGAAGCCGTGGGCGTTCCCGGCGCCGGTGCGCGGCCGGCTCGGCAACGGCCTGACGGTGCTGCGCGCCGACCGGCCGGGCCAGCAGGTCGTCGCGGTCGAGATCAACCTCGTGGCGCCGCTGGAGGCCGAGCCCGCGGGCCTGGACGGTGTCGCCACCATCATGGCGCGCGCGCTCTCCGAGGGCACCGACAAGCACGACGCCGAGGAGTTCGCGGCCGAGCTGGAGCGGTGCGGCGCCACGCTGGACGCGCACGCCGACCACCCCGGTGTCCGGGTCTCCCTCGAAGTGCCGGCCTCGCGCCTCACGAAGGCGCTGGGCCTGCTGGCCGACGCGCTGCGTGCCCCGGCCTTCCCCGACGGCGAGATCGAGCGCCTGGTGCGCAACCGTCTGGACGAGATCCCGCACGAGCTGGCGAATCCGGGGCGCAGGGCGGCGATGGCGCTGTCCAAGCAGCTGTTCCCGGCCACGGCCCGGATGTCCCGGCCGCGGCAGGGCACGGAGGAGACGGTGGCGCGTATCGACGCCGCCGCGGTGCGTGCCTTCTACGAGGCGCACGTGCGTCCGGGGACGGCCACGGCCGTGGTCGTCGGTGACTTCGACGGGGTGGACCTGGACGCGGCGCTGGAGGAGACCCTCGGGGCGTGGGCGGGCTCGACCGCGGAGCCGGTGGCGGCGTCGCCCATCGTGGCCGACGACACCGGCCGCGTCGTGATCGTGGACCGGCCCGGTGCGGTGCAGACCCAGCTGCTGATCGGCCGGATCGGCGCCGACCGGCACGACCGGGTGTGGCCTGCGCAGGTGCTCGGCACGTACTGCCTGGGCGGCACCCTGACGTCCCGGCTGGACCGTGTGCTGCGCGAGGAGAAGGGCTACACGTACGGCGTGCGGTCGTTCGGCCAGGTGCTGCGGTCCTCCGCGGACGGTACGGGTGCCGCGATGCTGGCCATCAGTGGCTCGGTGGACACCGCCTCTACGGGGCCCGCGCTGGAGGACCTCTGGAAGGTGCTGCGGACGCTGGCCGCCGAGGGGCTGACCGACGCCGAGCGGGACGTGGCGGTGCAGAACCTGGTCGGGGTGGCGCCGCTGAAGTACGAGACGGCGGCGGCTGTCGCGGGGACGCTCGCCGACCAGGTCGAGCAGGAGCTTCCCGACGACTTCCAGGCGCAGCTGTACCGGCGGATGGCCGAGACGGGCACGGTCGAGGCGACCGCCGCCGCGGTCAGCGCCTTCCCGGTGGACCGGCTGGTGACGGTTCTGGTGGGCGACGCCGCGGAGATCGCGGAGCCGGTACGGAAGCTGGGCATCGGCGAGGTGTCGGTCGTCAAGGGCTGATACGGAGCGGGCCGGCGGCGGAGCTGGAGCGCCGCCGGCCGTCGCGGTAACGGCTGTGAATTCGCTCGCGCCGTACGGCGGCGGGGCGGGCCGGAACGGCTCGTACCGGTGTCGTCACGGGGTGGCGTGAAAGCCGCCAACGCCGCTCACATATCAGGACATAGTGGATCCCGGGTCGCCAATGCGGCCCGGGATCTCTGCTTTTGTCCGGAATGCAGTAGGTGGTTGCTCGCGTGCCGTGTGGCGTCCGGCACAAACTCCTGTTTCTGTTTGCTGATCGCGAGATGTCCCGTTTAGCGTCGGTCCGGCTGTTCGACAGAAGTGCGCCGCACCCGCGGCCGCCGGGCAGTCATCGCCGAGTCCCCGTACGGCGCGAGCCAGGGGAGCCGGGGACCCACATGTCCCTTGGGGTGAATCGGGCGACTCCCCCCGGAGCCGCCCGTAGGAGACCTTCCTGCTCCGAACCCGTCAGCTAACCCGGTAGGCGAGAAGGAAGGAAAGGAGTGCGCCGGTCATGGCGTTCACCCGTGCCACCGGCAAGCACCGCCGCCCCGGCCGTGCTGCCCGGACCACCCGCAACATCGCCGGCATAGCCGCGGCGACCGGCGTCGCCGTTTCCATCGCCTCCCCGGCGCTGGCCGCGAACGAGGACCCGGCCGCCACCACCGACACCGGCCTCACCCGCGCCATCGCCGACACCGGCGACCGGGTCGCCGACAACATCGTCGCCCAGGCCGACGCGCAGGAGGAGGCCGCCGAGGTCGCCGCCGCCCGCGCCAAGGTCGAGGACGCGGCCGTCAAGAGCGCCGAGGACGCGAAGAAGAAGGCCCAGGACGAGCGCCGCAAGGCCGCCGAGGCCGCCAAGAAGAAGGCCGAGAAGAAGAAGGCCACCGAGGCCCGCGCCTCGCGCTCGGAGGCCCGCACCACCCTCAGCGCCTCGGGCTTCGTCGCGCCGATCTCCGGCAGCTACGTCTCCACGCCGTACAAGGCCTCCAGCGGCCTGTGGTCCTCCGGCAGCCACACCGGCATCGACTTCCACGCCGCCTCCGGCACCGCCGTCCACGCCGTCGGCGCCGGCACCGTCGTCGAGGCCGGCTGGGGCGGCGCGTACGGCAACAACGTCGTCCTGAAGATGGACGACGGCACCTACACCCAGTACGGCCACCTGTCGTCCATCGGCGTCTCGGTCGGCCAGAAGGTCTCCGCGAACCAGCAGATCGCGCTGTCCGGCAACACCGGCAACACCACCGGCCCGCACCTGCACTTCGAGGCGCGCACCGGCCCGGAGTACGGCTCGGACATCGACCCGATCGCGTACCTGCGCTCGCACGGCGTCAACGTCTGACGACCGCGCACCGTAGGCGCACTCCGCGTACCACCCGAAGCCCCGGCCCGACGGCCGGGGCTTCGGCGTCTCCGGACGCGCTTCCGCCCCCGCGTTCCCGCGCACCCCTTTCCTCGGCCAAAAAATATCCAGGAATTCGTCACGGCTGTCGGAAAAGGCGGCCCGGTGTCATAGAGTCACGGAAAAGGCGCCGCCCGGCGGCGTTTCCGGAGGATTGCGGCGGAGGCACGGACGATGCGAGGAAATATTTCGGCGCATGCGGTCTGCACGGCGATTCGCGACGACATCGTCTCCGGCGCGTTCCCGCCCGGCTCCCGGCTGATCGAGGAACTCCTCGCCTCCCGGTACGGCGTCTCCCGCGTCCCCGTACGCGAAGCACTGCGCACCCTGGAGTCCGAGGGGTTCGTCACCACTCGCCGGCACGCGGGCGCGTGCGTCGCCGAGCCGACCGAGCAGGAGGCCGCCGACCTCCTGGACATCCGCCTCCTCCTGGAGCCCCTGGGCGCCGCCCGTGCCGCGGCCCGCCGCTCCGCCGCGCACCTGAAGGTGCTGCGCGGCCTGGTCGGGGTGGGACGCGCGAGAGCCCGCCACGGCAACCCCGACGACCTGCGGCAACTGGACGGCTGGTTCCACGGGACGCTCGCGCAGGCGAGCGGCAGCGCCAGTATGACGGCGCTGCTCGTTCAGGTACGCCGCAAGATCGACTGGGTGTACGCGGTCGACCTGGGCCGGATCTCGCCGGGAGACGTGGACCGCTACTGGCAGGAGCTCGGCGCGATCGTGGACGCGGTGGCGCGCGGCGACGCCGAACGCGCCCGCGCACTGACCGCCGCCCACGTGGAGCGCACGCTGCCCGCCCACCGGCTGCGCCGTCCCGCACCCGCGGTGAGGGAAGCGAAACCGTCCGTAAACATGGCGCGCGTGCAGAATTAACAGTGCTGGCGTATACAACTCCTGGGGGAATTCTGCCCGCCGTGATCGGCGTGCCTGAATTCGGGGGTGTGGGCCCGGCAGGGTAATTCTGCGTGCGACTTTACGTGTGTGCCGTCGAATTCTGCTCGGCGGGCGGCTCGGCCCGGTAATTCCGTGCAGGCCGGCAAGGGATCCGGCCCGCCGGGACGTGGAGCGGCCCCGCCGTACCCGGAACGGCCTCCCGCTGGACGTGCAACGGCCCCGCCCGTGACCCGTGGGCGGGTCCGTGGCGGGGCCGTGAGAGGCCGTTCCGGCGGCGTGGGGCCCGCCGGGTCTGCCCGAAGGGTCAGACCGTCTCCGGGAGCTCCTCGAGGCCCTCGGAGACGAGCTTCGCCAGGCGGTCCAGCGCCGCGTCGGCGCCGTCGGCGTCCGAAGCCAGCACGATCTCCTCGCCGCCCTGGGCGCCGAGGCCCAGGACCGCGAGCATGGAAGCGGCGTTGACGGGGTTGCCGTCGCCCTTGGCGATCGTGACCGGCACGCCGGAAGCGGTGGCCGCACGGACGAAGATCGAGGCGGGGCGGGCGTGCAGACCCTCGGCCCATCCGACATTGACGCGGCGCTCAGCCATTGTGTTGCCCTTCGGGTCGGAGAAGTTGTCTAGACCAGTGTCTCACGCGGGCACCGGTGGTCCGGTGTGCCCAGCCCGGGCGAGCGCTCGGATCCTAGAAGTCCAAGCCTGCGTCACGCCCCGGCTGTACGCATGCTGAGACCCGGTCGTACGCACCGTCCCGCCGCCGGGCACGTACGGTCGTGTCCGTGCGGCCTTCGGGGCACTTCGACCGGCCCCCGATACGCAGCCGGTCGTACGCTGTCCGCATGGAGACGCCGTCGGATGCCGCCGCCTACCCCGCCCACTGGGAAGCCGACGTGGTGCTGCGTGACGGCGGCACCGCCCGGATCCGCCCCATCACCCCGGACGACGCGGAACACCTGACCTCCTTCTACGAGCAGGTCTCCGACGAGTCGAAGTACTACCGCTTCTTCGCGCCCTACCCCCGGCTCTCCGACCGCGACGTGCACCGCTTCACCCACCACGACTACGTGGACCGGGTCGGACTCGCCGCCTTCGTGGGCGGCGAGATGATCGCCACGGTCCGGTACGACCGCATCAACGCCGACGGCCGCCCCGCCACCGGCCCCGACGCAGACCAGGCCGAGGTCGCCTTCCTCGTGCAGGACGCCCACCAGGGCCGCGGCGTGGCCTCCGCACTCATGGAGCACATCGCCGCGGTCGCCCGCGAACGCGGCATCCGGCGCTTCGCCGCCGAGGTGCTGCCCGCCAACACCAAGATGATCAAGGTGTTCACGGACGCCGGGTACACCCAGAAGCGCACCTTCGAAGACGGCGTCGTCCGCCTCGAATTCGACCTCGAACCCACCGAGCAGTCCGTGGCCGTCATGCGCGGCCGCGAGCACCGCGCCGAGGCCCGCTCCGTACAGCGGCTGCTCGCCCCCGGATCCGTCGCCGTCCTCGGCACCGGCCGCGCCCCCGGAGGCGTCGGCCGCTCCGCCCTCCGGAACATCCTCGACTCCGGTTTCACCGGCCACACGTACGCCGTCAACCACGCCTTCCCCGAAGGCGGCAGCACGCTGGACCCGGAGGGCGTACCGGCCTACCGCTCGCTCCGCGACATCCCCGGCCCCGTCGACCTCGCCGTCGTGGCCGTACCCGCCGCACACGTCCCCGACGTCGTACAGGACTGCGGCGAACACGGCGTACAGGGGCTCGTCATCCTCACCTCCGGATACGCCGAGGCCGGCCCCGAAGGACGCGAGAAGCAGCGCGCACTGCTGCGCCAGGCCCGCTCCTACGGGATGCGACTGGTCGGCCCGAACGCCTTCGGCCTGATCAACACCGCGGCCGGCGTCCGCCTCAACGCCTCCCTCTCTCCCCGGCTGCCCGGCGCCGGCCGCATCGGCCTCTTCACCCAGTCCGGCGCGATCGGCATCGGACTGCTCAGCGCCCTCCAGGAACGCGGCTCCGGGGACGGCGCCATCGCCGGGGTCTCCACCTTCGTGTCGGCCGGCAACCGCGCCGACGTCTCCGGCAACGACCTCCTCCAGTACTGGTACGAGGACCCCGCCACCGACGTCGCGCTGCTCTACCTGGAGTCGATCGGCAACCCCCGCAAGTTCACCCGGCTCGCCCGCCGCACCGCCGCCGCCAAGCCCGTCGTGGTCGTCAAGGGCGCCCGGCACAGCGGCACCGTCCCCCTCGGGCACGCCGTCCCCGCCACCCGGGTACCCGACTCCACCGTCTCCGCCCTGATGCGCCAGGCCGGCGTCATCCGCGTCGGCACCGTCACCGAACTGATCGACGCGGGCCTGCTGCTCGCCTCCCAGCCGCTCCCCGCCGGCCCCCGTGTCGCGATCCTCGGCAACTCCGAAGCGCTCGCCCTCCTCGCGTACGACGCCTGCCTCACCGAGGGCCTGCGCCCGCAGCACCCCCATGTGCTGCCCTTCGCCGCCACGACCGCCCAGTTCCGCGCCGCGCTGGCCGATGCCCTCGCCGGCGACCGCATCGACGCCGTCCTGATCACCGCGATCCCGTGGGTCGCCGAAGGCAGCAGCGCGGACCCCGAGGAGATCGCGGCCCTCGCCACCGCCCTCCGCGAGGCCGCGGCCGAAGGGCCCGCCAAGCCCGTCACCGTCGTCCACCTCGCCATGGAGGAGCTCGCCGGGGCCCTGTCGTGCACGGCCGACTCGCGCACGACCGACGAAACGGGGGCTCCGGATGGACCGGGGGCTCCGGGCGGGCCGGAAGCCTCGGACGGGCGGGGAGCCGCCGGCGACACCGCCGCGCCGGAATCGGAATCGGACCCGCAAGCCGCCGCGACGCAAGCCGACCGGCACGCCGTCGGGCCGGAAGCCCCGGAGTCGGACCGGCAGGCCCCCGCGCCGGAAGCCGCCGAGAACGCCCCCGAAGCTCCCCGGGCGAGCCCCGGCGGCCTGCCCCGCATCCCTGCCTACCCCGCCGCCGAACGGGCCGTACGCGCCCTCGCCGAGGCCGTCCGGTACGCGACCTGGCGCCGCGAGGCCGCAGCACCCGGCAGAGTCCCCGAGTACGACGACATCCAGGAGGCCGCGGCCGGCGCCGACATCGAGCGGCTGCTCGACGAGCTCACCACCGACGCCGAACCGCACCGCTCCGTGGCGCTGCCCGCCGACGAGGCCGCCGCCCTCCTGGGCCGCTACGGCATCCGCGTCCGTGCCGCACTCCCCGCACCCGACGCGGACGCCGCCGTACGCGCCGCCGAGGCCCTGGGCTACCCCGTCGCCCTGAAGACCACGGCCCCGCACCTGCGGCACCGCGCCGACCTCGGGGGCGTCCGCCTCGACCTCCCCGGAGAACGCGCCCTCCGCCGCGCCTACCAGGAGCTGACCGACTTCCTCGGGAAGCCCGAAGAGCTGCGCCTCGTGGTGCAGGCGATGGTGCCGCGCGGCGTGGACACCCTCGTCCGCGCCTCCATCGACCCCGCGGCCGGGGCCGTCCTCTCCTTCGGGCTCGCCGGTGCCCCTTCCCAGCTCCTCGGCGACACCGCGCACCGCCTCATCCCCGCCACCGACCGTGACGTCGCCGAACAGATCCGCTCCATCAGGAGCGCGCCGCTGCTCTTCGGATGGCGCGGCTCGCAGCCCGTGGACAGCGCGGCCCTGGAAGAACTGCTGCTGCGCCTCTCCCGGCTCGTCGACGACCACCCCGAGGTCGTCGGCATCGACCTCGAACCGGTCGTCGTCGCCCCCCACGGACTCTCCGTCCTCGGCGCCTCAGTACGCCTCGCCCGCCCACCCGCCACCACCGACCTCGGCCCCCGCCGCCTCCCCGCGTACTGACCCCCGGCCCCCGTCGCCTGCGGGCCGTACCGCCCCCGGAGCCCCGTAGGATGGACCCTATGGCTAAGACCGGTACGACGACCCAGGGGCTGCGCGCGGCGATCGAGCGCAGCGGCTATTACCCGGCACTCGTGGCCGAGGCGGTGCAGGCCGCGATCGGCGGCGAGCCCGTGGTGTCGTACGTGGTCCACCAGGAGACGACCTTCGACGCCAACGAGGTCCGCCGCCACGTCACCGTCCTGGTCCTCACGGACACCCGCTTCATCGTCAGCCACACCGACGAGCAGGCCGCCGACGCCACGTCGCCGACCCCGTACGCCACCACCTCCACGGAGTCCGTGAAGCTCGGCCGCATCTCGTCCGTCGTGCTCAGCCGCGTCGTCGCCAACCCCGAGGCCTACACCCCCGGCCAGCTGCCCCGCGAGGTCGTGCTGACCATCGGCTGGGGCGCCGTCTCCCGGCTCGACCTGGAGCCCGCCAGCTGCGGCGACCCGAACTGCGAGGCCGACCACGGCTACACCGGCTCCTCCACCGCCGACGACCTCTCGCTGCGCGTCAGCGAGGCCGGCGACGGCCCGGACACCGTCCGGCAGACGCTCGCCTTCGCCCAGGCGCTCTCCGAAGCCACCGCCGCCTCGGCCGCCCGCTGATGGCGGGCTACGCCGTGGACCCGGCGTCCGCCTGGCCCGAACCGCTGGACCTCGACACCGCGCCGGTACCCCGCTACGGCACCGGCTCGCTCGCCGACCTGCTGCCCGCCATCACCGCCGGCCAGGGCCTGGCGCACGCGCAGCCGACGGGCCTGGAGCTGGCCCCCGCGGACCGCGCCTGCGTCTTCCTGATCGACGGTCTGGGCTGGGACGTGCTGCGCGCGCACCCGGACGAGGCGCCGTTCCTCACCTCGCTGCTCGGCACGTCCATGAACGGCACCGGGCGCCCCATGACGGCCGGTTTCCCGTCCACCACGGCCACCTCGCTCGCCTCGGTCGGCACGGGCCTGCCGCCGGGCGCGCACGGCCTCGCCGGATACACCGTCCAGGACCCCGCCGCCGGCGCGCTGATGAACCAGCTGCGCTGGTACCCGTGGACCGACCCGCACGCCTGGCAGCCGTACCCCACGGTCTTCCAGCAGGCGGACGCCGCGGGCATCCACACCTGCCAGGTCTCCGCGCCCGACTTCGCGCGCACGCCGCTCACCCAGATCGCGCTCAGCGGCGGCACGTTCCACGGCAGGCTCTCCGGCGAGGACCGGATGGACCTGGCCGCCGAGCAGCTCGCCGCGGGCGACCGGTCGCTGGTCTACACGTACTACTCCGAGGTCGACGGCAAGGGGCACCGCTACGGCGTCGACTCCGATGCCTGGCGCGGCCAGCTGATGTACGTCGACCGCCTCGCGGAGCGGCTCGCCGAACAGCTGCCGCCGCGCTCGGCCCTGTACGTCACCGCCGACCACGGCATGATCGACATCCCGTTCGACCCGGAGTCGCGCGTCGACTTCGACGAGGACTGGGAGCTGAAGGCAGGCGTCCGCCTCCTGGGCGGCGAGGGCCGCTGCCGCCACCTGTACGCGCATCCGGGGGCGGCCGACGACGTGCTCGCCGTCTGGCGCGAGGTGGTCGGCGACCGGATGTGGGTGGCCGGGCGCGAGGAGGCGATCGCCGCCGGATGGTTCGGGCCGCGCGTCGACGACCGGGTACGGGGCAGAATCGGTGATGTGGTGGCCGCCGCGCACGCCGACATGGTGATCATCGCAAGCGAGACCGAACCGCGGGAATCGGCCATGGTCGGCATGCACGGCTCCATGACCCCGGTCGAACAACTCGTCCCCCTCCTGGAAGTCCGCACCTGAACAACGGCGCCGAGGGCGTTGTCAGTGGCACCCGTTACTGTTTTGAGCAGGGGATCTCCGCTCCCCCATGGGGGAAGTGGGGGGGCGAATCGATCCGGCGGCGCGCATCGATCCGGCGGCGCACGCCGGTGCGGCAAGTGTCAGGGCCCCCTCGTGGCTCGGCGCCCGCCGCATGTCCCGCCCGCCCGCCACCACCGACCTCGGCCCCCGCCGCCTCCCCGTAACTCCACTCTTCGTACAACCCGATACGACCCGATTGCCGTCGGTACGGCCCGACGCGCCCGAAAGGCGACCACATCCCCCATGGCTGAACTGGTGTTCTTCAGCGGCACGATGGACTGCGGGAAGTCGACGCTCGCGCTGCAGATCGAGCACAATCGCTCGGCCCGCGGCCTGCAGGGCATGATCTGCACCCGGGACGACCGGGCGGGTGCCGGCCGGCTCTCCTCTCGGCTGGGTCTCGCCGTCGAGGCCGTGGAGGTCGCCGACGACCTGGATTTCTACGCCTACGTCGTCGGCCGGATCAGCTCCGGGGCCCGGGTCGACTACGTCATCGCCGACGAGGCGCAGTTCCTGACCCCCGCCCAGATCGAGCAGCTGGCCCGCGTGGTGGACGACCTGGAGCTGGACGTCTTCGCCTTCGGGATCACCACCGACTTCCGCAGCAAGCTCTTCCCCGGCTCCCAGCGGCTGGTCGAACTGGCCGACCGTATAGAGGTGCTCCAGGTCGAGGCACTGTGCTGGTGCGGCGCCCGCGCGACGCACAACGCCCGTACGGTGGGCGGGCAGATGGTCGTCGAGGGCGATCAGGTGGTCGTGGGGGACGTGCACGCGGCCGGGACCGAGGTCGGGTACGAGGTCCTCTGCCGGCGCCACCACAGGCGCCGTCAGACCGCCGCCTCCGCGCATGCGGCCGCGCTCTCCCCGGACGTCCTTCCGGTCGACGCGGGGAGTGAGCCGGCGGCGTGAGACGGGGCGGAGGGCGGCCGGTCAGGAGAGCGAGGCCCGGCGGCCGTTCCGTTCAGCGCTGGAGCACAGGGAAATCAGTGCTTGATCGCCCGGAGCTCACCGCTGGATCACGCGGAACTCCGCGCCCTCCGGGTCGGTGACCACCGCCAGCCTCCCGTGCGCCGATTCCCGTGACTCGCCGGTCACCCGTCCGCCCAGCTCCACGACGCGGCGGGCCGCCGCGTCCGTGTCGGAGACCGCGAAGTACGTGGTCCAGTGCGGCCCCCGCTCACGAGGGAGCGTGTCGCCCATGCCCCGGATGCTCGCCATCGGGCGCCCCTTGAGGCACAGCGTCACGCGGTCGGGGCCCGGCCCCGCCTCCGTCTCGAAGCCGAAGACGTGCTCGTAGAAGGTGCCCGCCTCGGCGGCCTCTCGGGTCACGAGTTCGTTCCACACCAGGGTGCCGGGCTCGCCGACCACCGCCGTGCCCTTCATCGTGTGGCCCTGCCAGACCCCGAAGACCGCGCCCTGCGGGTCCGAGGCCAGCGCCATCCGCCCCGCCCGGTCGGCGTCCAGCGGCCCGACCCCGACCGTGCCGCCGCAGGCGCGGATGCGCTCCGTGACGGCGTCCGCGTCGTCGCTCGCGAGATAGGGCGTCCAGGCGATGGCCAGCCGCCGCTCCGGTGGCAGCACGCCGATGCCCGCCACCTCACGGCCGGCGAGCAGCGCCCGTACGTAGGGGCCGAGTTGCTGCGGCCCGGGCCGGAACTCCCAGCCGAACAGCGCACCGTAGAAGTCCTGCGTCGTGGACAGGCCGTGCACCATGAGACTCACCCAGCACGGGGTGCCGGGCACCCGCGGACTCGCTGCCTCGGTCGTCATCGTCGCTCGCTCCTCGGGCCATCGGGGGACCGTACGGGTCAGGGCTGTGCCGTGCAGATGCTCGCACCCTCGGGTGCGTTGGGCGGGTCGGCCGCGCCGCCCGTCGTCCGAATCGTGAGAACCGGGTGTGTGGCTGTGCCGGAGAGCGCCCGATGTGATGACGCAGGTTCGTTTCTGCCGATGTCACCGCCCGGTGTGACGGCCCTCCTGACGGCCTTCTGCCTGCCGCCTGCGGACCCGCTAGTACGCGGACCTTCTAGTACGCAGCCCTCGCCCTCTTCGTGCAGCCGGACACCGCCCTCTTCGTGCGCCGCTCTCCGTGTTTTCGTTCTCTTCGTGAACCGTCCTCCGCGCTTCCGGACGGACTTGCTCATGATCGGCGTGGCCCGGCCGTGACTGCGCGAGGATGGGGCCATGAATGCCATCATCTCCGCTTCCGAACTGGCGAGCGAGCTTGCGGGCGGTACGCCTCCGGTGCTCCTCGATGTCCGCTGGCAGCTCGGTGGCCCGCCCGGGCGCCCCGAGTACGAGGCGGGCCACCTTCCCGGTGCCGTCTACGTCGCTCTGGACACCGAACTGGCCGGGCCAGCGGGCGCCGCCGGCCGGCACCCCCTCCCGGACCCCGAGGTCTTCACCGCCGCCATGCGCGCGGCCGGGATCTCCAAGGACAGCGAGGTGGTCGTGTACGACGGCGCCCAGGGCTGGGCGGCCGCCCGGGCCTGGTGGCTGCTGCGCTGGGCGGGGCACGAGTCCGTACGCGTCCTGGACGGCGGCCTTGCGGCGTGGCGGGCGGCGGGCGGTGAGCTGACCACCGAGGAACCCGCTGTGGAGCCCGGCGACTTCACGGTGGCCCCCGGTGCCCTGCCGGTGCTGAACGCCGACGAGGCGGCCGCTCTGGCCCGTCGCGGGGTGCTCCTGGACGCGCGGGCGGGGGAGCGCTACCGCGGCGAGGTGGAGCCGATCGACCCGGTCGGCGGCCACATCCCCGGGGCGCGCTCCGCGCCGACGAACGAGAACGCCACCGCCGACGGGACGCTCCGGCCGGCCGCCGAACTGGCCGAGCGCTTCGCCGCTCTTGGGGCCGTCCCGGACGCCGAGGTCGGCGTCTACTGCGGCTCGGGGGTCTCCGCCGCCCACCAGATCCTGGCGCTGGCCGTGGCGGGCGTACCGGCGGCCCTGTACGTCGGCTCCTGGAGCGAGTGGTCGTCCGACCCGTCCCGGCCAGTGGCCACGGGCGCCGAAGCAGGCTGACCGGACGTACTGCGCCCGGCGCCGCCGGGAGGGCGGACGTACCGGGTCGACCGTCACCTCACCGCTGCCGCCACCGGGGCGTACGTGCCCGGGCGGCAGCGCGTGACCGGCCGTGACCGGTCGCGGACCGCGGACTATCCCCCCGGGGGGCCGCCGGGAGCCGGCCCTCCAGAGGCCGCGGGCACCCACGCAGAACCCCCAGGGGCAGGCGCCATGCGTGCCCCCAGGGGCAGCCATGGAGGACCAGCTGCAGGACCGTTTCCGCACCTGGAGACCGAAGTTGCTCCGCACCTTCCGCGTCTGGGAGCCGAAGCCGCGAGGCCGTTACCCGGCCCTGGCTGTCCGCGCCTGACCGCCGGGCGGTCAGGCGTCCGGCTTCTTGCCGCGTCGCGTGCCGAAGACGATCTCGTCCCAGCTGGGCACGGCGGCGCGGCGGCCGGGGCGGACGCCGTCCGCTTCGGCCTGGCGGTCGGTGGTGCCCTTCAGCCGGTCCCGGTGCCCCGCGACCGAGCGGGGCATCAGCACGTCCGCGTACGCGGAACCCGCGCCCGCGCTCGCGGCGGGGGCCGGCGGCTCCTCGACCTCGGCCTCCGTCTGCGGCTCGTCGTCCGGCGGCGTCTTGGGCTCGGGGACGACCAGGTCGCCGCGGAAGCTCGGCACCGCCTCCAGGAGGCTGGTGAGCGAGTCCCTCGGGTCGCGCTCGTCGAGCTCCTCGGCCGAGGCAACGGGCACGTCCTCGTCCTCGGCGGCCTGCGGCGCGGGCCGCTCGGCCGGCTGCTGATGGTCCAGGGAGCGGTCCAGCGGCCGGTCCCGAGGCAGCCGGGCGATCCGCGGGACGAACGGGAAGCTCGGCTCCGGGGTGTCGTCGGTCTCGCCGATCAGCGACCGCGCCTCGTCGTCCACGGCCTGCACGAGCCGCCGGGGCGGGTCGTACGTCCAGCTCGCGGAGTGCGGCTCGGTCGCGACGCGGTAGACCAGCAGCACTTCCCAGGTGCCGTCGTCCCGGCGCCAGGAGTCCCACTGCACGCTGTCCTTGTCGGCGCCGCGCAGCAGCAGCCGCTCGGCGACCGCCTCGCCCAGCTGCGGACCGGTGTTCTCGCCGGGGCGGCGTACGGGTGTCTTCCGGGCGCGCTCGGCCATGAACGCACGCTCTGCCAGTACGGGGCCCTCGAAGCGCCGCACCCGGTCGACGGGGATACCGGCGAGCTGGGCGACCTCCTCGGCGGACGCGCCGGCCCGTATGCGGGCCTGGATGTCGCGTGGCCGGAGGTGGCTCTCCACCTCGATCTCGATCTGGCCCAGGCGTGCACGGTCGTTGCGCACCGCGGCACGCAGCCGCTCGTCGATCGGCAGCGTGTACTCGGTGCTGTCCGCAGCCTTGAGCACCAGCCGTGTGCCGTCGTTCGATACGGCCACGACACGCAGTTCGGGCATGGGGACCTCCCGGGTGGTGCCTGCCGACGTCACGTGCGTCGCTGCTTCCGCTAGTCGAGTGTGGCCTGCCCGGGTGCAGCCTGCCACAACATTGCCGAGTTGCCCGGCGCGTCAGGCAGTGGCCCTGAAACGCCGTTATGACACGGTAACCAGTTTGCGACCTCCGGTGACCGTACCGGTTGCCCTGTGTACCAGCCCCCCGTGCCGAATGACGGCGCCCCGGGGCGGGTGCCGCCTTGGAGGCCCCTCCCGTGGGTCCGGGCAGCCGGACGGGAAACCGGGGCCAGGATTCGCAACAGTACTCCATTCGGACCACCGCGGTGGGTAGCCGCGCCGCCAAGTTTTCGCTGGACAGCGGAGTCCGGTCGCCTTGTCGACCTCTCTACATCCGGGCCGCGCGGTGACGTACGCCGAAAATGTGGCGTGCTTCACAGAATCGCCAGAAACGGAACTATCCAGTTCGCCCAAATGTCCCTTCTGTGTGCAAGACCGATCGAAGCGTCGATCAAGGGCGTGGAATGGACGACAGAACCGATAGCCACACAAAGAAGACCGGGAAGGAGAAACGTCTCGACCTGAGCATCCCCCAGGTGGCGGGCGGTGCGCTCGCCGCTGCGGTCGCCGCCTACCTTGCCGGTCGGCTCGGCGTCTACGGAACGGTCATCGGTGCGGGCGTGGTGAGCGTGGTCGCCACCACGGGCGGGTCGATCTTCCAGCACCTCTTCCGCCGCACGGGCGAGCAGGTCAAGGAGGCGACTGTCAGTACGCGGCCCAAGCCGCGCCGCAGACAGCAGCTCGGTGGCCGGGCGGCCGCTCCCGGTACGCCCGCGCGCGAGGGCTCGGGGGCCGCATCGGCTGCCGACCCGGGCGTGACGATGGTCCTGCCCACGTTCGGCCGCGACGGCGCCGAGGACGAGGTGACCTCTGTCGCGGCGGCCATGGACCGGGCCGCCGAGCGCGAGCCCGGTACGGGGACCGCCGCCGCTTCAGGAGCGGCGGACGCGACACGGGCGCTGCCCGTGCTGTCGGAGGTGGCCACCCGTGCGCTCTGTCCCACCGCCCCCGAAGGCGCGGAGGACGAGACCCGCCCCGTGCCCCGGTACGAGGACGAGACCCGCCCCGTGCCGCGGCACGACACGCGCACGATGGCGCTGCGTACGGTCGCGGAGCCGCCCGGCGGCGCTTCTGCGGCGCCGCCCATCGGTGCCTCCGTGGCGGAGACCCCCGACGAGGAGGTCGGCCGGACCCTGTACGGCACCCGATGGCGGGGCCGGCGCCGTACCTGGCTCGTCGGGCTGGCGGTCTTCCTGCTGGCGATGGCCGGGGTCACCGCCTTCGAGCTGGCGACCGGGCACGACGCGGCGGGCGGCCGCGGCACGTCGGTCACCAACCTTTTCGGTTCCGGCCGTGGCGGCAGCGCCCCGACGACGCCGACGCCCTCGCCGAGCACGTCGACCGGGGACACGGAGAAGGGCGGCGGCGCCACCGAGTCGCCGACGCCGCAGCCGGAGACCTCGGACGGCGGCTCCCCGTCCCCCTCGGGTTCGGACACGGACAGGGGCAGCGGGACGGAGAACGGGTCGGACGGTGCGTCCACCTCGCCCAGCCCGTCGCCGAGCGACGGGGGCGAGTCCTCCTCGGATCCGGCGCCGACGCCGACCGACGGCGCCGACGACGGCGCGACCGGCGATCAGGACACGGAGGACGGTTCCGGCAGCGCCCAGGACGCGCAGCGGACGCCGGCCCCCGGCTCCTCCTGAGGCCGGACGCCGGCCCCGCGGCCCCGCCCCGGGGCCGGCGCCGCGCCTCAGTCGCCGAGCACCCGCCGCAGATACGGGTTGGCGAACACCCGCTCCGGGTCCAGCCGGTCCCGGAGCGCGGTGAACTCCCCGAAGCGCGGATACGCCGCCGCCAGGTAGGCCGCGTCCCGGGTGTGCAGCTTGCCCCAGTGCGGCCGGCCGCCGTGCGCCGTCATGATGCGCTCGGCGGCCGTGAAGTAGGCCTCGTGCGGCGTGCCCCGGTACATGTGCATCGCGATGTAGGCGGTGTCCCGCCCGGAGGCCGTGGACAGCGGGATGTCGTCGGCGGGCGCGGTGCGCACCTCCACGGGGAAGCTGATCCGGAAGCCGGAGCGCTCCACCAGCGCACGCAGTTCCCGTAGCGCGGCGACCGCGGCCTCCCGGGGGACGGCGTACTCCATCTCCACGAAGCGCACCCGGCGCGGGCTGGTGAACACCTTGTAGGGGATGTCGGTGTACGTACGGGCGGAGAGCGCGCGGCTGGAGAGCTTGGCGATGCCGGGGATGGTGGCGGGCAGCGCCTTGCCGACGGCGCAGGCGACCTGGAAGACGCCGTTGGAGAGCAGCTCGTCGTCGACCCACCCGCTGACGGTGCCGTTCGGTGCCGCGGGGCCCTGGCTGCGGTTGTTGCGCTTGGTGTTGCAGTTCCCGGTGTGCGGGAACCAGTAGAACTCGAAGTGCTCGTTCTCCGTGACGAGGGCGTCGAAGTCCTCGGTCACCCGGTCGAACGGCATCGGCTCTTCCCGGGCGGTGAGCAGGAACTCCGGCTCGACCGCGAAGGTCAGCTCCGTGAGGACGCCGAGCGCGCCCAGGCCGAGCCGGGCCGCCGCGAAGACGTCCGGGTTCTCCTGTGCGGAGCAGCGGAGTACGGAGCCGTCGGCGGTGACCAGCTCCAGGCCCACGATCTGCGCGGAGAGGGAGGCGGAGTCCCGGCCGGTGCCGTGGGTGCCGGTGCTGGTGGCCCCGGAGACCGTCTGCTCCATGATGTCGCCCATGTTGGCCAGCGACAGGCCCTGCCCGGAGAGCGCCGCGTTGAGGTCCTTCAGGGGCGTGCCGGCGGCCACGGTGACCGTGCCGGCGGCACGGTCCACCTTCCGTATGCCGACCAGCCGTTCGGGGCGTATGAGGAGGCCGTCGGTGACTGCGGCGGGCGTGAAGGAGTGGCCGGTGCCGGCCGCCTTCACGGTGAGCCCGTCGGCGGCCGCCTGCCGTACCGCCGCCGCCAGCTCCTCTGTGGAGGCCGGGGCCACGCTCCGTACGGGGTGGGACTGGACGTTCCCCGCCCAGTTACGCCACACGTTCTCCCGAGTCGCTCGAACCACTGTCATGTGCGCCCAGCCCTCCCGTCACCGGGGGCAGGGGTGCCCCCGCCCGCGTAGGCGCCGGCCGCAGCCGGCGGTATCCGAGGAACGCGACCGCGGCCGCGAGCGCTCCCGCCACGGCCGGCACCGCGTACCCCGCACGGGCCCCGGCCGCGTCCACCACCCAGCCGGCGGCCGACGAGCCGAGCGCCACCCCGACCGCGAGCCCGGTGCTCGTCCAGGTCATGCCCTCGGTCAGTTGTGCGCGCGGTACGTGCTGCTCGACCAGGGCCATGGTGGTCACCATCGTGGGAGCGATGGTCAGGCCCGCGACGAAGAGCGCCACGGCCAGGAACGGCAGGTTCCCGACCAGTTGGAGCGGGATCATACTCACGGCCATGGCGAGGACGCCCAGGACCCAGCGGCGCGCTGCGGGGCCGGCCGGGCGCAGCATCCCGAAGACCGCGCCTGCCGAGCAGGAACCGAACGCGTAGATCGCGAGGACGAGGCTGGCCGCGCCCTTGTGGCCCTGGGCCTCCGCGAAGGCCACCGTCACCACGTCGATCGCCCCGAAGATCGCGCCGGTGGCGGCGAAGGTGACCACGAGGACCTGGAGGCCCCGGGAGCGCAGCGCGGAGCCCTTGGTGTGGTGCTCGCGGGGGTGCGGGACGGGCTCGGTGGCGCGCTGCGCGGTCAGCCAGAAGACGCCCGCAGCCAGGAAGACACCGGCCAGCAGCGGCCCGGCTTCGGGGAACCACGACGTGGACAGCCCGATGGCGAGGATCGGCCCAACGATGAAGCAGAACTCGTCGACGATCGACTCCCAGGAGTACGCGGTGTGCAGCATCTCGGGGGAGGCGCGGTGGACCTCGGCCCACCGGGAGCGGACCATCGCGCCGACACTCGGGACGCAGCCCGCGCAGGCCGCGAAGACGAACAGTGTCCAGTCGGGCCAGCGCTGCTGGGCGGCCACGAGGAGGGCGGCGAGCGCGGCCAGGGAGACGAGCGTGGCGGGGCGCAGGACGCGGCGCTGGCCGTGCCGGTCCACCAGGCGGGAGATCTGCGGGCCCAGTACCGCGGCCGCCAGGGCGACCGTCGCCGAGAGCGCGCCCGCCAGTCCGTACCGGTCCGTGAGCTGGGAGACCATCGTGACGATGCCGATGCCGGTCATGGAGAGCGGCATGCGCCCCAGGAACCCGGCGGCGGAGAAGGACTTCGTGCCGGGCCGGGCGAACAGGGCGCGGTAGGGACTGGGCAAGGGGGCGCTCCGCCAGGTGAGGATCCGCGGGGACCGCGGGAGGTCGGTACAGGGTGGCAGTAAGGAACGTACTGCGGCCATACAGCTTACGGGTGACGCACGGAAGGTGCCTCCGGTTTTCCGGCTGTCAGTGGCGGGTGGGAGGATCGAAACATGCCCGAACAGTCAGTGCCTGCTCCCTATGACGCCCTGCTCCTCCTCTCCTTCGGGGGTCCCGAAGGGCCCGACGACGTGGTCCCGTTCCTGGAGAACGTGACGCGCGGCCGCGGCATCCCGCGTGAGCGGCTCAAGGAGGTGGGGCAGCACTACTTCCTGTTCGACGGTGTGAGCCCGATCAACGCGCAGAACCGCGAACTGCTGGACGCCCTGCGCAAGGACTTCGCCGAGCACGGCCTGGACCTGCCGGTCTACTGGGGCAACCGCAACTGGGCGCCGTACCTCACCGACACCCTGCGCGACATGGTCCGCGACGGCCGCCGCCGCATCGCCGTGCTGGCCACCAGCGCGTACGCCTCGTACTCCGGCTGCCGGCAGTACCGGGAGAACCTGGCCGACGCGCTCGCCGCCCTGGAGGCCGAGGGCCTCGAGGTGCCGCGGGTCGACAAGCTGCGGCACTACTTCAACCACCCCGGCTTCGTCCGCCCCATGGTCGACGGGGTGCTCGCCTCCCTCGCCGAGCTGCCCGAGGACGTCCGCGCGGGCGCCCACCTCGCGTTCACCACGCACTCCATCCCCACCGCCGCCGCCGACACCTCGGGGCGGCCGGAGGAGCACACCGAGGACGGCGAGGGCGGCGCGTACGTCGCCCAGCACCTGGACGTGGCAAAGGTGATCGCCGAGGCGGTGCGCGAGGAGACCGGCATCGCCCACCCCTGGCAGCTCGTCTACCAGTCGCGCAGCGGCGCCCCGCACATCCCCTGGCTGGAGCCCGACATCTGCGACCACCTGGAGACGCTGCACACCCAGGGCGTCCCGGCCGTCGTGATGGCCCCCATCGGCTTCGTCTCGGACCACATGGAGGTCAAGTACGACCTCGACACGGAGGCCACCGCCAAGGCCGCCGAGCTGGGCCTGCCGGTCGCCCGCTCCGCGACCGTGGGCGCCGACCCGCGATTCGCCGCGGCCGTCCGCGACCTGCTCCTGGAGCGTGCGGCGGCGGAGCGCGGCCGCTCCCCGGAGCGCTGCGCGCTCGGTGCCCTGGCCCCGAGCCACGACCTCTGCCCGGTCGGCTGCTGCCCGGCCCGCAGCCCCCGGCCCGCCGCCGCGGGCGCCGACTGGAGCGGCGTGCCGGCGGAGGCCTGAGAGCCCGCCCCCGGGCCGCCCGACGGCGTGCGGCCCGGCTGCCCGGCCCGCGGGGCGTACGCGCCGCGGCGGCCCGCGGGCCGGCCGTGAGCGCCGCCCGCGGGACCTTCCGTACGAACAAGGAGCACCGTGTCCGATCCCCTGAAGGACGCCTCGCCGTACAGCGGTGAACTGAAGGAAGAACTCCTCGCGCTGGCCCTGGAGGCCGCCCGCCGGGCCGGTGAGCTGCTGCGCGACGGCCGCCCCGCCGACCTCGGGGTGGCCGCCACGAAGACCAGCCCCATCGACGTCGTCACCGAGATGGACATCGCCTCCGAGAAGCTGATCACCGGCTTCCTCTCCGAGCGCCGCCCCGAGGACGGCTTCCTGGGGGAGGAGGGCGCCAGCTCCGAGGGGACCAGCGGGATCCGCTGGGTGATCGACCCCGTCGACGGCACCGTCAACTACCTCTACGGCCTGCCCTCTTGGGCGGTGTCCATCGCCGCCGAGAAGGACGGCGAGACGCTCGTCGGAGTGGTCGCGGCACCGATGCGCGGCGAGACCAGCCACGCCGTGCTCGGCGGCGGCGCCTTCCTGAACGGCGCGCCGGTCCGGGTGCGGCCCGCGCCGCCGCTCTCCCAGGCGCTGGTCGGCACCGGCTTCGGGTACGTGGCCGAGCGGCGCGCCGCGCAGGCCGCCGTCCTGGGCTCCCTGCTCCCGCAGGTGCGCGACATCCGGCGCGGCGGCTCGGCCGCGATCGACCTCTGCGACGTGGCCTGCGGCCGGCTGGACGCCTACTACGAGCGCGGTCTGAACCCGTGGGACTACGCGGCCGGCGAGCTGATCGCCCGTGAGGCCGGCGCACTGACCGGCGGCCGCGCCGGCGACCCGGTCTCCCCGGCCCTGGCCGTCGCCGCCTCCCCGGCCGTCTTCGAGGCGCTCCAGCCCCTGCTGGAGGACCTGGGAGCCTGGCACGACTGACGCGGGCCCGGGCGCGGCGTACGGATGCGCGTACGCCGCCGTACGGCCCGTGCAGGCGCCCGGACACGACGAAGCGCCCCGGCACCGTCCCCTCGGTGCCGGGGCGCCCTTCGTACGGGGCGGGCGGGGATCAGACGCTGGGCGCGCCGACCTCCACACCGTGCTCGGAGGCCAGCCGCTGCAGGTCCTCCAGCTCGGCCTGCTCGACGTCGGCGAGGAAGTCGTCGCCGGTTTCGCGGGCCCGGTCCAGGTCGGCTTCGGTGCTCTTTATGCGCTGCAGAATGCCTGCGGTGAACGCGTCCATGGTGCGCCCCCTCGTCGTGGGTCGGTGGCACGGGGGTGTGCCGACGGGTGTGGGCCCCTCGTCCACGGGGGTGTGGCTGAGGGAGATCACGGCGTGGTCCCCGCGGACTGCCGTCCGGTCCCGGTACGGCGTCATGCAAGGCGTGATCGCGAGTGTGCAATCGTCCTCCCCATGCCGAACCTCACGGAAACCTCAAGAAGTCGGTGAATCGCTGCCAATCGGGTAGCCGCGGCCCCGCGGCGAGCGTCCGCACCTCCTCTTACAGCCGGTTTACGGCTCTTCGGGGCAGGATGGATGTGCTCGAAAATTGTGTGTGCCCTGTTCGGCGGGGCCGTGAGGAAGGACTAGCGACGTGCGTGTACTCGTCGTCGAGGACGAGCAGCTGCTCGCCGATGCGGTGGCCACCGGACTGCGCCGGGAGGCCATGGCGGTCGACGTGGTGTACGACGGCGCGGCCGCGCTGGAGCGGATCGCGGTCAACGACTACGACGTCGTCGTGCTGGACCGCGACCTCCCGCTGGTCCACGGCGACGACGTCTGCCGCAAGATCGTCGAGCTGGGCATGCCCACCCGCGTCCTGATGCTGACCGCCTCCGGCGACGTCAGCGACCGCGTGGAGGGCCTGGAGATCGGCGCCGACGACTACCTCCCCAAGCCGTTCGCCTTCACCGAGCTGACCGCCCGCGTACGGGCCCTGGGGCGCCGTACGACCGTGGCGCTGCCGCCCGTCCTGGAGCGGGCCGGCATCAAGCTCGACCCGAACCGCCGCGAGGTCTTCCGCGACGGCAAGGAGGTCCAGCTCGCGCCCAAGGAGTTCGCGGTGCTGGAGGTCCTGATGCGCAGCGAGGGCACGGTCGTCTCGGCCGAGCAGCTCCTGGAGAAGGCCTGGGACGAGAACACCGACCCGTTCACGAACGTGGTCCGGGTGACCGTCATGACGCTGCGCCGCAAGCTCGGCGAGCCCGCGGTGATCGTGACCGTACCGGGCTCCGGCTACCGGATCTGAGCAGCAGCATGGCAACGACACCCGCGGCGCCCCAGTCGCCGCCCGCACCGCCCAAGCCCACCTGGGACCCGAAGCCGCCGGTCCGCCCCTTCCCGTGGCTGCGCCCGACCATCCGGATACGGCTCACGCTGCTGTACGGGGGCATGTTCCTGATGGCGGGCATCGTGCTGCTGGCCATCATCTACATGCTGGCCGCCAACGCCCTTCAGGACGGCAACCAGCTGCCGTTCAAGATCATCGGGTCGGACTTCCGGATCGTCACCGACCGCTGCCCCGGTGCTGCCACCAACAACGTCGACCAGCTGAACTCGGCCATCAACACCTGCATCTCGCAGCAGCGCGCGGTGGCCCTGAACAACCTGCTGAACCGCTCCCTGATGGCGCTGGTCGGCCTGACCGTCGTCGCGTTCGCCTTCGGGTACGCGATGGCGGGCCGGGTCCTGTCCCCGCTGGGCCGCATCACGCGGACCGCGCAGCGGGTGGCCGGCTCGGACCTGCACCGCCGGATCGAGCTGGGCGGCCCGGACGACGAGCTGAAGGAGCTCGCCGACACGTTCGACGAGATGCTCGACCGGCTGGACCGTGCGTTCGAGTCGCAGCGGCGTTTCGTGGCGAACGCCTCGCACGAGCTGCGCACGCCGCTGGCGATCAACCGCACGCTCCTCGAAGTGCAGCTCGCCGACCCGGACGCCTCGCCCGAGCTGGCCCAGCTGGGCAAGACCCTGCTGGCCACCAACGAGCGCAGCGAACAGCTCGTCGAGGGGCTGCTGCTGCTCGCGCGCAGCGAGAACAAGATCGTGGACCGGAAGCCGGTCGACCTCTCCGAGGTGGCCTCGCAGGCCATCGAGCAGTCCCGGGGCGAGGCGCAGGCCAAGGGCGTGGAGCTGCGCGGCGTACGCAAGCAGGTCTTCGTGCAGGGCAACGGCGTCCTCCTGGAGCGCATCGCGCTGAACCTCGTACAGAATGCCGTGCGGTACAACGTGCCCGAGGACGGATTCGTGGAGGTGACCACAGAAGCGCAGCCCGGCTGGGCGGTGCTGGTGGTCTCCAATACGGGCCCGGTGGTCCCCGCCTATGAGGTGGAGAACCTGTTCGAGCCGTTCCGGCGGCTGCGTACGGAGCGCACCGGCAGCGACAAGGGCGTGGGCCTCGGCCTGTCCATCGTGCGGTCCGTGGTCCGGGCGCACGACGGCACGATCACGGCCGTACCTCGTGAGGGCGGAGGCATGGACATGCGCGTGGTGCTCCCGGTGTAGGAGTTCCGGCCACCGCACCAGCGGGTCCGGCTTGACGCGGCCCGGGGTGTCCGGTCATCCTTCGCCCCGAGTTCGCTTTGCGCGGAATTCGACCGGTCCGTTCGTCAGTCCGGACGTGTGTGATCGATCACAGACGCGAATTCCGGGCCGTCTACTCTCCGTGATCGCTTTGGCCCGCGAAAGGCCGGGAAACTCCGGGTTTCCCGGGGGGCTGATCACGGGAAGTACACGTGATGGCAAGCGCGAGGTGCGACTTTAGGACCGTGTACGGTCCTATCGCCATCCAATCCGATCACCTCTTCAGGGGTGCGGTTGGGTGTCGATTGAGTAACAGACCTTGATGTGAGGCAAAATCTCCGCCTCAGGTCGGGCACAAGTCCGGCCTCTCACGCGTTACGAGCGCTGAGACACCGCAGACACCCAGAGGGGGAGAGCGACCATGGCTACGGATTACGACACACCACGCAAGACCGATGACGACCTCAACGAGGACAGCATCGAAGAGCTGAAGTCGCGGCGGAACGACAAGTCCGCCTCGGCCGTCGACGTCGACGAGTTCGAGCAGGCCGAAGGCCTGGAGCTGCCCGGCGCCGACCTTTCCAACGAAGAGCTCGCCGTACGGGTCCTGCCCAAGCAGCAGGACGAGTTCACCTGCATGAGCTGCTTCCTGGTCCACCACCGCAGCCAGCTGGCCGCGGAGGACAAGAACGGTCAGCCGATCTGCCGCGACTGCGCGGCCTGACGGCGGGCCGAGGCCGTGGCCCGTACGCGCCCGCGAGGGAGACCGGTGGTCTCCCGGACAGGCGCCGCACAGAGCCGCGGTCACCGGGACGACAGCGTGAGGTGAAGCTCAGTGAAACCGTTCCGTAGAGGCAATCAGGGCGAGACCGGTCCGGCGGCCGGGGCACAGTCACGCGGCGAGACCGCGTCCGTGCCCACCGACCGGACCGCCCTCCCCGCGGAGCGGGGCACCGAAGCGCTGAGAGAGCGTGGCCGCGCGGCCACGCTCGCGGCCAGAACGGTCGACGGCGCACGCAAGCGCGGCGTCACGGTGCGGTCGGGACTCGCCTGGACCGCCGACCGGATCATCGAGACCGCCCCGCGGATCCCGGTCCGCGACCTGGCCACGCTGCGCCGCCAGTTCCCCGGCCTGACCCCCGAGGAGCTGGCCGACAAACTCGTCGCGGGGGCGACGAGAGGCACCGCGACCGTCGGTGCCGGAGTGGGCGCCGCGGCCATGATGCCGGTGCCGCCCGCCATGCCGGCCGAGCTGGCCGCCGAGGTCGTCGGCGTCGCCACGGTCGAGATCAAACTCCTCGCCGAGCTGCACGAGGTGTACGGCCTGCGCCCGCAGGGCGGCCTCAGAGCACGTGGCCTGGCATTCGTCCAGGCCTGGACGGAGGAGCGCGGCGTCGACATCGCCGCGCCCGCCTCGCTGAACCTCGCGCTCGGCGGACAGATGAAGCGCGAGCTGCGTCAGCAGATCATGAAGCGAATGATGCGGAACCTGCCGAGCATGACGCCGTTCATGATCGGCGCCGCGGTCGGCGCGTTCATGAACCGCCGGGACACCGCCAAGCTGGCCGACAAGGTCCGCCGGGACCTGCGCCGCCGCCAGGTGCCCTGGGACGCGCTCCCGGACCCGGCTCCGGCCCCCGCGCCCAAGAGCCTCACCGGCCGCGCCAGAACCGGCCGTTCCGGCCGCCGGGAGCCCGGCCGGGACGACTGAGCCCAGCGCCCCTGAGCTCCAGCCCGAGAACGTCCCCGCAAGCCCCGAGAACGCCCCCGTACGGCGCCCTCAGGCCCGGATCGCCGCCAGCGCCGCCGACAGCTCCTCCGGGTGCCGCGTCGACAGGTAGACGTACGGCGTCGGATCCGCCGGATCGGTCACCTCGACCCGCACCGCCGTCGGGATGTAGCTCCGCATCACCATGAACGCACGGGTGTCGGCCTTGTACGTACGCCACGCCCGGGCCTCCTCGGCGTCCAGCACGTGCGCCTCGCCCAGCGCCTCCGCGGGGAGCTTCGCGTCCCCGGCGATCAGCGCGCCGCCCACGATCCGGATGCGGGCCGAGCCGTACGCGCTCACCAGCACGGCGGCCAGCGCGCCGCCACCCACCAGCCCGCCGAGCATCGGCAGCGTCCCGAGCGGCAGCAGCATCAGGGCGCAGGCGACGCCGACGGCCGCGGCGATCACCCACCAGGAGCGGGGTGCGGTGAGGCGTTCTTCGTACGACTGCATGGCACCAGCTTGGCACGTGCGCACGCGTGCTCCGCGCGCGCGGGTAGGGTCTCCACCTGTGAGTGGAGACAGGACATCGCTGACGCCGCCCCCGGACGCCGCCGCGCCCGTGCGGCACCCCGAAGCGCCCGCGCCCGGCGAGCTGCTCGGCGCGCACTACGACCGCTGCTTCGGGTGCGGCGGAGAGCAGCCGCACGGCCTGCACCTGGAGGCGCGGGCCGGCGAGGGCGTACGCGTCAGCGCCGAGTTCACCGTCAAGGAGGCCCACCAGGGCGCGCCGGGCCTCGCGCACGGCGGCGTACTGGCCACGGCCCTGGACGAGACGCTCGGCTCGCTCAACTGGCTGCTCCAGGCCATCGCCGTGACCGGCCGCCTGGAGACCGACTTCCTGCGCCCGGTGCCGGTCGGTACGGTCCTGCACCTGGACGCCGAGGTCACCGCGGTGCACGGGCGGAAGATCTACTCACGCGCCGAGGGCCGGATCGGCGGCCCGGACGGCCCGGTCGCGGTCCGCGCCGACGCGGTCTTCATCGAGGTGAAGGTCGAGCACTTCATCCAGAACGGCCGGCCCGAGGAGATCGAGGCCGCGATGGCCGACCCCGACCAAGTACGCCGCGCCCGCGCCTTCGAGGTGAACCCGTGACCGAGCCCCTTCAGACCCAGCAGACGCGGCACCCCGTGGACGTACGCATCCGGCGCCTCGATCCGGAGGTTCCGCTGCCCGCATACGGGCACCCGGGCGACGCGGGGGCCGACCTCGTCACCACGGAGGCGGCCGAACTGGCCCCGGGGGAGCGCACGGTACTGCCCACGGGGGTGGCCATCGCGCTGCCCGAGGGGTACGCCGCGTTCGTGCACCCGAGGTCGGGCCTCGCAGCCCGCTGCGGTGTGGCACTCGTGAATGCCCCGGGGACGGTGGATGCCGGGTACCGTGGGGAGATCAAGGTGATCGTGGTCAATCTGGACCCGCGCGAGAGTGTGCGGTTCGAGAGGTTCGACCGGATCGCCCAACTGGTCGTCCAGCAGGTCGAGAAGGTGCGCTTCCACGAGGTGGCGGAGCTTCCCGGCTCGGCGCGGGCCGAGGGGGGATTCGGGTCCACCGGCGGTCATGCGGCGGTGGGCGGCCCCACGGGCGGGAATGGATACGCATCGGTCGGTGCCGACCGGGAAGGACAGTGACGTGTTCGGACGTCGCAAGAAGAACGAGGCTCCAGACGACGCGGTCGAGGCGGTCGATCCTGCCGAGGAGACCACCTCGGACGAGTCCGGCGCGGACGACGAGAGCTATGGCGTGAACCTTCCGCCGGCCCCGCGCCCCGACGGCCCCTGGGACGTCTCCGAGGTCGGCAATCCGGGCGAGGGCCGGGTGGACCTCGGCGGCCTCTTCGTACCGGGTGTGGAGGGCATGGAGCTGCGGGTGGAGGTCGCCGGTGACGCGATCGTCGCCGCGACCATCGTGCTCCAGGACAGCGCCGTGCAGCTGCAGGCCTTCGCCGCGCCCAAGCACGAGGGCATCTGGGGCGAGGTCCGTGAGGAGATCGCCTCCGGCATCACCCAGCAGGGCGGCGTCATCGACACCGTCGACGGCCCGCTGGGCTGGGAGCTGCGCGCCCAGGTGCCGGTGCAGCTGCCGGACGGGACGAACGGTGTGCAGGTCGTGCGGTTCGTCGGCGTGGACGGCCCGCGCTGGTTCCTGCGCGGCGTGATCTCCGGCCAGGGCGCGGTGCAGCCGCAGGCCGCCGGGCTGCTGGAGCAGATCTTCCGGGACACGGTCGTGGTGCGCGGCGAGGGACCGATGGCGCCCCGCGACCCGATCGTCCTCAAGCTCCCCGACGACGCGCAGATGGTGCCCGAGGGCGTCCAGCAGGACGACGTCTCGCAGTCCCGCTTCGGCGGCGGCGTGGAGCGCCTGGAGCGCGGCCCGGAGATCACCGAGATCCGCTGACCGCGCCCGTACGCATCCTGCGGTCCGCGGCGCCCCGTACGGCAGGGGCGCGGCGGGCCGCAGGGGTGTGTGGGGCGCAGGCGTGTGTGGGGCGCGGGGCGCGGGCTGCGCGACGCGTGGCGCCGTACCGTTTCGCCCCTCGTTCCCCTTACGGGGGTGCAGCGAGGTCCCCTTCTCAACACAATAGTCGGCGGCACTGACACCGCCGCCGCCCGCGCTACCCGTCAGGGTCCCGTCAAGACCACCCTCCGGGCTCCCCCTATGCGGCTTTCGTCCTGTTCCTGCTCGGTAGGGTCGGCGGCGGAACGGCCCGGTTGTGGGCAGCTCACAAGTTGGACAATGGGGCCATGGGACGCGGCAAGCTTCGCATCTACCTCGGCGCGGCACCGGGCGTCGGCAAGACGTACTCCATGCTCTCCGAGGCGCACCGGCGCCTGGAGCGCGGTACGGACGTCGTCGTCGCCTTCGTGGAGCATCACGACAGGCCGCGTACGGAGGTGCTCCTGCACGGCCTGGAGGAACTGGAGCGCCGGGAGCTGAGCCACCGGGGCACCACGTTCACCGAAATGGACGTGGACACGGCGCTGGCCCGCAGGCCCGCCGTCGCGCTGGTCGACGAGCTGGCCCACACCAACGTGCCCGGCTCCCGCAACGCCAAGCGCTGGCAGGACGTCGAGGAACTGCTCGAAGCCGGCATCGACGTCGTCTCCACCGTCAACATCCAGCACCTGGAGTCACTCGGTGACGTGGTGGAGTCCATAACGGGCGTACGGCAGCGCGAGACGGTTCCCGACGAGGTGGTCCGCCGCGCCGACCAGATAGAGCTTGTCGACATGTCGCCCCAGGCGCTGCGCCGCCGCATGGCGCACGGCAACATCTACGCCTCCGACAAGGTCGACGCCGCGCTGTCGAACTACTTCCGGCCCGGCAACCTCACCGCCCTGCGCGAGCTGGCGCTGCTGTGGGTGGCCGACCGGGTGGACGAGTACCTCCAGCAGTACCGCGCCGAGCACTCCATCCGCTCCACCTGGCAGGCCCGCGAGCGCATCGTGGTCGGCCTCACCGGCGGCCCCGAGGGCAAGACCCTGCTGCGCCGTGCGGCGCGGATGGCCGCCAAGGGCTCCGGCAGCGAGGTCATGGCGGTGTACATCGCGCGCAGCGACGGGCTCACCGGCGCCTCTCCCAAGGAGCTGGCCGTCCAGCGCACCCTGGTCGAGGACCTGGGCGGCAGCTTCCACCACGTCATCGGCGACGACATCCCGAGCGCCCTGCTGGAGTTCGCGCGCGGGGTGAACGCCACCCAGATCGTGCTGGGCTCCAGCCGCCGCAAGGCCTGGCAATACGTTTTCGGGCCCGGCGTCGGCGCCACCGTCGCCCGCGACTCCGGCCCCGACCTGGACGTCCACATCGTCACCCACGACGAGGTCGCCAAGGGCCGCGGCCTGCCGGTGGCCCGCGGCGCCCGGCTCAGCGGCTCCCGCGTGCTGGCCGGCTGGCTCACCGGCGTGCTCGGGCCGGTCCTGCTCACACTGCTGCTGTACAACATCGACAGCGGCCCGGGGCTCGCCAACGACGTGCTGCTGTTCCTCTTCCTGACCGTGGCGGCAGCGTTGCTCGGCGGGCTGCTGGCGGCACTCGCCTCGGCCGCCGTCGGCTCGGTGCTGCTGAACTTCTACTTCACGCCGCCCACGCACAGCGTCACCATCGCGGATCCCGAGAACATCGTCGCCATCGTGATCTTCTTCGCGGTCGGGGTGGCCGTCGCCTCGGTCGTGGACCTGGCGGCCCGCCGTACGCACCAGGCGGCCCGGCTGCGGGCCGAGGCGGAGATCCTGTCGTTCCTGGCCGGCAGCGTGCTGCGCGGCGAGACCACGCTGGACGCCCTGCTGGAACGGGTGCGCGAGACCTTCGCCATGGACGCCGTCGCCCTCCTTGAACGTGAGAGCGATGTCGAGCCCTGGACCTGCGCGGGCAGCGTCGGCGAGGGCAGGGCGCCCCGCCGCCCCGAGGACGCGGACGTGGACATGCCGGTCAACGAGTTCATGGCCCTCGCGCTCACCGGCCGGAAGCTGCCCGCGGAGGACCGCCGGGTGCTCGGCGCCTTCGCCGCCCAGGCGGCCGTCGTCCTGGACCGGCAGCGGCTGGTCGGCGAGGCGGCGCGGGCCCGCGAGCTGGCCGAGGGCAACCGCATCCGTACGGCCCTGCTGGCCGCCGTCAGCCACGACCTCCGTACGCCCCTGGCCGGTATCAAGGCCGCCGTCACCTCGCTCCGCTCCGACGACGTGGCCTGGTCCGAGGAGGACGAGGCCGAGCTGCTGGCGGGCATCGAGGACGGCGCCGACCGGCTGGACCACCTGGTCGGCAATCTGCTCGACATGTCCCGGCTGCAGACCGGCACGGTCACCCCGCTGATCCGCGACACCGACCTGGACGAGGTCGTCCCGATGGCGCTCGGCGGCGTCCCCGAGGGCAGCGTCTGCCTGGACATCCCCGAAGAGCTGCCGATCGTGGCCGTCGACCCCGGCCTGCTGGAGCGGTGCGTCGCGAACCTCGTGGAGAACGCCGTGAAGTACAGCCCGGACGGCGCGCCCGTCACGGTCGCCGCCAGCGCGCTCGGCGAGCGCGTGGAGGTGCGCATCGTGGACCGTGGGCCCGGCGTCCCCGACTCCGCCAAGGACCGCATCTTCGAGCCGTTCCAGCGCTACGGCGACGCCCCGCGCGGCGCCGGCGTCGGCCTCGGCCTCGCCGTCTCCCGCGGCTTCGCCGAATCCATGGGCGGCACGCTCGCCGCCGAGGACACCCCAGGAGGCGGTCTGACCATGGTCCTCACCCTGCGCGCGGCGCCCGGCAACCCGCCGGTCACCCCCGGCCTCCCCGCCCGGGCGACGACATGACCGCGCCCGCTCCCCGTACACCGACTGCGGCGGCCCCCGGTCCGTCCGCGGGAAAGGCAGGCCCGATGACCCGGGTGCTCGTGGTCGACGACGAGCCGCAGATCGTCCGCGCCCTCGTGATCAACCTCAAGGCGCGCAAGTACGAGGTGGACGCCGCGCCCGACGGCGCCACCGCGCTCCGGCTCGCCGCCGCCCGCCACCCCGACGTGGTCGTCCTCGACCTCGGCCTGCCCGACATGGACGGCGTGGACGTGATCAGGGGGCTGCGCGGCTGGACCCGCGTGCCGATCCTGGTGCTCTCCGCCCGGCAGACCTCCGACGAGAAGGTCGAGGCCCTGGACGCGGGCGCCGACGACTACGTCACCAAGCCGTTCGGCATGGACGAGCTGCTGGCCCGGCTGCGCGCCGCCGTGCGCCGCGCGGAGCCCACCGGGCCCGCCGACGCCGCCGTCCTGGTCGAGACGGAGGGCTTCACCGTCGACCTGGCCGCGAAGAAGGTCAACCGTGCGGGCCGCGACGTCCGGCTCACCCCCACCGAGTGGCACCTCCTGGAGGTGCTGGTCCGCAACACCGGCCGCCTGGTCAGCCAGAAACAGCTGCTCCAGGAGGTCTGGGGCCCCTCGTACGGCACCGAGTCCAACTACCTGCGGGTCTACATGGCCCAGCTGCGGCGCAAGCTGGAGGCGGATCCGTCGCATCCGCGGCACTTCGTCACCGAGCCGGGCATGGGCTACCGCTTCGAACAGTGATACGTATCCAGGTGTCGGTGGCCCCGGTTCCCGGGCGCACGCCGTGATCCGGCCGGGAGCCGGCCGGTACGCTGGCTGTATGAGTGCTGGGACCCGTTCCGAGAAGCCGGCCGGACGCTTCCGCCGGATGCTCGACAGGCTGTCCTCCTCCGAGGAGGAGCTGCAGTCCGCCGAGCTGCAGCAGGACGCGCAGAACGCGGGCTGTACGCGGATCTGCGACTGCGACGACCGTCAGATCGTGAAGGTCACGGGCACGCTGCGGCACGTCACGCTGCGTCCTCGGGCCGGGGTGCCGGCGCTGGAGGCCGAGCTGTTCGACGGCTCGGCGGCGCTGGACGTGGTCTGGCTGGGCCGCCGCGCCATCACCGGCATAGAACCGGGCCGTAAGCTCATCGCCTCCGGCCGGATCTCCATGAGCCACGGGCGCCGGGTGCTGTTCAATCCGAAGTACGAACTCCGACCGCTCGGACAGGAGTAGCCGGTGACGTCGTTCGAGAAGACGACCACGAGCAACGAGGACCAGCCGGCGGACGGTGCGACAGCGCCGTCCGACCCACGCGGGGCGACGCACGCCCCCGACAAGGCGGCCGCCGAGAAGGCCATCCTGGAGGCGTTCGGCGGCTTCTGGGGCATGGTCGACACGACGGTCCCCGGACTGGTCTTCGTACTGATCTACACGATCAAGCGGGACATCCACCTCGCCGCGATCGTCGCGCTGGGCCTGACGGTCGTGCTGGCGCTGGCCCGCCTCGCCCGCAAGGAAACCCTCAAGCACGCCTTCAGCGGCGTCTTCGGCGTGGCCTTCGGTGCGGTCTTCGCGATGATGTCCGGCGACGCCAAGAACTTCTACCTGCCCGGCATGCTGTACACGCTGGGCCTCGCGGTCGTGTACATCCTCTCGGCGGTCTTCCGGTTCCCGCTCATCGGCGTCCTGCTCGGCCCGATCCTGCGCGAGAACCTCTCCTGGCGCACCCGCAACCCCGGCCGGTTCAAGGCGTACACCAAGTCCACCTGGGCCTGGGGCATCATCCTGCTCGCCAAGTCGGCGATCCTCTTCCCGCTGTACTGGTGGGGCGACGCGACGCAGCTCGGCTGGGTCAAGGTCGCACTCGGCATCCCCCCGTTCCTGCTCTGCGTCTACCTCACCTGGATCTTCCTCGCGAAGGCCCCGGCCCCGATCGACGTGATCGCGGAGATGGAGGCCAAGGAGAAGGCCGAGGAGGCCAAGGCGGACGCGCCCGGCGTCTGACCGCTCCGCATACGGCGAGGGCCCGGAACCGCACCGGTTCCGGGCCCTCGCCGTACGTCGGCGAACCGCCTACTCCGTAGGCTTCCGCATCGACAGCAGGTCCTCCAGCTGCTCCTCCCGCGCCTGTGCCGCGACGAACAGCAGCTCGTCGCCGGCCTCCAGCGCGTCCTCCTTGTTGGGCGTGAGCACCCGGGTCCCGCGGATGATCGTCACCAGCGAGGTGTCCTCGGGCCACTCCACGTCACCCACCTGGGTGCCCGCCAGCGCGGCCTCCGGCGGCAGGGTCAGCTCGACGAGGTTGGCGTCGCCGTGGCTGAAGCGCAGCAGCCGTACCAGGTCGCCGACGCTCACCGCCTCCTCGACCAGCGCGGACATCAGGCGCGGCGTGGAGACGGCCACGTCGACGCCCCAGGACTCGTTGAAGAGCCACTCGTTCTTCGGGTTGTTGACGCGGGCGACCACCCGCGGCACGCCGTACTCGGTCTTGGCCAGCAGCGAGACGACGAGGTTGACCTTGTCGTCACCGGTCGCCGCGATGACGACGTTGCACCGCTGCAGGGCCGCCTCGTCCAGCGAGGTGATCTCGCAGGCGTCGGCCAGCAGCCACTCCGCCTGCGGCACCCGCTCCACGGAGATCGCCGTCGGCGCCTTGTCGATCAGCAGGATCTCGTGACCGTTCTCGAGGAGCTCACCCGCGATGGAGCGGCCCACCGCTCCCGCACCAGCGATCGCGACCCTCATGCGCCTGCCTCCTCGGGCCCTTCGGCGAATGCCGCCTCGACCTTCTCCACGTCGTCGGTGCGCATCATCACGTGCACCAGGTCGCCTTCCTGCAGGACGGTCTGCGAGGTCGGCAGGATCGCCTCGCCCAGCCGGGTGAGGAACGCCACCCGTACCCCGGTCTCCTCCTGGAGGCGGCTGACCTTGTGGCCGACCCAGGACTCGTCGGTGTGCACCTCGGCGAGCTGCACGCCGCCGCTGGGGTCCCGCCACAGCGGCTCGGCGCCCGAGGGGAGCAGCCGGCGCAGCATCTGGTCCGCGGTCCAGCGGACGGTGGCGACGGTCGGGATGCCCAGGCGCTGGTAGACCTCGGCGCGGCGCGGGTCGTAGATGCGGGCCGCGACGTTCTCCACGCCGAACATCTCGCGGGCCACCCGGGCGGCGATGATGTTGGAGTTGTCGCCGCTGCTGACCGCGGCGAACGCCCCGGCCTCCTCGATGCCCGCCTCGCGGAGGGTGTCCTGGTCGAAGCCGACGCCGGTCACCCGGCGGCCCCCGAAGCCGGAGCCCAGCCGCCGGAAGGCGGTCGGGTCCTGGTCGACCACGGCGATCGTGTGGCCCTGGTTCTCCAGGGTCTGTGCGAGCGCGGATCCGACCCGCCCGCAGCCCATGATGACGATGTGCATCGTCCCGCTTACCCCGCACTCCTCGTAGGCCCGCTGGCCTGCCTCAACACCCTGCTCACAACTTTCTTTCCGGCGTACCGGCCCGCCCGGGGCTCCCGGCCCCGGCAACGCCCGGTCACGAGCTTATGCGGCAACGGGGGAGTTGCCCCCGCTGATGTGCGACACCACCGTAACCGGCAGGCCCGGCGACGGGACTTCTGCCCTTCACCGGACGTGCCGACCCGCGTTCACCGGATGTGCCGGTCGCTGTTCGCCGGACGTTCCTCTCGCTGTTCAGGGGTGCAGGGCGGGGGCGGCCGGGCCCTGGCGGGTGCCCGCCGGGAAGAAGAAGCGCGCGGGGGAGAGGGCGAGCGCGCACAGGGGGTCCGCGCGCCGCAGCTCTGGCAGTCGCCCACTCCACTCCTGGACGCCGAGCCGGCCGGTCCCGAGCCGTCCGGAGAGCCGCCCTGCGAGGTGGATCCGGTCCGCGCCGATCCGCCCGAAGACGTGGCCGGGAGCGTACGGCACGGGGACGCGCCACCTGCCGAGCGGTCCCAGGCGGAGGGCCGCGAGCGTCCCGGCGTCGTCGGACACGCGTACGGAGTCCTCGCTCCAGGAGAAGCGGGCCGGCTCCTTCGGGATGCCCCACAGGGCGCGGCCGCCGCGCAGCGAGGCGGCGGAGTCCACCCGGATGCCGTGGCAGTGCAGCCCCACGCGGCGGCCGCGGCGGACCGGGGAGGCGACCGCGAACTCGTCGTAACGGAGGGTCCCCTCCGTGTAGCGCACGAGCAGTACGGCGAGCGAGTGCCGGCTGCCGAGGGGGCTGAGGTCGGCGGGGAGCGGCAGCGGTTCGCGGGTGGTGAAGAGGGACAGCCACAGGGTGCCGCGGGCCCGCCAGGGAGGCGCGGGGAAGCCGGGGTCCGCCGGCGGTCCGGTCCGGTCGGTCACTGCGGGACTCCTCTCGTCAGGGCCGGAATGCTGCTGAGGGCCGAAATGCTGCTGAGGGCCGGAACGCTCGTCAGTACGGGAACGCTCGTCCGTATCGGAACGCTCCTGAGGGCCGGAACGGGCTGACTCGGTGATCTTCGAACAGGCATGCTGTGCGACGTGTCCTCACTGTCTCCTGTGCCACAGCAGTCCCCACCGGCCCCGCCCACCCCGCACATGGTGGTGTGCGGGGACGACTCACTGGCCCACCGGCTCGCCGTGGAGCTGCGCGAGGTCTACCGCGAGCGGGTCACCCTCGTGGTTCCCTCCGTACGCGATCCGCGCGGCCCCCGCGTCCCCGAGCCCGCCCGCGGCCTCGGCCGGGCGAGCGCCCTCTTCGGCCGGGTGACCGCGGCGGTCGGCCGTACGGCCACCGCGGACGGCGGGCGCGCGCCCGACGGCGCGGGGCCACCGGACGCGGTGGAGGACGACGTACGCGTCCTCCAGGCGCCGGAGCCCGACGACGAGACGCTCACCGAGGCGGGCGTGGAGGAGGCCGGCGCGCTGGCCCTCGTGTATGACGACGACGAGACCAACATCCACGCCGCGCTGCGCGCCCGCCGCATGAACCCCCGGCTCCGGCTGGTCATCCGCCTCTACAACCGCCGCCTCGGACAGCACCTGGAGGAGCTGCTGGACCAGGCGGCCGCCGTGGTCTGGTCCGACACCTCCGACATCGACGCCTCCACCACCGTCCTGTCCGACGCGGACACGGTCGCGCCCGCGCTCACCGCCACCGCCGTGGCCGGTACCAGCAAGGTCATCGAGGTCGACGGGCTGCTGCTGCGGGCCGTGGAGCACACCCCGGGCGCGCCCGCCCCGCCGCGCGCCGACCGCGGCCTGGCCACCCTGGCCCTGCTCTCCCCCTCCGCCTCGGACGAGACCGCCCACGAGGGCGACCCGGCGCCGGAACCGCCCCCGCCGGGCCGTCACCGGCACCGCGGCGGCCGCAGGCACACCGGGGCCGACGACGACGGGCCGACGCTGCTGCCCGACGACGCCGAGGCCGCGGCGGCGGCCGGCCGCGCCACCGTGGCGCTGGAGACCGTCGCCTACCGCGGGGGACGGTCGCCGGCCCGCCGCCTCACCGGCCGCGGCGCGCCCCTCGGCTCGCTCTTCTCCCGGCGGCTGCGCTGGGCCGTCGTGGGCGTCGTCGCCACCGTCCTGATACTCGCCGTCGTCTCCACCCTCTTCACCGGCGAGGCGCCGATGCACGCGGTCTACCTCTCCCTGCTGGACCTGCTCGCGATCAACGAGCCGGCGGTCGACGAGGACATGGTCCGCAAGGTGCTGCAGCTGCTGTCCGGGCTCACCGGGCTGCTCCTGCTGCCGGTCCTGGTGGCCGCGGCCCTCGAAGCGCTCGGCACCTTCCGCAACGCCGCCCAGCTGCGCCGCCCGCCGCGCGGCCTCTCCGGACACGTCGTCCTGCTCGGCCTCGGCAAGGTCGGTACCCGCGTCCTGGCCCGGCTGCGCGAGCTGGGCGTACCGGTGGTCTGCGTCGAGGAGGACCCCGAAGCGCGCGGCATTCCGCTGGCCCGCCGGCTGCGGGTGCCGACCGTGCTCGGTGATGCCACCGAGGACGGCGTGCTGGAGGCGGCCGGGGTCGCCCGCGCCCGTACCCTCCTCGCACTGACCAGCGAGGACAGCACCAACCTGGAGGCGTCGCTGTACGCCAGGTCGGTCAAGCCGCAGCTCCGGGTGACGCTGCGGCTGTTCGACGACCGGTTCGCCACCGCCGTCTACCGCACCCTGCGCGCCGCCCATCCCACCGCCGTCACCCGCAGCCGCAGCGTCTCCTTCCTGGCGGCGCCCGCCTTCGCCGGCGCCATGATGGGCCGCCAGATCCTGGGCGCCATCCCCGTGGAGCGCCGGCTGCTGCTCGTCGCCCATGTGGACGTACGCGGCCAGACCGAGCTGGTGGGGCGCAGGCCGGAGGACGTGTTCCGGGCCGGGCGGCTGCGGGTGGTGGCCGTGAACATCGGCGCGTCCGCCGACCCTGCCGAGGACCCGGAGAACATGGCGGCGAACGGGCAGAGCTGGCAGCCCGCCCGGCTGGTCCGCGACCTGCCGCGCGACTACGTCCTGCGGCCCCAGGACCGCGTGGTCATCGCCGCCACCCGTGAGGGGCTGGGGGAGCTGCTGGGGCGTCGGCCGCACCCCGCCGGGTCCCGCCGCGGCGGACCTGCCGGGACCCGGCAGGGTTGATAGCGTCCCGATGTCCGGGAGTCGGCAATCAAGGCCCCGGAACCGGCCCGCGGGAGCCGGGCAGAGCGGTGGCAGGGAGCACGACAAGTGGAGCGCGGCGCAGCGGAATCGCAGGACCTCGACGGATACGCCGACCTCCTGGGCGAGATCTCGCGGACCGGGCGGCTGCCCCGCCGCGACGAGCTGGACGCCCTGCGCGACCTGGGCGAGCGGGCCGCCGAGGAGGGCCAGGGCCTGCGCGAGCTGATCGGCCGCTACCTGGGGGAGACCCGCCGGCTGTGGGGCTCGCTGCCCGGGGTGGCGCGGGCCGCGGGGGCCGGCGAGCGGGCCCGTACCGGTGACGCGGTGCTCGCGGCCGTCGAGGCGGCCGTCGCGGCGCTCGGCGAGGGCCACGAGCGGGCGCAGCGGCTCGCGGTCCGGCAGGAGGAGGCGGCCCGCCGCGAATTCGTCGACGACCTGCTCTACGGGCGCAGCGACCTGGGCCGGCTCGCCGAACGGGCCGAGCGCTTCGGGCTGCGGCTGGCCGGTGAGCACGCGGTGGCCGTCGCGGAGGGCCCGGAGCGCTTCGACGACCTGCATCCGGTGGTCCGGCGCGTGGAGCGCGAGCTGCTGACCCGCTTCGGCGACCGGGACGTGCTGATCGCCACCAAGGGCGGGCGGCTGGTGTGCGTGGCGCAGGGCGGCCGGGACGGCGCCCTGGACGTCTTCGCGCGGCACGCGCGCGCCGCGGACCCCGGCGGACGCGGCGCGCACCGGATCGCGGTCGGCCGCCCGCACCCCGGCGCCGGCGGCGTGGTCACCTCGTACGAAGAGGCGCTGAGCGCGCTGGAGCTCGCGGTCCAGCTGGAGCTGGCCGACCCGGTGCTGTACGCGGCCGACCTGCTGGTCTTCCCCGTCCTGCTGCGGGACCGGGCCGCCATGGCCGACCTCGTGCACAGCGTGCTGGGGCCGCTGACCGAGGGGCGCGGCGGCGCGCGGCCGCTGCTGGAGACCATCTGGGCCTGCGCGGCGACGGCGTACGTCAACGCCGAGGCGGCCCGCAGGCTCCAGGTCAGCGTGCGCACCCTCTCCTACCGGCTGGCCCGCATCAAGGAACTGACCGGCTACGACCCGGCCGACGGGCTGCAGCGCTACACGCTGGAGACGGCGGCGATGGGGGCGCGTGTGCTGGGCTGGCCGGACCGGCCGCTGTAGCTCCTCCGGGCGTCCGCTCCGCACCGGCTCCGCACGCGCCGGGCGGTGGGGCAAGCGGGGGTCGGTGAGCCATCAAAATCGCGTAAAGATTGCCGGGAACCGGCAATGTGCCGAGGCCGTGGCGAATGCCACCATCGGGTCGCACCGGCGGGTGCACGGCGGGCGGCGCAGCGTCAGGGGTCTGCGCGCCCGCCGGGCCGCCGGCAGCGGATCGGATGTCGGCACCCTCCACGGGGGTGAGGGTGTGGACACCCCGCCCGGGGCAGGCAGTTCCGCCTTTCGGGGGACCCGGAAGAGGGGCGTACGCGGTCCGTACGGGTCAGCGGAACAACGGATTCCGTAGCCCCCGCGAGACCCTCCGGGGGCGGTGCGGACCAGTCGGGCGGCGTGTTCCGAGAGCCGCGCCGCCCCCTCGGGTGGCGGGTGGGCGGGGCCCTTGACGAAGGCTTAGCATCCTCTGCGTGTCCAAACTGACCGACGTGCCCAAACGCATCTTGATCGGGCGCGCACTGCGCAGCGACAAGCTGGGAGAGACCCTTCTCCCCAAGCGCATCGCACTCCCCGTCTTCGCCTCCGACCCGCTCTCCTCCGTGGCGTACGCGCCGGGGGAGGTGCTGCTCGTCCTGTCCGTGGCCGGTGTGTCCGCGTACCACTTCAGCCCGTGGATCGCGCTCGCCGTCGTGGTGCTGATGTTCACGGTCGTGGCGTCGTACCGGCAGAACGTGCACGCGTACCCGAGCGGCGGCGGCGACTACGAGGTGGCCAACACCAACCTCGGGCCCAAGGCCGGCCTCACCGTGGCCAGTGCGCTGTTGGTCGACTACGTCCTCACCGTCGCCGTCTCCATCTCCTCCGGAGTGGAGAACCTGGGCTCGGCGATCCCCTTCGTGGTCGAGCACAAGACGTTCTGCGCCATCGCGATGATCGTCCTGCTGACCGTGATGAACCTGCGCGGCGTGAAGGAGTCCGGGAAGCTCTTCGCCATCCCGACGTACATCTTCGTCGCCGGCGTCTTCATCATGATCCTCTGGGGCGCTTTCCGCGGCGTGATCCTCGGCGACGACATGAAGGCCCCCACCGCCGACTACACCATCCACGCCGAGCAGGGCGGCCTCGCGGGCTTCGCGCTGGTCTTCCTCCTGCTGCGCGCGTTCTCCTCCGGTTGTGCGGCGCTCACCGGCGTCGAGGCCATCTCCAACGGTGTCCCCGCCTTCCGCAAGCCGAAGTCGCGGAACGCCGCGACGACGCTGGCGCTGATGGGCGGCCTGGCCGTCACCATGTTCTGCGGCATCATCGTGCTGGCCATGGTCACCGGCGTGAAGATGGCCGAGAAGCCCGCCACCGACCTGCTGCACAATGGCACCCCGGTCGGCTCCGGCTACACCCAGAACCCGGTGATCTCGCAGGTCGCGGCCGCCGTCTTCGGCGACGGGACGCTGCCCTTCATCATCCTGGCCGCCGCCACCGCGCTGGTCCTCTTCCTCGCCGCGAACACCGCCTACAACGGCTTCCCGCTGCTCGGCTCGATCCTCGCGCAGGACCGCTACCTGCCGCGCCAGCTGCACACCCGCGGCGACCGGCTCGCGTTCTCCAACGGCATCGTGCTGCTCGCCGGCGCCGCGGTGATACTCGTCTACATCTACGGCGCCGACTCCACCCGGCTGATCCAGCTGTACATCGTCGGCGTCTTCGTCTCCTTCACGCTCAGCCAGATCGGCATGGTCCGGCACTGGAACCGCCACCTGACCACGGAGAAGGACCAGGCGAAGCGGCGCCGGATGCACCGCTCCCGCGCGATCAACGCCTTCGGTGCCACCTTCACCGGCCTGGTCCTGGTCGTCGTCCTGGTGACGAAGTTCAGCCACGGCGCGTGGGTCGCCCTGCTCGGCATGGTCATCTTCTACGTCACGATGTCCGCGATCCGTAAGCACTACGACCGGGTCGCCGAGGAGATCGCCGCGGCGGACTCGCCCGACGAGGAGGTCGCCCGCCCCTCCCGCGTGCACTCCATCGTCCTGGTCTCCAAGGTCCACAAGCCGACCCTGCGGGCCCTGAACTACGCCAAGCTGATGCGCTCCGACTCCCTCGAAGCGGTCAGCGTGGACGTCGACCAGGCCGAGACCAAGGCGCTGCGCGAGGAGTGGGAGCGCCGCGGCATCGAGGTCCCGCTGAAGGTCCTGGCCTCCCCGTACCGGGAGATCACCCGGCCCTTCATCGAGTACGTGAAGTCGCTGCGCAAGGAGAGCCCGCGCGACGCGGTCTCCGTCTTCATCCCGGAGTACGTCGTCGGCCACTGGTACGAGCACCTGCTGCACAACCAGTCCGCGCTGCGCCTGAAGGGCCGGCTCCTCTTCACCCCGGGCGTGATGGTCACCTCCGTCCCCTGGCAGCTGGACTCCTCCGAGGCCGCCAAGGTCCGCGCCCGCAAGCGCGCCGAGTGGAACGCGCCCGGCTCGGTCCGCCGCGGCCCGGTCACCCAGCCGAAGAAGGAGAAGGCGGCCACGAAGAAGTGAGCGCGCCACCGGGGGTGGGCCCGGGCCGCCGCGCTGCCCGAGGCACGGCGCGGCGGCCCGTAGACTAGAAGGCTGTTGTCCGCACCTCGTACCCCACCCCCTGGAGCTCGCTCGCCATGCCGCATGACCCGAAGAACCCGCAGGCCGGCACCGAGCGGACGTCACTGGTCGGTGAGGAGTACGAGGTCGAGGTCGGCCCCGTCGCGCACGGCGGCCACTGCATCGCCCGTACCGAGGAGGGCCAGGTCCTCTTCGTACGCCACGCCCTGCCCGGCGAGCGCGTGATCGCCAAGGTCACCGACGGCGAGGAGGGCGCCCGCTTCCTCCGCGCCGACGCGGTGCAGGTCCTCACCGCCTCCAAGGACCGCGTCGAGGCCCCCTGCCCGTTCTCCGGCCCCGGCCGCTGCGGTGGCTGCGACTGGCAGCACGCCAAGCCGGGCGCCCAGCGCCGCCTCAAGGGCGAGGTCATCGCCGAGCAGCTGATGCGCCTCGCGGGCCTGACCCCCGAGGACGCGGGCTGGGACGGCACGGTCGTACCGGCCCCCGGCGACAAGCTCCCCGCCGGCGAGGTCCCCGCCTGGCGCACCCGCGTCCAGTACGCCATCGACGCCGACGGCCGCGCGGGCCTCCGCAAGCACCGCTCGCACGAGGTCCAGCCGATCGACCGCTGCCTGATCGCCGCCCCCGGCGTCTCCGAGCTCGGCATCGAGAAGCGCGACTGGCCGGCGATCGCCACCGTCGAGGCCATCGCCGCCTCCGGCTCGCACGACCGCCAGGTCATCCTCACCCCGAAGCCCGGCGGCCGCCTCCCCATCGTGGAGCTCGACAAGCCGGTATCGGTGATGCGCGTCGGCGAGAAGGACAAGGGCGTCCACCGCGTCCACGGCCGCCCCTTCGTCCGCGAACGCGCCGCCGAACGCACCTGGCGCGTCGGCAACGGCGGCTTCTGGCAGGTCCACCCGCAGGCCGCCGACCTCCTCGTCGAAACGGTCATGCGCGGCCTGATGCCCAAGAAGGGCGACATGGCCCTGGACCTCTACTGCGGCGTCGGCCTCTTCGCCGGTGCCCTCGCCGACCGCGTCGGCGACAAGGGCGCCGTCCTCGGCATCGAGTCCGGCAAGCGCGCGGTGGAGGACGCCCGCCACAACCTCGCCGACGACGACCGCGTCCGCATCGAACACGGCAAGGTCGACCAGATCCTCCCCCGCACCGGCATCGAGGACGTCGACCTCGTCGTCCTCGACCCGCCCCGCGCCGGCGCCGGCAAGAAGACCGTCGAACACCTCGCCTCCCTCACCCCCCGCCGCATCGCCTACGTAGCCTGCGACCCGGCCGCCCTGGCCCGCGACCTCTCCTACTTCGCCGCAGCCGGCTACACCCCCAAGCGCCTCCAGGCCTTCGATCTCTTCCCGATGACGCATCATGTGGAGTGCGTGGCGATCCTGGTGCCGGAGGACAAGGGGCGCTGACCCCTTCAGCTGCCGTGAAGTTGCAGCCGGGTACACCGGGACTGTCTCGCGGCAGCTCTCTCTGTCGGGCATGCGGATCGGCATGTGCAATGTCATCCGGTCTTTGCATGTGCAGTTTCATGGACCGGAATCTCGGATTCCGTGTAACGCTCGATCGTGTGCTCTTTCGCGGGGGTGTCCAAGGCGAGGGAGAGGAGAGGCGAACTCGGCTTCGCTCCTTGAGCAGACCGATTCTCTTCGTTCTGTGAACGAAAAGAATCAACTAACTGATCGCACCTCTTCGAGATTCTCCACTACGTGATCGAGTCTGTTCGCTCGCCCCTCAACAAGTGTGGCCGCAGCGGCTGTTCGTGGCGGCAGCGCTGTGAGTAAGCGTCCTATGCATTTGCACGAGTACGCGTTTTTCTGTCAGTGGCGTTGTTCGAGTTGTAGCGTCCAGGTGTCATGCAAAAGCCCCAGGCAGGATTGGCCCCTGCCTGGGGCTGCCCGATCGAACCAGGAGGAATACCGTGCTCGATCGTTCACGACGCCGAGAACCTGGGAGGCCCTCAATGGCGTACGCAGCTAGCATTCCGTGGTTACCCCGTACGCAAACCTTTTGTGTGGCTGCATGGGACGTCACGGTCCGGCTGAGCGTGGCCATCGTGATTGTCGTGGCGGTGCTCTGCATACCGCCAGGCGACCTCCTCCCTTCGGTGAAGGGGCTGTTGTGTGCAGCGGCTGGGCTCGCTGCCGGGACGACCATCCGTTACCGACGGATCCGACGTAGCTGAGGGCAACCGGTCGGCGGTTGCAGAACGGCCGCCGACCGGTACTTCTGTCACTCGCTTCCTCAGCGTGAGCGTATGCATACCGCCCCGAAGAAGTGTTGGTGACATCCGCAGCAGAGAGGAGTCGTCCGTGACGGACGGATCGCGGGCGAACGCATGCCTGTCGCGCACCCGGAAGCGCAGTAGGACGGGGGGAACTCCGATGCGCGAGTCGCCTCCGGCGGCCGAGTACCAGGCCTTGGTGTATCGGGCGTTCTGCCTGCTTTACGAACAGCGTTACGCTCGGTACGCCCAGGCCCGCACCGGAAACCGTGTCCTGGGGGAAGTTATCGCCAAGTCCGCCCTCAAAGCCCTGTCTCCGCAGTGGGGTCAGGCCTTAAGCAGCAACAACCCGGCTCTGGTCGCCTGGCGTGTCCTGGGTGACCAGATTGCCTGCGTGGTCTCGAGCACGCAGGCCGTCGATGTGGTGCACCGTGTGCTCCCTGTCCAGCAGGCCGACGCCATCGTTCTGCTCCACTGCATGAGGCTGCCCTTGATCGAAGCCGCGGATCTCATGGGCGCTGATCAGCCGACCGTGATGCGTCACTTACGGGACGCCGAACGCTGCAGTGCTGTACCCGAGTTGCGGTACGACCGGGCTGAGCTGGGAAGTGAGACGGGCGGCGGTGACCCATGCCGGCCCGCGGCTTCCATTTCGTGGTCCGGTGGTTGGCCGATATACCCCTGCTGAAGTCCGCTTCACCCATCTGGGACTTGGCCCCCTGCTGATCGCTTTCTAGCATGGTCGCATTCCACGACCGAAGTGCCTGAGACTGACGGCGGCAGGGGGCTGGGTGGAGTACAGAGAAGAACCCGTTTCTCGAATCATCGACGCATCTCGCCCCAGTTTCGCGCGCATGAACAACTGGTTCCTGGGCGGGCATGAACACTACGAAGCCGATCGGCAGGTCGGTCGAGAACTGCTCGATATGGCTCCGAGCACCCGCGAACTGGTCAGGAACAACCGATTATTCCTTGAGCGCGCGGTGGGCGTCCTGGCCAAGGAATACGGAGTGCGCCAGTTCCTCGACCACGGTTCCGGTTTGCCCTTACCGAAGAACGTGCACCAAGTAGCGCAACAGGTCGACCAGGATGCACGGGTCGTGTACATCGACAACGACCCGCATGTTCACGCCCATGCGCGCAGTCTGCTCGACGCGAATGATGAAACCGTCGTGATCCAGGCAGACATCACCGATACCGACGCCATCTTCGGCCATCCTGATGTTGCGGAGCTGCTCGACCTGACACGGCCGGTGGCAGCCCTCTTCACTTCTGTCCTCCACTGCCTTCCCGATGAGGTCGGCCCCGGGGAATTGGTGCGTCGGGTTGCTGAGCGGCTGCCGACAGGAAGCTTCGTGGTCCTCAGTCATCTCGTGAGCGATGAAAGCGCGATGCGGGAGAAGGCGACAGCCTTCATGAGGCACTACTTCGGTTCGGGTTGGGGGCGGGTACGAGCGCGGCACGAAGTGGAGTCGTACGTTGCCGACTTCGACATTCTCGACCCACCTGGACATCTGGTAGAGGTGTCCAGGTGGCGACCGGATACCGAGGTGGCGCCTCGACAACGCTCACAAGAATGGATCGAGTACGGTGGCGTGGCCTGTATACGCTAGAGGAGCGCGGGAGGTCGGCTCACCCTGCGGTGCCCTGAAGGCCGTCGATCGCCTGTTCCAGCAGGCGCATACTCTCCTTACGGCTGGCTGCAGCGAGGCATAGCTCCGACAGCGCAGTGCTGTGGCTCTCGACATCCGTCGTCCTGCTCAGATAGCGTGCGCCGTTGATTTCCTCAAGGTAGATCATGTCTCGTAGGTAGACCCCCTGCGGGAACATAAGACGAGTGACGGCCGAATGTGATGCGACCCGAGCTTTGGCGTTCTGCAGGGGCATGATCCGAATGTCGATGGCTTCTCGCATCGCCAGGTCCGCCAAATGCCGGAGTTGATCGAGCATCACCTGCGGACCGCCGTAATGACGGAGCAGCACGCTCTGGTCCAGCAGCGCCAACAGTCGTGGCGGGCACCCGTCCGTCAACAGTTCCTGTCGCCGCATCCGGACCTGCACCCGCTTGCTGATCTGATCCTCACTGGGTGTGGGGGTGCCGGCGGCCACGACGGCACGTGCGTAGTCCCGTGTCTGCAGCAGGCCGGGAACATAGAGTGTCTCGTAGAGATGTATTGCCTCCGCTGCGGCCTCCAGACCGATGAGCCGCTGGAGCCAATCGGGCGTCACATCGGTGAACGGCCTCCACCACGGATCCCGCTTGGCGGCCTCCAGCAGTTCCGCGACCTCCGCCTTTTTCTGGTCATCGACCCCGTAGAAGGTGAGCAGGTCGCTGACGTCCCGGTCGGCCATGGCATGCTCGCCGTTCTCCAGCCGACTGATCTTCGATGCCGAAGCGTGTATCACGTCTTTGACGTCGTCGATTTTCAGTCCGCGCTGCTGACGCAGTTGTTGGAGGTACGCACCGATCACAATCCACGCCGTCTGCGGATTCTTGGCGGCGGGCCGCCTCCAATCCGCCAGGTGCGTGACCGGCGCGCCGAGTCGTCGGACATGATGGGCCGGCATGCAGCCTCCAGGAATAGTGTTTGGCAGCCCATTATCCACATCCCGGAGGCCACTCGTGTGCGTGAACAGTCGTTCTCGAATGCTTTTCAGTCAGTCAGGTAATCGAACTCGCCGTCCTTGGCGGCCTTGAGGAAAGCTGCCATCTCTGCCCGGGTGTACACCAGGGCCGGACCATGGGGGAATCGGGAGTTCCGTACTGCTACCTCTCCCTGCGCCAGGTTTGCCACTTCCAAGCAGTTCCCCTGAGGCCCGCTCAGGCTGCTCTTCCGCCAGTGGACGCCTTCGATGGCACTTGCGCGGACGCCGTTTTCGAACCGCAGCATGTCGCACCTCTCGCCGGATCGTTCGAAGCCCATGCCGGTTACCTCTCGTCGCTACGCCTCTTGCGGGCAAGTGTTCTTCATGCTGTGCCCTCGCGTGGAATCCCGCATGCAATTGCGCGCAGAGTCGGATGATTCGCGATGATAACTGTTCGTGAGCAGACTCGACGCCACGCGGAAGAAACTCCCCTTTTGGGCTGGGTGTCGTGTCGAAATGGCGTACACAATTCCGCTTTCGACAGCTGCACAAAGCTGGAAGATTGGCCGAAGCTGCGCGGCCGCTACTGAAGAGCAGTTGAGTCCGAGGGACGTCATGCACGACCTTGTCAGGGCGAGACACCAGCGTGAAAACGCACGGGTTCCGTCAGAGCGGCGCGCGCCCCGTCGAAGTCGGCAAGTCGAGCGGCAACCGTGGCCACTGCAATTCGCTCCGGCAACGCAGCGGAGAACTTCAGGCCGTGCACCGCGCGGCGATCGACGTCCGGTAGAACCAGTGCCGTACCTCCGTCGGTGCCTTCACGGGCCTCGCGCCACATGTCGAGCGTCAGGTCCTCGCGCAGCCGCAGGGAGTTGTCCGTGGGCCGCTGCACGGGGTCGGTGATCGACGGCAGGCTCGCCGCGAGCGTCGCGTTGGCGCGGTACCCGGCCCAGGTCCACCAGCGCACATCGGTCCCCGCCCGGGTCACCAGCGTCCCCCCGGGATGGACGAGGCAAGGAGCGTCTTCCTCACGCCACTTGGTCAGGCACACTTCGGCGCGCCGGGTGAGTGATACCGGGGGTTCGGCTCCGAGGAGTACCTCACGCATCGCGCGCGTCAGCGCATACGACAGCCCGACGAGTTCGCTGCCCGTCCATCGGGCGACGCCCCCACTGTCGGCCGGCTCGACGAAGACCCGCTTGCGTACCCAGTCGATGAAGGTCACCTGCCAGCTGCGTCCGCCGAGCAGCAGCCGGCGTGGTCCCGGCCGTTCTTCGGTCAGGACGGAAGGATCCGTCTGCCCGATCTCCGTACGTCCGGACAGCACGGTGAACTGCGGGGGTGCGGTGAAAGAGGCGGTCAGCTCGATGAAGTGGCGCCGGCCGAAAAGCCGTTCGGCCTCGGGGCCGATGAACAGCATGCCGCCGTCCGTATCGAGAAGGCCCGTACTCACCAGGTGGCGCAGGATGGGAGACGCCGAGCGGTCGAACGGCGCCAGACCGTTCCACTGCTCGGCCCACAATTGATCGCCCATCTTGTGCTGTTGAAGAGCGATGGCGAGCAGCTGCTGCGCCACGAGATGCCGCGGCTCGGGCGGTGGCGTCACCGGCTCGACCCAGCCCCGCCCCCAGAGCAGTAGTAGCGCGGCCGCCTGCAGCAAGGCGTCCTTGCGGGTGGTGAGGAACAAGCAGTTACGTGTACTTCCCGGTCGCCGGCCCGTACGGCCGATGCGCTGCAGGAACGAGGCCACGGTGCGGGGTGAGTCGATCTGGATGACGCGGTCCAGGTCTCCGACATCGATGCCCAGTTCCAGCGTGGAGGTGGAGACGATGACGCAGTCGCGCGCCTCCGCGAATGCCTGTTCTGATCTGGCCCGCTCCGTGGCGGACAGTGAGGCGTGGGAGAGGAACACCGTCACGTCGCGCGCTCGCAGTGCTGCGCCCAGGTGTTCCACCTGTCGCCGCGAGTCGCAGAACACGAGTCGCTTCTCGCCGCTGTGCAGGGCGGCGATGAGTTTGGCGGCGTTGTCGAGGGAGCCCACGTAGTCCAGCTCCACCTCACCGGCCGGGCGTACACCGTCCGACACCGGACCGAGTGCGTGGTCGGCGCCCGCAATGGCGGGGAGGTCCGGGGCGATGACCTGCCCTGGCCGCTTCCCCGCTTCCGCCCCTTGGAGCCAGGTGAGCAGCTGCCACGGGTTCCCCACGGTCGCCGACAGCCCGACCCGCTGGACGGGACGCCTCGTGACCCGCTCCAGGCGTTCCAGTACGGCCAGCAGGTGCCATCCGCGATCGTCGCCCGCGAAGGCATGTACCTCGTCCACGACGACTGCCCGGACGTTCCCCAGCAGGTGAGCGTGATCGGTTTTCACCCCGATCAGCATGGCTTCCAACGACTCGGGCGTGGTGAGGAGGATGTCCGGTGCATCGGTACGGATGCGTCGCCGCTGTGATTCCGGGGTGTCCCCGTGCCAGAGGGCCGCGCGGCGCCCGAGCCACTGTGCGTACGTATCGATACGGGTCACCAGGTTGTTGAGCAGCGCCTTGAGGGGGCACAGGTAGAGCACCGAGGGGCCTGACCAACGCTGTTCGGACATGGACGAGAGGATCGGTAAGCAGGCGGCTTCGGTTTTTCCGCCTGCCGTGGGAGCGAGGAGTACCGCATCCTCGCCGTCCATCAGCGGGCGGATCGCGGCGCGCTGGAGCGGCCTGAGATCGGGCCAGCCGAGCGTGTTCACCACGTGGTGGAGTACGACGGGATCGAGTCGATCGATGGGATCAGCGCTGGTGGCCATCACAGGTCCAGCTCGACATCATCTGCTGACGTTGCGGCTGCGAGGTTCCGTTCCACATCCGTGAGCTCGCTGCTCGCCACCGTGAGCCGATAGTGCTGCCTGGGGTCGAATTCCTCGAACTGATCGATGCGGTCGAGGACGTCACCCAACAGCTTCTTCAAGAAGAGCCTGGGCGCTACTCCGACCTTCCCGCCGAGCGCCCCGCCCACTGCCCGGGCGAGATCGGCAACGTACGCGTCGTCCGCGAGAGCCTTGACGCGGTCGGGAGCGCCGGCCCCCGCCGCGTACAGATCACGGATGGTCACACCGAGACCGACCAGTGACTCCTGCGTGAAGCCTGGCAGCCGCAACTGCACCGCGCGTGGATTGTCGAAGCGTGGGTCGGTGGTGAAGTCCGTGGCTAGCCGCTGGGCGAGCGGGGCCAGGCGTTGGACGCCCTGCTGACCGTCGTAGAATGCTGGCGTACCAGTGATCACCAGGTAGAGACCGGGGAAACGTCCCGAGTGAACCTCGTCGATGAGCTGCCGCAGCGCATTCAGTGCCTTGTCGCGGGCGTCCGACCGCACCCGCTGAAGCGTCTCGACCTCATCGAGGACGACGAACAGCCCGCGATGCCCCGAGTCACGCAGGACAGTTAGCAGGCCCTGCAGGAAGCCGAAGGCACCGAAGTGGTCGAGGTCGCCGCGTACTCCGGCGGACCGTCGGGCCGCTGCGGCCACATGGGGCTGGCCACCCAGCCAGGCCAGGACGGCGGCCGCTGTCGCCTCGTCCCCGTCGGTGAGAGCGGACCGGTACCCCCGCAGTGCCGTCGCGAAGGACGGGGCATGCCGTGACACCTCGGAGAGACGCGCGGTCAGCAGTTTCTCCACCTCGCTCGGCAGGTTGTCCTCGGTGGAGCCGGCCGCAAGGGCGTCTTCCTCCAGCGCGTAGAACCACGCGTCCACGACCGGCCTGAGGGCACTTGGCGGGAAGCTCGACGTGGTCAGCCGTTCGGTGAGGCGTCGGTACACGGTCTCCAGTCTGTGCAACGGTGTCTCGGTCTCCGAAACCTGGATCTCGGCCACGGCGAAGTTCAACCGCTTGGCACGCTCGCCCAGCCACCGGGTGAAGAACGTCTTGCCCGATCCGTACTCACCGCGTACGGCTTTGAACACCGATGCTCCGGAGGCGACCGCTGCCAACTCGGCGTCGAGCGCGGCCTCGAAGCGGCCCAGGCCGGTGGCCAGCAGATCGAGTCCGCTCTCGGGCACCGCGCCGCGCCGCAGCGCGTCAATGACGGTGCGTCGGCGGGCAAGGGAAACAGCGGACACGGGAGTCGAGTTGGCAGCACTCACCTGTTCAGTGTCCCATCCGCACTGAAATGGCGCCGCGTGCCCGACGGCCTCCGCGGCACCGCCGGACTCAAGAGTTCCGAAGAGTTGCTCTGTGAAACACTCACTCTGTGTTGCTGACCTACGTCGACGAGTCGTACGACAACGACTGTTACTGGATGGTCGCCCTCATGGTGGCCGAGAAGCACTTGCGGCCGCTGCACCGGGCCCTCGACTCGGTCGTGCAGAAAGCAGCAGACAGCTACCCGGTCGGCCGGGATGCCGAGTTGCACGGGCACGCCCTGGTGCAGGCCCGGGACGACTGGCAGCGAATGGGCCGCAAGGGCAGCAACATGATCCGGGCCCGGATCGGTGTCTACGGGGACGCGATGAAGGCGATCGGTGCGCATGACGTACAGGTGATCGTCCGAGGACTCGATCTGCGCGCGTACTGGGCACATCGACCCTGTGACGAGTCCCTTCCGCCGCCTCACCAAGTGGTGCTGCGGCATCTGCTGGAGCAGATCTGTGACCAGGTGGAGAACCGTGACGAGCTTGCCCTGGTGATCGCCGACGAGATCGACGGCGCCGATGATCATCGCCGTCATTTCCGCGACTACCAGTCCGTGGGCACCGGCGGGGGCATCAGCAGCACGCTTCCGTGCCTCGTCGACACCATTCACTTCGCGCCTTCGAAGGCGAGCCGTCTGCTGCAGGCTGCTGACCTGATCGCGTACCTGCATCGACGGCTGATCAGCGGCCAGGACGGCGATGCCCGTGCACGCAAGGCAAACGAAAAGCTGTGGTCCTTCATCGCCCCGCACGTCGCTCACCAGCACCTTTGGGCGCCTTGTGAGCAGCACAAAGGCCCCGCATCCGCGGGGCCTGAGGCGAACCGGGCGTCTGTGATCTGAATTTCTGACGACGTCCCTGGAGCCGAGGCTAGCACGGCAGCCCCAGGGACGCTCCTCTGTGAGCGGGCTCAGTCGAGCCCGAACTGCTCCCGCAGCAGACCGGTATGGAGTCGCAGGGTTCGCCCGTCCGGGAGCGTTTCCAGGACCTGGACGCCGTCGTAGTTGAGGAGCTGACGCAGGACCGCTGCAAAGCCGTCGGCACGGCCGGCCGGGTGATCGGCGCGCTGTGCCACGGCGGTCACCGGGAGTGTGCCACCCGCGTCGAGAAGGGCACGCAGCGCCTTCTCGACCTTGTCCGTCGGCGGTTTGCGGGCGAGCAGGCCCACCTGGTCCCGGAATGCCTCCGAGTCGAAGAGCGCGGCGACCAGCGCCTCGTCCGGAGCGACCGGCGGCGCGGTGTCGCCCCGGGCCGCGTCCCCCTCGTACGTCGGTACGGAGGGGGCGACGTCGAACAGCGACTCATGGGTCTCGGCCAGTTCCAGCTGCGCCTTCGTCGGCTTCTGCTGCTGGCGGCCCGGCTTCTGCGGCACCACGGCTGCCTCGGCCCGCACCGCGGCAGGCGCGGGTGGCTGCCCGTCCAGGAACCACCAGGACGGACGCTGGTCACCCAGCTCTCGCCAGTCCTTGGGCGGCGGGGCACCGAACGGCAGGAACGCGAGGACCGGGATGGCGAACTCGGCGAGCGACGCCCCGCCGTGATATCCCGCCTTGCGAGCCGTGTAGCGGGTGTCCGCGTCCCACAGGGCGACGAACGAGGCACCGGGCTCGGGGGAGACCACGCGCGGCCCGGAGAGTGTGATCTCGGTGCTGCCCAGGGCCCCGCCGGAAGCGCGGTGGCGGGCGGACTCCGGCACGGTGGCCGCTTCCTGCCTGACGCCGTGCCGGTCCACGACATGACCGTGGTCGCTGGTCAGGATCACTGCCATGCCCTGGGCAGCAGCGACCCGCAGCAGGTCCTGCAGCGAGCCGATCTCGTCGATGTGCCAGGCCCCGTCGCCGAGCTTTTGCTCCTTGGCGAGCCGGTCGTCGATGGTGTTCAGGACCACGGCGACATGGGTCCGCTCGTCGGCGAGCGCCTCGGTGAGCGCCGGACCGAACGTGTCTCCGGCGCTCTCGGCCCGCAGGTCGTCCTTGTGGAACACGGCGGCCGGCGCCCCGCCCCAGAACCCGTGGGCGGGAAACAGCCGCTCCTCGTCGGCCTGCGTCCCCGTCATCAGCTTCCCCGCGAACAGGGAGGTACGGGAGACCGCGGTCAGCGTGGGGAGGGCAGCAGCCATCGCGCGACGGCGCGGCGCGCCCTCGTTCACCGGATCGAACTCCGCCCAGGACGAGCGGAGGTCCTCACCGAGCTCGCCGGCGATGGCCGCGCTCATCCCGTCCAGGACGATCAGCAGTACACGTCGGCCGTCCCCGCCTCGTACGACCGGCTTCACGACCCGGTCGAGGAACGTCTCCACCGTCAGCATCGTGCGGGGCGGCGTACCCGCGGCTGTCCAGCCGGCCAGGGTGCCGGCGAAGGCGCGGTCGATCTCGTGCCGCCGCTGCCGGACCCGTACGCAGAGCTTGTCGTAGGCGGCCTTGAGTACGGGGTCGGGGTCCCCGCCCGCCTCGATGTGATCCAGCGCGCTGTCCGCCCAACCGGTCTCGGCGACCTGGCGCTGGATGGTGGCAGCCACCGTCTCGGACTCGACGGCCGGCTCCGTGGCCAGCCATTGGGCCAGTCGCTGAGCCATCCGGGTCCGCTCCAGACGCGCCCGGGCCTCCGGTGCATCGGCACGCTTGTGGGCACTCAGGGCGCGGACCGCCTCGGCGACGGCAAGAGGCCGCTCCGAGGCCAGCGCCCGGCCGACGGCCGCGAACCTGGCCTCCAGGCCGGCTGCCAGCACCGGACTCGCCTGGGCGGCGGCCTCCGCGCCGAACTGGCGGACCAGCGCGGACGCCCGGTCCAGGACCGTGTCACTGATCCGCCGTGCCTCACGGGCGCCTTCCGTGGTGTCGCCCGTGCCGCGTGCCGCGGAGGCCAGCAGCGCGCAGAGATATTCCTCCGACGCCCGTCCGAAGGCGGACACCAAGGCGTCGAGCTGTTCACCGGCGGCCGGCGGCTGCTCCCCGAACCAGCGCTCGGCACGCCCCCGCGCCCGGTACGTGACGGCGTCCGGCTCGGCGTGCAGCCACAGCGCCGCGCACACCAGGCCGAAGGCCACCGCTTCCGGACCATGCTCGGCGTCGGCCAGCGCCAGCAGCGCTCGCCCGCCCGGACCGGCCTGGTCCTCCTCACCGAGGAACGCCGCCAAACCGGCGCGTTCCGGGCCACGCAGTTCGAGCAGCCGCTCCGGCCCGCCGGGGGTCAGGGACCAGCCGAGCAGGGCATGGGTGTCGAGGCTGTCGCCCGCGCGGGCACTGCTCGAGCGGCCTGCTTCGGTGTCGTACCGGCCCAGCCGCAGCCGGCGCAGCGCCAGAGCGGACAGGGCCGTACGTCGGGACAGGATGCCGCCTGCGAGGGGCGGCCAGCCACCCGGCGGGGTAGCGTCCAGCAGCGCCTCCGCTGCCCAGTTGGCATCCTTGAGGCGGGGATCGACCTGTTGGGCACCGAACGCCTCGCGGACCACGTCCCAGCTGTCCACGGCCTCGACGCCCTGTTTGTGGGCGCGGGCCAGGATCGCCGGGTCGAGTTCCTTCTGCTCGCGATCGGTGAGTACGACAAGGACGGCCGGTCCCGTCGCCCCTTCCGCGAGATGGTCCAGGACCAGCTCGTGGACGGCGAGCGGCGACGGCCCGGTCGCGACACGCGCCGTCTGCCCATCGCCCCACACGGGCTCTGCGGGACCGTCCCACTGCGGCGCGGAGCGCAGCAGGACCGCCCGGCGCTTGCCACTGCCGGTGAGGGAGGCGACGAGCGAGGTGCGGGAGGACAGGTACTGAGTGACGGTCGCCAGGTTCAGTCGTACGGCGACCGTGGTGGCTGCAGCGCTCATGAGTCGATCACCCGCCAAGTGATCTCGATGGTGGCACCGGGGTCTCTCGACGCCAGCTCGGCCAGCTCCGCGCGCAGTTCGGACACCGCGCGGGCGGCCGTCGTCACTCCTCCGCCGGAACGCCGGCCACGCCCCGCCCGACCCTTCCCGGAGGCGGCCGAAGGGGACGCCGTCTCGGAAACAGGCGGGTGGCTGGTCTCCGTGGTCAGCGGCACGTCACCGGCACGCGGTGGTGCAGGAGTGGGCGCGGGGGGTGGTGTGGCCGCCGCACGGTTGCGCTTCACCAGGGCCAGTACCTCGCGCTGCGTGCGTACCAGGGCACCTTGCAGGTCGTTGCTGGGCCGCTGCACGTCGCGAGCGACGTTCCGCAGCGACTCAAGGAGAGCCTCCCCTTCCGGGCCCTCGGCCGAGGCCAGGTCCAGGGTGCTCCACGACGCCGAGGCCAGCGCCTCGGCCACCGCTCGCGCCTTGGTGAGGGACGTCCCGCAGGCCTCGGCGGTCACCGGGCCGAGGTCGAAGGCGGCAAGTGCTTCCACCGTCTTCCTGGCTCCGGCCGCACCCTGGCCCGCCGCTTGTACGAGGACCTTGAGCAGGTCGACGGCGCGCCGGGCGAGGGCGAGGCGGCCCGTTTCGTCGGCATCGTCGAGCTGCAGGAATACGGCGTGTTCCTCCAGCTGCCGTACGAGTTCTGCGGCCGGCTCCTGGTGGGTGCGCGCCTGCTCGGTGATCTGGCGGGCGAACTGGTTGACCATGCGGCCGCGCCGTAGCGCGGGTGCCTTCTGCCCGAAGACCGTCTCGAAGCGCTGCCGGGCCGTCTCCCAGTCCTCCTCCGAGGGCAGCGGCTGGCTACGCAGCGCGTCATGGTCCTTGATCTGCGACAGCTCGGGAGCCGGGTCGAGCGGCATGCCGCCCCGGACCCATACCCGGTCGTCCATCTCGGCGAAGGACGCCACGACCAACTTGGCGAGGAAGTCGGGCAGCCCACGCGGCTGTGGCGCGTCGGTCCAGTCGGTGAGGGGGATCAGGGAGAGGTCACCGGTGACACCCCGCTCGCGCGCCAGCTGCCGGAAGTGGTCCGCCCAGTAAAGAGACAGCTCGAAGTACGCCTCCTTCTGTTGGCCGAGCCGCAGCGGCCCGGCCAGCCGTTGCATCAGCCTGCGGTCACCGGCCGGAACCTCCGTACGCCGGTCCCGGGCCTCGGCCGCGGCCTGGATGTGGGTGAACACCTTGCGGGCATCGGCGGGCCTGACGGCAGGACCGTTGCCTTCGGGGTCGAGATCCGGATGGTCCGGGTACTGACTGGCCAGCAGTCTGCCCGCGATGTGCCGCACGCCGTCGTGCAGCGACTGGCCGAAGGAGAGCGTGAGCCCGTCGACCTCCCGCAGCGACTCCAGGTGGTCGTCGAAGCCCAGCTCCACGTCCGTGGCCTTCTTGTCGGCGAGGCCGTAAGCCTGCTTGAAGGCGGCTCTGACGTTCTTGAGCAGGGACTCCCGCTGGGTCTCCAGCAGCCCCTTGGCACGGGCCCGGTTGTCGGCGTTGAGGTGGCCGGCGTACTGGGTGTCGAAGCGCTGCTCGTCGGCGAGCGCCTTGTCGATGACGACGAGCCGCCGGAAGTCCGCGTACCGCTGGCCGGCGAGGTGCGCCGGCAGCCAGGCGACGGTGCGCGACCGCTCGCCCTGCTGCCGGTCCCGCAGCCGCCGCATGCGGTTGACGTCGTCCACGGGCCCGTACGCGCCCTCGTCGAAGGGCAGATCGACGGCTATCCGCCAACGCCCCTCCTCCTGGGGTACCAGGTCGTGGTCGGGCAGCTCGTCCTCGTCCGCGATGTTCCCGAAGACGACCTCGACGCTGCGGTTCGTGCCGCGCCACACGAAGTGCAGCTCGTCGATCAGCTGCCCCTGTTCGATGCCCAGTTCCTCCGCGAGGAGTCGCTTGGCGAGCGCGAGACGGTTGCCCGGGTTGTCGTTGACGTTGGCGTTGGCGATGACCGAGTCCACGTCGACGCCGGAGAGCTCCAGCCGGACACCCGGGTTGGCGTCGGTGCCGGTCTCCTTGATCTCCGGGAAGCGGCCCGCCCACTCGGCCACCTTGTTTTTCAGGATGCCGTACTCGCGCCCGGGGATCGGTGCGACAACGGAGCCGTAGTTGAGCGCGGAGAGCCGCCGGATCGTCAGATCGGCAAGGGCCGGCACGCTGGGCGCAAGCGCGGAGAGCAGCAGAGTCCCGATGATCCTGTTGTCCCCGACGAAGGTTTTCACCCGCCCCCGCAACTCCTGGTCGGTGATGCTCTCGGGACGGTGGATGTACTGCTCGACGTCCTCCTCCGAGACGTTGTACGTGGCGAGGAGGTACGGCCGCAGCTTGGTGCGGTACAGCTTGTCGGCCGCCTCGAAGACGACCTTCAGGCTGTCGGTGAAAGGCTTGTCGCCGCCCGAGGTGATCAGCGGGTAAAGGTCGCCCACCGGGATCAGGTCGCCCAGGCGCAGCTCGTGGCGGTGATCGGCCAGCAGCTGGCCCATCAGCTTCATACCGGTCCGGTTCCGCTGCAGCGCGGACGACACATGAACGAGGGTGTCCATGAACGCAGGCGAGAACGGGTACGTAAGCCGGAAACTCTCCTCATCCGCACCGACCCCGTCGGCACCACGATCGGAGCCGAGAAGGGTGTCCCACACCTCCTGGCGGACCTTCCGCGTCTTCTCGAACTCGGCGTTGACGAGCGCGGCCGCCTCCACACTCTTGGGCTGGAGAAGCCGGGCGTGCGCGATCTGCGGGAGGTTGCGGTCCTCTAACGTGATCTTGTCGAAGCGGCCCGACGCCAGGTTCAGGGTGTCCTGGATGGACGACTCCGCCGCACCGGACACCTCCTCACCCACGAGCTCGCGCAGGTCACGCTGGCGGGCGATGAAGGAGACCACCGGAATGGCGCGGCGTGCGTCGCCACCCTCCACGAAGTTCGTGATCTTGCCGGCTTCCCGGGCCACGAACTTCTGATCATGAATGAGCGTGGCGAGCCACAGAATCAGCTCGTCCATGAAGAGAATCAGCCCGTCGTAGCCGATCGACTTCGCATGCTCGGCGATCACCGACAGTCCTGCGTCGAGTGAGATGAACCCGTTCTCGTCCTCGATGGCGTTCTTCGCGAAGCCCGGCAGCAGATTCGTACTCGCATCCTGCACGAGCCGCGCCCGCAGCTCGGCCGGCGTCGACGGACTTACCAGGTTCAGCGCCTGCCCCGACTCATGCACCTCCTCGGCCCCGAGCGCACTGTCCACCAACTCCGGCGACCAGGCGAAGGACTCGCCCCACTCGTCGTCCTCGCCCCCGGCGTCCGCCCCGTCGGCTGCCGCGAGCCCGTCGATGATGAACTGATCCCCGTGCCGGGACCGCAGTGCCCGGATGTCCTCGAAGAGCGAGTCCGTCCGGTACACCTGCGGTATCGGTGCCTCCGGGTGCAGCTTCTTCACGTGGCTGACGTAACCACCGAGGACGCGCTGCTCCAGCGCCTTGGCCCCGAGCATGTGGTACGGCACGAGCAGGAACTTCTTCCCGTCCGTACCGAGCCACTCGTGCTTGGCGAGCACCGGGTCGAAGTCGGCCCGCGAACGTGCCGCCGGGGCCCCGCTGAGCAGCGCATGCAGCACCGCCATGAAGTGCGACTTACCCGAACCGAACGATCCGTGCAGGTAGGCCGCCTTGGAAGTGTGCCCGTCCAGAGCGGACTTGATGAGGCCGAGCGCCTCGTCGAAGTTCTCCAGCAGCCGCTCCGTGACGACGTAGTCCCTGAGCGCGTGCTCGGCGCCCCCGGGAGACGTCGCCTCGGACAGCTGGAGGACGAAGTCCGAGGTGGAAATGGACTCCTTGATGTCGATGACATCGCGGAGCAGTGGCGGCTGCTGGGCCATTGCGGGTCTCGCTCTCCTTCTGACGGCGTACGGCGACGCGGTCCGTGGTGCTTGCGGTGCGGCGTTGTGTGGCCCGGAGTGGTGCCGTGCGACATGGCGTTCTGTTGTACGTAGGTCAAGTCTCTTCATGACATTGTCCGATATCCACACTGCACGCCAAGCGCCTTATGGGAATCTCCTGAAACTCTGCCCACAGCATCGCACCCTGAACTGACGGCGGCTGACCCGCCGTCAGCGACGAACGGGCCAGCGGGAACGGTGTCGCGGGGGCGCGAGGGCCGGGGCGGGAGAGTGGGTGCGGAAGCCTCTCGGGGCCTTGCCGCCTCCAGCCCTCCGCCCTTCCCTCAACTTCGTCCGGACTCTTTCCGGCTGCGCGCGTTGACCTCGGTGAGACGGGCGCTCAGCAACTCCGCCTGTCCAATGGGTTCGACGCAGTCCCGCTCTGCGTCCCAATCACGACCGCCGCTGAGCGGGCGCAGCTGCATGTACGTGCCGTGACTGCTCATCACCACGCCGAAGCGGTCGCAGGCGACATCCCGAACGGCTTCGCCGACAGCGGGGTACTCACCCCTGGAGCTTGTCACCTGGCGGCCCCGTTCCTGATCACGTCCGCCAGTGCGAGAGCGACGGGAGCCGAGCACACCCCCAGCTGCACGAGGGCGTACCGCGCCTCGCCCGCCCAGGGGGTGCGGATGTCCATTGCGGGCAACTGGATGCCCGCTTGTCGCAACGCTGCGGCAAGCGCGTCGCGGGCCTCCAGGGCTTCCCGCACCTTTGCTTGGGCTGTCGCGGTCATGGGCCTTCTCCCTCTGTCGTCCACTGCCGTTTGGTTGTTCCGCTGCCCTGGTCGCACGACGTGGATTACTGTGCGTAGCGAGGGCATTGCGAGCATGTATCCGGAGAAGGCCGCGGGCACCTCGGGCGAGCTGTGCTTCCCCGCCGTACGGCGGTAGTTCCACACCTTCCACGGACGCGTACGCACATGTACGAAGGGGAGCGCCTATGCCGCCGAGACGGGTCATCACGGGGCGGAGCCAGGAGCCACGTCAACGGTTCGCGGAGGAGTTGCGGTCGCTCCGGATGCAGAAGGGCTACAGCCTGCGGCCGCTCGGCGACCGGCTCGGCTGGGACTGGTCGCTGTTCGGCAAGATGGAGAACGGTGAGACGCTCGGCGGTCCGGAGGTCGTACAAGCCCTGGACCAGCACTACGAAACGCCGGGTCTGTTGCTGGCGCTGTGGGAGCTGGCAGCGGGTGACCACAAACAGTTCCGCGAGCGGTACCGGCGCTACATGGCGCTGGAGGCTGAGGCGGTGAGCCTGTGGCACTTCGCGGTGAGCGTCCTGCCGGGCTTGCTCCAGACGCCGGGGTATGCGCGAGAGGTACTCGCGGCCGGCGGACTGAAGGGGCCGGAGCTGGAGCAGCAGGTTGGGGCGCGGATGGGGCGGCGGGAGTTGCTGGAAGGGGAGGATGCCCCGCCCTTCCGTACGATCCTGTCGGAGGCGGTGTTGCGCACGGCCCCGCGGGATTCGGGAGAGTGGCGGGGGCAGCTGGAGTATCTGGCGGAGGCGGCAGAACGCCCGAACCTCATAGTTCACGTACTGCCGCACAGCGCGGGAATGCACGGCTTGATGGGGGCTGCCGTCATGTTCCTACGCCTCCCCGAGGGGCGTACTGTGGCGTACACGGAAAACGGCTACCGGGGCGAACTCATCGAGGAAACACAGCCGGTCGAGAAGTTGCAGCTCGCATACGATGCGGTGCGCGACCTGGCGTTGTCCTCGGCCGAGTCGCGGAAGTTCGTCCTGCGTATCTTGGAGGAAGTGCCGTGCGATCCATCGACCTGAGTACCGCAACCTGGCGCAAGAGCAGCTACAGCAATCAGGACGGCGGCGAGTGCGTGGAGGTTTCCGACGACTACACCGGTGTCGTGCCAGTACGGGACAGCAAGAACCAGGACGGCCCGATGCTCGTGTTCCCGGCGGACGACTGGGCGTCCTTCGTTGCCGCCGTCAAGGAAGGTCAGTTGACCGTCTGAAGCGCTCCAACGGTGCCGCCAGTAGAACGGCCCCCACGATTTGCTGATCGCGGGGGCCGTTGGTGGTGTGCTCAGCGGGTCACTTCTTGGTGGTACGACGTCCACGAGTCGCCGGGACCGGTCGCCAAGCACGCAGGTCATCATCGGTCAGGCCGTGCTCGCCCTGCACCATCTGCCGGTCGCCCCGGAAGAACGCGGCGGGGGATGCGCCGAAGGCGGCATCGAAATCGCCATGCCACTGGTTCAGCCATGGCTGGAGTTCCAACAGCCCGGCCAAGAAGGGAGTCAACTGCTCACTGGTCAGCTCCTCGTGGGAGGCGATGTGCGCGTCGAGGGCGTATGCCTGCTCCCGGTGGTCCCAGCCGGCCCAGCCGTACAGGTCAGGAGTAGCCGCGTTGGTCTGCCCGTACGAGATGAACCGCTCCTTGGGCACGTCCAGCTTGCCGCGTGCGCGCCAGTAGGAGGGGCGCAGGAAGTCAGCCGAGGTGTACTTCGGCGGCACGGGAATGGAGTCCCGGATCTTCCGCTTCGTGGGCTCGTCCGGCGCGGCGTCCTCCTCCCGCTGAAGCTCCCAGACGTGCTCCCAGTCCTCCCGCTTCTTCAGCCCGCTCGGCTTGTACCGCAGGGCAGCGAGGAACGGCACATGCTCGTCCGTCATCAATTCGGCGACGACGGTCGGCAGTTCCTTCCGAGGCGCGTAAATCTTCGCAACAGAAACGAAGTTCTCATCCCGCGAAAGCGCATCGATAAGCCGTGACAGCGTTACAAGTGCGGGCATCTCATTCTCATCGAACCAGTGCTCACGCTTCTCGATCCGGTCGAGCAGCCACCCCCGAAGGGCCTTCTCCTGCAGCGCATCCCACCCCTCGGTAGCCCACCGCCGCTTGTACTCCGGCCGCTCAACCATCCCAATGGCCCGGCTGCTCTCGATGGCATCGATCCGCTTCTGCACAACCTCCCGATAGGCGGCTGGCCAGTGCTCGGGTATCTCGGTAATAGGCGTAGACCCATGCCGCTTAAACCACTCCCCACTGGCCTCCCCAGCAGCCACCCGCCGAGCCAGCACAATCTCAAACGCCCGCTCCCCGAGAGCAAGCTCAGGGATGTTCGGGTCGTCGGGGTCTTCTGAAACGCGGAGATCGTTGGAGTGCAGCTGGTAGAGCGAGTAAACCTGCCAGTCCAACTCCTCCTGAAGTGCAATCATTCGAGCCCGGGTGGAGTGCCAGGTGACACGCGCATCGCGGAGAGTGGCGGCGGTGGGGGTGGCTTCGGTGGCGAGGGCGGACGGACTAAGGGCGGCGAGTTGCTGTGCGAGGAAGTCCAGTGCGCCGGCGAAGGAAGTGGGGCAGCAGGAAGGCAAAGGAAAGCATCGCAACCTGGCGACTGTGAGTTCGTAGTTGTTCTTCCAGGATTCGCTACCCATCGCGGCATATCCGGCCTCGACTCGCGCTCCGCCTCCCTCGCCTTTATTGTGGCTCATTTGCTGAAGCCAAAAGCAGGCGGTGGAACTGTTAAGTAATCCGAGTAGCTCGATATGGGTTTCCTCGGATGCTCCTTCTGGTAGTTTGATGACAGGTGCTGATTGTTTGAATACCTTACCTCCTCGATCTAGTAGAAACTGGTTGTTTGTCGATACGACGGTGTATGCGATAGAGAGTGGAATCCGGTATCGCTCCGTGAAGAACATGGAGTACTCGAACCATGTTAGCCCTCTGGCTAGCTGATCCTTTCCGAAAGCTACACGCCTGGATAGATGGACTCTGCGCGGCCAAAGGGCGCGCTCCACAGCCTCGGGTGCCTCCGCGGTCAGGTCCTGGCTGGAGTAGGGCCAAAGGGATGTGATCGGGTCCCATGTAAGGTAATCACGAATCTCCGCACCGGCTACGATTGGCCGCTGATACTTCGAGGATATGTCGAGCCTTCGGAGCGTAGCTTCACCGAGCTCGTAGGCTTCGTGTTCGCGCGGAACGGCTCCAGCGCCTATGTCATGCGCGAGGTCAAGGAGCCTCTTTGTGCTCGCGCCCTGTAGCTCCTCAACGAGCTCCAGTCCGCCGTCCAGTAGGATCCACGGCTGCCTTCCGAAGTGCTGGTCACGGTCGAGATCATCTACGGTTGTCCATCGACTAACGGAACCGGGGTGGTCGATTTGGTTAACGATTGACTTCCATACGTATCCATTCTCGGCGTTCTTCGGCGGACCGGGTTCACCCTGAACGCTGCGAACAGTTCGGATGGCGGTTGTGCGATCCTTGCCTGATCGTGGTGTGCCGATGAGGATCACCGTCGGCGTTCCATGGCCGGGGATGTACGCACCAGACGTGTCAATGACCTCTGTCAGTTCAACTTTGTTAGCGAAGTACTCCTCGATCAGCTTTGAGCCGAATCCCTGTTTCATGAAAGAGTTAGCAGTGATTTGGCCGACTCGCCCGTAGCTGTGATCGTTGGCGCTTCCTTGTTTTGCGAGTTCAAAGAATCTTTGGGCGAATGGCACGGACAGTGCGTATGAACCTCCGCAAGCGTCGTACAGCTCCCGATACAAGGAATTGAGCCTCTTGTCCTTTACGGTGACATACGGCGGATTCCCCACCACTACGTGATACCGTCCCGGCTGTAGGATTCCTGAATGGTCGTGCACGTCCTCCGTTGCATAGATGAAATCTGCTAGCGAGTCCTCATTCGTCTCATCGAATAGGCTTAACTCCAACTGCCGTGTTTTGAGGAGTGAGTCGCCTACTGCCAGGTGGATCGGCCATTCGTATCTCGCGGCCTCCGCCATCGTCCGGACGCCGCTTGCTGCCATCGCTGCCACCAGCAAGCGGAAGCGTGCAATGGCTACCGCGAACGGGTTCAGGTCGACGCCGTGTACCGAATCCAGCGCGGCTCGGACCCGCTCGTGTACGTCCTTGTGCGGCTGGCCGTCGGCCCACAAGCGCACGAGGCGGCGGAACGCGCCCAGTACGAAGTGGCCCGAGCCGCAGGTGGGGTCGATCATCCTTAACCCCTGGTAGCCGAACTCCCGCACCGCCGGGGTCATCGTCCGGTCGAGGATGAATTCCTCTACGAACTCCGGGGTTTGGAGGAGCGCGTACGTTTTACGCGCCGCCTCGCTCAGGTCCTGGTACAGGTCGCCCAGGAAGCGGGTGTCCCAGCCCTCCGTGCCGTCCCCGTTCTCACGCAGCTCGTCCGTGAAGTCGTGGATCAGGACGCCGGACTCGTTGTGCTCGCGCCAGAAGGTGATCAGGTCTCGCGCACCATCGTGGGAGAGCGGGATCTGGAAGAGCGGGTTGTGCTTGCGGTCAAACAGGAGGCGGCCCGCTTGGCCGGCGCCCAGTTCCGCGAACGCCGCCTCCAGCCAGCCGCGGAACGTCGGGTCGGCATCCGTCTCGACGTACGCCTCGTAGCGCGCCAGTGCCAAGTCGTGGCGATCCGGCTCCGGGGACGTCAGATACGGCTCCGGGATCAGATGGTTGTCCTCGCAGAAGCGGACGAAGACTGTGCCGAGGACCCACGCCACCGCGACCTGCGTGACGCGGTCTTCGAGCCATGCATTCCACGTCGCCGCCGTACGGCCGAGCTTGCGGGCCCGGTCGTACTCGGCGCGTAGGCGGATGCCTTCCTCGACGAACTTCACCTGCTTCGCCAGGTCCGCCTCGACCGCTTTGACCTGCCGCTTCAGGTCCTCTAACAGAGCCTTACGGTCGATCACTTGGCGTCTCCCTCGGGTCGTTCTAAGTGCTGAAATGCTCAGATTTCAGTTGTCAGTTCTCAGTGACTGCGGCCCTGGTTGCCCGCACATCGTCGGCGGCAGAGTCGGGTTCGGAGGCGGGTCAGGAGCCGGACCCCGGCGCCGAATGCGCTCGGTGCGCGTTCTGGACCCACGAGTCCGGGAGTTCGATCCACTCGCCCAGGCCCGCCTGGTACGGCACTGCGGCCTGGCTCAGCTTCGGTTCGCGGGTCGGGTCGCCCTGCGGTACGAGCAGCCACAAGCCGCGGCCGCCGCGGCGTGCTGTCTCCGCGAGGCGGTCCAGTACGCCCATCGCGTCGTACCGCGCGAAGACCGCGGCCTCGGTGAGGAGGACGGGAGCCAGAGCAACACCGGCACCGGTCTCCAGCAGCTCCCGTACCCGCGGCTCCACCGCGCCCCACGCCGTCCGTGCGTACTCGGCGAACTTGAGCGCACCCCGAGACCCGGGCTCGGCCACGTCCGCCTTGAGCAGGGTCTCCCATGTCGGCTTCGTGCCGGGGGTGACCAGGGCGTGCATGGACTCCAGGAATAGTTCCGTCACTGAGAGGACGTGGGCGCCGATGCGGCCCCCGGTGCCCAGTTCCCGTACGGCCTCGCGGACGAGGCCTTGTCGTACCGTCAGGACGCGGTATCCGTCGCGTTGGGCCGACGCCGTGAGACGTTCCTCGGCGCGGATCGCGCCGGCGAGGAGCGGGTCGTCGGAGTAACGGGTCGCCTCGCCCGTATCCGTGGACTGGCGGCCGGCACCGGTCGTCAGGTAGCTGGACGCGTTGTCCATCCGCGTGGGCAGATAGCGCAGTGTCTTCGTGTTCTTGCGGGTGGAGAGCGTGAGGTCGAAGCCGGCGTCGCGCAGCGCCTTGGTCAGCGGGCCGCCGGTCGGCAGCTCGTGGGTGGCGGTGCCGCGGGGGCCGACGACGACCAGCTCGGGGAAACGGGCCCGTACGCGCTCGTGCACGTCCTCGCCGGTCACGCCGGGCTGCCGCTCCTCCGGCACGCCGGGGATCAGGCGCACGAGGCCCGCCTGCGTGAGGCGCAGTGCGCGTACCAGGGGGAGATTGCGCGGGTAGATCTCCAGGCGGGGGGTTGCCGCGGCGTTGACCGAGGCCGCGGCCGCCAGCTCTACCAGGCGTCGCTCGTCCCACTCGATAGCTCCCGGCGGCGGGGTGAGCGCGCCCAGTTCGCTGAGTACCGTCGTCGCGGTCGGCAGCGTGTCGAGCTTGGCGAGGCGGTCGGCCGTACGGCCCAGACGCGTCGCGTAGTCGAGGAGGCCGGGGGCGGTAGGGGTGTCGGGGGCGTCGTTCTCCCGTACGTCCAGCGCGAGCAGGCCCGCGCCCAGGGCTTCTTCCGTGGCCTTGCGGTTGGGCTGGTGCTGGAACTCGGCCTCCATCGGTTCGAGCTGCTCGACCTCCACCACGGCCCGTACCGCCGCGAGCGCCAGCGCACGTCGCTGCTCACGTTCGGACAGCTGCGTGCCGCGCCGCAGGGCGAGAGCGTCGGCGATCTCGACGGCGGAGGCGACCCGGCCCAGCCCGGCGAGGAGATCCATGACGTCGGCGCGCAGTGCCTGTATCGCCGGGTGCTTCTTCCAGCGCTTGCGCTCTTCCTTGAGCATCTGCGGGATGCGCCCGGCCGACAGGCCCAGTACGTCCGCGACGTCCTTCTGTTTGGGCCAGACGCCGATGTCGGGCAGCTCGCCACGCTCGTTGGGCAGCCGCAGGAGCAGCCGGACCATGTCGACCTTGTTGCGATTGGAGCCGTTGTTGTTCAGCTCCGGGACGAAGAGCGTGGCGAGGGTGTCCAGGCTGACCGAGCGGAGCGTTGCGGTGGACAGGCCGCCCGCGCTCTCGGTCGTCGCGAGCGTGCCGAGCAGCGCCGATTCTGCGGCCGTGAGCTGCGCCAGCTCTTCCTTCGCCTCGGCCCGGCCGCGGGGGGTCAGTGGTGAGACCGGCGCCTCGCGCAGCCGCTCGCCCCATTCGCGCTGGCGGCGCTGCACCTCGCTGCGGGTCTTGGCGCCCAGGCCCGGCGCGTTGACGAGCTTGCGGCGGCTGTGGTCGAGGAGATCGCCGACGGTGTTGATGCCGAGGCCGTAGAGGAAGGACTCCGCGGCCGGAGTGAGGCCGGCGGCCGAGAGGTGGGTGTCCCGGGTCACCTGCGCGGCGAGCTGCTCGCGCCGCTGCTCGGCGGTGAGCGGCTCGGCTTCCGCGATGGCGGCGACGCCGGGGGCCAGAGCCCGGTCGGTTGCCTCGGGGTGGTGGGACGACCGGTGGCTGGACGGCACGGTCTGTGCGGCGTCCAGGAAGATCTTTTTCCAGGCGTCCCGCATCGGCTTGAGCTCGGGGTATCGCTGTGCGACGTCCCGGTGGAGGGCCTTCTTGAAGAAGGCAACCAGACCGTCCCGCACTCCGGGATCGAAGGCGTCCGCGGCGATGACCGGGTGGGGGAGCTCTTTCGGGTCCGTCATCCGTGGGAGGACCGAGCCGTCTCCCCATTTCGGGAGCTCCCCGGAAGCCATCTGGTGGAGGGTGACGGCGACCGCGTACCGCTCGGCGTGTGAGTCGTAGGCGGTGCGGGTCAGCGTGCCGATGAAGGGGTCGAGATAGCCCTCCGTGCCGGCCTCGTAGTCCTTCGCCGGGTAGCCGGCGAGCGAGAAGTCGATGAGGACGAGCTCACGAGTGCGGTTCGGGCGGACGCGGATGGCGATGTTGTCCGGCTTGATGTCGCGGTGCCAGACGCTCTCGCCCTCCAGGAAATCGACGGCGCCAAAGAGGTAGTCGCCGTACGCCTCCAACTGGTCGATCGGGAGGCGGCCGCGCTCGCGCAGCTGACGCGCGACGGTTTCCTCGCGACGGCGGGTACGGGTGCTCGGCTCGGTGCTGTCACTGGTCTCCGCGCGCTCGTCGCCCACGTACTCCAGCGCGAGGGCCGTGCGCTCGCCGAGGCGCAGCGGCTCCGGCTCGACGAGCCTGATGACGCCCGAGGCGGGACGCAGCTGTCGCATCACCGCGGCTTCGCGGACCAGGATCTCGCCCCGGCTGTCGGAGAGCGCCACCTTGAGCACGGCGAGCGGGCGGGTGCCGCGCGCCTCGGCCTCCAGGTCACGTACGAGGAAGGCGCGGCTGGTCGACCCCGTGCCGAGGCGGCGGCGGACTTCCCAGCGGCCGCCCAGCACGTCGCCGGCGACGGCTTCCAGCGCGTCCTTCTCGGCGGCTTCCGGAGCGGGTGCCATTGCCGGGGAGGTGAGCGTGGACTCGACCAGCTCCAGCATCTCCAGGAACTCATCCACGGTGGACAGCCGCTGCACGGGGCGGTAGGCGGTGGCCGCCTGCACCAGATCGTCGATGTCCTCGGACAGGCCGTCGACCAGCGAACTGGGGCGCAGCCCCTCACCGGCCTCCAAGCGGGCCACCAGCTCCGCTTGGCTGGCAGCCGGTGCCTGGCCTGTGACCAGCAGATAGGTGAGGACGCCGAGGCCGTAGACATCCAGATACACCGGGTCGGCGTTGAGCGCGGTGAGCTCGGGGGCGAGATACGGGTCGGAGCCGTCGGACAGGTGCATCGCGGACAGCGCCGTCGGTGCGAACCGGCTCAGGCCTTCCGAGGAGCTGTCGGTGCTGCTGCGCTGCGTGGCGATCTGCCAGTCGGAGATCTGCAAGTGCGGGGCCAGCCATGCGGCTTCTTCGCCGACGGCCCGGCCTCGGCGGCCCCTGTTACGGGGAATGACGTGCACGGAACGGGCAGCCAGTGCCCGGTGGTGGATGCGGCTGGAGTGCGCTGACCGCATCGTCTCGGCCAACTGTCGCACGAGTGCCATGCGATCGAGGACGTCGAGTTTCTCCCCGTACTGGAGCAAGTACTCATCCAGGCGCAGGGTGTGCGGGTGGTAGTCGAAAATCAGTGCCGGGCCTGCGGAGTGGCCCGACGGGTCGTACTGCTTGAGCTGTACGGCACCGGGGTGGCGGAAGCGGCGCAGCACCGCGGCTTCGCGTCGGGCGGCGTTCTCCACCGATTGCCGGATGGAGGCATCCGAACCGCGCTCGCGCAAGTAGATGCGGACACGGGCGGCCTCGGGCAACTCGCTGTGGGTGGCGAGGTAGTCGGCCCAGGTCGGACCGGAGTCGAAGGACCGCCGCTCCAGTTGATAGGGGCCGATCTTGTACTCCGCGTCGCTGCGGCGGATGCCGATGCGCTCCAGGGCGCTCTTGATCTCACGGGAGCGGGTCGCGTCGATCCGCCGACTCGCATCGCGCGGTGGCCGCTTGAGCATCTCGACCAGCTCGGCGACGGTGTGGACACCATTCTGGTCGTGGGCCGGGAGCCGGACGCGTAAACCGTCGTTGGTGAAGCACACGGCCTCGCCGACCCACACGCGCTTGCCGTTCTGGCCGAGCAGGGTCGCCAGCTCCTTGGCCTTCTTGTTGACCAGGTGCAGCGGGTTGCCATGCGGGCGGCGGTGGCCCTTGGGCGTGGTCTGTATCCAGGTGCCGTTCTCACTGGTGAGCGAGCCGTGCCAGTTCTTCAACTCGATCATGCAGACGCCGCCCGGCGCGATGACGAGGAGGTCGACCTCCCGGACGTGCCCGGTGTTCGCGGTGAAGGTGAAGTTCGACCAGGCCCGCCAGGGGTCGGCGTCGGGCAACTGCTCGCGGATGGCTTCCAGACCGCGGCGCTCGTGGTCGAACTCGGACTCGGTGACCGTCGTCCACCGGCCTTCCCGCATGTGCTGTCCCCGCTTCGTGGTTCTGTGGCGCATGACCGTCCATATCGTTCGTCAGACAGTCATATGGGTGTGGCAAATCCTAACGGTGACCGTGCAATTCAGGGATGGCTGAGGCGAAGGTGATACGGAAGATGCGTACGAGCATTCCGCTTGTCCTGATGGCGTTTCTTGCGAATGGGCTGCTTCTGGCGGCGTGCGGGTCGGAGGTCGCAGGGCCGGCGGGTGACCGTTCGGCGCTGGGCGGCGGGGGCAGCGGGGCGGACAGCCCGGGCATCCCTGGTGACCCCGCCGATCTGGCGAAGGACGGTGTCAGGATCATCGGCATGAGCAGCGACCGGTCCACCGCTGACGCGCCGTCATCGGTTACCGCCGCTTTCGAGGTCACCAACCGGGAGGCCGAACCGTTCACGTATACCGTCACCTTCGACCTGCTGTCCGAGTCCGGAGGGGTACAGATGAACACGAACCGGACGGTGGCTTCCGTGCGGCCCGGTGGGACCGTGCGGAGTACCGTCCGCCTGGACGGGCGGACGGTCATGGGCGGCCAGGGGCGGGTGCGGATCGCCAAGGTCAGGCGCGTCCCGTCGGACGAGTTCCCGGCCGAGTCGGGGCCTTGTCCGGCTTCCGGGGTCCGCGTCACGGCAGATGCCGGCGACGCGGCGATGGGGCTACGCGTGGTGGGGCTACGCCTGCGGAACTGCGGAAAACGCACTTATCACCTCAATGGTTATCCGCTTCTCAAGCTGCTGGACGAGGACAGGAAACCGGTTTCCGGCATCCGGGTCCTGCGCGGCAGCGGCAGTATCGCCACCGTGGCCGGCTTCGACGCGCCGCCCCGGCCGGTGACCCTGAAACCGGGCGAGGCGGCGTCCGCCGGCCTGGTGTGGCGTAACACCACGGGTGGCGGTATAGCTGCGAACGTCCCGTACGTGCAGGTCAGGACCAAGTCCGGTGCCGGGGCCGTGACAGTGACGCCGGAGCTCGACCTCGGCACCACGGGCAAGCTCGGTGTCAGCCCGTGGAAGAAGGCCTCGAGCACTGAAACCCCGGCGCACTGAATCGGAAGCGGCTCGCCGCGGGCGAGGCGCCTCAGTCCCGGCGGATCATCTCCGGGTCGATTCGGCGGCCCACCAGGGGGAGGGTGCCGAGTACGGCGGCGAGGAGGACTGTTCCTGCGGCTGCTACGAGCAGGGGGATGCCTGCGTCGTCCCAGAAGATTTCGCCGCCGCCGGTGACCAGGTACGACGTTTCGGCGAGTTTGCCGGTGATGAGGGCCAGGAGCAGGCCTACCGCCAGGGGGAGCACCACCTGTGCGCACTGCACCAGGCGCAGGACGCGGGGGCGGGCGCCGATCAGGGCGAGGGCCGTGACCTGGGAGCGCCGTTCCACGGCACGGTCCGTCGCGGAGACCAGGAACGCCGCGGCGCCGACCACCAGGCCCATCACCATGCCGAGGGCCAGCAGCGTTTCGATGACGCTGATCTGCTGGAGTCCGTCGACGTTGATGCCGACCGGGTCCACGTCCGCGGTGGGGGCGATGGCGCCGATACGGTCCAGTACGGCGCGGACCGTGGCGGGGTCGGAGGCGCTGGCCAGGACGAGCGTGCCGGCCGCCGGGACGGCGCCGGACGGCAGCTTGGACGGCGGGTAGAGCACCGGGGTGTCCACGGACGTGACGTCGTAACCGGAGAAGAGCACGCGTTGGCGCGGCACGGTGATCTTGAGTGAGGTGTGCCGGTCGCCCTGGCGCAGCCGGATCGTGGAGGACGCGACCGGTTCCGGTGTCACCGCCGGGTCGGTCAGGCGCAGGGCCTTGCCGTCGACGCAGCCTTCCACGTGCCGTACCAGCGACTTCAACTGTCCGCAGGTGGCGACGAGGGCGCGGGCGGGGATGCGCGGTCCCTCGGCGTTCGGATTGAAGGGCGGTTCCATGACGAGTGCGTGCGCGCGGAGTTCGGGGATGCCGGTGAGTCTGTGCTGCTGGTGCGGGGTGAGGCCCGCCAGGGGGATCCCGTACTCCTGCGAGGGGGAGGAGGAGCGGGTGATCTGGGACTCCTCGACCAGGACGCCCTGCGCGAGGGACGCGGAGAAGACGAGCAGGACGAGGCCGCTGACGACGCGCATGGCGCTGCCGGGCTCGACCTCGTTGCGCCGCATCGCGAGATTCAGGGTCAGCGACTTGGAGCGGGCCAGACGGCGGGCCATGAGGTACGACAGGAGCGGCATCGAGAGGACCAGGCCGAGGCCGGTCAGGAGCACTCCGAGGGGCACGAGCAGGGCATTGATGCCGGAGCTGTCCGCCGGGTGCGCGGTCAGCCCGGTCAGGCTGTAGCCGACGACGATGCCGAGACCGGTGACCAGGAGCAGGCCGCCCCAGATCCGGGGGGTGCGGGGCATGGCCGTACGGCGGGTGCTCAGGGGGTTGGTCGCTGCCGCGCGGGCGCTGGCACGGCCGACGAACCAGGCGAGCACGGGGCAGCCGATCAGGCAGAGCGCAAGCGTGCCGGCGGTCGGGGTGCCGTCACCGGGGTACCACTTCAGGCCGGGCAGTCCGGTCCGGGCCATGATCTGGTTGAGCAGCCAGTACTCGCCGATGCCCAGCACCGCGCCGAGCAGCGCCGCCACGACGGTCTCGGCCGCGTTGACCCGCTGGGTGCCCTTCGCGCTCAGGCCGAGCAGGCGCAGCGCCGCGAGCCGGCGGTTGCGGCTGGCGGCCGAGAGCCGCGCACAGACCGAGAGATAGACGGCCAGTGGCAGCAGCACCAGCGTGGCCATCGTGAAGCGCAGGATGTCCAGCGTGGAGGGGTCCACGGCGGGGTTGGGGGCGTAGCCGCTGCCCCAGCTCTTGAGGGCCCGGGTGGCGGAGGCGTGGCCGAGGTCGCTCTCGGCGGCTCCGACGTACGCGTACAGCTCGTTGGGGTCGGTGAGGCCGGCGGGGGCGATGGTGCCCCGCACCGTTCCCGGCAGCAGGTTCTTCAGGCCCGGCTCGCGGCGCAGCTGCTCGCGCAGGGCAGGGGAGACGAACACCTGGTGCGGAGCGGGCAGGGCGTCCAGACCTGGCGGCGGGCCGGGGGTGTCCCGGGTGCCGCGCGCGAGGAAGACCCGGTTGAACGGGCGCGAACCGTGCGGGTCGGTGCGTTCGAGGACGAGCGTACGGCCGGACGTGGGCTTGCCGGAGAAGACGACGGGGTCGCGGTCGCCGGCGCGTCCGTCGCGTGCGTCGAGGATGGCCGGCACGGTGAGGACGAGCGCGAGGCAGCAGACACCGAGCGAACTGCCCAGCGTCATCAGCCAGAAGCGGGCCCGTGCACCGCGCCCCGAACCGAGCAGCAGGCGCAGGCCGAGGAGGAACTCCCTCACGCGGCGGCTCCCGTCGCGGCCAGGACACCGTCCGCCATCGTCCAGTGCCGGTCCGCCCGGGCCGCCACGCCGGCGTCGTGCGTGACCAGGAGGACGGCCGTGCCCTGCGAGCGGGCCAGCGAAAGGAACTCCTCCAGCACCGCGCCCGCGTTGGCGCTGTCCAGCGAACCCGTCGGCTCGTCCGCGAACACCACGGACGGCCGGTGCACCAGCGCACGGGCGACGGCCACGCGCTGGCTCTGTCCGCCCGAGATCTGCGAGGGGCGTCGCTCACGCAGTTCGGCGATGCCGAGCCGCTCCAGTACTTCGGCGGCGGCCTTGAGAGCGGGGGCCTTGCGCCGGCCGGCCAGCCGCAGGGGCAGGGCGGTGTTCTCCTCCACGGTGAGTTCCGGCAGCAACTCGCCGTACTGGAAGACGAACCCGAAGCGCTCACGGCGCAGCGTGCTGATCTCCTCGTCGTCCAGCTTGCTGAACGGCCGGCCCTCGAACCACACGTCACCGCGCTGCGGCGGCAGCACTCCGGCGAGGCAGTAGAGCAGCGAGGACTTTCCCGAGCCGCTGGCGCCGGTGATCGCGGTCACCTCGCCGGGCGCGAGCGAGAGGTGCGCGTCGCGCACCGCGGGTGTGGAGCCGTAGGAGAGGTCAACTCCGCGGGCGGCCAGCACTTCTGTCGTATTCATGGTGTTTCCCCCAGTGGGCCGGGCAGGGCCCCGGCCGGTGGACGCGCGGTCAACACGCCCTCGGCCGGGGCCCCTCACCGTAAGTGAACGCCGCCGCCCTCAGGACGGGGCGGTCGGCGGACGGCTCCCCTTGTTACCGCTTGTAGTGCTTGGTCGGGGAGCAGTTGTCCGGATGGAACGAGCCGCGGTCACGGCACGCGCGTATCCAGGCGTCCTTCGTGTACAGCGCGGCGCCGTCGTAGGAGAGCTTGTCCTTCCACACGGACTTCTTCTGCTTGCCGTTGAACCGGCCCCAGCCGTAGCCCTCGACCCGGACCTGCGCGTAGACGTTGTGGCCGTCGCCCGCGCTGGTGTCCTTCAGGTAGCCCTTCCAGTGGAAGGCGCCACGCTTGGCACCCTTGGGCTCGAACTTGTACGAGCCCGAGTGGAACGACACGCCGCTGCTCTTGCGCGTCGATATCTTGTGCCACGAAGAGGCTGCGGCCTCGACGTTTCCTGCCGATCCCGCGAAGGCGGCACCGGCTCCCCCTACGAACAGGGCGCCGGTCAGAGCGCCCACCGCAAGCTTGCGATTCATTTGTTTTCCTCCCGTTTTGTATGCATCTTGCCGATCGGCCGAACGGCCCAAGATCGACAAGATGCGTCACGTTAACAGGAGGTTCACAGCCGGCACACAGGTTTCTGTGATCACGCGGTTGCCCGTACCGGGGGCCTGACCGGCAGGGTCCTCGTGCCCGGTATCGGGGACACTGGCCCCATGGAACCCCGGCCGAGTTTTGATGATGCGTTCGTGACCGGTTCGCGTGGCGGCGCGCCGTCGCTCGGGGAGGTGCTCGGGGTCGGGGGGATGGAGCTGGTCGAGGTGGTGCGGGCGCCTCGGGGGCTGGATGTGGCGGTGCGCGGGGTGGGGGTTTTTGACGCGGGGGAGACGTGGGAGGCCGCGGGGCAGGTGCTGGTCGCGGTGGGGGTCGACACCTCGGCGGACGATGCTCCGCGGGTGCTGCGGGACGCCGCGCGGGCGGGGGCTGCCGCGCTGGTGATGCGGCGGGGCGCGGACGGGGTGTCGGAGCGGCTGGTCGCGGCGGCGGACGAGGGCGGGACCGCGTTGCTCGCGCGGGCGCCGTGGATCGAGTGGGGCGAGCTGATAGGGCTGCTGCGGGCGGCGCTCAGCCGGGGCGGGGCGCGGCAGGAGGCCGCCGTCGACGTGGCGCTCGGGGATCTGCCGGGGCTCGCCGTCGCGCTCGCGGCGCTGGTCGGGGGTGCGATCACCATTGAGGACCCGGACTCGAATGTCCTTGCGTACTCGCCCACCGCCGATACCGCGGATCCGTTGCGGCGGCTGACGATCCTGGGGCGGCGGGTGCCGCAGTGGCGGGTGGCCGAGCTGGCCGAGAGCGGGTTCCTCGACACCCTGTGGGCCACGCCCGATGTGGTGCATCGGCCTGCTGACGGGCGGTTTCCCGAGCGGCTCGCCATTGCCGTACGGGGTGGGGACGAGATCCTGGGGTCCCTGTGGGCCGCCGCCGACGGGGAGCCGCTGCCGGCCGACGCGCGCGACGCGCTGCGTGCCGCGGCGGAGACCGCCGTGCCGCATCTGCTGCACCACCGACTGCGGTCCCGGTCCGCCGCCTCCCGCCGCAAGCAGGCGGTGCGGGCCCTCCTCGAAGGGCGGCAGCCGGACGTGCCGGACTCGGCCGCGGCCCTGGAGGTCGACCCGCAGGTCCCCTGCACGGTACTGACCGTCGCGGCGGCGCCGCCCGCGCCCCTGCCCGAGGCGCTCGACCGCGCCCTGCACCTCGCGTCCCTGCGCGCCGCCGCGCATCACAGCCCGGCCTTCGCACACCGCGACGGCGCCCGGCTCGACGTCCTCCTCACCGACCCGGCAACCGGTGCGGCACACCGCCTGGGCGGTGAGCTGGCCACGGTGCTGCGCGGCAGCGGCGTACGGCCGCTGGTCGCCATCGGGCCCGTCGGCGCGGGGCTGGGGGAGGCCGCCGCCTCCCGGGCCGGCGCCGAGCTGGTGCTGCGGGTCCTGCGGGAGCGGGGCGCGCCGGAGGTCGCCACGGCCGACGACGTACGGCACGCGCTGGACGCCATGCGGGTGGTGGACGCGGTGGCGGAGCTGACCCCGTCGGCGACGGACGCGGTGCGGGAACTGCTCGCGTACGAGGCGGAGCACGGGACGGACCTGCCGCGCACGGTCGCCGTGCATCTCGCCTTCTTCGGGGACGCGGCGGCTACCGCGCGTCATCTGGGCGTCCACCCCAATACGCTCCGTTACCGGCTGCGGCGGGTGCGGGAGCTGTTCGGGCTGGATCTGGAGGACGCGGACGTACGGCTGCTGACCGAGCTCGGGCTGCGACGGGCCGGGCTGATCCCGCCGGGGTGAGACGGGAAGTTGGAGTGAGGCCGGGAGCCGGAGCCAGGCGGAGAGCCGGAGCGCGGCGGCGGGCCTTTGGTGCGGTGCACCACGCGTGCGGGCCGGCGGTTGTGCTGGTGCACCACGCCCGCGGGGCCGCGGCTCGGGTGTTGTGCACGTCGACAGTGGCCGGGGCCAGGACTTCGTCGTCCGGCACGCAGACACCGCCCCGCGCCGACCTGCACAGTGACGGGGTCGGTTTCCGACCTCACGCAGGGGACATCCGTACAGGACCCCTCCGCCCCCACGTCCCCGTACAGAAGGCAGGTCATCTCCCATGGCTCTTGATTCCGTCGCCCGCAGGGAAGCGGCCGTGCGTGCCGCCGTCGCGCAGGGGCTGGTCGGGCCGGACGCGCCCGTGCTCGGGCTGCTCGACGTGGACGGGGTCCGGGCCACGGTGCGGGAGCTGCGGGCGGCGTTCGCCGTCGAGGGCGGCGGGGAGGTGCTGCACACCTTCGCGGTGAAGGCGGCCTCGCTCGTGCCCGTCCTCGCGCTGCTGAACGAGGAGGGCGTGGGCGCCGAGGTGGCGAGCCCCGGTGAGCTGGAACTGGCGCGCGCCGCCGGCGTGCCCGCCGGGCGCATCGTCTTCGACTCGCCGGCCAAGACCGTCGGCGAGCTGCGTGACGCCCTCGCGCACGGCATCGCGGTCAACGCCGACAACGCGCAGGAGCTGGCCCGTATCGACGCGCTGGTGGCGGAGGCGGCAGGGCCGGTGGCCCCGCCGATCGGGATACGGGTGAACCCGCAGGTCGGGACCGGTTCCATCGGGGCCATGAGCACGGCTACGGCCACGTCGAAGTTCGGTGTGGCGCTGCGGGACGAGGGCGCGGAGCAGTGGGTCCTCGACGCCTTCCGCGACCGTCCCTGGCTGACCCGGCTGCACACCCACACCGGCTCGCAGGGCGTCCCCCTGGAGCTGATGGCCGAGGGCGTACGGGTCGTCTACGAGCTGGCCGAGAAGATCAACGCGCAGGCGGGGCGGCAGCAGATCGACACCCTCGACATCGGCGGCGGCCTGCCGGTGAACTTCGCGTCGGAGGAGGTCACGCCGTCCTTCGCCGAGTACGCGGAGCTGCTGCGCGCCACCGTGCCGGGGCTGTTCGACGGACGGTACGCCCTGGTGACGGAGTTCGGCCGCGCGCTGCTGGCCAAGCAGGGGCTGATCGCCGCGCACGTGGAGTACACCAAGACCTCCGGCGGCCGGCGCATCGCCGTCACGCACGCGGGCGCGCAGGTGGCGACCCGTACCGTCTTCGTGCCCGACTCCTGGCCGCTGCGCGTCGGTGCCTTCGACGGACGGGGGCGCCCCAAGGCGGCGCCCGGGCTGGTGCAGGACGTGGCCGGGCCCTGCTGCTTCGCGGGCGACCTGGTGGCGCGCGGGCGGGAGCTGCCGGAGCTGGCGCCGGGCGATCTCGTCGCGCTGTACGACACGGGCGCGTACTACTTCTCGACCCACTTCCACTACAACAGCCTGCCGCGCCCGGCCGTGGTCGGTTACGTGGTCGACGACGCGGGCGCGGTGACGTTCGCGCAGGTCAGGGCGGCGCAGACGGTCGCGGAGGTGCTGGCGGAGAGCGGCGCGGGGCAGGCGGGCGCGCTCACCGGGCTGCGGTCGGAACGCCGGCCGTGACCACGGCCGCAACTGCGGCTGCCACCTTGGCTACCCACCAGTTCATAGTTGCCTGAGCAAACGGTTTAGGGTGGCCCGGTCACCCTATGGACATACCGGCCATGCCTATCGGCGCCGGCCCACTTCAACAGGTACGCCGCGCTGTATGCGCGCGACCCTCGCACGCCCGGAAACGGGCGGTGTGCGGCGTACCGCTATGCACGGAGAACCATGGAGCACACAGCAGAAGCCGAGCAGGCGGCACCGCCCACGCCGGCCACCGGAGCCCCCGCGGCTCCCGGTACCCCCGCGGCCCCCGGCACTGCCCCCGCGGCCTCCGCCGCCCCGGTCCGCGAGGGCGGCTACGCCGCGGGCCTGCGCAACCGCCAGGTCCAGATGATCGCGGTCGGCGGCGCCATCGGCACCGGCCTCTTCCTCGGCGCCGGTGAGCGGCTGCACGCGGCGGGCCCGATCCTGGTCGTGGTCTTCGCCGTCACGGGCCTGTTCGCCTTCTTCATCGCCCGCGCCATGGGCGAGCTGGTCATGCACCGCCCGACGTCCGGTTCGTTCGTCTCGTACTCGCGGGAGTTCCTCGGCGAGAAGGCGGCGTACACCGCGGGCTGGGTCTACTTCCTGCACTGGGTGTGCAGCGGCATCGCGGAGATCACCGCGGTCGCCATGTATCTGCACTACTGGGGCGCTTTCCGCGACATCCCGCAGTGGACGCTCGCGCTCTTCGCGCTGCTGGTGGTGCTCACCGCCAACCTCATCTCGGTGCGCTGGTTCGGCGAGTTCGAGTTCTGGTTCGCGATCATCAAGGTCGCCGCGATCATCGCGTTCCTCGCCATCGGCTGCTGGCTGCTGGCCAGCCGGCACCCCGTGGACGGCCACAGCACCGGCCCGCAGCTGATCGCCGACCACGGCGGCATGATGCCCAACGGGCTGCTCGCCTCCGTCGTGCTCATCCAGGGCGTGGTCTTCGCGTACGCGGCGATCGAGATGGTCGGCATCGCGGCCGGCGAGACGGAGAACCCCCGCAAGGTCATCCCGCGCGCCATCAACTCCGTCTCCTGGCGCATCGTCGTCTTCTACGTCGGCACCGTGCTGCTCCTGGTGCTGCTGCTGCCCTGGAGCGCGTACAAGGCGGGCGAGTCGCCGTTCGTCACGCTGCTGGGCAAGCTGGGGGTGCCCGGCGTCAGCGGGGTGATGAACTTCGTGATCCTCACGGCGGCCCTCTCCAGCTGCAATTCGGGCCTGTACTCGACGGGCCGTGTGCTGCGGTCGATGGGCCTCGCCGGTTCGGCGCCGAAGTTCACCACCCTGATGAACAAGCGCGGCGTGCCCTACGGCGGCATTCTGCTCACCGCGTCCTGCTACATCCTCGGCATCGTCCTCAACTACGTGGTGCCCGAGCGGGCGTTCTCCATCGTGCTGAACTTCTCGGCGATCACGATGATCGGCACCTGGGTCATGATCATGATCTGCCAGATGGTGCTGCGCCGCCGGTCCGCGCGCGGCGAGGTCGAACGGCCCGCCTTCCGGCTGCCGGGCGCGCCCTTCACGTCCTGGCTGACGCTCGCCTTCCTGGCCGGCGTCGTGGTCCTGATGTGCGTGGACGGCGGGGACGCCGCGTGGTCGGTGGCCTGCGTACCGCTCATCGTCGCCGCCCTGGTCGGCGGCTGGTTCCTGGTACGCGGCAAGGTCGCGAGCGGCCGGCGCTGAGGGGTGGACCCGGGCGGCGTGCGGTGACCGGTTGTACGCCGCGCGGGCTGTCGCCGTCGCGCCCGGCCGGACCGGGCCGCTCGGACAGCTGGTCGGACAAGTTGACGCGATGAACATCCTTGCCCTGTGCGGCAGTTTGCGGAAGCAGTCGCTGAACGCCGCTGTCCTGCGGACGGCGGCGGAGCTGTGTGCCCCGCCGCACGAGGTCCGGATCGCGCCGAGCCTCGGCCGGCTGCCCTTCTTCGAGCAGGACGTGGAGGAGGCGGGCGTACTGCCGCCGGCCGTCGCGGAGCTGCGGGAGCGCGCGGGGGCCGCGGACGGCGTGCTGATCGCGACGCCGGAGTACGCGCGCGGCACCTCCGGCGTCCTCCAGAACGCCCTGGAGTGGCTGGTCGGCGGTGGTCAGCCGTACGCCAGGCCGGTCGCGCTGGTGAGCGCTTCCCCGTCCGCCCTCGGTGGCGACCGCGCGCAGGCCTGGCTCCGCGAGACCCTCACGATGATGGGCGCCGACGTCCTCCCCGAGGGCCTGCCGATACCGCGGGCCGCCGCCAAGGTCACCGACGGCCGCCTGGTGGACGGGCCGGCCCGGAAGGAGCTGGCGGACCTCCTCCGGCAGCTCCACGAGCGGCCGGCCGGGTAGCCGCCCGTAGGCCGGACTGCCGGACCGCCGGGCCGAGTTCGCGTGGTTCGGGGCGCGTTAGTGGCTTGTTAGTGAGGCAACAGTGGGACCCGGCATGGTGAAACCGTGCGGGACGAGAGTCCCGTACGCGACGACTCGATGAGGGGATTCCCATGTCGCACCACGCCGGTCTCCGCCGTGGCCGCAAGGCCGCCACCGCCACGCTGATCGCCGCCGCCGCGGCCGTCGCGCTCACCGCCTGCCAGGGCACCGGATCCGGCGACTCCGGTGCCGCCGGGTCCGCGTCCGACGCGGCGTCCTCGTCCTCGGCCGCCCCCGCCACGGGCGGCGGCAGCAGCGCCGACACCGGCAGCTCCGGGAGCGGCAGCGGCGCCGACACCGGCAGTGGCGGGCAGGACGCCTCGCAGATCCCGCCCGGCAAGGGTGCGGCGACCGTCGCCCGTACCGCCTCCGCGCGTACCGCGGCGTCCGCGTCCGCCGACAGCGCCTCCGACCGCTGCACCGCCGACGAGCTGGGCCTGCGCCTGGGCCGCGCCGACGTGGGCGCGGGCAACATCCACACCCCGCTCGTGTTCACCAACAAGGCCAAGTCCACCTGCACGCTCCGCGGCTACCCCGGCGTCTCGCTCATCCAGCGCGACGGCCAGATGATCGGCAAGCCCGCCACCCGCGAGGGGGGCGCGGGCAAGGCCGTCACCCTGAAGCCGGGCGCCAGCGCGTACGCCGTGCTGCACACCATCCAGGACGGGCTGAAGGACACCCCGTGCTGGAAGAGCCCGTACCTCCTCCAGACCTACCCCCCCGGCTCCAAGGAGGCGATGACCCTCCGCACCGACGAGCCGCGGGTCTGCGGCGGCGAGTTCACCGTGACGGCGCTGGAGCCGGGCACCGGCCTGTGACGGGCGCCGCGCGGCGGCCCGTGAAGCGTCCCGGCGGAACGCCGAGGATGCGCGTGAAGTGCCGGGTCAGATGCGACTGGTCGTGGAATCCGGCGGCGGCAGCGGCGTCCCGCGGCGCCATCCCGTCCACCAGCAGCCGCCGGGCGAGATCGACGCGGCGCGCGGTGAGGTACCGGTGCGGGCTGATCGCGAACGCGCGGCTGAACGCCCGTACGAGATGTGCCGGGTGGGCGTGCAGCAGGCCCGCCGCCTCGTCGAGGGTCAGCCCCTCCGCGGTGCGCGCGTCGAGCAGGTCGCGCAGCTGCCGTGCGAGCTCCGGCGCGTCGGCCGGCGCGCCGGCCGGTCCGCCGCGCCGTTCCAGGTGCCCCCGCAGCCGCTCGGTGATGAACGCGAGCCGGCTCTCCGCCTCCAGCTCCTCGCCGGGCAGGACGAGGCTGTCGTGCAGCCGGTGGATCCGGTCGCGCAGCGCGCCGTCCTCCAGTACGGGGGCGTCGACCGCGAGCCCGATGTACTCCTCGCCCAGCCCCGCCGCCTCCGGTTCGAGGTAGAGCACCCGCTTCCGGAAGCCGTCCGGTGTGGCGGGCGAGCCGTTGTGCGGCACGTGCGGAGGCAGCAGCGTGACCCCGCTCCGCAGGGCACCGTGCTCGTGCCGGTCCAGGTCGTAGCGGACCATGCCGTCGTCCACCAGGAGCAGCGTCCACGCGCCGTGCGTGTGCAGCGGATACGCATGGCCGGTCAGGTGCGCGTGGTAGACCTCGGCGATCCCGGTCACCGCCGGGCGCCAGGCCCTGACCTGAGGACGAGGACGGCTGACCATGCAAAAAACGTACAAGACGGGGCCGGGAGCGGCTCGGAAGAATCCACGATATGGAAACCCCGCACACCGCTGAACACCCCGCCGCCCCGGACGCGCCCGCGTCCGCCCCCGTCCGCTTCGACACCAAGATCGCCGTCCTGCTCCGCGCGGACCTGGAGACCTGGCAGCGGCTGAACGTCACCGCCTTCCTGGTCAGCGGCATCGGTACCGAGGTGCCCGACGTGATCGGCGAGCCGTACGCGGACGCCGACGGCAACGACTACCTGCGGATGTTCCGCCAGCCCGTGCTGGTCTTCGAGGGGACCAAGGAAACGCTGACCACCGCGCACGGCCGCGCGCTCGGCCGGGGCGTCGCCCTGTCGGTCTTCACCTCCGACCTCTTCGCCACCGGCCACGACGGGGCCAACCGCGCCGCGGTCCGGGCCGTCGGCCGGGACCAGCTGGATCTGGTGGGGCTGGCCGTGTACGGCCCGAAGAACGCCGTCGACAAGATCGTCAAGGGCGCGCGCATGCACCCGTGAGCATGCCCCGGGGGCCCGAGCGGGCCTGCCGCCGTTACGGTGCCGGCAGCGTGCCGCCGATGCGCAGGGTCAGGTCGCGGGCGGTACGCAGGACCTGCTCGGCGATGCCCGCCCGGCGCTCCGGCCGCACCTCGGCGGCGGGGAACGTCACGGCGACCCCCGCGACGGGATGCGCGCTGTGATCGAGCACCGGCGCCGCGACCGAGGAGAACCCCGGCGTGACCTCGCCCTCCTCCGTGGCGAAGCCGCGCCGCCGCACCTCCACCAGCAGGTGGCGCAGGGCCGAGAGGGAGCCGGGCCCGTGCCCGTGGCGGACGACGAAGGCCGACGCGTCGGGGAAGAGCGCGCGCACCTGGGCGTGCGGCAGCCGCGCGAGCATGGCCCGGCCGCTCGCCGTCAGGTGCGCGGGCAGCCGTACGCCGACCTCGGTGACCAGCGGCGCCCGGCCCGGCGCCCGCTCCTCGATGACGTAGATGACCTCGCGCCCGTGCAGCACCGCGAGGTGCGCGCTGTGGCCCGTGCGGTCGACCAGCGCGGTGAGCGGGGCGCGGGCCAGCCGCTGAAACGGGGCCTGGCGGCTGTACCCGGAAGCCAGCTCGAAGGCGCTGACACCGAGGCCGTACCGCCGTTCGTCCGCCAGGTGCACCACGAACCCGTCCTGCGCGAGCGTGTCGAGCAGGTGGTACGTCGTCGAGCGGGGCAGCCCCACGTCCCGGCTGATCGCGGCCGCGGAAGCGGGGCCGAGCTGGCCGGCGAGGTACCGGAGGATCGCCAGGACCTGGGCGGCTGCGGGGACGATGGCCATGCGGTTGAGCGTAGCCGCGGGTGACCGGTGACTTCCGCCGTGGGGGAGCGGTCCGGTGGCCCGGTACTGCGGCGTTGTGGTTGCGCGCGCAGTTCCCCGCGCCCTTGACGGGGTTGTCTGGGATACCAGACAGAAAGCCGCCGGTGGGGATGGAACAGGGGTTCTGACCTGGTGCTTCATTGAGGCATGTCAACTGTTGTTATCGACGTCGGCGCGCTTTCCGCCGACGATGTCGTGGCCGTTGCCCGCCACGGCGCCCCCGTCGAGCTTTCCCTCGCCGCCCGCGAGGAGGTCACTCGCAGCCGCAAGGTCATCGAGGCCCTGGCCGACGACGTCACCCCGCACTACGGCGTTTCCACCGGCTTCGGTGCCCTCGCCACCCGCCACATCCCCACCGAGCTCCGCGCTCAGCTCCAGCGCAGCCTGGTCCGCTCGCACGCCGCGGGCTCCGGCCCCGAGGTCGAGCGCGAGGTGATCCGCGCGCTCATGCTGCTGCGTCTCTCCACCCTCGCCACCGGCCGTACCGGCGTCCGCCTGGAGACCGCCGAGGCGTACGCCGCGCTGCTCAACGCCGGCCTCACCCCGGTCGTCCGCGAGTACGGCTCCCTCGGCTGCTCCGGTGACCTCGCGCCGCTGGCCCACTGCGCGCTCGCCGTCATGGGCGAGGGCGAGGTCCGCGACGCCGACGGCGAGCTGCGCCCGGCCGCCGAGGCGCTCGCCGCCGCCGGCATCGAGCCGGTCACGCTGCACGAGAAGGAGGGCCTGGCCCTCATCAACGGCACCGACGGCATGCTCGGCACCCTCGTCCTGGCCGCCCACGACCTGCGCCGCCTGCTCGCCACCGCGGACATCAGCGCCGCCATGAGCGTCGAGGGCCAGCTCGGTACGGACGCCGTCTTCGCCGCCGACCTCCAGGCCCTGCGCCCGCACCCCGGCCAGGCCGACAGCGCCGCCAACCTGCGCGCCGTGCTCGCCGACTCGGCGATCGTCGCCAGCCACCGCGGCCCGGAGTGCACCCGCGTCCAGGACGCGTACTCGCTGCGCTGCTCGCCCCAGGTGCACGGCACCGCGCGGGACACCCTCGGCCACGCCGAGCTGGTGGCCTCCCGCGAGCTGGCCGCCGCGGTCGACAACCCCGTCGTCACCCTCGACGGCCGGGTGGAGTCCAACGGCAACTTCCACGGCGCCCCCGTCGCCGCGGTGCTGGACTTCCTCGCGATCTCCGTCGCCGACGTCGCCTCGATCGCCGAGCGCCGTACCGACCGCTTCCTGGACGTGGCGCGCAACCACGGCCTCAACGCGTTCCTCGCCGACGACCCCGGCGTCGACTCCGGCCACATGATCGCCCAGTACACCCAGGCCGCGATCGTGTCCGAGCTCAAGCGGCTCGCCGCGCCCGCGTCGGTGGACTCCATTCCCTCCAGCGCCATGCAGGAGGACCATGTCTCCATGGGCTGGGCCGCGGCCCGCAAGCTGCGCAAGGCGGTCGACGGCCTCACCCGCGTGCTCGCGATCGAACTGCTCACCGCGGCCCGCGCCCTCGACCTGCGCGCGCCGTTGACGCCCGCCCCGGCCTCCGCCGCGGTCGTCGCCGAACTGCGTACCGAGGTACCGGGCCCGGGCACCGACCGCTACCTCGCCCCCGAGATCGAGGCGGCCGTCCAGTACGTGGCCTCGGGCCGGGCGCTCGGCGCCGCGGAGTCCGTCACCGGCCCGCTGCGCTGATCTCCCCTCACGACGACTTCGAGAATTCGATGAAAGGTACTCACATGACAGGCGCACGCCCCGTCCGCGCGGCCCGCGGCACCGACCTCTCGGCTCTCGGGTGGCAGCAGGAGGCCGCCCTGCGGATGCTGCAGAACAACCTGGATCCGGAGGTGGCCGAGCATCCGGACAAGCTGGTCGTCTACGGCGGGACGGGCAAGGCGGCCCGGGACTGGCGTTCCTTCGATGCGATGCAGCGCACGCTGCGGACGCTGAAGCAGGACGAGACGATGCTGGTGCAGTC
>NZ_JBEYUN010000014.1:0-241215 GCF_040643545.1 Streptomyces sp. NPDC047117 | reverse complement strand
GGAAGTCACTACGTTGCACCTGAGTTTCTCCACTACGTCGGCTCGGAACAGGATGCTGGCCCGTTCATCGAGGACCACGTCGCTTACCTGGAACGCCCGAGCGGGATTACCGCCCGGGCCCACGCCGGGGATCACGCTGTGCGGGAGCATCAGCCCCTACGCTGCGTCCGTGCTCACGGACGCAGCAGCGGCATCCGCTGGACCTGCTGCTGCTTGTCCAGCTTCTTGTTGTACGGGGCCGCCGGTGCCGGCTCGCCCGCTGCGGGCTGCACGCCGGCCCACTTCAGCAGGCGGGCGGTGGCCTTGGTGCGGTCGGCGTCCTTCAGCTTCGCGATGTTGGAGCCGTGATTGCCGCCGGGGACGGTGAAGACGTAGGAGTCCTTCGCGCCCTTGCCGATCCGGAAGTGCTCCGAACTCCACGGGTCGTACTGCCCGTTGACGAACATCATCTGCTGGGCGTGGTGGCGCACCCAGCGGTCCACGTCCGGCATGGCCTTCTTGTCGAAGGACATCGGGATGTCGCGCGGGACGAAGGTGCGGGAGTTGTTGATGCCCGGGTAGCGGAGCAGGTCCGCGACGTTCGGGTACTGGTAGCCGGGCTCACCGAGCTGGGTGCCCGCCTGGTAGTAGTACGGCAGGTAGGGCTCCATGCCCTGGTCGGTGTAGCTGTCGAAGCCGCCGACCTTGTCCATCCAGGCCCACAGCGCGTCCGTGGTGACCGTCGGCTTCGGGACCTCGGCGCAGGCGGTGGCGGCGGGCTGGTACTGCCAGAAGCCGAAGACCAGGTCGGTGGCCATGATCTCGTACGCGCGGTCGGCGTTGCCGGCGAGCTTGAAGGTCCAGCCCTCGGCGGTGGCCTTCTTCTGGAAGCGGTCGACCATCTCGCCGCGGCGCTTCAGCGCCTCGCGCTCGATCGCGGCGAGGTCCTTGCGGCACTGGGCGGTGCCGACGGTGGCGAAGAAGCGGTCGTACGCCGAGTCCTCGTCGTTGACCACGTCGTTGGGCGCGACGTAGGCGACGGTGCCGTTCATGTCGTGCGGGTAGAAGCGGCGGTAGTAGGTCGCCGTCATGCCGCCCTTGCTGCCGCCGGTGGCGATCCAGTTCTTGGCGTAGACCGGCTTCAGTGCGCGGAAGATGCGGTGCTGGTCGGCGGCGGCCTGCTGGATGTCCAGCTTCTTCCAGTCCGCGGGCTTCGGCCGGGACGGGGTGAAGTAGCGGTACTCCATCGAGACCTGGTTGCCGTCGATGAGCTTGGTGGGCTCACTGCGGGTCGGCTCGGTGGAGACGTTGTAGCCGGAGGTGAAGAAGACGGTGGGGCGGTCCGTCGACTTGTGCAGCACGGTGATGCGCTGCTGGAAGGTGCCCTTGCCCGGATGCCGGTGGTCGACCGGCTGGGTGTAGTTCAGGACGAAGTAGCGGTAGCCGTCGACCGGCTTCTCCTGGACGAGGCTCATTCCCGGTATCGCGAGGAGTCGGTCCTTGATGTCCGTCTCCGCGCGGCTGTCCGCTGTCGTACCGGTCGGCCCGGCGACGGTGGCCGCCCCTGCCGTGGCGGTTCCCGCGCCGAGCGTGCCTATGAGCACGACGAGCGACAACAGCCATCTGAGCGTTCTGCGCATGCGCCCTCCCCTGGGGTTCGCAAAGGTCGCGCTGAACCTATCGGTACGGCCTGCCACCGACCACCCCCCGACCGGCGGTTCCGGTCACACCCGGCGGCGGTTCCGCTCACACCCGTACGCGCTCCTCCTCTCCCGTGAAGTCGCCGGTAAAGGAACGCCACAGTTCGGCGTAGCGGCCGCCGTTGGCGACGAGTTCGGCGTGCGGCCCGTCCTCGGCCACCCGGCCACGGTCGAGCACCACGACGCGGTCGGCGCGGGCCGCGGTGGTCAGGCGGTGGGCGACCACCAGCGTGGTGCGACGGCCGGCCAGCCGTTCCGTGGCTTGGTTGACCACGGACTCGGTCGCGAGGTCGAGGGCCGCGGTGGCCTCGTCGAGCAACAGCACGTCGGGGTCGACCAGTTCGGCGCGGGCCAGGGCGAGGAGCTGGCGCTGGCCCGCGGAGAGGTTGCGGCCGCGCTCGGCGACCTCGTGGAGGTAGCCGCCGTCGAGCGTGGCGATCATGTCGTGCGCGCCCACCGCCCGGGCCGCGGCCTCCACTTCGGCGTCGGTCGCGTCGGGGCGCCCGTAGGCGATGGCGTCGCGGACGGTGCCGGGGAAGAGGTACGACTCCTGCGGGACGACGCCGAGGCGGTGGCGGTAGCCGGTCAGGTCCAGGTCGCGCAGGTCGGTGCCGTCGATCCGGACCGCCCCCGTGGTGGGGTCGTAGAACCGGGCGACCAGCTTGACCAGGGTGGACTTGCCGGCGCCGGTCTCACCGACGAACGCGACGGTCTGGCCGGCGGGGATGGTCAGCGCGACGCCGGAGAGGGCCTCGGCCTGCTCGCCGTCGGCGGTCGCGTACCGGAAGTGCACGTCGTCGAAGGTGATCTCGCCCGTCAGCTTCCGCACCGGGCGGGGCTCCTCGGCCGCCGGGGTGGTGGTCGGTTCGCGCAGCAGTTCCTGGATGCGGCCCAGGGACACGGATGCCTGCTGGTAGCCGTCGAAGACCTGGGAGAGCTGCTGCACGGGGGCGAAGAAGAGGTCGATGTAGAGGAGGTAGGCGACCAGCGCGCCCGCGGTCAGGGTGCCCGCCGAGACCCGGTCGGCGCCCACGATCAGGACGAGCGCGGCGGCGACCGAGGACAGCAGCTGGACGAAGGGGAAGTAGACCGAGATCAGGAACTGGCCGCGGGTGCGGGCCTGCCGGTACGCGGCGCTGCGCTCGGTGAAGCGGTCGATGCCGCTGCGCTCGCGGCGGAACGCCTGGACGATGCGGAGCCCGGCGACGCTCTCCTGGAGGTCGCCGTTGACCACGCTGATCCGCTCGCGCGCCAGCTCGTACGCCTTGACGCTCCGCTTGCGGAAGAAGTACGTGCCGATGATCAGCGGCGGCAGCGTGGCGAAGACGACCAGGGCCAGCTGGACGTCGATGACCAGCAGCGCGACGAGGATGCCGAAGAAGGTGAGGACGGAGACGACGGCGGTGACCAGGCCGGTCTGGAGGAAGGTGGAGAGCGCGTCGACGTCCGTGGTCATCCGCGTCATGATCCGGCCGGTCAGTTCGCGCTCGTAGTAGTCCAGGCCGAGGCGCTGGAGCTGGGCGAAGATCTTGACGCGGAGCGCGTACAGGACGCGTTCGCCGGTACGCCCGGTCATCCGGTTGGAGCCGATCTGGGCGGCCCACTGGGCGAGCACGACGATCAGGGCCGCGGCGGAGGCGGCCCAGACGCCGTTGATCGCGGCGCGCTGCACGCCGTCGTCGATGCCGTGCCGGATCAGTACGGGCAGCAGCAGTCCGGCGACCGCGTCCACGGCGACCAGCGCCAGCGCGACCAGCAGCGGGCGGCCGAAGCCGGCCAGCAGGCGGCGCAGGCCGTAGGCGGTCTCCGGGCGGGCCGCCCGCTCCTCGTCGACGTCGGGGGTGTCGGTGGCCGGCGGCAGGGCCGCGACCTTTTCGAGCAGTTCGGGGGTGGCCGGCATCCCGGCGAGGGCGCCGGCCATGGCGCCGGGGCGGCCGGCGAGGGCCGCGGCCGGTGCGCCGCCGCCCTCCTGCCGGCCGGTGTCGCCCGGCTCCTCGGTACGGACCCACAGCTCGGGCGTGACGCCGTCGACGAGGCGGGGGCGGTCGTCCTGCGGGCCCGCTGCCGGGGCCGGCTCCAGCAGCCCGGTGGCCGCCGCTTCCCCGGAAAAGGCCCCGGCCGTCGCGGCCCGCCCCACCGGGTCCCGCTCCACACTGCCCAGCTCGTCCGGGTCGGTGAGCAGCCTGCGGTACAGCTCGCAGCGCTCCTCCAGCTCCTCGCGCGTGCCGATGTCCAGCAGCCGGCCGCCGTCGAGGACCGCGACCCGGTCGGCGAGCGCCAGGGTGGAGGCGCGGTGCGCGATCAGCAGGGTCGTACGGCCCGCCATGACGCCGCGCAGCGCTTCGTGGATCTCGTGCTCGACCCGGGCGTCCACCGCGGAGGTGGCGTCGTCCAGGATCAGCACGCGCGGGTCGGTGACGATGGCGCGGGCCAGCGCGACGCGCTGCCGCTGGCCGCCGGACAGGCTCAGGCCCTGCTCGCCGACCTCGGTGTCGTAGCCGTCGGGCAGGGCCGAGATGAAGCCGTCGGCCTGGGCGGCGCGGGCGGCCGCGCGGATCTGCTCGTCGGTGGCGTCCGGGGCGCCGTAGGCGATGTTGTCCCGGAGGGAGTCGGAGAAGAGGAAGCTGGTCTCGGGGACCAGGCCGATGGCGCCGCGCAGCGAGTCGGCGGTCAGGTCGCGCACGTCCCGGCCGCCGACGAGCACCCGGCCCGCGCCGGCGTCGTAGAAGCGGGGCAGGAGCAGGGAGACGGTGGACTTGCCGCTGCCGGAGGTGCCGACCACGGCGACGGTCTCGCCGGGCTCGATGCGCAACGAGAAGTCGTCCAGGACCGGGTGCGTGCCGGTGTCGTCGCCGTAGCGGAACGTGACGTGCTCGAACTCGACGGTGGCGGGCGCGTCGGCGGGCAGCTCGACGGCGTCGGGGCGTTCCTCGATGACCGGCTCGGTGTCGATCAGCTCGAAGACCCGCTCCACGCCGGCGCGGGCCTGCTGGCCCACGGTGAGGACCATGGCGAGCATCCGGACCGGGCCGACGAGCTGGGCGAGGTAGGTGGAGAAGGCCACGAAGGTGCCCAGCGAGACCTGGCCGCGGGTGGCCATCCAGCCGCCGAGGGCGAGCATCGCGACCTGGCCGAGGGAGGGCACGGCCTGGAGCGCGGGGGTGTAGCGGGCGTTGAGGCGTACGGTGCGCAGCCGGCCGGCGAAGAGCCGCCGGCTGACCTCGCGGAGCTTGCCGGTCTCCTGTTCCTCCTGGCCGAAGCCCTTGACGACGCGGACGCCGGAGACGGCGCCGTCGACCACGCCGGCCACGGCCGCCGCCTGCCCCTGGGCGTACCAGGTCGCCGGGAAGAGCCGGACGCGGCTGCGCTTGGCGATCCACCACAGGGCGGGCGCCACGGCGAGGGCGACGACGGTGAGCAGCGGCGACAGCACCACCATGACGACCAGCGAGATGGCGAACAGCAGGATGTTGCCGAGCATCATCGGCACCATGAACAGCAGCGACTGCACGAGCTGCAGGTCACTGGTGCCGCGGCCGACCACCTGGCCGGTGGACAGCTCGTCCTGGCGCCGCCCGTCCAGCCGGGTGATCGCGCGGTACATGCGGGTACGCAGATCGTGCTGCACGTCCAGCGCGAGCCGGCCGCCGTAGAACCGGCGGATGTACGTGAGGACGTAGACGGCGACCGCGGCGACGATCAGCAGGGTGGCCCACGGGGCGAGGGACCGTTCGTGCTTGACGATCACGTCGTCGATGATCAGCTTCGGCACCAGCGGGACCAGCGCCATGACGGCCATCCCGGCGAGCGAGGAGCCGAGCGCGAGCAGTACGTCCTTCCTGTACTGCCAGCATGTGCGCGTCAGCCGCCGCGCCCAGCCCTCTTCTGCCGTGTCCGTGCCCGCCACGCGACGCCTCCCACCGATCGAGTCCCTGCCGCAAGGCACCAACATCGACGACCGGTGTTTTCATCCCACCGCAACAATTCACGCAACCATGGGCGTCACCTCACGCCGCTCACCGGACACGGACGGTCATGTCGTACAGCCGCGTGATCTGCTTCGGGTTCTGGTTGTCGTCGCTGACCAGCAGCAGGTGCAGCCGGCCCGCGTGCCGGCCGAGCACGGTCATGCCCTCGATGTTGTCCAGCAGCGGATTGAGCTGCGGCTGCTTGGCGGGGGCGCCGAGGGAGGGGCAGCGGGTGAGGTCGGCGAGGAGAGTCTTGCGCGCGGGGCGCACGGCCTCGGTGAGCCGCTCGGTGTCCTGGGTCGCGGTGGCGTGCCGGGGGTCGGCGAGGTAGAGGCGGATGACGTTGCCCTGCGGGGTGAAGGTGCGCTCCAGGACGAGCAGGCGGCCGTCGCCGAGCGCGGTGATCTCGGGGACGGTCATGCCCTTCTCGACCGGGTACGCGAACTGCCGGCCGAGCGCGTAGTCGCCGTGCGGCCGCCGCTCCCAGGTCTGGAAGCGGTGCAGGGCCCGGCCCCGCGCGTCGGTGCCGTCGCCGGTGAGCGCGCCCTCCATGGACGCGATGAGCGTCCGGCCGCCGGGGCCGGCGGTCAGGCCCTCGAAGGTCTGGTTGCCGGTGGACCGGCCGGCCGGGGCGACCCGCAGCGCGCCGGGGACGGGGAGGCTGCCGCGCGGGTGCCCCGCACGGTCGTAGCGGCGCACCGACGGCTCGGTCTCGGAGGTGACGATCCGGTCACCGTTCCCCTCGACGACCAGGCCCTCGGAGTCCAGCGGAGTGCCGTGCTCGTCGGCGAGCGGTACGGCGCGCAGCGGCTCGCGGGTCCGGCCGTCGAGGGTGACCAGCGCGGACCGGTCGGAGAGGGCGAGCAGGTCGCCGTCGGTGTCGCGGGCGAGCGCGGAGAGGTTGCCGACGTAGGTGCCGTCGACGGACCGCTTGTCGAGGGCGTCGGACCAGCGGTCGACGGAGACGCGGGGCGAGCAGGCGTGGCCGGTGGCGGGCGCCCCGGGCGGGGCCGCGGCCGCCGGGAGCGTTCCGGCGACGAGCAGCGCGGCGGCGAGGGCGGCGGGTACGGCGGCGGTGAGGCGCACGGGGGTCCTTCCGGTGGCGGGACGGCGACGGGCGGGGCGCCCGGGGTTTCTTCCCCCGGGCGCCCCGCCCGCATCACACGTTCCGTCCCGCGGAACGGCCGTACGGTCAGTCCTTCGCTTCGGCCACCGTCAGCTCGGTGATGCCGGGCCGGGTCTTGGCACCGTCCTTGCCGTGCACGGTGACCCGGACGTACCGGGCCTGCGACTTCCCGTCGTAGCCGGTGCCGGTCCAGTGCCGCCCGTCGCGGGAGACCTGGATCCGGTACGACTCGGGCTTCGTGTCCGTCCAGTGCGGGGTGACCGTGCCGATCCGGCGGACGCCGCCCAGGTCGGCGGTGAGGGTGCCGGTGGTGGCGTCGGGCACCCAGGCGGTGGTGGTGTTGCCGTCCACCGCGGCGCCCGCGTACAGCCCGGGCTCCTCGGACGTGGCCTTGGCCGGCCGGCAGCGGGCCGCGTCGTCCGTCGGGTCCTGATCGGGACGGCGGGTCTTCAGGTGCAGCGGGGCGCCCCGGCCGACGACCCGCTCGCCCTCCGGGGTGGCGACCGTCATCGGCTCGCCGCCGGTCAGCCGCACCTCGGTGTGGTGCGCGCCGAGCGCGACGTCGTACGTCCGGCCCTGCCAGTGCAGACCGCGCAGGGTGACGCCGTCGGCGAGCTGCGGCGGCAGCGTCGGGTCCAGGGTGATCCGGTCCTCGCCCAGCCGCAGGCCGGTGAGGCCGTGGGTGAAGACCTGGAGGAAGCCGCCCTTGCCGGTGAGGAAGTCCTGCGCGGGCGAGCCGGACAGCGGGTCGTTGGCGCCGGCCTTCTCACCGCGGGCCTCGGAGAAGAGGTGGAACGGGCCGCGCATGAAGGGCCGGACCGACCGCTGGAGGTAGGTGTAGGTCGCGCAGCCGGGCTCGCCGGTCTCGGCGGCGTCGATGGCGTGCACCGAGTCGGTCATCGCCGGGCCGTCGGGGTCGGTGCGCGCGGCGTAGTGGTCCAGCGTCTTCGCCTTGGCGGCGTCGGACATCGGCCACTGCAGCGGGTACTGGAGCAGCACGGTGTCCGCCTGCTTGATGGTGGTGTCCCGGTAGCCGTCGTACTGCTGGAAGACCTGCTTCTTCTTGTCGTACGGGATGCGCAGCTTGCCGGCGATGGCGTTCCAGGAGGCGGGGGCCTTCTTGCCGAGGACGGCGGCGGCGCGGGTGGCGTGGCGGAGCGCGGTGGCGGCGCCCGCGTTGGTGAAGACGCCGTCGTCCACGCCGTTGCTGTACTCGTCGGGGCCCGCGACGTTCTTGATGGAGTAGCTGCCGTCGCCGTTCTTGGTGGCGCGGGAGGCCCAGAACTTCGCGATGCCCTGCATGACGGGCCAGCCGCGGTCCCGCAGCCAGCCGGTGTCCTTGGTGGCGAGGTAGTACTGCCAGGCGGCCAGCGAGACATCACCCATCAGGTGGTTCTGGGTCTTGCAGTGCGGCGGGTCCCAGCTGTGGCACTCCTTCCACAGGTCGCCCTTGCCGCCGCTGGTCCAGGGGTAGAACAGCCCGTCGTAGCCGAGCTTCTTGGCGTTCGCGCGGGCGGCGTCCCGGGTCCGGTAGCGGTAGTCCACGACGGACCGGGCGAGGTCGGGGTGGGCGGCCAGCAGGCCCGGGTACATCCACGTCTCGGCGTCCCAGAAGATCTCGCCGGCGTAGTTGTCGCTGGTCAGGCCGGTCGGGGCGATGCTGTTCGAGGACCCCTCGCGGGAGTTGGCGAGCAGCCCGTACTGCGCGGAGCGCACCCACGCCTGGAGATCGCGCTGCTCCCGGCCGCGCACCTCGACGTCGGAGCGCCACAGCTTCTGCCAGGCGGCGGCGTGGTCGCGGTAGAGACCGTCCCAGCCGCGCGCCGCGGCCTGCTGGGAGGCGCGGGTGGCGGCGGCCCTGGGGTCGTCGGAGGTGAGCGCGGTGTCCACGCCGACGTACTTGGCGACCTCGTACGTCCGGCCCTTGTGCACCGGGAAGGAGACGCCCTGATGCGCCGTCAGCTTCTTCGCCGCCGCGGCCTTCTGTTCACTTTCCGAACGAATGCCCGGGCCCGTACGGAGCGTCGACGCGACCGCGCCCGCCGTGTTCGTGCCGTTCGTACGGAAGGTGACGTCCTGCGTCCGGTCGCCGCCGCGGGCGCCGCCACCGGTCTGCGTGATCCGGCGGGCACCCCGCCCGTCGAGCGTGTCGGTGACGGTGGCCGGGCCGCTCCAGTGCGGCGTCATCCGCAGCCGCACCGCGCCGGTGTGCGCGCGGGTGCGGTCCGCGAGCACGTCGAAGACCAGGTCGGTGGCGCGGCCGTCGGCGGCGGTCCAGGTCAGCGACGTACGGACCAGGCCGCAGCGCATCAGCAGGGTCTGCCGGTAGTGGGAGATCCGGCCGGGCTTCGTCGCGGCGCTGAAGGTCTCGCCGCCGGAGCCGCCGGTGGCGACGTTCAGCGTGGACCAGGTGGGCAGCGCGGCGATGGCCTGCCGCTTCTTCACCGACTCGGGGCCGTCGGCGAACAGTCCGGCCGCGAAGGCGCCGTCGTAGCGCGGCGTGTAGAGCGGGAAGCCGGTCTTCCCGCCGGTCGCCGCGTACCCGGTCCCGTTGGGCGGCACCCGCTGCCCGAGGTAGCCGTTGGCGACGTACGGGTGGTGGCTGTCCTCGGGATCGATGCGGGTGGACGTGGGCGTCCACCCGGGACCGTCCGAGGCGCAGGAGCCGTCGGCGGCGGGGGTGGCGCCCGCCGCCGGGCCAGCGGCGCGGCCCCCGGCCGGCGTCTCGGCCGAGGAGGCGGGGGGCACGGCCGCGATGAGCGCGCCCGCGAGCAGGGGGACGAGCAGCCGCCGGCCGGCGCGCGGCAGCGGACGTGGGGAGTACGTCATTGTTCTCCGTCGACGGTTCGTCGGGCACGGGCGGGCAGGCCGGGGCGCTGCCCGCAGCGAACCTAAAGTTATGAACAGTTCGCGTCAACGGTCCGCGCGCTTTGTTAACTTTCCGAAGTCGGAGAATCCGCGGAATCACCCCTATGCGTCGGTGCGAACATCCGCAGCAGCGCCGGCAGCACCACCACGGAGGGGCCGGGGGCCGCCAGCGCCGCGGCCAGGTCGTCCCGCAGCCGCTCGGGGGCGCTGGTCACCGCGGGCACCCCGAAGGACTCGGCGAGCGCCGCGAAGTCCGGCCGCGCCAGCTCGGTGCCGGTCGCCCGCCCGAACGTGTCCGTCATGTACTCGCGGAGGATGCCGTACCCGCCGTCGTCCACGATCAGCCAGGTCACCGGCAGTTCGTACTGGCGCGCCGTGGCCAGCTCCGCGAGCGAGTACATGGCGCCGCCGTCGCCGCTCACCGCGAGCACGGGGCGTGCCGGGTCCGCGGCGGCCGCGCCCAGCGCCGCCGGGAAGGCGTAGCCGAGACCGCCCGCGCCCTGCGCCGAGTGCATGGTGTTCGCGTGGCGGGCGTCGAAGGCCGACCAGGCCCAGTAGCCGAGGATCGTCATGTCCCAGCAGCTGACCGCGGTGTCGGGCAGCGCCTCGCGGACGGCGGCCAGCACGTTCTGTTCCAGGGCCAGGTCCTGGGACGCGATCCGCTCCCCCACCCGGTCCAGCACTGCCCGTACGCGCTCGGGTGCCGTGTCGTCCTCACGGGTGCCGGTCGTCTCCAGCAGCGCCCGGAGCGCGAGGCGGGCGTCCGCGTGGATACCGAGCGCGGGGTGGTTGGCCTCCAGCTTGCCCGCGTCCGCCTCGATCTGGACGACCCGGCCGCGGGGCACGAAGGTGTGGTAGTTCGAGGAGAGTTCGCCCAGGCCCGAGCCCACCACCAGCAGGACGTCCGCGTCCTCCAGGAAGTCCGTGGTGTGGCGGTCCTCCAGCCAGGACTGGAGGGAGAGGGGGTGGGTCCAGGGGAACGCGCCCTTGCCGCCGAAGGTGGTGACCACGGGAGCCCGCAGCCGTTCCGCCAGCTGCCGCAGCTCGTCCGCGGCGTCCGCCCGCACGACCCCGCCGCCCGCGATGATCGCCGGACGCTCCGCGTTCGCCAGCAGGCCGGCGGCCGCGGCGGTCAGCTCGGGGCGCGGGGGCAGTCCCTCCGGATCCGCTGCCACGCCCGTGACCACCGGGATCTCCGTCGGTGCGAGCAGTACGTCCTGCGGGATCTCCACCCAGACCGGGCCGCGCGGGGCCGTCAGCGCCGACTTCCAGGCCGCGGCGATCGCCGACGGGATCTGCGAGTGCGTGCGCGCGCTGTGCACGGACTTCACCACGTCGCGGAACGAGGCGCTCTGGTCCCGGAGTTCGTGCAGGTAGCCGTGGCGGCCACCGCCGAGCCCGGCCGCCGGCACCTGGCTGCCGATCGCCAGCACGGGGGCCGAGGCGGCGGCGGACTCCTGCAGCGCGGCGAGCGTCATCAGCGCGCCGGGGCCGGTGGAGACCATGAGGGGCGCGACCGTGCGGGTCGTACGGGCGTACGCGTCGGCGGCGAACCCGGCGTTGTTCTCCACGCGCAGCCCGACGTACCGGAGGGCGCTGCGGCTCAGCGCGTCGAAGAGGCCGAGGGCGTGCTGGCCGGGGAGGCCGAAGACGGTCTGCGCGCCCAGCGCTTGGAGCGATTCGGTGACCAAGTCACCGCCGGTTCGCTGCGCGGGCCTGTCCGATGACTGCGGGGTGCTCACGTGGTGCCTTTCTGCGGGTGCTTGGGGGTTCGCGTCCATCGCGGCCTGGCGGCCGCTCGTCCTCAAACTCCCCCGGCTAACGCTGGGAGGTGCCCCCGGACGGGCTGGAGCCGGCCGGGACGGGAGCCGTGGTCGGGGAGCCCGCGACGCGGGCCCGCCACGCGGCCATGACCGCCGGGTCCGTCGGCCTGGTGAGGAGGCTGCCGATGACGTACGCCGCCAGCGACACCAGCAGTCCGTAATAGATCGGTTCGTTGGCGAGGACGCCGCGCCAGGCCATCAGGGCGATGACCGTCGCGCCGCCCGCCGCGACGGCGGCCAGCGCGCCGGCGCCCGTGCCGCGCTTCCACAGCAGGCCGCCGAGGATCGGGACCAGCAGCCCGCCGACCAGGAGGTTGTAGGCGACGGTCAGCGCCTGGACGACGTCGTTGAGGGCGATGGCGATACAGATGACGGCGACGCCCATGAGGAGGATGAAGGCGCGGTTGCCGCGCACCTCGTCGTGGTGCTCGGCGCGGTCCCGGCCGCCGATGGCGCCACGCAGCCGGGACCAGATGTCGTTGTTGGCGACCGTCGCGCAGGCGATGAGCGCGCCCGAGGACGTGGACATCACCGCGGAGAGCGCCGCGGCGAGGACCAGCCCGCGCACGCCCACCGGCAGCGCGTCCTTCACGATCGTGGCGAACGCGTCGTCCGGGCTGCCCAGATGGGGGTAGAGCACCTTGGCGGCCGTGCCGATCACCGCGCCGGCCAGCGCGTACACCAGGCAGTACGTGCCGGCCGCGGTACCGCCCAGCCGTGCGACGCGGTCGCCGCGCGCGGTGAACACCCGCTGCCAGATGTCCTGGCCGATCAGCATGCCGAAGGAGTAGATGAGGACGTAGGTGAAGACGGTCTGGGCGCCGATGCCGAGCGGAGCGAAGTAGGAGTCGGGGAGTTCGGCGCGCAGCTCACCGAAGCCGCCGGCCTTCACGACCGCGATGGGCAGCAGGAGCAGCAGGACGCCGATCGTCTTGACCACGAACTGCACCATGTCGGTGAGGGTGATCGACCACATGCCGCCGAGGGTGGAGTACGCGACGACGATCACGCCGCCGAGGATGATCGACACCGTGCGGTCCAGGCCGAAGAGGACGTCGAAGATGGTGGCGTACGCGATGGTGGAGGTGACCGCGAGCATCAGGGTGTACGCCCACATCACCACGCCGGAGATGACGCCCGCCGAGCCGCCGTAGCGCAGGTCCAGCATCTCGGAGACGGTGTAGACCTTCAGCCGGGCGATCCGGGCCGAGAAGAAGACGCTCAGCGCGAGCAGGCCCAGGCCGATGGTGAAGACCATCCAGGCGCCGGAGAGGCCGTACTGGTAGCCGAGGCCGACGCCGCCGATGGTGGAGGCGCCGCCGAGAACGATCGCGGCCATGGTCCCGGAATACATGAACGGCCCCAGGCGCCGTCCGGCGACCAGGAATTCGCTCTTGGAACGGGCGCGGCGCATGCCCCACCAGCCCATGGCGAGCATGCCGGCCAGATAGAGGATGATCACCGCGTAGTCGACAGCCATGGGCCATCCCTTCGGCAGGGCGGAGCGGGGGCGGGCGGGATTGCGTGGGTTGACCTTAGGAAACGGCGCGGCGGCGAAGAAGTGTACGTTTCCTCCACTCCGCCCCTCCGGAATGGATGATCCGCACATGGCCGACGCGTCGCACCCTCTGCCGCCCACCCCCGGCGTCCCGCTCTCCGCGCTGCTCGCCCGTGCCGATCTCGGACTGCGGCAGATCGCCGGGCCGCGCGAAGACGCCACCGTCCACTGGGTGCACACCTCGGAGATGGCCGACCCGGAGCCGTACCTGCTCGGCGGCGAGCTGCTGCTCACGGCCGGGGTGCACCTGGACGCGGCGGCGGGGGCAGGCACGTACCTCGACGGCTACGCGGAACGCACGGTCGCGGCGGGCGCGGTGGCGCTCGGCTTCGGGGTCGCGCCGGTGCACGACGCGGTGCCCCGGGCGCTGGTCGCGGCCTGCGACCGGCACGGGCTGCGGCTGCTGGAGGTGCCGCAGGAGACTCCGTTCACGGCGGTGGAGAGCGCCGTGTGGGAGGCCATGACCGAGGCCCGGCACCACGAGCTGACCCGCGTCAGCGAGGGCCAGCGGGCGCTGGCAGCGGCGGCGGGCGGGCCCGACCCGGTGCCGGCGGTGCTCCGCACCCTTGCCCGCCGGGTGGACGGCTGGGCGGCGGTGACCGGCGCGGGCGGGGAGGACGAACTGGCCGCCGCCGGCACCCGGCCGCCCGCCTCCGCCCTCACGGCCGTCGCGCGGCTCGCGCGCCGGGTGACGGTCCCCGGCGGCCCGGCGTCGGCGGGCGAGTCACCGGCCGACGGGGCCGGCCGCCATTTCGCCGCGTACGCGCTCGGCGGCCGGGCACCGGACCGGACGCTCGCGCTGACCGTCGTGGCGCCGCCGCCCGACCCGGCGGCCCGCACCGTCGTGGGCGTCGCGGCGGTCCTGCTGTCGCTGCTCACCGGCCCGTACGCGGCAGCGGCCGACGGCGGGCACTCGGCCGCGCTGGTGCGGCTGCTGCTCGGGGACTCCCCCGCCGAGGTGGCGCCCCTGCTCAAGCACGCGCACTGGGCCGTCGTGCACGCCCGCGCCCGGCGGGGCCACGACGCGCCCGCCGCCGCCCTGGCCGCCGGGCTCGGCACCCCTCTGGTCGCGCCGGGCGCCGACGCCGTGCGCGCCCTCGTCCCCGCCGACCGCGAGATCGGGCCGCAGCCGGGCTGGACGCTCGGCGTCAGCGAGCCCGTACCGGTCTCCGGGCTGACCGCCGGTGACGCGCACGCGGCCGCGGCGCTGCGCCGCGCGGTGGCGGCCCGTCGCCCGCTCGTCCGGCACCGCTCCCCCGGCGTCGGCGGCACCGGGGGCCTCGCCTCGCTGGTCCCGCCCGCCGAGGCCAAGGCCCATGCCGCGGCCGTCCTGGCGCCGCTGGACGGGGCCCCGGCGCTCCGCGGGACGCTGCACACCTGGCTCTCCCTGCACGGCAGCTGGGACCGGACGGCGACGGCGCTCGGCATCCACCGCAACACGGTCCGTCAGCGCGTCGCCCGCGCCGCGGCGCTGCTGGACACCGACCTCGACGATCCGGACGTCCGGATGGAGCTGTGGTTCGCGCTCGGTGCACTTTCCTGAATTCCGGACGCGATGACGGACATGTCCTTTTCAGATGGCGGACATGTCCTTTTCAATGGACCTCGCCGCCCTTCTCCACCCCTTCCCGAATTCCACCGGGCGACTTGCGACATCCACGGCATCGGCTTTCAAAACTGCACTTCACAACGCATGCGGTAGGCCATTTCCGGCGTAATGCGCGGGCCATTGCGGGGAACTTGCCTTACGGCCTCAGTCCCGGCACTATTCCCGGCGTAAACCCCGTTCTTCCGCGTCCCCCGTGCTTGAAGGGAAGAAAACTCATGCGTGACTTCATCGAGACCGCCGAGATCTCCGACAGCGAGCTGGACGGCATTGCCGCCGGTGCCGCCACCGTCGGTGCCGGTGTTGCCGGCTACGACGCCGCCGTGACCGTCGACGGCTCCGCCGTCCAGGCCGTCGAGGGCCTCGCCCAGGGCACGCTGGCCAAGGCCAACGGCCTGGCCGGCGCGCTGCCCACCGCGGGCCTCTGAGCGAAGCCTGTACGACCAGGGCCCCGGAACGGTCACCGTTCCGGGGCCCTGGCGCGTTTCCGCGCGGCGGGTCAGCCGCGCGCCGCCGCGATCTGCCGGCTCATGATCGTGGTCAGCTCGTACGCGGTGTGCGAGGCCGCGACCGAGGTCATCTCGGCGTGGTCGTACGCCGGGGCCACCTCGACCAGGTCGGCGGAGACCAGGTTGCACGAGGCCAGGCCGCGCAGGATCTCCAGCAGTTCGCGCGAGGTGAGGCCGCCGGCCTCCGGCGTGCCGGTGCCGGGCGCGTGCGCCGGGTCCAGCACGTCGATGTCGATGGAGATGTACAGCGGGCGGTCCCCGATGCGCTGGCGGAGCTGGTCGGCGACCTCGTCCACACCGCGGCGCATGACGTCCGCCGAGGTGACGATGCCGAAGCCCATCTTCTCGTCGTCGGTGAGGTCCTTCTTGCCGTACAGCGGGCCGCGGGTGCCGACGTGCGAGAGGGCCGAGGTGTCGAGGATGCCCTCCTCGACCGCGCGGCGGAAAGGCGTGCCGTGGGTGTACTCCGCGCCGAAGTACGTGTCCCAGGTGTCCAGGTGCGCGTCGAAGTGCAGCAGCGCGACGGGGCCGTGCTTCTTGGCGACCGAGCGGAGCAGCGGCAGCGCGATGGTGTGGTCGCCGCCGAGGGTCATCAGGCGGGCGCCGGTGCCGAGGAGGTCGTCGGCCGCGGCCTCGACCGTCTCGACGGCCTCGTTGATGTTGAACGGGTTGGCGGCGATGTCGCCCGCGTCGGCGACCTGGGCCAGCGCGAACGGGGAGGCGTCCTGGGCCGGGTTGTACGGACGCAGCAGGCGGGAGGCCTCGCGGATGGCGTTGCCGCCGAAGCGGGCGCCGGGGCGGTAGGAGACACCGGTGTCGAACGGGACGCCCACGACGGCCACATCGGCGCGGCCGCCGACCTCGTCGACGCGCGGCAGCCGGGCGAAGGTCGCCGGGCCGGCGTAACGCGGGACGCGGGAGGAGTCGACGGGGCCGACGGGCTCTGAGGAAGCGGCAGATGCGGAGGTCATGGCGCCGAGCGTAGGGTCGGGACGGCGTTCGCCCCATGGACATATCCGTGAGGTGAGAGGGGGCCGTTCGACATGACGTCCATGCCCCGCGCGCTCAGGGCGTCTCCGGTGCCGCCGCCCGCTCCCCGGACCAGGTCACCGTCACCTGAAGGTGGCCCTCCACCCCGGTCTTCGTGATCACCGCGCCGGCCTGTGCGGTGAGCTTCACGCCGAACTGGATCTGTACCTCGTCCGGGCGCTGGGCCAGCGAGCCGAAGCAGCGCAGGGCCGCGTCGGCGGCGCCCCGTACCCCCTCCAGGGCCCGGTCGAAGGTCGTGGTGCCGTCCGCGACGGCGCTGTCGGCCCGGCCCGCGCCCACCATCCCGGCGCCGTCCTCGGCGGTCTCGACGATCACCTCGCCGCCGCCGTCCAGCGGGAACCGCACCAGCCCGGCCGGATCCGTCATGCCGTCACCTTCTCTCCTCGCGGGGTGCGTTGCCCGGTCAGGGGGTCCTGCCGGGCGCGTACGGCTCGGTGCCGTGGGTCACGTCCGCGGCGCAGCGGAAGCCGATCGCCGGGTCGGCGTGTTCCGTACGGGCCTGGGACTGGTACGACACCAGGCCGTAGACCTCCAGCACCTCGCCGGTCGCGCCGCCGCGCACTCCTCGGTACCCCGGTACCGTCCCCTCGGCGACCCACTCGTTGACGTTGCCGCTCATCTCCTGCACGCCCCAGGGGGACTCCCCGCCGGGCAGTGAGCCGACCGGCAGCGTCGGCACCCTCCCGACGCGGCCGGCCGGGCCGCTCGGCCTGCCCTGGCAGCGCTCCCGCTCGAAGGCGCTGCCCCATGGGTACATCCGGTCGTCGTCCGGGCCGCGGGCCGCCTTCTCCCACTCCAGCGGAGTGGGCAGCCGCTTGCCGCACCACAGGGCGTAGCAGAGCGCGTCGCGCCAGCTCACCGACGTCACGGGGTGGTCGGGGGCCTCGGCGAGCAGGGCGGGAAAGCCCGGTGGTTCGGGGTAGTTGACCGCCCGGACGAAGGCGGCGTACTGGGCGTTGGTCACCGGCGTGCGGTCGATGTCGAAGGCCCGGCAGAACACCCGGCGCGGGCCGCTGCCGCCGGTCAGCCGCCGCACCTGCTCGTCGTCGGGGGTCATCCGGGCGGCGATCAGGGCGTGCCGCGCCTGGGAGTCGCTGAGGCCGTGCACGAAGGTGCCGGACGCGATGCGCACCATGCCCTCGGCGGGCGGGAGCGGCACCCGGCGCCGCAGCCCGCCGCCGCACACCGGGCAGCGGGCCGTGGCCGGGCCCGTGCCGCAGACGTAGCCGCAGTCCGGGCAGTACGGCAGGTCCAGGTCGCGGTCGGCGAGGGCGCCCGCCATGTCCTCGTGCAGCAGCATGTCGGCGATGGACCGGGCGGTGGGCCGGTCCTCGGCGCGCGGCGCGAGCATCGAGACGACGATGTGCGCCAGCTCCTCGGGCACGTCGGCGCCGGAGGCCGCGATCTCGGCGCGGAGCACGTCGGGCGATCCGACCGGCCAGTGGTTCACCAGCCGGCCGGTCAGGCACAGGTGGAAGAGCATGCCGAGCGCGTACACGTCGTCCGGCGGCGCGACGAGGTCCAGCTGCGCGGCCCGCTCCGGGGAGATGTACTCGATGCGGGTCGTGAGGTCGGAGAACCGGCCGGCGCCGCTCATCCCCCAGTCGATCAGCCGTACGTCGTTGCCCCGGGTGAGGAGGACGTTGGTCGGCTTGAGGTCGCGGTGGCAGACCCCGGCGTCGTGCGCGTGCGCGAGCGCCGCGGCGACGCCGCCGCAGACCTTCGCCGCCTGGCCGGGCGCGAGCCGCCCGGTGGCGAGCAGGTCCTCCAGGGAGGGCCCGTCGACGTACTCCATGAAGAGGGCGGGCCCCAGGGCGACCCGGACGTCCGCCGCGCCGTCCCACGCATCGCCCTCCGTTCCGTCGCCGGTCGTCTCCAGCGCGGGCAGGGCCAGCACCGGGCGGGCGGTGTACGGGGCGTTGCCCAGGCGGGCCACGGCCACCTGGCATTCGTGCAGGAACAACTGGTCGGCCTCCGTGCCCAGCCGCTCCCTGATCTCGCCGCGGATCCGCTTCACCGCGAGCCGTTCGCCGAGCCGGCCCTCGACCACGCCGACCTCGGAGAATCCGCCCCTGCGCACCTCGCGCACCTCGTGCCCGGTGCTCAGCCGGGCGCCTGCCGCCAGTCCCATCTACCGTGCGCCTCCCCGCGCCGTACCCGGTCTCACCGCTGTCCTCCGAAGAGCCCGGGAACTCCGGGGCTGACTCCGCCCCGCGCGCCGAAGAGGATCACCTTGAGGAAGCCCAGGACGACGAGCGTCCCGATCCCGGCCAGCACGAGCACGTACCACGGCGAGGCCCACAGCTCGCCCCAGAAGCCGCTCTCCGCCTGCTTCTCCCGCGGCTCGCCGACCGCCATCCGGACCTGCTGCTCGGCGGCGGCGCCCGTGCTGTCGGTGACCCGTACGGCGAAGAGGAAGCTGCCGCTCTTCTCCGGCGTCCCGCTCAGCGCGCCCGCCCCGGACAGCCGCATGCCGGGCGGCAGCGCGCCGGCGGCCCGCCAGGTGTACGGGCCGTCGCCGGCCGTGGCCCTGAAGTGGTGCGTGGTGTACTTCGCGCCCTTCCGCGCCTCGGGCAGCGCCAGGGTCTTGGCGATCACCCGCAGGCTCGGCCGCTGGGAGCCCGCCTCGGCGGCCCGCACGACCGCCAGCCGCAGCGTGCGCTCCGCCTGCCGGCCCGCCGCGTCCCGCACCCGCACCGTCGTGGTCGCCGCGCGCCCGTCCCCGCCGGACTCCCCGGAGGCGTGCTCGGCGCGGCCGGTGATCACGCCGTCCCCGGTCAGCTTCAGCCCCTCGGGGAGCCGGCCCCCGGCCCGGTCCCAGTGGTACGGCGGACGGCCCCCGACCGCGGCGAGCGTGAGGGCGTACTCCTTGCCGGCCACCGCGTCCGGGGCTGCGGCGGTGGTGACCTCGACCGGCCGCGGGCGGTTCTCGTCCGGGCGGTCGGCCGGGGCGTTGGCGCTGACCAGGGCCAGCAGCACGGCCATGAACATCAGGGTGGCGATGATGATGAGCAGCAGGTCGATGAAGCGCAGCTCCACCGGGGCACCGTCCCCGTCGCCGCGCCGTCCCTCGAAGCTCCGCGATCCCCCGAGGCCGCGCATCACAGTCCGCCGTTCACACGGCCGCCGTTGAAGCCGCCGGGTCCGCCCCGGAAGTCCTGGGGGCCGCGCGGGCCACCCAGGCCGCCGGGCCCGGCGGGCCCGTCACCGAAGTCGCCGTCGTCGCCCGGCAGGACCGTCCGGCCGTCCGGCCCGCGCGGGACCCGGACCGGGGTGAGGACCATGTCGCGGTCCAGCCCGGCGCCGATGGCGGACAGCTGCGTCCCGATGGTGGCCAGCTGGCGGACGATCTCCTCGGAGCGGTCCGGGCGCTCCTCACCGCCCAGCCGGGTCCCCGCCGCCTCGGTGCGCAGCCGCTCCAGCTCGGAGCTCAGCTCCTGCACCGCCGTCGCCGCCGTCTGCATGGAGTCGCCCAGCAGCTGTGCCGCGCGGGCCTGGCCGGCGAGGTCGGCGCGGGCGCTGCCGCGGGAGCCGTTCCCGAGCTGCTCCAGCGCCCGCTCGTCCACCGCCAGCAGCAGCCGCTCCTCGTGGGTGTGCACCACCGAGACCAGCAGGTGGCACACCACGCTGGAGCCGAGCGCGAAGAGGGTGATGCTGAACGCGCCGGCGAGCGGCGGGATGACGTCGCGGACCAGCGTGTGGCTCAGCTCGGCGTACGAGGTCGTCCTGGCCACCGCGCCGCCGAGCCCGCCGATGGACCGGGCCATCTCCGCCGCCGTGCCGATGAAGCCGAGCGCGGGCAGCGCCCAGACCAGGGCGCGGATCAGGGCGTACGGCGTCTCGGAGCGCGCGGCGTGCACCGCGGAGCGGCCCGCCACCATGGACTCGGCCCGCTCCGGGTCGCGGGACGCGTCGAGCGCTGCCTTGCCCAGGATGCGCTGCACTTCGCTGTTGCCGTACCCGCCGCCGTTGCCGTACCCGCCGGCCGCCCGGCCGGGCCGGTACGCGGCCAGCGCCGCGGCCTCCCGGGTGTTCTCCAGCAGCCGGACGACCAGCATCGCCAGCACCCAGAAGGTGACCGCGAGGACCGCGCTCGCCAGGGCCTGCGACACCCCGCCGCGGTCGACCATCTCCTTCAGCGGCGGCACCGCGCCCGTCGCGCCCGAGGACACCAGGAGCACCGCCAGCGCGGCTCCCACCACCCCGCACCAGAAGAACGTCCCCCGTAGTTTCTTCACGCCTACTCCCTTGATGTCAGGCGGCGTTGGGCCACATACGACTTTTCGCGTAGCTCCTCACTACGGCGTGACGGGCCGCTCCCGCACCGAAGTTCCCATGCGTCACTCCTTTGAGTGGTGTATAGCGAAAAAGACTGTGGCGTAAAGGAGTTGACGGCAGGGAGCCGGTGCGCGGCGGTCAGGAAAGCGAACCGGTCTGGCCGTCGTCGACGAACTCCAGCTGCCAGTAGGGCCGTCCCGCCGCTCCGGGGCCGTCGGGCGCCGTCCCGGCGGCGGTGTCCTCGGAGCGCAGCGCGGCCGGGACGAGGACCCGGTCACCGTTGCGCAGCCGCGTCCGCCCGCCCCGCGGCACCGGCTGCGGCAGCTCGCTCCCCGCGTGCCGTACGAGGGCGTGCGGCCCGTCGGGCCGCAGCTGCACGAACCACTGCCCCCACTCGTGCACCAGCAGGCAGTGCCACCGGCTGACCACGTGCGGCGGCCGGGACGCCAGCAGGATGTCCGCCTCGGTGCCCGTTCCGTTGCTGCGCCCCACCCAGAACTCGCGCCGGTCCGGCCCGCCGGCGCGCAGGGGCACCAGCCGGGCGGGCGCGCCGTAGGGGTCGTGCACCCACAGCCGTACCGGGTACGGGTCGGCGAGGTCCGGCCAGTGGGCGCGCAGCCCGTCCACGGGGACGGCGTACGCGGTCCGCAGCGCCGTGTCGCGGTCCACCGCGGTCACCATGCCGACCACCGCCCGCAGGTCGGTGTCCCAGACGGGCGAGCCGCTGAAGCCGCGCGCGGGCGGGTGGCCCTGCGCGCCCGGGACGGTGAACTGGAGGAGGCCGCCCGCCGTGCGGCCCGTCAGCCGTCCGGTGGCCCACACCCCGTCCGGGTGGCCGGCGGGGAACCCGTACACGCCGAAGCCGTGCCCGGCCGGCAGCTCGGCGTCGTCCAGCGGCGCGGGGCAGGCCCCGGCGGGCACCCGGGAGGGCCGCAGTACGGCGAGGTCGTCCCGGCTTCCCACGGGGGCCTCCGTACGGCTCAGCACGATGCGTGCCGGTATGCCCTGCCCGCCCTCCACGAAGGGGAAGTCGACCAGCACACCGGCCGCACCGCCGTCCGTCCCGGCAGCGGGCCCGACGACATGTGCGCAGGTCAGCACCGTTCCATTGGTGCACAGCACGCCCCCGCCGAGCACCGGCCCGTCCTCCGCCCGCCTGATCCGCACCTGCCACAGCGGTCTGGCCGCCCGCCTGTCCACCCCTGCTCCCCCTCGCCGTACCGAGCCGCCGGAACACCGCGATCGTAGGCACGAAGGGGGGCGCGGGATGTCCGGGCAGTGGAACTCGCCCGCCTCCGGCCGATCCGCCCCGGCACAATGGGCTTCATGCCGATAACCTCCGCCCCTGCTCCCAGCCGCGCCGAACTGATCGACCACCTCGTGCGCACCCGGATCGCCGGTGACGTCGCCACGCCGCGTGAGAACAACCTGGACCACTACCGCAAGCTCGCCAACGGCGACCGTCACTATTGGTTCGGCCTGGAACTGGGCGACCGGTGGAGAGACGAGCAGGACGTGCTCGCCGTGATGGCCGAGCGCTGCGGCGTCAACGACGACCCCGACCACCGCCACGGCCAGGACACCATCGACCCCGAGCTGACGGTGGCCGCGCTGGACCGGATGGCGGCGGTGCTGCGCAAGGCGGCGGCCGGGCAGCGGCGGGTGCTGCTCGCGACCGGCCACCCGGGCGGGCTGCTGGACGTGCACATCGCCACGGCCGCCGCGCTGCGGGCGCGGGGCTGCGACATCGTGGTCGTCCCGGACGGGCTGACCGCCGACGACGGCGTGGTCTTCCAGTTCAGCCAGGTGGCGATGCTGGAGCGCGGCGCGACGCTGTGGCACACCCACTCGCCGGGCCCGATGACGGCGATCCTGGACGGGCTGGAGCGGGCGGGGCAGCCGCTGCCGGACCTGGTGGTCGCCGACCACGGCTGGGCGGGCTGCGCGGGGCAGCGCGGCATCGACGCGGTCGGCTACGCGGACTCCAACGACCCGGCGCTCTTCCTGGCCGAGGCGGAGGGCACCCTCCAGGTCACGGTCCCGCTGGACGACCACGTCCGCAGCCCGCGCTACTACGACCCGCTGACGGCGTACCTGCTGAACGCGGCGGGCCTGACCGACTGACCCGGCGGGCGGCGTCTCAGGGGGCCGCCCGCCCGCGTCCCGGCGTCGGGTCCAGGAAGACCCGGCGCACCGCCGGGAAGCGGGCGCGGAGGTCGCGTTCGGCCTCCTCGCAGGCCCACTCGATCTCCGTGGCGGTCGCCAGGTCGCGGAAGTCGACCTTCGCCGCGATCAGCACCTCGCCCGGCCCCTGGACCAGCGTGACCAGCTCCAGGACGTCCGCGACCTGCGGCACGGCCCGCAGCCGTTCCCGTACGGCGTCCCGGACGTCCGGCGGGAGCGAGCGGCCGATGAGCAGCTGGGCGTTGCTGCGGCCCAGCACCCACGCCACGTACACCAGCAGCAGCCCGATCAGGATCGCGGCGACGCCGTCCCAGACGCCCGACCCGGTGAGCTGGCCGCCGAGCAGGCCGCCGGCCGCCAGCAGCAGCCCGGCCAGCGCGGCGGAATCCTCCATGACGACGGCCTTGACGGTGGTGTCCGGCGTGCGCCGCAGGTAGTGGCCGAGCGGCCGGTGCAGGCGCGCCGCCTCGCCGCGCGCCTGCCGCAGCCCGGTGCGCAGCGAGTAGCCCTCCAGGAGGAAGGCGACGGCGAGGATCAGGTAGGAGACCAGCGGATCTCCCAGCTCCTCGCTGTGGGTGAGGGTGTGGATCCCGTCGTAGACGGAGAAGACGGCGCCGCCCACGAAGGTGGCGACGGAGGCGAGCAGCGCCCAGACGTAGCGCTCCTGGCCGTGGCCGAGCGGGTGGTCCTCGTCGGCCGGGCGGGCGCTGCGCTTCAGTGCGGTGAGCAGCAGCAGTTCGGTGACCGTGTCGGCGACGGAGTGCGCGGCCTCGGAGAGCATCGCGCTGGACCCGCTGACCATGCCGCCCACGGTCTTGGCCGCGGCGATGCCGAGATTGGCGCCCGCGGCGACGAGGACGGTGACGGTGCTCTCGCCCGTACCGTCCCCGGCCGTGTTCCCGGCGTCCTCCGCGCTGCCCATGGAGCGGCAGTATGCCCGATTCGCCGGGCTGCCGGAGGAAGGCGGCTCAGGCGCGCGGCGCGCGGATCACGCCCTCCTGGATCACCGACACCGCGAGCTGTCCCTCGGCGGTGAAGATGCGGCCCTTGCCCAGCCCGCGGCCGCCCTGTGCGGTCGGCGACTCCTGGTCGTACAGCAGCCACTCGTCCGCCTTCAGGGGGCGGTGGAACCACATCGCGTGGTCCAGGCTCGCGCCCACCACGTCACCCACGGCCCAGCCGCCCCGCCCGTGGGCGAGCAGCACCGAGTCCAGCAGCGTCATGTCGGAGACGTAGGTGACCAGGCAGATGTCCAGCAGCGGCCGGGGGATGCCGGTGTCCCCGTCGAGCTTGCCCTGGGTACGGAACCAGACCTGCGACCGGGGCTCGCGCACCTGGCCCGCGGTGGCGAACGGCGGCTCGTCGACGTACCGCAGGTCCACCGCCGCGCGGGCCTCCAGCAGCCGCTGGGCGACGCCCTCGCCGACGAAGCGGTCCGCGTAGCGCGGCAGCATCTCGGCGGCGGTGGGCAGGGTCAGCGGATCCGGCACCGAGGGCATCGGCTCCTGGTGCTCCATGCCCTCCTCGTGCGCGTGGAAGGACGCGGTGAGGTGGAAGATCTGCTGCCCGTGCTGGACGGCGACGACCCGGCGGGTGGTGAAGGACCGGCCGTCGCGGATGCGGTCGACGGTGTAGACGATCGGCGCGCCCGGGTCCCCGGGGCGCAGGAAGTACGCGTGCAGGGAGTGCGGGGGCCGGTCGGCGGGGACCGTACGGCCCGCGGCGACCAGCGCCTGGGCCGCCACCTGCCCGCCGAAGACCCGGGGGACCACGGCGGGACGGGACTGCCCGCGGTAGATGTCCTCCTCGATCCGCTCCAGGGTGAGCAGATCGAGGAGGGATTCCAGTGCGTCGTTCACGGACGTCAGCCTGGGCGGGACCTCAGAGGCCCATCGACTTGGCGATGATCGACTTCATGACCTCGTTGGTGCCGCCGTAGATGCGGTTGACGCGGTTGTCGGCGTACAGGCGGGCGATCGGGTACTCGTTCATGTAGCCGTAGCCGCCGTGCAGCTGGAGGCACTTGTCGATGACGCGGTGCGCGACCTCGGTGCAGAACAGCTTGGCGGAGGCGGCCTCGGCAGCGGTCAGCTCGCCCGCGTCCAGGGCCTCCAGGGCGCGGTCGGCGACGGCCTCGGCGGCGTCGACCTCGGCCTGGCAGGCGGCCAGCTCGAACTTGGTGTTCTGGAAGGACGCGACGGTCTTGCCGAAGACGGTGCGATCCTGCACGTACTGCTGCGCGAACCGGACGGCGGCCTTGGCCTGCGCGTACGCGCCGTAGGCGATGCCCCAGCGCTCGGACGGCAGGTTCTTGCCGAGGTAGTAGAAGCCCTTGTTCTCCTCGCCGAGCAGGTCCTCGGTGGGCACCTTCACGTCGACGAACGCCAACTCGGCGGTGTCGGAGGTCTTCAGGCCCAGCTTGTCCAGCTTGCGGCCGACGGAGTAGCCCTCGGACTTGGTGTCGACGGCGAAGAGGGAGATGCCGAAGCGGCGGTCGTCCTCCTTCGGCGCGGAGGTACGGGCGCAGACGATCACGCGGTCGGCGTGCACGCCGCCGGTGATGAAGGTCTTGGCGCCGTTGAGGACGTAGTGCGTGCCGTCCTCGGAGAGCTTGGCGGTGGTCTTCATGCCCGCGAGGTCGGAGCCGGTGCCCGGCTCGGTCATCGCCAGCGCCCACATCTCCTCGGCGGAGACGAACTTCGGCAGGTAGCGCTTCTTCTGCTCGTCGGTGGCGAGCATCTTGATGTAGGGCAGGGCGAGCAGCACGTGCACGCCGGAGCCGCCGAAGTTCACGCCCGCGCGGGCGGTCTCCTCGTACTGGACGGCCTCGAACTTGTGCGACTCCAGGCCGGCGCCGCCGAACTCCTCGGGGACGTTGATGCCGAAGAGGCCCAGCTCGGCGAGCTTGTAGTAGAACTCGCGGGGCACCTGTCCGGCCTGGAACCAGTCGTCGAAGACCGGCACGACCTCGGCCTCGATGAAGGCGCGGATGGTGTCCCGGAACGCCTCGTGGTCCTCGTTGAATACCGTCCGCTGCACTGCCGCCTCCTGGACATCCTGAATCACTACGCTGGCTAAGCGCTTGCTCAGCGAAAGCTACCCGGCGGTCACGTTCTCTGTCCAGAGGCCCCCCGCGTCGCCTGAAACACAGTGACCCCGCCGGCATCAGCGCCGACGGGGCCCGTGAAAAGTGGCGGTTCTCAGGCGTCGCGGCCCGCCGCCGCGCCGAAGGCGCCCAGCGCCAGCCGCTTGAGCAGCTCCTCCGTGGCCGTACGGGGCGGCAGGCTGGCGCGCGGGCTCAGATGTGGGGTGGAGTTCAACAGGCCGAAGACGGCGTGCACGGCGGCCCGCGCCTCGGCCTCGGTGCAGGCCGGGTACACCTCGCGGACGACCTCCACCCACAGCTCGACGTACTGCCGCTGGAGCTGCCGGACCCGCTTGCGGTCCGCCTCGCGCAGCCGGTCCAGCTCCCGGTCGTGCACGGTGATCAGCGGGCGGTCGTCCAGCGCGAAGTCGATATGCCCCTCGATGAGGGCGTGCAGCACCTGCTCGGCGCTCTCGCCGCCGTCGGCGACCCGCAGCCGGCCGCCGTCCAGCAGCCGCTCACTGATCCCGACCAGCAGCTCGGCGAGCATCGCGTCCTTGCCGGCGAAGTGGCGGTACAGGCCGGGACCGGAGATCCCGACCGCGGCGCCTATCTCGTCCACGCCGACGCCGTGGAATCCGCGCTCGGCGAAGAGCCGCGCGGCCTCTTTGAGGATCTGCTCGCGGCGGCTGACGGCGGCGGGGGCCTTCGTGCTGCTCATGGCTCCAATTGTAGACAGGCGGGTTAGTGCTCGTTAACCTGAACGCAATCGTGTTAACGACCACTAACAAGGGGCGGGTACGACGATGGAGCAGGCTCCGGTACTGGGGACGGCGGCAGACCCCGCTGCCGACTCCTGGCGGGCCAACGAGGCCGCGCACCGCGCGCTCGTGGACGAGCTGCGCGCGAAGCTCGCGGCGGCCCGGCAGGGCGGCGGCGAGAAGGCCAGGGCACGGCACACGGCACGCGGCAAGCTGCTGCCCCGGGACCGGGTGGACAGCCTGCTGGACCCGGGCTCGCCCTTCCTGGAGCTGGCCCCGCTGGCGGCGGACGGGATGTACGACGGGGCCGCCCCGGCGGCCGGCGTCATCGCGGGCATCGGCCGGGTCTCGGGCCGCGAGGTGGTGATCGTCGCCAATGACGCCACGGTCAAGGGCGGCACGTACTACCCGATGACCGTGAAGAAGCACCTCCGTGCCCAGGAGGTCGCGCTGGAGAACCACCTCCCCTGCGTCTACCTGGTCGACTCCGGCGGCGCCTTCCTGCCCATGCAGGACGAGGTCTTCCCCGACCGCGAGCACTTCGGGCGGATCTTCTACAACCAGGCCCGGATGTCCGGCGCCGGGATCCCGCAGATCGCGGCCGTCCTCGGCTCCTGCACGGCCGGCGGCGCGTACGTCCCCGCGATGAGCGACGAGGCCGTGATCGTGCGGAACCAGGGCACGATCTTCCTCGGCGGCCCGCCGCTGGTGAAGGCCGCGACCGGCGAGGTCGTCACGGCCGAGGAGCTGGGCGGCGGCGAGGTGCACTCCCGCACCTCCGGCGTCACCGACCACCTCGCCGAGGACGACGCGCACGCCCTGCGCATCGTCCGCACCATCGTCTCCACCCTCGGCGAGCGGGCGCCCCTCCCCTGGACCGTGCGGACGGCCGAGGAGCCCAAGGCGGACCCGGCCGGGCTGTACGGCATGGTCCCCGCCGACTCCCGCACGCCGTACGACGTCCGCGAGGTCATCGCCCGGCTCGTGGACGGCTCGCGCTTCGCGGAGTTCAAGGCCGAGTACGGCCAGACGCTGGTCACCGGCTTCGCGCACCTGCACGGCCACCCGGTCGGCATCGTCGCCAACAACGGCATCCTCTTCTCCGAGTCGGCGCAGAAGGGCGCGCACTTCATCGAGCTGTGCGACCAGCGCGGCATCCCGCTGGTGTTCCTGCAGAACATCTCCGGCTTCATGGTCGGCAAGGACTACGAGGCGGGCGGCATCGCCAAGCACGGCGCCAAGATGGTCACCGCCGTGGCCTGCACCCGCGTGCCGAAGCTGACCGTCGTCATCGGCGGGTCGTACGGCGCGGGCAACTACTCCATGTGCGGCCGGGCCTACAGCCCCCGCTTCCTGTGGATGTGGCCGAACGCCAAGATCTCCGTCATGGGCGGCGAGCAGGCCGCCTCGGTCCTGGCGACCGTCAAGCGCGACCAGCTCGAAGCGCGCGGCGAGGAGTGGCCCGCCGAGGCGGAAGAGGCCTTCAAGGACCCGATCCGCGCCCAGTACGACCAGCAGGGCAATGCCTACTACGCGTCGGCGCGGCTCTGGGACGACGGCGTGATCGACCCGATGGAGACCCGGCAGGTGCTGGGTCTGGCCCTCACCGCCTGCGCCAACGCCCCGCTGACCGACCCCGCCTTCGGCGTCTTCCGGATGTGAGGACCTCCACCATGTTCAGCACAGTCCTGGTCGCCAACCGCGGCGAGATCGCGGTCCGCGTCATCCGCACCCTCCGGTCCCTGGGCATCCGCTCGGTCGCCGTCTTCAGCGACGCGGACGCCGAAGCGCGGCACGTACGCGAGGCGGACACCGCCGTCCGCATCGGCCCCCCGCCCGCGACGGAGAGCTACCTCTCCCTCGAGCGCCTCCTCGAAGCGGCGGCCCGTACGGGCGCGGAGGCGATCCACCCCGGCTACGGCTTCCTCGCGGAGAACGCCGCGTTCGCCCGCGCGGTCACCGACGCAGGCCTGGTCTTCATCGGCCCGCCCGCCGACGCGATCTCGCTGATGGGCGACAAGATCCGCGCGAAGGAGACCGTACGGGCCGCGGGCGTGCCCGTCGTACCGGGCTCCTCGGGCAGCGGCCTGAGCGACGCCGAACTGGCCGCCGCCGCGCGGGAGATCGGCATGCCGGTGCTGCTCAAGCCCTCGGCGGGCGGCGGCGGCAAGGGCATGCGGCTGGTCCGTGACGAGACGCTGCTCGCGGACGAGATCGCGGCGGCCCGGCGCGAGGCCCGCGGCTCCTTCGGCGACGACACCCTGCTGGTGGAGCGGTGGGTCGACCGCCCGCGCCACATCGAGATCCAGGTCCTGGCCGACGGGCACGGCAACGTCGTCCACCTCGGGGAGCGCGAGTGCTCCCTCCAGCGCCGCCACCAGAAGATCATCGAAGAGGCGCCGAGCGTCCTGCTGGACGAGGCCACGCGCGCCGCGATGGGCGCGGCGGCCGTGGAGGCGGCCCGCTCGTGCGGCTATGTCGGCGCCGGCACCGTCGAGTTCATCGTCCCCGGCGACGATCCCGCCTCGTACTACTTCATGGAGATGAACACCCGCCTCCAGGTCGAGCACCCGGTCACCGAGCTGGTCACCGGACTGGACCTGGTCGAGTGGCAGCTGCGGGTCGCGGCGGGCGAGGAGCTGCCGTACGGCCAGGACGGCATCACCCTCACCGGGCACGCCGTCGAGGCCCGGATCTGCGCCGAGGACCCGTCCCGCGGCTTCCTGCCCTCCGGCGGCACCGTGCTCGCGCTGCACGAGCCGTCCGGCGACGGGGTACGGACGGACTCCGGCCTCTCGGAGGGAACCGAGGTCGGCTCGCTGTACGACCCGATGCTCTCCAAGGTGATCGCGTACGGCCCGGACCGGGCGACCGCGCTGCGCAGGCTGCGGGCCGCGCTCGCGGAGACGGTCATCCTCGGGGTGCCCACCAACACCGGCTTCCTGCGCCGGCTGCTGGCCCACCCGGCGGTCGTGGCCGGGGAGCTGGACACCGGCCTCGTGGAGCGCGAGGCGGACGGCCTGGTGGACGGGGGCGTGCCGGACGAGGTGTACGCGGCGGGCGCCGCGGTGCGGCAGGCGGCGCTGGAGCCGCCCGCGTCCGGGGACGGCTGGACCGACCCGTTCTCCGTGCCGAGCGGCTGGCGCATGGGCGGCGAGCCCACCCCGCCCGCCTTCTGGCTGCGGGCGCCGGGCCAGGAGCCGGTGCGCGCCGCCGGGCGGGGCCGGGTCGCCGAGGACCGGGTGGCCGTCACCGTCGACGGCGTACGCCACACCTTCGTACGGGCCGGGGACTGGCTCGGCCGGGACGGCGACGCCTGGCACGTGCGGGACCACGACCCGGTGGCGGCCACGCTCGCCGGCGCGGCCGGCGCGCACGGCGCCGACTCGCTCACCGCGCCGATGCCCGGCACGGTCACCGTGGTCAAGGCCGCGGTCGGCGACCGCGTCGAGGCCGGGCAGGGCCTGCTGGTGGTGGAGGCGATGAAGATGGAGCACGTCATCTCCGCGCCGCACGCCGGCACCGTCGCCGAACTCGACGTGACGCCGGGCAGCACGGTCGCCATGGACCAGGTGCTGGCCGTGATCACCCCCGACGAGGACGCCCACCCGGCCCCCGCCGAGGGCGCCGCGAAGGAGCTGTCATGACCGCCGCCGGACTGCCGATGCCCGTCCCCGCGCCCGGCCTGCCGGCCCGCGTCCGCATCCACGAGGTCGGGGCGCGCGACGGCCTGCAGAACGAGCAGGGCGTCGTCCCCACCGAGATCAAGGCCGAGTTCGTCCGCCGGCTGGCCGCCGCCGGGCTGGACACCGTCGAGGCGACCAGCTTCGTGCACCCCAAGTGGGTGCCCCAACTGGCCGACGCCGAGCGGCTGTTCCCGATGGTGCGCGACGTCCCCGGGGTCCGGCTGCCGGTGCTCGTACCGAACGAGCGCGGCCTGGACCGGGCACTGGCCCTGGGCGCGGACCGGATCGCGGTCTTCGGCAGCGCCACCGAGTCCTTCGCCAAGGCCAACCTCAACCGCACGGTGGACGAGGCGCTGGCGATGTTCGCGCCGGTCGTCGCCCGCGCCAAGGAGGCGGGCGCGCACGTCCGCGGCTACCTCTCCATGTGCTTCGGCGACCCCTGGGAGGGCGCGGTACCGGTCCCCCAGGTCGTGCGGGTCTGCCGCGCGCTGCTGGACCAGGGCTGCGACGAACTGAGCCTGGGCGACACCATCGGCGTCGCCACGCCCGGCCATGTCACGGCCCTGCTCACCGCCCTGAACGAAGCGGGCGTCGGCACGGACGTGCTCGGCGTCCACTTCCACGACACCTACGGACAGGCGCTGGCCAACACCCTGGCCGCGCTGCAGCACGGCGTCACCACCGTCGACGCCTCGGCGGGCGGCCTGGGCGGCTGCCCGTACGCCAAGAGCGCCACCGGCAACCTCGCCACCGAGGACCTGGTGTGGATGCTCCGCGGCCTCGGCATCGAGACCGGGGTCGACCTGGAGCGGCTGACCGCCACCAGCGTCTGGATGGCGGAGCGGCTGGGCCGGCCGAGCCCGTCCCGCACCGTGCGCGCCCTCTCCTCCTCCCTCGACTCCCACAAGGAGTGACCCCCATGTCACTGGACCACCGCCTCCCCTCCGAGCTGGAGGAACTGCGCACCACGGTCGAGGCGTTCGCCCACGACGTCGTCGCGCCGAAGATCGGCGAGTTCTACGAGAACCACCAGTTCCCCTACGAGATCGTGCGCGAGATGGGCCGGATGGGCCTCTTCGGGCTGCCCTTCCCCGAGGAGTACGGCGGCATGGGCGGCGACTACCTCGCGCTCGGCATCGCCCTGGAGGAGCTGGCCCGGGTCGACTCCTCGGTGGCGATCACCCTGGAGGCCGGCGTCTCGCTCGGCGCCATGCCGCTGTACCACTTCGGCACGGAGGAGCAGAAGCGGACCTGGCTGCCGAAGCTCTGCTCGGGCGAGATGCTGGGCGCGTTCGGGCTGACCGAGCCCGAGGCCGGGTCGGACGCGGGCGGCACGAAGACCACCGCACGGCTGGACGCGGCCACCGACGAGTGGGTGATCAACGGCAGCAAGTGCTTCATCACCAACTCGGGCACGGACATCACGGGCCTGGTCACGGTCACGGCCGTCACCGGCCACAAGGACGACGGCCGCCCGCTGATCTCCGCGATCATCGTGCCCGCCGGCACCCCCGGCTTCACGGTCGCGGCCCCGTACTCCAAGGTCGGCTGGAACGCCTCCGACACCCGCGAGCTGTCCTTCTCCGACGTGCGCGTGCCGGCCGCCAACCTGCTGGGCGAGGAGGGCCGCGGCTACGCCCAGTTCCTGCGCATCCTGGACGAGGGCCGGATCGCCATCGCGGCGCTGGCCACCGGGCTCGCGCAGGGCTGTGTGGACGAGTCGCTGCGGTACGCCAAGGAGCGGAAGTCCTTCGGGAAGCCGATCGGGGAGAACCAGGCCATACAGTTCAAGCTCGCCGACATGGAGATGCGCGCCCACACCTCCCGGCTGGCCTGGCGCGACGCGGCCTCCCGGCTGGTGCACGGCGAGCGCTTCAAGAAGGAGGCCGCGCTGGCGAAGCTGTACTCCTCGGAGATCGCGGTCACCAACGCCCGCGAGGCCACCCAGATCCACGGCGGCTACGGCTTCATGAACGAGTACCCCGTCGCCCGCATGTGGCGCGACTCCAAGATCCTGGAGATCGGCGAGGGCACCAGCGAGGTCCAGCGCATGCTGATCGCGCGGGAGCTGGGGCTTTAACACCCCTCCGGGCGGGCTCCGGTGCGGAGCCCGCCCGCTCGGTCACCGGCTCACTTCGCCGGCCAGGGAATTTGCGGTGAGCGGTAGTAGTCGATGCCCATCGCGTCCCAGCGCGGGGCCTGCGCGGCGACGCGCTGCTTATAGCTGTCCCAGTCGTGCGTGCTCGCCGGGGACCAGCCCAGCTCCGCGATGCCCGGCAGCCGCGGGAAGGCCATGAACTCGACCTGGTCGCTCTCGGAGAGCGTCTCGGCCCACATCGGGGCCTCGACGCCGAGGATGGCGTCCGCGGGCGCGCCCGCCAGGTAGCTGCCCGGGTCCCAGTCGTAGGAGCGCTGGACCGACACGTACCCGGCCCAGTGCAGCCCGTACGGGGTGTCCTTGTTGTACTGCATGTCCAGGTAGGACCGGTCGGCGGGCGAGACGACCAGCCGCGTGCCCTTCTTCGCCGCGGCCACCACCTGCGCCTTCTCGTCGGCGCCCGTCGCGTCGTAGCCCCAGTACTGCGCCACCGCGCCCTTCACCGGCGTCGCGCCGGTCAGCTGGTGCCAGCCGATCACCGTCTTGCCGTACTTGGCGACCACCGGCTGCACCTTGTTCATGAAGGTGACGTAGTCCTCGTGGCTGGTGGAGTGCGCCTCGTCGCCGCCGATGTGGAGGTACGGGCCGGGCGTCATCGCCGCCAGCTCGCGGATGACGTCGTCCACGAAGTCGTACGTCACCTGCTTCGGCACGCAGAAGGAGCTGAAGCCGACCTCGGTGCCGGTGTAGAGCGGCGGGGCGACGCCGTCGCAGTTCAGCTCGGCGTACGAGGCGAGGGCCGCGGTGGTGTGGCCCGGCATGTCGATCTCGGGGACGACGGTCAGGTAGCGGCTCTGCGCGTACCGGACGATCTCCTTGTAGTCGGCCTTGGTGTAGTAGCCGCCGGGGCCGCCGCCGACCTGGGTGGAGCCGCCGTACGTGGTGAGCCGGGGCCAGGAGTCGATCGCGATGCGCCAGCCCTGGTCGTCGGAGAGGTGCAGGTGCAGCTTGTTGATCTTGTAGAGCGCGAGCTGGTCGATGTAGCGCTTGACCTTGTCCACGGAGAAGAAGTGGCGGGAGACGTCGAGCATCGCGCTGCGGTACTCGTAGCGCGGGGTGTCGGTGATCGTCCCGGCGGCGATCGTCCAGGGCCCGGACTGCGCCGTGCGCCGCTCCGCCGCCGGGGGCAGCAGCTGACGCAGCGTCTGGACGCCGTGGAAGAGGCCGGCCGGGCGGGCCGCGGTGAGGGTGACGGCGCGGCCGGTGACGGTGAGCCGGTAGCCCTCGGCGCCGAGCTTCCGCACCTCGGGCGCCCGGGACGCGAGCCGGAGGACGATGCCGTCGCCGCCCCGGGCGGTGACGGGGAGCGCATAGCCGGTCGACAGCCGCAGCACGCCCGCCAGGTACTCGGCGACCCGCTTCGTCTCGCCGGTGGCCCCGGGGATCCGGATGGCGGTCCGGTCCGTGAGGCGGTGCGTACCGGGGGCCGGGCGGACCGAGACCGGGGCGGGGACGACGCGGTCCAGGGGCACGGGTCCTGCGGCGGGCCGCGCGGCGGCGGGCGCCGCACCCGCCGTACCGAGGCCGGCCGCGGCCACCAGGAGGAGGGAACAGAACAATCGGTGCGGTCTCACGAGTGACACGGGTGATCCCTTCGGCGAGCTTCGTGCAGGGCATGGAGCAACCGAACGCTCACCTTGCGTACCGTGCGCCCCACCGAGGGTCAAGGTGCAGACCATTTCCCCTTCGGTCGGTCCGGACGACTCTGCGACACGCCTGCCCGATATCGGGCAGATTTCTTGCGAAAGCGCGCCCGGCACCGCAGTATCGATGGGTGCTCGATCGTCGTCCGTCCCACGAGGACCTGGTGGAACACCTGGTACGCAGTACGCCGCTGCAGCGCGGCGAGGCGGTCCGGGTGATCCAGGACGTCCTCGCGTACTTCGACGAGACGACCGAGGTGTTCGTACGCCGCAGACACCGCGAACTGCAGGGCCAGGGCCTGCGCAACGACGCGATCTTCGAGCGGATCGCCCACGAGCTGCCGCACCGCGCCGTGGCCCCGCCCGAGCTGTCGATACGTCAGCTGCGCCGCCTCGTCTACGGCTGAAGCAGCGGAGCACCACGAACCATCGATCAGGGAGGGTCCACCCATGTGCGGAATCGTCGGATATATCGGAAAGCGTGATGTCGCTCCGCTGCTCCTGGAGGGGCTGCAGCGCCTGGAGTACCGGGGTTACGACTCCGCCGGCATCGCCATCCACGCCTCCGGCAAGGCCGGCGGGCTGAAGACCGCCAAGGCCAAGGGCCGCGTACGGGAGCTGGAGTCGCGGCTGCCGAAGCGGTTCGCCGGCACCACCGGCATCGCCCACACCCGCTGGGCCACCCACGGCGCGCCCAACGACGAGAACGCCCACCCGCACGTCGACGCCGAGGGCAAGGTCGCGCTCGTCCACAACGGCATCATCGACAACGCCGCCGACCTGCGCGCCCGGCTCACCGCCGAGGGCGTGGAGTTCGCCTCCGAGACCGACACCGAGGTCCTCGCGCACCTCATCGGCCGCTCCGGGGCCGGCACGCTGGAGGAGAAGGTCCGCGAGGCGCTGCGGCACATCGAGGGCACGTACGGCATCGCCGTGCTGCACGCCGACTTCGCCGACCGCATCGTCGTCGCGCGCAACGGCTCGCCCGTCGTGCTGGGTATCGGCGAGAAGGAGATGTTCGTCTCCTCCGACGTCGCGGCCCTCGTCTCGCACACCCGCCAGGTCGTCACCCTCGACGACGGCGAGATGGCCACGCTCAAGGCCGACGACTACCGCACGTACACCACCGAGGGCTCGCGGACGACCTCCTCGCCGGAGACCGTCGAGTACGCCGCCGAGTCCTACGACATGGGCGCGCACGACACGTACATGCACAAGGAGATCTCCGAGCAGGCGGACGCGGTGGACCGCGCGCTGCGCGGCCGGATCGACGACCGCTTCTCCACCGTGCACCTGGGCGGCCTCAACCTGGACGCGCGCGAGGCGCGCGGCGTCCGCCGGGTCAAGATCCTGGGCTGCGGCACCTCGTACCACGCGGGCCAGATCGGCGCGCAGATGATCGAGGAGCTGGCGCGCATCCCCTCGGACGCCGAGCCGGCCTCCGAATTCCGCTACCGCAACCCGGTCGTGGACCCCGACACGCTCTACGTCGCGGTCTCGCAGTCCGGTGAGACCTACGACGTGCTCGCCGCCGTCCAGGAGCTGAAGCGCAAGGGCGCGCGCGTGCTGGGCCTGGTGAACGTGGTCGGCTCGGCGATCGCCCGGGAGACCGACGGCGGCATCTACGTGCACGCCGGACCGGAGGTCTGCGTGGTCTCCACCAAGTGCTTCACCAACATGGTGGTCTCCTTCGCGCTGCTCGCGCTGCACCTGGGCCGCATCCGCGACCTGTCCGTGGCGGACGGCAAGCGGATCATCGACGGCCTGCGCCGGCTGCCCGAGCAGATCACCGAGATCCTGGAGAACGAAGCCGAGATCAAGAAGCTCGCCGAACTGTATGCGGATGCGAAGTCGATGATGTTCATCGGCCGCGTCCGCGGCTACCCGGTGGCGCGCGAGGCCTCCCTGAAGCTCAAGGAGGTCTCCTACATCCACGCCGAGGCGTACCCGGCCTCCGAGCTGAAGCACGGCCCGCTGGCGCTCATCGAGCCGGCGATGCCGACCGTGGCGATCGTCCCCGACGACGACCTGCTGGAGAAGAACCGCGCGGCGATGGAGGAGATCAAGGCCCGCAGCGGCCGCATCCTCGCCGTGGCGCACGCGGAGCAGGAGAAGGCGGACCACACGATCGTGGTCCCGAAGAACGAGCCCGAGCTCGACCCCATCCTCATGGGCATCCCGCTCCAACTCCTCGCGTACCACACGGCCTTGACCCTCGGCCGCGACATCGACAAGCCCCGCAACCTGGCGAAGTCGGTGACGGTGGAATAACTCCGACGTGAGTGAGGTGGACCACCGGTCGCGCCACCATACGAGCCGGGGGTCCACCTCACGGTGCCGGCGTCGCCCTAACGCCGGCAGTGATGCCGCCTCCCCGGGAACCGTCACACCCGGGCGGCAGCACGCTGTGTGAAGGGCTTGTACCCCTCACAAGCGCACAACCCACCTCTACGAGTCAGTAGATTTGTCGACTACTGCCGGGGTGTGACGTCTCGTCACGTCGTACCGACGTCACGGAGTGGACGGGAGTACGAGGCCGAATACGTACGGTGTGGACGGACGGGCCGCCGTCACGGCACGACGATCACCGGTCGCTGCGCGCGGCGCGCGAGCCGTCCGGCGACCGATCCGAAGATCCGCCCGACGATGCCGTGCGTGGAGCCGACCACGATGGCGTCGGCCGCGTACTCACGGCCGACCTCCTCCAGTTCGTGGCAGATGTCGCCGCCCCGCTCGACCAGGATCCAGGAGAGCTCGGCGAGATGATCGGCACAGGCCAGCTCCAGCCCCAGGACCTCCGTGCGGTGGTCGGGGACATCCACGAAGACGGGCGGCTCGCAGCCTGCCCAGACGGTCGTGGGGAGCCGGTTGGCGACGTGGACGATGATCAGCCCGGAGCCCGAGCGCCGGGCCATACCGATGGCGTAGGCCAGGGCACGCTCGCTGGAGACCGAGCCGTCGAAGCCGACCACCACACCGTGCTGGAAGGCGGGGTCGCAGGAGTGGTGTGACTGTTCCGCCGCTTCGAGGTCCGCCATCGGATCGGCGACCTGCTTGCGGTCCGCGGGTTCGGGGAATTCGTGACCGGCCATGAGTGTCTCGGCGAAGGGGAGCCCTCGTGCCCAGAGGCGGAGGGGAACGGCGATTGACTTGTTCGGGCAGTTGACTGAACTGGGCGGAGAGCGGGGCGACGGCGATGGTTCAATGCCGAACAATACGGCCGGGAATCATCTTCCCAACCCCTTACCCCAAGAGTACGGCGCCACTCCTCCCCTGCCCAGAGTCTCCGTAAACGGCGCTTGTCCCTTTTGACCGGACAGCGCCCCCGAACGTTCCCCGGAGCATGCCGGAGCGTCGCGCCGTTGGCAATGGCCTCCAGCGCGTTCATACGGAGGCCGCGGGTCCGATACGGAGGCTCCAGCTCCGGTACGGCCGCCTCTGCTCCGTCCGAACGCCTCGCGGTGACTCCCCGTGGCCACCGGCGTTGTTCCAGTGGTCCCGCGCGGTCGGTGCGGATCACTCGGAAGGAGACCCCGTTGCCCGGTACGCCTCACCCGCCCGTGGACCCGGTGAGCGATGTGGTCCGCTGGGCCTCGTTCAGCTGCGCACTGGTTCCGCTTGTCCTCCTCGTGTGCGGTTCGTCGCTCGGCGGGGCGGCCGGCACCGCCATCGGGCTCACGGCGGTCACGTGCGCCTGCCGGGCGCTGCTGCGGCAGTCCGAGCGGACCGCCGCCCGGCTGGCCGTCGAACGGGCCTCCGTGCACCGCGGACGGCACGGCAGGACGGGCCTGGGGGCGCACCGGGGCGGGCGCCACGGTGGGGGGCGCACGCCGGGGGATTGAGGCGCTCACGCGCGAGTGCGGGGGTGCTCGCGCGGGCACCCGCGACCCTTTTCAGCCAACTTCGACCCCCGGCACATCCCTTGGCAAAAGCGACCCCCAACCGCCCTTTGAACTGGACGGGAGGGACCGCTCGGCGTGGTTGTACCCCGCGACGGACGGGCAGGGGCGAGAGGCCTACTTCCCAGCGGAGCCCACGAGTGGAACGCTTCGTGATCGAATGCTTCGCGCCAAGTTGCCATATCGACTTACCAGCAGGTGGTGAACTTGGCACTCCATCCTCACGGGACACAGTAGATTCGATCTTGGCAATCACGGCGGGGGAACAGTGCAGGACCGAGAGGGCGAGACGACCGAGGGGGGCTTAGTGCCATGAGCCAGGACTCCGCTGCCGTACCAGATGCCGCACGCAAGCTCGCCGCCCGACGACGCCGCGAAGTAGTCGCGGTGCTCCTCTTCAGTGGCGGCCCCATTTTCGAGAGCTCCATTCCGCTCTCCGTATTCGGCATCGACCGACAGGACGCGGGCGTGCCGAGGTACCGCTTGCTTGTGTGCGCGGGCGAAGATGCGCCTTTGCGCACGACCGGCGGACTGGAGCTTTCCGCTCCATACGGACTGGAAGCGATCTCCAGGGCAGGTACCGTCGTGGTACCCGCCTGGCGTTCGATCACCCAGGCGCCACCACCAGCCGCGCTGGACGCACTCCGGCGCGCGCACGAAGAAGGGGCCCGCATCGTCGGGCTGTGCACGGGCGCGTTCGTGCTGGCGGCCGCAGGGCTGCTGGACGGCCGTCCGGCGACCACCCACTGGATGTACGCACCGACGCTCGCGAAGCGTTATCCGTCCGTCCATGTCGATCCACGCGAACTGTTCGTCGACGACGGCGATGTGCTGACGTCGGCGGGCACGGCTGCCGGGATCGACCTGTGCCTCCACATAGTGCGGACCGACCACGGCGCCGACGCGGCCAACGCGCTCGCCCGCCGGCTGGTCGTGCCGCCCCGGCGCACGGCGTCGGAGCTGGGGCACCAGCGTTACCTCGACAGGTCATTACCTGAGGAGATCGGCGCCGACCCGCTGGCCGAGGTCGTCGCCTGGGCGCTGGAGCACCTCCACGAGCAGTTCGACGTGGAGACGCTCGCCGCGCGCGCTTACATGAGCCGCCGGACGTTCGACCGCCGGTTCCGCTCACTCACTGGGAGCGCTCCCCTGCAGTGGCTGATCACTCAGCGCGTGCTGCAGGCGCAGCGGCTGCTGGAGACGTCGGACTACTCGGTGGACGAGGTGGCGGGCCGCTGCGGCTTCCGCTCCCCCGTCGCGCTGCGTGGTCATTTCCGGCGGCAGCTGGGCTCCTCCCCCGCGGCCTACCGGGCGGCCTACCGCGCCCGGCGGCCACAGAACGGCGCCGCGGAGCCACCAGGGTCCGCGGTCCGCCCGGCCGACCGATCGGAGCGTCTGGACCGCACGGGGACCCCGGCGGCCGAGCGCTTCGGGGCGCATGCCCAGGTGCCGGGTCAGGGGGGTCCACTGGGCGCTCATGAACCGGGCAAGCCGGAGTCGGACGCGTACGCGTCCCGGCTCGGGGAGCCCGCCGTCGGCCGCTCCACCGGACGCCCGGTGCTGCCCAGCCAGCGGGAGCGCCCCGTAGGGTGAGACGCATGAACGATCGCATGGTGTGGATCGACTGCGAGATGACGGGGCTCTCGCTGGCGAACGACGCGCTCATCGAGGTGGCCGCACTGGTCACCGACTCGGAGCTGAACATCCTGGGCGAGGGGGTGGACATTGTGATCCGTCCCCCCGCCGAGGCCCTGGAGACCATGCCCGAGGTGGTGCGTGACATGCACACCACCTCGGGACTGCTCGCGGAGCTGGACGGCGGGACGACCCTCGCCGACGCCGAGCGGCAGGTCATGGACTACATCAGGAGTCACGTACCGGAGCCGGGCAAGGCCCCGCTGTGCGGCAACTCCGTCGGTACCGACCGCGGCTTCCTGCTGCGCGACATGCCGGAGCTGGAGGACTACCTCCACTACCGGATCGTCGATGTCTCGTCGGTGAAGGAGCTGGCGCGGCGCTGGTACCCGAGGGCGTACTTCAACAGCCCGGAGAAGAACGGCAACCACCGGGCGCTCGCCGACATCCGTGAGTCGATCGCGGAGCTGCGGTACTACCGGGAGGCGGTCTTCGTGCCGCAGCCGGGGCCGGACTCCGACACCGCCAAGGCGATCGCCGCCAAGCACGTCCTGCCCGCGGAGACCCCCGCGGCGGAGCGCGCCGGCGGACAGTGACGCAGCTCGCTCCCGGCCAGGGGGGAAACCGGGAGCGAGCACCCCTTCGGACCCTGTACACTTTTCTTCAGCCGGTGGGGAACAAGACACCACACAGCACCGGTCATGGTGGGTATAGCTCAGCTGGTAGAGCACCTGGTTGTGGTCCAGGATGTCGCGGGTTCAAGTCCCGTTACTCACCCCAACGAGTGAGGGCCCCGGACGCTTTGGCGTCCGGGGCCCTCACTCGTTTTTCCTGTCCCGGGAGTTCGGGTCCGGCCCGTCAGTAGCCGACCGTGAAGCGCTCGCCGATGTGGCGGGGCGTCTCCAGCTCGTCCAGGAGGGCGACGGCGTAGTCCTCGGCGGAGATCCGGCTGGTGCCGTCCGCGTCGGTGACGAGGTCGTCGACGGCGGTGCGGTAGCCGCCGGTACGGGTGCCGGGCTCGATCAGGGCCGCCGGGCTGAGGTTGGTCCAGCGCACGTCGGTGACGGTGCGGTAGAAGTCCAGCGCGTCGCCGTGCGCGTGCATGATCTGCAGCAGGAACTCCGGCAGCCCCTCGGCGTCCCAGACCTGCGTGCCGTCGGGCGTGCGCAGCGAGCCGGCGCCGCCGACCGCGATCAGCCGCGGCGCCGCGTCGCCCAGCTTCCGCAGGCCGGCCACCAGGGACTCGGCGGAGGGGGCGATGGTGGCGACATGGCCCGGGCCGTCGCCGCCGCCGACCGCGCTGATCAGTACGTCCTGGCCCGCGGCGGCCGCGGCCACGGAGCCGGGGTCCAGGACGTCGCCGGTGGTCACGGTGAGGTTCGGGTGGGTCCGGGTGACCTTCGCGGGGTCCCGGACGACCGCGGTGACCTGGTGGCCGCGGTGCAGGGCCTCGTCGAGGACGCGGCTGCCGATGGTGCCGTTGGCGCCGAAGAGGGCGATCTTGGACATGGGGGGCTCCTCCGATGGACCGTACGGTCGTGCCGGTCCTGCTGGGGTTCGGGTGCTCGGGTCTTCGTCGTCGCCGGTGGCGACTTTCCGTCATCGTGTGCGGCGACGTCTTCTACACTAGGGCTGGAATCAGGGCATACCGGGGTGGGACCGGGACGAACGATGGTGAGAATGCGACATGCGGGTGAGTGAGCATCCGGAGAGCATCCCGACGGTGGCGTTCTCGGCGCCCGCCGGTCGGCCGGCGGGCGTGGAGGTCATGACGCTCGCCGAGCTGCGCGCCCGCGCCGACGTCTGCGCGCTGGCCGTACCGCACCGCCCCGGCTTCCACCACCTCCTCGCGCTGGACGCGGGCCGGCTCTCCCACACCGCCGACTTCCGCGAGTACCGACTGGAGCCGGGCGACTGGCTGTGGGTGCGGCCGGGCCAGGTCCAGCACTTCGGCGACCTGGCGGCGGCCGAGGGCGTCCTGGTGCTCTTCGAGTCGGGCTTCCTGGACCCGGCGACGGCCGCGGCGGCCCGGCTGGAGGACTGGTACGGCCCGGCCGTACGCCGTCCGGACGAGGCCGCCGGGGCGGCGGCGCGGGCCGCCCTGGACCATCTGCACCGCGAGTTCGGCGCGCTGTGCGGGCTGCCGCTGGAGGCGCACCTGGACGTGCTGCGGCACCTGCTCTCGGTCCTGGTGCTGCGCGCGGCGCACCTGGTGCGGGGCCCGGCGGACGACGCCGCCGACTGCGCGGCGACCGCGACGTTCCTGCGCTTCCGGGACGCCGTCGAGCGGGACTTCGCGGCCAGCCGCCGGGTCGCCGACTACGCCCGGGCGCTGGGCTATTCGCCGCGCACCCTCTCCCGCGCGACGGAGGCCGCCGCCGGCGTCGGGGCGAAGGAGTTCATCGACCGCCGGGTGGTGCTGGAGGCCAAGCGGCTCCTCGCGCACGGCGACCGGCCGGCGGCCTGGATCGCCCGCCGCCTCGGCTTCGAGGACGCGACGAACTTCAGCAAGTTCTTCCTGCACCGGACGGGGAGCACGCCGATCGCCTTCCGGGAGGCCGTACGCGGCGGGACGGCCTGAGCGCCCGTTACGAGGACTCCCGCACCACCAGCTCCGTCGGCAGGACGAGCTGCGGGCGCTCCCGGGAACGTTCGCCGAGCTCCTCGACCAGCACCCGGGCCATCGCCCGGCCCATCTCCTCGATCGGCTGCCGCACGCTGGTCAGCGGCGGGTCCAGATGGCGGGCGACGGCCGAGTCGTCGAACCCGACCAGCGCCACGTCGGCCGGCACCCGCCGGCCGCGCTCCCGCAGGACCGCCAGCGCGCCGGCCGCCATCACGTCCGAGGCCGCGAACACCGCGTCCACGTCCGGCCGGCGGTCCAGCAGCGCGGCCATCGCCCGCCGCCCGCCGTCCTCGGTGAAGTCCGCCGGGACGATCAGCGCCTCGTCGGCGCCGTGCCCGGCGTCGGCCAGCGCCTCGCGGTAGCCGGCCAGCCGGCACTGCGCGGCGTACATGTCCGGTGGCCCGGCGACCGTGGCGACCACCCGCCGGCCGCGCTCCAGGAGATGCCGGACGGCGGCGCGGGCCCCGCCGGCGTTGTCGGAGTCGACGTACGGCACGGTCTCCCGCGCCGAACGACGGCCGCTCAGGACCGCGGGCAGCTCCAGCCGGGACAGCAGGTCGGGCAGCGGATCGTCCTGGTGCACGGAGACCAGCAGCACGCCGTCCACGCGGTGCGCGGCGAGGTACTGGCCCAGCCGCTCGCGCTCCTTCGGCGTACGGACGAGGATCAGCAGCAGCTGGAGATCGGTGTCGGCGAGCCCGGCGCCGACCCCGCGGACGATGCCGGAGAAGTACGGCTCGGCGAACAGCCGGGTCTCCGGTTCGGGGATGACCAGCGCGACCGCGTCGGTCCGGTCGGCGGCCAGCGCGCGGGCCGCGCCGTGCGGCACGTATCCCAGCTCGGCGATGGCCCGCTCGACCGCGGCGCGGGTGCGCGGACTCACCCGGGGCGAGCCGTTGACCACGCGGGACACGGTGCCCCGGCCCACGCCGGCCCGCGCCGCCACCTCTTCGAGTGTGGGGCGTCCGCCGCGCCGACCACCGCGCCCTGCCGCTGCCATGGCTGCCTCCGGACTCCCGGCCGCGAATGTTTCCCGCCATTACACAGCGGAACGCGACGCAATGGCGGAAAGCGGCGTCAGGTCGGCGCGGTACGGCGCAAGCGGAGGAGCGGGACGCAGCGGCCGTGGGGGGGGTGGGGATCCGCTGCGCCCCGCTGGTGTGGGGGGTGTGGGGGGTGGTCCTGGGTCAGCCCTGGTACGCGCCGAGGGCCTTGGTGAAGTCCAGCGGCTGCTGGTCGATGGAGCTGCAGGTCGGCTGGGCCGTGCCGGACGAGCCGCCCTCGCAGGCCTTGTCGCGGGTACCGGACCACATCGACAGCCACGCGAGGTGCTTGGTGGCGGCGAAGTCCGCCAGCTCCTTGGCGTCGTCGAGGGTGAACGTCTCGGTCGCCACGTCGTTGACGCCGATCATCGGAGTCACCGCGACCGCCTTCCAGGCGTCCGCGTCGCTCAGCCCGAGCGCGTCCTTGACCTGCTTCTGGGTGGCGGTGGCGGCCTGGATCGCGTACTTGCCCATGTCGCCGTCGTAGGAGGCGCCGTAGTCCATGGCCATGATGTTGACGGCGGAGACCTTGACGCCGTTCTTCCTCGCGTCCGCGAGGAGGTTCACGCCGTCCTGGGTCAGACCCTCGGGCATGACGGGGAGGGTGAAGGAGACGTCCAGGTCCGGATGGTCCTTCTGGAGCTGCGCGATGGCCCGGGCGCGGCGGGTGTTGGCCGCGGTGTCCGGGAGCGCGCCGCCCTCGATGTCGAAGTCGGCCTTCTTCAGGTCGTACGCGTCGACGACCTTGCCGTACGCGGCGGCCAGTTCGTCCGCCGACTTGCAGGCGAGGCCCAGCTCGGAGCCCGCGGCGCCGCCGAACGAGACGCGTACGTCGCCGCCTTGCGCACGCAGCTTCGGTATCTGCTGGGCGACCGGGTCGCTGTCCAGGGCACCACTGCCGCCCCACTTGGGGTCGCAGCCGCCGCCGGAGGTGACGAAGGCGAGGTTGAAGGTCTGCACGCCGGTCTTCTCCGCCGTGCCCACGAGGTCGTACGCGGGGCTGAGCGAGGTGTCGGCGTACGGCGCGAACGCGTCCTTCGCCGCCGCCTGTTCGGCCGGCCCGGCCTTGCTCGCCCGGGCCGCGCCGGCGACGACGAACCCGCCGCCGACCGCGAGCGCCGCGGCGGCGCCGGCGCCGATCAGCTTGGCGGTGCGGCTCGTACGGCGGCGGTGTGCCGGAGAAGTCATCTGGGTGCCTGCCTGTCGTTTCGTGGGGGGGGTGACCGTCGTGGGGGGTGACGTGTCCTGGGGGGGTGACGTCCCGCACGCTAGCGACCGGGAAACGGACAATCGGCAGGTAAGCCACGCCGGTCGGCGGACTTATGGCCCGCTTAAGGAACCGAAAGGGACCGGTTAAGCGCGGGCCCTGCGGGAGGCCGCGAGGGTGCGCCGGCGGAGCCGGCCCAGCCGGCGGCGGGCCCGGTGGCGGCGGCCCGTCCGGGCGCCGCGCCGGCCGTCCAGGGCGAGCCAGACGCGCACCTCGGTACCGCCCAGGACGGAGCGGCCGATACGGACGTCGCCGCCCGTGGACTCCGCGAGCCGGCGGACGATGTCCAGGCCGAGCCCGGTCGAGCCGTCGCCGCCGCCCCCGTGGCCGCGGCGCAGCGCCGCCGCCGGGTCGGCGATGCCCGGCCCGGCGTCCGACACCAGCACGATCACCGCGTCCTCGGCGTTGTGCACGTCCACCGCGAAGGCGGTGCCCTCGGCCGTGTGCCGGAAGACGTTGCCGAGCAGCGCGTCCAGCGCGGCGGCCAGCTCGGGGCGCGCCACCGGGACGCGCACCGGCCGGTCCGCGCCCGCGACCCGTACGGTGCGCCCCTCGTCCTCCGCGAGCGCCGACCAGAAGCCCATCCGCTCCCGGATCACCTCGGCCGCGTCGCAGCCGGCCGCCGCTGCGGCGGGCTGGGTCAGCGCCTGCTGCTCGCGCGCGGTCCGGATGATCTGGTCGACCTCGCGCTCCAGCTGGGCGACGGCGGCCCTGGTGTGCTCGGCGGCCGGGCCCTCGCCGAGCGAGGCCGCGTTGAGCCGCAGCACGGTCAGCGGGGTGCGGAGGCGGTGGCTGAGGTCGGCGGCCAGCTCGCGTTCGTTGGCGAGCAGCTGGACGACCTGGTCGGCCATGGAGTTGAAGGCCACGGCCGCGGAGCGCAGCTCCTTCGGGCCGTCCTCCAGGACCCGTACGCCGAGCTTTCCGTCGCCGAGGTCGAGCGCGGCGCCCGCCAGCCGCTCGGCGGGCCGCACCATCCGCGTGCCCAGCCGGTCGGCCACCGCGACCGACCCGACGATCAGGGCGAGCCCGACGCCGGCGAGCAGCACCCAGGAGGTCGCCACCCCGTTGGTCACCGCCTCCTCGGGCACGAAGACCTCGACGACGGCGGTGCCGGAGGCCACGGCGGTGGGCTGGAGCAGCGAGGAGCCGCCCCGGACGGCGGCCACGGACGCCCGGCCGTACCGGGCCGCACGCGCCACGTCCGCGCCCTTCGCCCGGCCCGCGCCGATCACCGCGGGCGCGCCGCCCCGGCCCGTCGCCGGTACGTGCACGCCGAGCTGGCCGCCGGGCCCGGTCTCGGCGCTGGCCACGGCGCGGGTCAGCTCGGCGCGGTCGGTGGTGATGGCCAGTACGGGGCCGATGGCCGCTGCCTGCCGCTCGGCGTTGGCGAACGCGCGGTCCCGGGCCAGTTCCTTGACGACCAGGCCGAGGGGGACGGCGAAGGCGATCACCACCATGGCCGTGACGGCGAGGGCGACCTTGACCAGCGCCCACCTCATGCCGCCGCTCCCCCGCCCGCTCCGGGTCTGCCCGCGGCGCTCACTGCGGCGGCTCCAGCTTGACGCCCACGCCGCGCAGGGTGTGCAGGTAGCGGGGGCTGGCGGCGGTCTCGCCGAGCTTGCGGCGCAGCCAGGACAGGTGGACGTCGATGGTCTGGTCGTCGCCGTAGGACTGCTGCCACACCTCGGCGAGGAGTTCCTTGCGGGCCACGACCACGCCGGGCCGCCCGGCCAGGAAGGCCAGCAGGTCGAACTCGCGGCGGGTGAGGTCCAGCGGCGTACCGTCCAGCTCGGCCTGGCGGCGCAGCGGGTCGACGGTCAGGCCGCCGACCCGGAGGACCCGGGAGGGCGGCCCGCCGCCGGGCCCCTGGGCGCGGGAGCGGCGCAGTACGGCGGCCATCCGCGCGGACAGGTGCTCCACGGAGAACGGCTTGGTGAGGTAGTCGTCCGCGCCGTCGTTGAGCAACCGGACGATCTCGGCCTCGTCGTCGCGCGCCGTGGCGACGATCACGGGTACGTCGGTGATCCCGCGCAGCATCTTCAGCGCCTCGCGGCCGTCCAGGTCGGGCAGGCCGAGGTCGAGGACGACCACGTCGAAGCCGACCTGCGCCACTTCGCGCAGCGCCTCCAGGGCGGTGCCGACGCTGCGCACGGTGTGGGCGGCGTCGGACAGATGCCGGATGAGGGCCGAGCGGACGAACTGGTCGTCCTCGACCACGAGCACACGTGCCATGGGACGGCACCGTACGCCATTCGAGTGCGCTTCTTGACCGGCCATTGACGGTCGCTGTCCGTTCCGTACGAAGTGCGGCCCGGTCCGGTACGCAGTGCGGCTCCGTTCCCGTGCGAGCGCCGGCTCGGCCTCGTACCCGGCACCGGGGTGGTGCAGTATGGCCCGGGTGCGACGAGGACTGGTTCACGCGGCGGCCTGGACGCTGGCGACCGGGGCCGCGGTCACGCTGTCGTGGTTCGGCGTGCACACCGTGGTCTCCGGTACGGCGTACGACCCGCCGCGCGCGCTCCCGCTCTCCGACGATGCGCCCGGAGCGCAGGCCGACGGCGAGAGCAGCGCCACGCCCCGCGTCTCCTCCACCCACCGCCCCAAGCCCTCCGGCACCCCCTCGCCCTCCCCCACCCGCAAGACCACGCGGCCGGAGGAGCCGGCGGCGCCCCCGAGCAGCCCGGCGCCGACCCGTTCCACCGCCGACCCGAGCACACCCGCGCAGGACGAGGGCACCGGCACGGTCAGGGGCTACCGCACCGACGGCGGCCGCGTCGTGCTGGACGTGCGGTCCTCGTACGCGGAGCTGGTCTCGGCGACCCCGGGGGCCGGCTGGCAGATGCAGGTGTGGAAGCAGGACGGCTGGCTCCGGGTCGACTTCACCCGCGGCAACGACCGCACCTCGGTCATCTGCGCCTGGAACGGCCACCCGCCGGTCGTCACGACGGACAACCACGCCCGGTAGCGCCCGCCTACGCGGGTCCCGCCGCCCTCAGTCGAACGTGCCCGGCGGCGGTGCGGGCGAGGCGACCGCTGTGGCGTCCGTGACCGGCACCGCGCCCCCGGCGAAGTCCCGCAGCGCGCGGCCGTGTTCCACCCGCCCGGACTCCGGGTCGGTGGCGGCCCGCCGGGTCAGCTCGGCGACCGGCAGCGCCCCGTCCGCCGCCAGCAGTACGGCGTTCCCGAAGCGCTTGCCGCGCAGCACGGGCGGCGCCGCGGTCAGGCACAGCTCACCGAAGACCGCGCCGACGGTGGCGATCTGGGACCGGACGAAGGCCAGCGGCGGGCCGTCCGCGAGGTTGGCCGCGTACCAGCCCCCGGGGGCCAGCGCCCGCGCCGCCTCGGTGACGAACTCCGTGCTGGTCAGGTGGGCGGGCGTACGGGCGCCGCTGAACACGTCGGCGATGATCAGGTCGGCCCAGCCGTCCGGGACCTTGGCGAGCCCGGCGCGGGCGTCGCCGCCGCGCACCTTGATACGGGCACCGGAGTCCAGCGGCAGCTGGTCCCTGACGAACTGCACGAGAGGCGCGTCGATCTCCACGACCTGCTGCGTGGAGCGGGGCCGGGTCGCCGCGACGTAACGCGCCAGGGTGAGCGCGCCGCCTCCGAGGTGCAGGACGCGCAGCGGCCTGCCGGCCGGGGCCGCGAGATCGGCGACATGACCCAGCCGCCGCTGGTAGGCGAAGTCCAGGTACGCCGGGTCGTCCAGGTCGACGAACGACTGCGGGGCGCCGTCGATCAGCAGCGTCCAGCCGCGCGGCCGGTCCCGGTCGGGCCGCAGCTCGGCCCGGCCGCCGGTCACCTCCGCCATCGCCGGCTCCGCTGCCGCCCGCGTCCGCCTGTTCCTCGCCACCCGGCCAGTATCCCCGGCGGCGCCGGGGCGGACCCGGGGAGGTGCGCTCAGCGGCAGCGGTCGACGGCCTCGATGGTGCGCGCCGCCTCGCCGAGCGCGGCGCGCAGCCTCACGGGGTCGGTGGCCGCGCCGAACGCGCCCTCCGGGGGGACCAGCCAGCCGGTGCCCGCGACCGGCGGCTCGTCCGCGTCCCGCGGGCCGCCCCGCCGCCCGCCGCCGTACGTCTGCGTGCAGGCACTGCCCGGCAGGTCCCAGCCGGCGGCCGTGCCCGGCGGCACCAAAAATCCGAGGGTGTCGCACGCGCCGTCGTGCAGGACCGGGCCGACACCGTCCCGCAGCCGGAGGATGTCCACCGCCTCCAGGCCCTGCCGGGCCGGCACCGTGACCAGATCGAGGTCGAGGTCGCCGGTCGGCGATGCGGCCCCGGTGCCCCCCGACGGCTGCGAAGCGGTCCCTACGACACTCTTGTCCACGCCGGCTTCCAGCACGGGAAACCCCCTCCTCATGACGCGCCGCTCCCTACACCTGGAGCAACGCGAAAAGGCGTCAACAGCAACGGTGCCGGACCGCTGTAAAGGGTGGCACTTCATGGCGGATGGCGCGTGGGATATCCCTTTTGTAAACAAACTCTCCGTACCACCCCCATCACAGACGGTACGGTCGTCCCCGCCGTGCCGCCCAGGGCACGGCGTCGCCGCACGGATGGCATGGAGAGGCCCGCCATGACGTCGCCCACAGATCCGTCGAAGTCGGTCCGCGACGTTCTGCCCCGGCCGAACACCGCTTTCAGGCAGTTGCGGGGCCGGTTGTCGCCCGGCGAGTTCGCGGCCGCCGTGCGCCGGGCCGCCCGGGAGATCGGCGAGCAGGTCTCGTGCGACGCGCGCTACGTGGGGCGCGTCGAGGCCGGGGAGATCAGGTGTCCCAATTACGCCTACGAACGGGTGTTCCGGCACATGTTCCCCGGCCTCACACCGGCCGACATGGGGTTCGCACCTCGCGAATGGGTACGCGGGCGAGGGGCGCGCACGCAGACGGGCGCCGCACCTCCGGCAGCACCACCCGAGCACCGCGACCACATCACCGAGAGCTGCGAGGAGAGCGACGTGCTGCGTCGCGCGTTCATGACCGGCGGCCCGGCCGCCGCCCTGGGGATCGCCGGCCTGGCGCCCCTGGGGTCCGTACCCGCCACCCGCGCCACGGCCGCCGGCCTGCCGGGCGCCGCCCCCGCCGGGGGTACCCGCCATGTGGGCGGGGCCGAGGCCGCCGCCGTGGAGGACGCGGTCCGCCGCATCCGGCTGCTGGACGACCGGCACGGCGCCGAGGGCATCTACCGGCGGGCGGCCCAGCCGCTGCGCGCCGCGTACGCGCTCCTGGACGCCGGAGCACAACGCCAGTCGGTCGCCGACCGGCTGCACTCGGGCGCCGGCGAACTGGCCATCTCCGTGGGCTGGCTGGCCCACGACTCCGGCCGTTTCGGGGACGCCCGCTCGCACTACGCGGAGGCGCTGGCCACCGCCCGGGTGGCGGGCGACCCCGCCCTGGAGTCGCACGCGTTCTGCAACACCGCGTTCCTCGCCCGCGACGCGGGGCGCCCGCGCGAGGCGGTCCGTGCGGCGCAGGCGGCCCAGCACGCCGCCAAGCACCTCTCCTCGCGCCGGCTGCTGTCCCTGCTGGCGCTGCGCGAGGCGGGCGGCTGGGCGGGGCTCGGTGACCGCGCGGCCTGCGAGGCGGCGCTTCTGCGGGCGCACCATCTCTTCGCCCGCGGCCCGTCCGACGCCGACCCGGAGTGGATGTCCTTCTACGGGGAGGCGGAGCTGGCCGGCCTGGAGGCGCAGTGCTGGTCGGCGCTGGGCGAACAGGGGCGCGCCGCGGAGCACGCGCGCCGTGCGGTCGCCCTCCAGGACCCGCACTTCACGCGGAACACCGCGCTGTACACCGCGGAGCTGGCGGGCAATCTGGCGCACAGCGGCGCGCCCGACGAGGCGGCCGCCGCCGGGCTGCGCGCCCTGGACCTGCTGGGAGAGGTCGGCTCGGCCCGCATCCGCTCGATGCTGGCGGGCACGGCGCGGACGCTGCGCCCCCGGCGGCGCATTCCGGTCGTCGCCGACTTCCTGGACCGGCAGGCGCTGGCGGCGGCCCGGACGGCCTGAGCGCGCGGCCGGTCCTGCGGCGCGTGCTCAGCCCGGGTGGCTCGTGCTCAGCCCAGGTGGCCCGTGTCGTTCCAGCGCTCGACGGCCGGGGCTCCGTAGGCCCAGCCGAGCACCGACAGGGAGGTCGGGTCGAGGCGTACCCGGGCGGCGAAGGAGATGTCCTCGCCGAGCCAGCGGGCGCACAGCGAGCGCAGGATGTGGCCGTGCGCGAAGAGCAGGACGTCGCGGTCGGCCGAGCGGGCCCACTCGATGACGCCGTCCACCCGGCGGGACACCTCGGCGAGCGTCTCGCCCTCGGGCACGCCGTCCCGCCAGATGAGCCAGTCGGGCCGGTCCGCCTTGATCTCGGCGGGCGTCAGGCCCTCGTACGCGCCGTAGTCGATCTCCTTGAGGGCGTCCCACTCCGTCGCGCGGTCCCCGAAGCCGGCCAGCTCGCAGGTCTCCTTGGCGCGGATCAGCGGGCTGGTGCGCACCTCGACGTCCGGCAGCCCGTTCCAGGGCGCGCGGTGCAGCCGTTCGCCGAGCAGTTCGGCGCCGCGCCGCCCCTCGTCCAGGAGCGGGATGTCCGTGTGGCCGGTGTGCTTGCCGGACAGGGACCACTCCGTCTGCCCGTGCCGGGCCAGCAGGATGCGCGGTGCCATGGGATTACCTCTCACCGGGGCGAATCCGCTCGCCGCCGGCCTTGCTCGTTCGACCGCCGGCCGGGCCGGCGGCGGTACGTCTCGTTCCGTCCGTCCCATCATCGCGCATGCGTTCCCCGGGCTACTGCCCCCGAGGGAACGAAGCAGGACATAAGGCGTAAGGTTGATCGCTGCTGACAGCGACTGACATGAAGGCTGGAAACGGTGAGTACGTTCCGGGTGCACGCCGCACCGCACACCCCCGTAGCGCGCGGCATCCGGCCGCACTGGTGGGCCGAGCTGCCGCTCCTCGCGCTCGTCTACGCCGCGTACTCCGCGGGCCGGCTGCTGGCCAGGGGCGACGTGACCACCGCGACCGGCCACGGGGTGCGGCTGCTGGACGCGGAGCAGCTCCTGCACATCGACTTCGAGCGGCCGCTGAACCGCCTCTTCTCGGGCCTGCCCGCGCTCGGCATACCCGCGGCCTTCGTGTACGCGGCCCTGCACTATCTGGTCACGCCCGCGGTCCTCGTGTGGCTGTGGCGCCGGCACCCGGCCCGGTACCGCCTCATGCGGACCTGGCTGCTGCTCTCCACGACCATCGGCCTGGTCGGCTTCACCCTGCTGCCCACCTGCCCGCCCCGGCTGCTGGCCGCGGTGCACGGCTTCACCGACACGATGGCGGAGTACGCCTCGTACGGCTGGTGGGGCGGCGAGGCGAGCGCGCCACGGGGGCTGGGCGCGCTGACGAACCAGTACGCCGCGATGCCCAGCCTGCACGTCGGCTGGGCCCTGTGGTGCGGCGTCGCGCTCTGGCTGTACGGCGGCTCGCGGCTCACGAAGGCGGCGGGCATGGCCTACCCGCTGCTCATCACCGTCGTCGTGCTCGGCACCGCCAACCACTACTTCCTCGACACGCTCGCCGGCAGCGCCGTCATGGTCCTCGGGCTGCTGCTCACCCGCCCGGCGCTCCGGCTCACCGCCGCCGCGCGTGGCGTGATCGCTCCCCGCGCGAGCGGAGGTACGCCTGGTCCTCCCGCGAATGTCGGTGACGGATGCGAGACTTCCGCAGGTGAACGTTTTCCGCGACAGTCGGCCCGAGCCGGCAGCGGCACGCGCAGCGCGGCCGCGGCCGGCGACGGGGCTGCGCGCACGCCTGGCTGAGCTGCGCGGCCCCGTACCGCCCCGCCCGCTGGACGCCAGGGCGCTCGCCGCGCTGGCCGCCAACCCCGGCTGCCGGCGCCGCGCGCTGCTGGACGGCGCCGGCGTGGACAAGGCCGGGCTCGCCCGGGCGCTGGGCTCGCCCGCGCCCTTCGGGCAGTCCCAGTTCGCCATCGCGCGCGGCCATTCCTTCGAGGCGCGCGTCAAGGCCGACGGCGGCGCCGAACTGGTCCGGCTGGCGCGGGAACAGCTCGGCGGCGCGGCGGACCCGGAGCCCGGCCCGGCGGCCACGCCCGACCTCTCGGCGGCCGGCCCGCAGGGACGCGCCGCGCGGACCGCGCTGGAGCTGCGGGAGGCGGCGGCGCGCGGCGGCTGGACCTTTCTGGACCATCCGATGCTCGCGCTGGACGTGGCCGGTTCGCCGGCGTATCTGGAGCCGGACGCCGTGGTCGTGCACCCCGACGGCCTCTGGAGCGTCATCGAGATCAAGTCCTTCCCGATGATCGACGGGGCGGCCGACACGGCCAAGGTGGGCGCGGCCGCCCGCCAGGCCGCCGTGTACGCCCTCGCGCTGGAGCAGGTGGCCGAGCAGGTCGCGCGGCACACCGCCGAGGAGGCGGCCCGGCCCGCTCCGCGGGTCGGCGAACGGGCGCTGCTGGTCTGCCCCAAGGACTTCTCCAACCTCCCGGCCGCCGCCCCGGTCGACCTCCGCAAGCAGCTGGCCACGACCCGCCGCCAGCTCGGCCGGCTCACCCGGGTCGACGAGCTGGCCGCGGCGCTCCCCGAGGGCACCACCTTCGACCTGCGGCTCGCGGACGACGGGAAGACCGCCACCCGGCCCGCCGAGGAGCTGGCCGAGGCCGTGGAGTCGGTCGGCGCGGCGTACGCACCGGAGTGCCTGGCCGCGTGCGAGCTGGCGTTCCACTGCCGGGGCCGGGCCCGGGAAGCGGACCTGGTGGAGTCGCTGGGCCGCGGCGTCCGGGGCGAGCTGGGCGGCCTGCGCACGGTCGGCGAGGTGCTGGCGGCGGCGTCGGGCGCGGCGGACGACGGGCAGGAGCCGGACCCCGCCGCCGAGGCGCTGCGGCGTGCCGCGGCCCTGCGCGCCGAAGCGCTGGCCGCGGCGGGTCCGGCGCCCTCGGTCCCCGCTCCGGCCCCGCCCCCGGCGGCCGAGCGCGACGCACGTGAGGAGACGGAATGTCGCTGATCGACGTGCTGGCCAGGATGGAGGCCGTGGCGGCGGGGCGGGCCACGCCGCTGGCGACCGTGCGGCACCGCCGGCTCACCGACCGGCCCCTGGTGTTCGTCCCGCTGACGACCGCCGGTGAGACCGGTGCGCCGCTCGGCGCGCTGGTCGGGACGGACCGCGAGCGGCCGCTGCTGCTGACGGTTCCTCAGCCGCGCGACCGCGACCTTCGGTTCGCCTTCTTCGCCGAGCTGGCCGACGCGGTCCTGCCGTACGTGGACTCCTTCGCCGACGACGTCGAGGCCGCCGAGCGCAAGGAGACCGACCCGGAGACCGGCAAGCGGGTCACGGTCGAGACCGAGCTGTGCGCCGACGCGCCGCAGATGCTCGTGCCGAGCGCGGCGGGCGTGGAGTTCGTACGGCTGCTGGGCCGGTCCATGCGGTTCCGGCGGACCGCCGAGCAGGACCCGGACACCCCGCATCCCGCGCCGCCGCACGTCCCGCTGCTCGGCCGCTGGCTCACGCACTTCGGCGAGCGCGCCCGGGTGCCGGGGTCGAGCCTGCTGCTCCCGATGACCGGCCTGCTGGTCCGGCACTGGGCGACCGGCCAGAGCCCGGCCGAGGACCAGCACCTGGGGGCGCTGCTCGCCTGGATCGATCCGCCCGAGGGCGAGTCGGGGCAGGACGCCGCGCTCCGCGCCGAGACCGCCAGGGACGCGGCCGGACAGCTGCGGTGCCCGCCGGCCGGGCCCGCCACGGACCCCGCGTTCGACAACGGCCTGCTGGCGCCGGCCATCGCGCGGTACGACGCCGGAGTGCCGGGCGCGCGCGAGGAGTTCGACGCGCTGGTGGCGGGCGTGCTGCGGCCGACGTGGGACGCGGTCTGGCACGCCGCCGACCTGCTGCGCGCGCTGCCCGAGGGGGCGCGGGTGGCCGACCGCTGGAAGCGGGACCGCTGGTCCTACACCGCGCACCGGGACCGGGTGCGGGCCGGCGAGCCGCCGCAGCCCCGGCTGGACGACGCGGTCACCGCCGCGCAGAAGCTCGCCTCGCGGGAGACCGCGCAGGGCCAGCTGGACGCCCAGGAGGCGCTGGACGACCCGCTGGTGATGGCGGGGCGCCGGCTCACCGGCGAGGCCATGGAGGGCGAGGTGACCGAGGTCGAGATGGCGATGTCCGAGGGCAAGCGGCCGACGCCCCGGCCGCTGGTCACGCTGCGCACGGGCGACCGGCCCCGGCTGGAGGAGCGGGCGAAGCTGTACCGCCCGCTGGACGGCGGGAAGACGCAGACCGCGGAGTTCGTGGCGTACGTACCGGAGCAGCCTGGCACGTTGGTGGTGCGGCTGACCGGCGGCATGGGGCGGGGGAAGACCCCCGAGCCCGGCTCGGTGCCGGAGAAGGGCGACCGGGTGTGCTGGACGCTCTTCGAGCACGCGCCGCGCGGCGGCCCGGAGCTGCCCGACCCGGAGGACACGCCGTGGACCCACGGCGGGCCGCCGGCCGGCGGCGACGGCGCTCCCGGGACGGCGGCCGGTGGCACGCCCACGGCCGCCCCGGCCCAGGCCGCCGCGAACGAGCCCGCCGCCGTACCGCTCCCCGACCCCGACCCCGTGACCGCGGAGGACTTCCTGTGAGCCGCGGAATCCCCGCGCCGGACCGTACGGACTTCGACCCCGGCGCGGCGGCGACCGCCGCGACCGGGGCGATCCTCCGCGACACGCTGCACGGCGACCGGCGCGGCGTCGTCGTGGACTCGCCGCCGGGCGCGGGCAAGTCGACGCTCGTGGTGCGTGCCGCGCGCGAACTGGCCGCCGCCGGGCGCCCGCTGATGGTCGTCGCGCAGACCAACGCGCAGGTCGACGACCTCGTGCTGCGGCTGGCCGAGAAGGACCCGGAGCTGCCCGTCGGGCGGCTGCACAGCAGCGAACCGGGCGCGTACGACCCGGCCCTGGAGGACGTCCCCTCGGTCCGTACGGCCGCCAAGGCCGCCGACCTCAAGGGCCTTCCGATCGTCGTCGCGACCGCGGCGAAGTGGGCCTACACGAAGGTGGACGAGCCCTGGCCGCACGCCATCGTGGACGAGGCGTACCAGATGCGGTCCGACGCGCTGCTGACCGTGGCGGGGCTGTTCGAGCGGGCGCTGTTCGTCGGCGACCCGGGGCAGCTGGACCCGTTCAGCGTGGTGGGCGCCGACCAGTGGGCGGGGCTGTCGTACGACCCGTCGGCGAGCGCGGTGTCGACCCTGCTGGCGCACAACCCGGACCTGCCGCAGCACCGCCTCCCGGTGTCCTGGCGGCTGCCCGCTTCGGCCGCGCCCCTGGTGTCGCACGCCTTCTACCCGTACACCCCGTTCCGCAGCGGGACCGACCACGGCGACCGGCGGCTGACGCTCGGCGTGGCGTCGGACGGCTCGGCGGTGGACCGGGTGGTGGACGAGGCGGCGGAGACCGGTTGGGGCCTGCTCGAACTGCCCGACCGGCGTACGCCCCGTACGGACCCGGAGGCCGTGCACGCCGTGGCCCTGGTGGTGCGGCGGCTGCTGGACCGCGGCGGCGCGACCGTCAGCGAGCGCGGGCCCGACCCTGCGCCGCTGACGGCCGACCGGATAGCGGTCGGTACCGCCCACCGGGACCAGGCGGCGGCGGTGCGCGCCGCGCTCGCCGGGCTGGGTGTCACGGGCGTGGCCGTGGACACGGCGAACCGCCTGCAGGGGCGGGAGTTCGACGTCACGGTCGTCCTGCACCCGCTGTCCGGGCGGCCGGACGCCACCGCCTTCCATCTGGAGACCGGCCGGCTGTGCGTGCTGGCCTCGCGCCACCGCCACGCGTGCATCGTGGTGTGCCGGGAGGGCGTGGCGCAGCTGCTGGACGAGCATCCGTCCACGGAGCCGGTTCAGCTCGGGGTGACGGTGAAGTTCCCGGACGGCTGGGAGGCGAACCACGCGGTGCTGGCCCATCTGGCGGAGCACCGGGTGCCGTGGCGGCCGTAGCCGCGCCGGCCCGGGCGTACGGCCGCTGCCAGGGCGTACTTGCGGAGCGCGGGACAATGGAACGCGGCAGACGATTCTGGAGGTAGGTACATGTCCGAGCCGCAGTCGGCTCCCGACCCGCGCGGTGCGGCCTCCGCGCCCCGGCGGCTGAAACCCGCGCCGCTGCTGTTCGAACCGCCCGAGGCCGCGGCGGATCCGGAGCACTTCTTCGACCTGGAGTCGATCGAGGACCCCCGCGAACTGCTGTCCCGCTCCACGGAGCTGGCGCTGGCGTTCCGCGCGGCGGCCGACCGGGCGACGGAGTTCCAGGCGATGGCGGCGGCGCAGCTGGCCGACCCGCGGCGGTTCGACCGGCTGACCCTGGCGGTGCTCGCCGAGCGGGCCGAGTGGACCGAGGACTACGCCCGCAAGATGGTGGAGTTCGGCCGGACCCTGATACGGCAGGGCGGCAGTCTTCCGGACGAGACCGGATAGGCCGGGTCGGGACAGGCGGCCGGACCGACGGCGCGCGGCACGGCACCGCGGCTCATGATCACCAGCATGTTGATCATGAGCCGTTGGCATATGCGGGTCAGAAGATACTCCGCCTCACTCTCCCGTGTCCCGATTTCCGGCGAACCGCAGAAACGGAACCTCATCTACCGGTAGACCTGTCGGCATGAGTGACTGGCCCCAGCCCCCGGCCCCCGACCTGCACCACGCGTCGTACGTCACGCTCGCCGGCGCGGACTGGCTCGCCTCGGCGAGCCCGCACCCGCGCCGGGTCCACCATCTGTGGGCCACCCACCCCTCGGCGCCCAGCGTGCTGCCCTGCGGCACCGTCTTCGACGTGATCAGCGCCCCCGCCCTCTTCGGCCGCCGGATGGCGGACTGTTTATGGGCGGCGGGCCCCGGCTCCGGGCCGGTGGCGATGCACCGCGACCGGCTGCTGCTGTTCGCCGCGCGCGGCACCGCCCAGCGGCTGCCGTCCCTGCTCGCCTGGGAGGAGTGGGCGCGGTCGGTGCCGCCGCTGCTGTGCCACGGCGCGGGCGACGCGGTGAGCATCCCGCCGCTGCACCCCCGTCCCGCCGCGCCGGGCGCACCGCCGCCGCCCTCCCGCTGGCTGGTCGCCCCCGACGTGCGGAAGCCCTGGCTGCCCGGCCCGGACGTGCTGCTGTGGGCGTGCGTACGCGCTGCGCGCTCGGCCCCCACCGCGCGCCCGGCCGCCCCGGACGCCGTGCGCCCGGTCCCGCCCCGCGCGCCCGCCCGGGCCTGAACGGCCACCGCCGGCGAATCGATTTTTGCCCTCCCCGATCAGGGTGCTAATGTTTTCCACGTCAGCAGGCGCCGTTAGCTCAGTTGGTTAGAGCAGCTGACTCTTAATCAGCGGGTCCGGGGTTCGAGTCCCTGACGGCGCACAGACAAGACGAAGGCCCTCACTCCGGTGAGGGCCTTCGTCGTATGCGGTGACCGGCTCGCCCACCGGTCCCGGCTCTCACTCCCGCGTGACCCGGACCGACCAGTCGCCCGCCGCCGTGCGGCCCGTCACCGCCACCCGTACGCCGTCCCCCGCGTTCATGCTCTCGCCGACGCCCAGCGGCGCGTCCGCGAGCGGCGGGTGGACCGAGGCGCCCCAGCAGGCCGAGGTGCCCGGGTGGCCGTCGAGCACCCGTACGGGCCCATCGCCCGACGACGTCGCGCCGTCGATGCGGTAGACGAGCACGCCCTCGCGGCACAGGCCCCGGTCGTTGCCGGCCGCGACCCGTGCCTCCACGGCGATCGCGCCGCTCTCCCCGGTACGTGCCACCAGCAGCCGCGGCCGCTGGGCACCGCCCTTGGTCATCGGCGCGGCCAGCGGACGCAGGGTGCGTACCGTGCTGCCGGTCGCCGGGATGCAGTCGACCTGGCGGTCGCCGAGCCAGCCGAGCTTCCACTTGTGCCAGGCGAAGGGCTCGGGAGCCATGCCGAACTGGCTGCCCATGAGGTCCCAGTCCCCTACGTAGGTGTCCCAGTCGCCCATGCCGTCGGCCGGCCGGTGGTAGAGGTCCGGCAGGTCGAAGACGTGGCCGGTCTCGTGGGCGAGGACGTTGCGGTCCGGCGGGTTGCTCTCGAAGACGGTGACGAAACGGTGCAGCGGGGCGCCGTCCGCCGTCAGCGGCCGGTCGAGGTTGACGACCTTGGTCGCGTCGGGGTCGACGCCGGGCGCCTCGGGGTCGGCGACGAGGTAGACGACGTCGTACCGGCCGAAGTCCACCTGCGCGTCGGCCGCCGCCACCGCGTCGTCGAGGTACGCGGTGCGCCCCGCTGCGTCCCAGTCGCGCTGTATCCCGTACGCGGCGGACGTCCGCGGCATCTTCACCCAGCCCCGCTGGACGTGCGGGCGGAGCCGGAACTTTCCGTACGAGGCCGTCCTGAAGAACTGGTTGGTGGCGGGGAAGTAGTCGGTGGCGAGCCGGCGGGGCGCCGTGCGCGGTCGCGCGTCGGGGAAGGACAGGAAGATCATGACGGCGTCGAGCGTCCGCAGCGGGCGCGCGTAGGTGCCGTTCCAGGAGTTCAGGCCCTCGGAGTGGTGGACGCCGGTGCGCGGCAGGGCGCAGGACAGCGTGGCCTCGGAGGCGGTGGCCGGAGCGGCGACGATGGAGGTGGCGATGAGCGCGATCAACGACGTGGCGATGGCCGCGAACCGCCGCAGCGGTCCGTGGTCCACCCCGTCGGGTGTCTGGGAGTGCTGCACATCGACCTCCCGGAACGCAGTCGGAACATCCCATCCACCCTGTGGGGGTTCGTGGGGTTTCGTCCTGTTCCATGGAGCCAGTTGAGTGACAGCAGCATCCCGCTGCGTCATCACCCAACGTCACAATCGATCGGTCAGAGCAAGACAGCGAACAGACGCGCACAGAATCCATCAAACATCTGCCATCGATGCCGATCCTCACGGTTGTGTTGCTGGCTAGCCCGTCCGGGAAACCTCTATGATCGCCACACTTACACCGCGGATTCCCCTTCCCCGAGATCGACCGACCGGACCAGCGCCAGCGGGAGCGAGCAGTGAGCGGACACTCCGACGGCACGAGCCGCGCCTCCGGAGCCACACTGCCTACAGTCACCCAGAGTGACGGTTCGGCCAACGGAAGCGCGGGAGGAGCCCGGGCGGGCGGCGAGCACTCCGCCGCCCCGGACGGCGCGCCCGCCGGCGCCCCCGCGCCCCTCCCCGCCTCCCCCGGCGGCTACCGCGCCGCCTTCGAGGCCGCCCGGCTGCCGATGGCCGTCCTCGGCCGGGACGGACTGGTCACCGCCGCCAACCCCGCCTTCGGCGAGCTGCTGGGCAAGGACCCGCGCGCGCTGGCCGACGCCTCCGCCGCCGACCTCACCGACCTCGGCGGCGACCCGCACATCTGGGCCGCGTACCGGGACGTCCTGGCGGGCCGGAGCGACCGGCTGCGCTGCACCCGCCGGCTGAAGCACCCCGCGGGCCACTCGGTGTGGGCCGAGGTGAGCGTCGAGCCGCTGCCCGGCGGCGACGACGTCCTGCTGTCCGTCACGGACGTCAGCGACCGGCACGACCTCCAGGCCCGGCTGCGCCACCTCCAGATGCACGACCCGGTGACCCGGCTGCCCAACCGCGCCCTCTTCTTCGAGCGGCTGGCCGCGGCGCTGGAGACGGCGACGTACGACCGGGGCGGCACCGGCCGGATCGGCCTCTGCTACCTCGACCTGGACGGCTTCAAGGCGGTCAACGACACGCTCGGGCACCGCGTCGGCGACCGGCTGCTGGGCGCCGTGGCGGAGCGGCTGGCCCGCTGCGGCGAGCGCCCGGCGGGCCGCGGCGGGCGCGGCCCGCTGGTGGCCCGGCTGGGCGGCGACGAATTCGCGCTGCTGGTCGAGGACTCCACCGGTACCGAACAGCTGGCCGACCTGGCGCAGTCCGTGCTGGACGCGTTGCAGCGCCCGTTCGACCTGGCGGGTCAGCGGCTCTCGGTCTCGGCGAGCATCGGCGTGGTGGAGCGGGCCGCGGCCGGCACGACCGCGACCGGCCTGATGCAGGCCGCGGACACCACGCTGTACTGGGCCAAGGCGGACGGCAAGGCCCGCTGGACGCTCTTCGACCCGGAGCGCAACGCGCACCGGATGACCCGGCAGGCGCTCTCCAGCACGCTGCGCCCGGCCGTGGACCGCGGCGAGTTCACGCTGGAGTACCAGCCGCTGGTCGGGCTCGGCGACGGCCGGGCCGAGGGTGTGGAGGCGCTGGTGCGCTGGCGGCACCCGCAGTTCGGAACGCTTCCGCCGAATCGGTTCATCGGATTGGCGGAGGAGAACGGCGCCATCGTCGAGCTGGGCCGCTGGGTCCTGGAGCGCGCCTGCCACCAGGCGCGCGCATGGCAGCTGGAGCGCCCCGACGAGCCGCCGCTCTTCGTGAGCGTCAACGTGGCGGTCCGGCAGGTCTGGGACTCCGACCTGGTCGCGGACGTGGCCGGGATCCTGGACGGGACCGGCCTGGCACCCGAGCTGCTCCAGCTGGAGCTGACCGAGTCGGCGGTGATGGGCTCGGCCGGCCGGCCGCTCCAGGCTTTGCAGGCCCTCAGCGACATGGGCATCCGCATCGCCATCGACGACTTCGGCACCGGCTACTCCAACCTGGCCTACCTCAGCCGGCTGCCGGTCTCCGTACTGAAGCTGGACGGCTCCTTCGTGCGCGGCTTCCGCTCCCCCGAGCATCCGAACCCGGCCGACGAGACCATCGTCGAGGCGCTGGTGGCGCTGGCACACCGGCTGGGCCTGACGGTCACGGCGGAGTGCGTGGAGAACGCCGAGCAGGCCGAACGGCTGCGCCGCATCGGCTGCGACACCGGCCAGGGCTGGCTGTACTCCCGCCCGCTGCCCGCCGACCGGGTCCCGGTGCTGCTCGCCGGCCCGCCGATGGCCGGGGAGGAGCCGCCTGCGAACGGTGAAGAGGGGAAGCGGGGCTGACGGGACCCGTCACCGTCCCGGCAGCCCCGTCCCCCGTCAGTTGCCGCCCGGCAGCCCGTACGCGTCCGCGATCAGCTCGTAGGAGCGGAGGCGGGCCGCGCCGCCGTGGGCGTTGGCGGTGATCATCAGCTCGTTCGCGCCGGTGCGCTTGGCGAGGTCGTCCAGGCCCTGGCGGACGGCGTCGGGCGTGCCGTACACGACGTTGCCGAGCCAGCTGTCGACGAAGTCCTCCTCGACCATGCTGTACGGGTGGTTCTCCGCCTCCTCCGGCGTGGGCACCAGCCCTGGACGGCCGGTGCGCAGCCGGATCATGGAGAGCGCGCCGGCCAGCACCTGGCGGCGGGCCTCGGCCTCGGTGTCGCTCGCCAGCGCGCCGACACCGATCAGCGCGTACGGCTCGTCCAGCACGGCCGAGGGGCGGAAGTGCTCGCGGTACAGGTCCAGCGCGGGAATGGTGTTCTGCGCGGAGAAGTGGTGCGCGAAGGCGAACGGCAGGCCGAGCTGGGCGGCCAGCCGGGCGCTGAAGCCGGAGGAGCCGAGCAGCCAGACCGGCGGGCGGTGCGCGGACTGCACACCGCCGGGCGAGGTCGCCTGCACCGGGCCCGGCACGGCGTGGATGCGGGAGTACGGATGCCCGTCGGGGAAGTCGTCGTCCAGGAAGCGGATCAGCTCGGCGAGTTGCTGCGGGAAATCGTCCGCGCCTTCGTTGAGCCGGTCCGTGCGGCGCAGCGCGGCGGCGGTGGCGCCGTCGGTGCCGGGCGCGCGGCCGAGGCCGAGGTCGACGCGGCCCGGAGCCATCGCTTCGAGGGTGCCGAACTGCTCGGCGATCACCAGCGGGGCGTGGTTGGGCAGCATCACGCCGCCGGAGCCGAGCCGGATGGACTCGGTCTGCGCGGCGAGGTGGGCCAGGATGACGGCCGGCGAGGAGGAGGCGACGCCGGGCATGGAGTGGTGCTCGGCCACCCAGTAGCGGTGGTAGCCGCGGCGCTCCGCGGTCCGCGCGATCTCCCCGGCGGTGCGCAGCGTGTCGGTGGCGGTGTTCCCGGCGCCGACGGTCAGCAGGTCCAGGACGGACAGCGGTACGGGCGCGGTGCCCTGGGCCGTGCCCCGGATCTCCTCGTCGGTGCCGGGCGTGCCGGAGGCCCGGGCGGGTTCAGGGGCCGGGCCCCGGCTTTCGTCGTGGTGGCCGCTCACGGTGCGGGTCCTCCTAGGTCGCGGGTCTTCCCCGCGGCCAACCGGAGTAGAACTCCGTTTATTCCCGGCGGCCGGTTCGCGCGGCTCCGGTCACTCCTCCCGCCGGGGTCCCGCGAAGAGGGTGCCCAGCTCCGGCCGGACGATCTCCCGGTCCAGCAGCCGCAGCCCCTCCCACACGGTGACCTGGTTGGCGGTCAGCACCGGCTTGCGCAGCGCCTCCTCCACGGCCGGGAGGTACGCCGCGGTGTGCAGCGCGGTGTCGGGCAGCAGGACCACCTCGGCGTCCGGGTGGTCCCCCGTACGCGCGAGGTGCAGCACCTCCTCCAGGCCCCAGGTGCCCACTTCGGCGGCGGTGATGATGCCGCTGCCGCGGGTCTGGACGACCTCCGTGCCCGCCGACTTCAGGAAGGCGTGGAAGTGCTCGGCCACGTCCTCCGGATAGGTCGCCGCGATGGCCACGCGCTCGGCCCCCAGCGCCTGTACGGCCCGCGCGAAGGCGAAGGACGTACTGGACGCCGGCAGCCCGGCGACGGCCGACAGCTCCCGCACCTGGTCCTGCGCGCCCTCCCAGCCGAAGACGAAGCTGGCGCTGGTGCAGGCCCACACGACGGCCTCCGCGCCCTGCTCCTTCAGGTCGGCGACCCCGGCTGCCAGCCGTGCCGCCGAGCCCATTTCGAGCAGGGCGTCCACCCGGTGCGCGTCCTCACCGATGTCGGTGTGGACCAGCGGCAGCCGGACACCGCCGCCCAGGAGGGACTCGATCCGGGGATAGTCGTCCTCGGCGGAGTAGCCGGGGTAGAGGAAGCCGACCGTTGCCATGCAGAACTCCCATGCGTCGTGCGGGTGCGGGTGTGCTGACGGAATACGCCGATGTGCTGTTCGGGACCGTACGGGCGGTCAGGCCTCGTACGGGTCGTCCGGAAAGGGCGGGGCGTCGAGCCCCTCGGCCTGCTCGGCCTCCGGTGCCGCCGGCGGGCCGGCGAAGGCCGCCTCCGGCTCCGGGTGGTGCCGCTGCGGGATCTCCGGTGATCCGGACATCGCCGCGGGACCGCGTCTCGCGACGGGGTCGAGCAGCGCCTGATAGGGGCCTACCGCGTGGATGCCGATCGCGCGCAGCGCGCCCCACATCGTGACCTGGTTGGCCGACAGGACGGGCATCCGCAGCTCGGCCTCCAGCTGCGGGATCACGTCGTAGGTCGGGAGGTTGGTGCAGCTGATGAAGAGCGCGTCGGCCGCGCCCACCACCGCCTGCCGTGCCATGTCGACCACGTCCCGGTACGGCACCTTCCAGATGTGCCGGGTCAGGCCGAGGTAGGCGCGGCCGGTGACCGTGATGCCGCCTTCCGCCAGATAGTCCTCCAGGGAGTCGGTGACGGATTTGGTGTACGGCGTGACCAGCGCGATCCGCCGCGCGCCGATCTCGCACAGCGCGTCCAGCAGCGCCCCCGAGGTGGTCACCGAGGGCACTTCGCCGGCTTGCCGCATGGCGGAGCACATGGCGCGCTCGCCCGCCACGCCGCCGACGAAACTGCCCGAGGTGCAGGCGTAGGAGACCACCCGCGGGGCGACCGCGGACAGCGCCTGTACCGCCTCCCGGAGCGTCTCGTGCTCACTGACGAGCCGGGCGAGGTCGAGGGAGACCTCGACCGGTACGAAGGGGGTGCGGGTGAGGTGGAGGGACACGTCGTCGGGGACCCAGCGCCACAGCTCGCGGTCGAGTGCGAAGTCGAAGGGTGCAACGACGCCCACGCCGCACTGCGGCTGTGGGCCGCCCAGAAAAGAGACGTCCATGAATGGCCCCTAGAAGAACGAAAAGGGCTAGGCCATTGGCCAGGGATTTTGAAACAACCGGCACAAGCCGGGACGTCGGGACAGAGCCGTTGTTGACACGGTAGATACGGCTTCCTAGCGTGGTCAATCCTCGCATCTCAGGCATCTGTCGGCGCCCCTTTCAGTTAAAGGGGCACTCGTTTCAGAACGGTTTCTGGCTCATGACCGAAAACACCGTCCTCGTCCTCGGATCCGACCCGCTCCCGAAGCTCGGCAGACTGTCCGGAAGGGCCGAGGTGATCTTCGCGGACGAGAAGACCCTGGCCGACCGACTTCCTACCGCCGATGTGCTCTTGGCCTGGGATTTCACCTCCGACGCGATCCGCGACGCATGGTCCGCCGGCGGCCCGCGGCCCGGCTGGGTGCACACCGCGAGCGCCGGCGTGGACCGGCTGCTCTGTCCCGGCCTCATCGAGGACGAGACCGTTGTGACCAATGCACGGGGCGTTTTCGAGCAGCCCATCGCGGAGTACGTCGCCGGTCTCGTGATTGCCATGGCCAAGGATTTTTATGGCAGCTGGGAACTCCAGCGGCAGCGGCGCTGGCAGCACCGGGAAACTCTTCGGGTGGCCGGTTCCCGGGCCGTGGTGGTCGGCTCCGGGCCGATCGGGCGGGCCATCGGGCAGACGCTGAAAGGCCTCGGCGTAAAGGTCGACCTGGTCGGCCGGCGCGAGCGGACGGGCGATCCGCAGTTCGGGACCGTGCACGCGAGCAATGCGCTGGACGGGCTGCTGCCGGCCGCCGACTGGGTGGTGTGCGCCGCGCCGCTGACCGACGAGACGCACGGACTTTTCGACCGGGCGGCGTTCGGCCGGATGAAGGAGTCGGCCCGGTTCATCAACGTCGGACGCGGCCCGATGGTGGTCGAGCCGGACCTCGTCGAGGCGCTACGGGGCCGGCGGATCGCGGCCGCCGCGCTCGACGTCTTCCAGCAGGAGCCGCTGCCGTCGGACAGTCTGCTGTGGGACGTCCCGCACCTGATCATCTCGCCGCACATGTGCGGCGACACCCTCGGCTGGCGGGACGCGCTCGCCGAGCAGTTCATGGACAACTACGACCGATGGGCGGCCGGTGAGCCGCTGCTGAACGTGGTCGACAAGCGGCTGGGGTACGTGCCGGTGCAGTAGCCGCCGTATACGGCCGCCCGCCATGCCGCCGGGCCCCGGCCGGTCGCCGGGGCCCGGAAATTCCGCACACTCCACTCCCCCGATGGAGGGCTCGATGACCCAACTGGCGGATCTCACAGCACTGCGGCTCACGGCCGGTTACGCGGCCGGCGAGTTCTCCCCGGTCGAGGCGGCCCGTGCCGCGCTGGAACGGGCGGAGCGGGTGCAGCCGCACGTCAACGCCTTCACCCGGCTGGAGGCCGACGAGGCGCTGTCCGCCGCGAAGGAGTCCGCGGAACGCTGGCGGACCGGCACCACGGCCGGGCCGCTGGACGGCGTCCCGGTCACCGTGAAGGACATCTTCCTGATGCGCGGCGGGCCGACCCTGCGCGGCTCGCGGACCGTCCGGGCCAACCAGGCGTGGGACGAGGACGCGCCCTCGGTCGCCCGGCTGCGGGAACAGGGCGCCGTCTTCATCGGGAAGACGACCACCCCGGAGTTCGCCTGGAAGGGCGTCACCGACAGCCCGCTGCAGGGCGTGACCGGCAATCCGTACGACCCGTCCCGGACCGCGGGCGGCTCCAGCGGGGGCAGCGCCGCGGCGGTGGCACTGGGCGCCGGGCCGCTGAGCCTGGGCACGGACGGCGGCGGCTCGGTCCGGATCCCCGCCTCCTTCTGCGGGTGCTTCGCGATGAAGCCGACGTACGGGCGGGTGCCGATGTACCCGTCGAGCCCGTTCGGGACGCTGGCCCACGCGGGCCCGATGACGAAGGACGCGGCCGATGCCGCGCTGATGATGGACGCGATCTCCGGCCCGGACGCGCGGGACTGGTCGCAACTGGCCCCGATGCCCGGCTCCTTCCTGGAACAGCTGTCGGGCCCGGTGGCCGGGCTGCGGGTGGCGTACAGCCCCACCCTGGGCTGGGACGTGACCGTACGGCCCGAGGTGGCGGCGGCGGTCCGGCGGGCCGTGGAGAAGCTGGCCGAGCTGGGCGCGCACGTCGAGGAGGTGGACCCGCGGATCGAGGACCCGGTGGAGGCGTTCCACACCCTCTGGTTCAGCGGCGCGGCGCGGGTCGTGCAGCCGCTCGGGGAGGAGGCGCGCGAGCTGCTGGACCCGGCGCTGCGCGTGGTCTGCGAGCAGGGTGCGCGCTACAGCGCGCTGGACTACCTCGCGGCGGTGGACGTACGGATGGCCCTCGGCCGGCAGCTGGGCCGGTTCCACGAGACATACGACCTGCTGGTCACGCCGACCGAGCCGATCACGGCGTTCGAGGCGGGCGTGGAGGTGCCCAAGGGGTCCGGGCACGAGCACTGGACGGGCTGGACGCCGTTCACGTACCCGTTCAACATGACGCAGCAGCCCGCCGCGTCGCTGCCCTGCGGCGTGGACGGGGACGGGCTGCCGATCGGCCTCCAGCTGGTCGGGGCGCGGCACGCGGACGCGCTGGTGCTGCGCGCCGCGCACGCCCTCTACGGGGCCGGAGTGGCGGACATCCCGGCCCCGGAACTGGCGGGCTGACCCCGGCCGCGACCGGCGGTCAGGGGCGGCTCACGCCCGGCGGAAGCTGAGGGTCTCGCCGATCGCGCCGGCCCGCCAGAGGTCCTGGCAGGCTTCGGCCATCCGGTCCAGGCCGTCCACGACGGACCCCCAGACGATGCCGGGCACCCAGCCCGCGTCACCGTTGATCAGCAGGTTGTTGCGCTCGTAGAAGAGCGCGAGGTCGATGACGGTGGCGCGCTCGGCGTGCGCCGCCTTGCCGCCCTGCCCCTCGGCCGCCGCCTCGTAGCCGTACGAGGAGGTGGCCAGCTGGGTGTCGGTGAAGGTGAAGTAGCAGAGGTCGCCGGGGATCGGGGTGATCGTGGGGTTCTCCAGAGGCGGCTCCTCGGGGGCGAAGGGCGGCACCAGGGCGTAGATCTCGTTGCGCGCGTACTTGGCGTGGTAGACGTCGCCGCCGAGCGGGAGCGCGTCCCAGACGGCGGCACAGGTGACGGGGGCGCGGTCGTCGAGCAGCTTCGCCGTGCAGCGCACGCCGCGCTTGTCCAGGGAGACCTCGATGAATCGGTCGGCCATGATGACCCCTCTTTGTTGATTACCGTGCTTGTCGGGCTTACCGGTTCTTGCCGGTCATTGGTGATGTATCACCCGGCATGACGAGCGTAGGGCGTCGATGGACACTTCCCCGGGGACTCGGGGCAAGTCATTCCCCATCCGCCCCAACCGCCCCGCACACAGCGGTGGTTACCCGGACTTTCCCCCGCAACTCCGTGTACAACCCCTTCGGTACCGGAAGCATCAAGGGCCGGAAACGATCGGCATAGGTTCCCCGCCGTCGGGTAGTCGCGCGCCCATGGCTCCATCAATGGGGAACACCAAACAATCCAGGCGAAGTTCGGGAAGCGGCCTCCGCCGCCGCACGCTGCTCGCGGGGGTAGCGGCGCTCGGCGCGGCGGGCGCGATGGGCGCGACGAGCGCCTGCAGCCGGGTGTCGACGGCCGATACCGGCGACGGCGGACATCTGCTGGAACAGCTGCGTGCCAAGGGCACCGTACGGCTGGGACTGGCGGGCGAGCAGCCCTACGGCTACATCGGAAAGGACGGGAAGATGACCGGCTCGGCGCCGGTCATCGCCGAGCGCATTTTCAAACGGCTGGGCGTGGCGAAGGTCGAACCGTTCGCCACGGAATTCGGCTCGCTCATCACCGGTCTGAATTCCCTCCAGTTCGATGTCGTGGCGGCCGGTATGTACATCAATGCGGACCGCTGCGAACAGGTCATCTTCGCGGACCCCGAATACCAGATGCTCGACGCCTTCATCGTGCCGAAGGGAAATCCGAAGAACCTGCGCACCTACAAGGACATAGCCAGGACCGGCGCCCATATGGCGACGGGCGTCGGCTTCGCCGAGATCGACTACGCCAAGGAGGCCGGGGTCAAGCGCATCACGACCCTGCCCGACCAGCTGGCCGGCCTGCTCGCGGTGGAGCAGGGCCGGGTCGACGTGTTCGTCGGCACCGCGGTCACCGTGCGCAACGTCGTGAAGGAGACCGAGACGACGAAGGCGGAGGCCACCCAGGAGGTCACTCCGTACGTGGACGGAAAGCCGATGGTCGACGTCGGCGCCTTCGCCTTCCGCAGCCCGGAGACCAATCTGCGGGACGCCTTCAACCGCGAGCTGCACAAGATGAAGAAGACCGGCGAACTCCTCGACGTCATGCGGCCCTTCGGCTTCACGAAGGAGCAGATGACGACCATCACCGCCAAGGAGAGGTGCAAGCCGTGAGCGAAATCAGCTGGGGTTTGTGGGAACTCCTCCTCAAAGGCGTCTGGATCACCGTCCAGCTGACGGTCTTCAGCGCCGCACTCGCCGCCGTGGTCGCATTCGTCATCGGCCTTGCGCGTACCCACCGGATGTGGATCGTACGCTTCCTCTCCGGCGCCTACTTCGAGATCTTCCGCGGCACCTCGGCGCTGATCCTGATGTTCTGGATCTTCTTCGTCCTGCCGATCGGCTTCGGCTGGCAGCTGGTCCCCATGTGGGCCGCCGTACTGGCCCTGGGGCTCAGCTACGGCGCGTACGGTTCGGAAGTCGTACGCGGCGCCCTCAACGCGGTGGCCCCCGCCCAGCGCGAGGCGGGCATCGCCCTCAGCTTCAGCCCGGCCCAGCAGCTGCGGAAGATCATCCTTCCGCAGGCCTGGCCGGAGATGGTGCCACCCTTCAACAACCTGCTGATCGAGCTCCTCAAGGGCACCGCGCTGGTCTCGATCATGGGCGTGGCCGACATCGCGTTCGGCGCCTCGCTGGTCCGCAACGCCACCGGCCAGAGCGCCCCCGTCTACACGATCATCCTCGTCATGTACTTCGTCCTCGCGTTCATCCTGACGCGCGGGATGCGGGTCGTGGAGCGGCACGCCAAGGCGGGCATCGGCAAGGCACCGGAGAAGCGGTCGGGCCTGCGCAGCAGGCTCAGCCCCGACCAGGTCGGTGACATCGCGCGCTCCGGCGCGGCCCCCGCGGGAGGTGCGGGCCAGTGAAGTGGGACTGGAATGCCGTCGGCGACTTCATGCCGATGTTCTGGCACGGCCTGCTGGTCACCCTGGAGGCCCTGGCCCTCGGCTCGCTGATCGCCTTCGCCCTCGGCCTGGTCTGGGCCATGGCGCAGCGCTCCGAGCACGCCGTGGTCCGCTGGCCGGTGGTGGGGGTCACCGAGTTCATCCGCAACACCCCCCTCCTCGTCCAGCTCTTCTTCCTCTTCTACGTGCTCCCCGAGTGGGGGATCACGCTCTCGGCCCTGACCACCGGTGTGATCGGCCTCGGCCTGCACTACTCGACGTACACCGCCGAGGTCTACCGCGCCGGCATCGACGGCGTCCCGGTGGGCCAGTGGGAGGCGGCGACCGCGCTCAGCCTGCCGCGCACGCGGACCTGGGGCGCGGTGATCCTGCCGCAGGCGATCCGCCGTGTCGTGCCGGCGCTGGGCAACTACGTCGTCGCGATGCTCAAGGACACGCCGATGATCTTCGTGATCGGCGTACTGGAGATGCTCGGCGAGGCCCGTCAGTTCTCCTCGCAGACGTTCCACACGATCGAGCCCTACACGATCGTCGGCATCGCCTTCATCGTCATCGCCTACCCGGCTTCCCTTCTCCTGCGAGCCCTGGAGCGTCGTCTTGTCCGCTGACAGCAACCTCTCGAAAACAACGGCCAACCCGGCGGTGGACGGCAGCGAGCTGATCCGTTTCGACCGCGTCACCAAGCGCTTCGGGACCAACACGGTCCTGGACTCGCTGGACTTCACGGTCTCCTCGGGCAAGCACGTCACCCTGATCGGCCCGTCCGGGTCCGGCAAGACCACGATCCTGCGGCTGCTGATGACGCTGCTGAAGCCCGACGAGGGCACGATCAAGGTGGGCGGGGAGTACCTCACCCACGAGAAGAAGGGCGAGAAGCTCGTACCGGCCGGCGAGCGGCACACCCGCGAGGTGCGCAAGAACATCGGCATGGTCTTCCAGCAGTTCAACCTCTTCCCCAACATGAAGGTGCTGCGGAACGTCACCGAGGCGCCGGTGCACGTGCTGGGGATGCCCAAGGAGGCGGCCGAGGAGCGCGCTCACGAGCTGCTGGACCTGGTGGGCCTGACCGAGCACGTCGACAAGTACCCCACCCAGCTCTCCGGCGGCCAGCAGCAGCGGGTCGCCATCGCGCGCGCCCTGGCCATGCGGCCGCAGGTGCTGCTCCTGGACGAGGTCACCTCGGCGCTCGACCCCGAGCTGGTGGCCGGCGTCCTGGACGTGCTGCGGGACATCGCGCACACCACGGACATCACGATGCTGTGCGTCACGCACGAGATGAACTTCGCCCGGGACATCTCGGACGACGTCCTGATGTTCGACTCCGGCCGGGTCATCGAGTCCGGCCCGCCGGAGAAGATCTTCACGGAGCCCGAGCACGAGCGCACTCGGGAGTTCCTCAGCGCGGTGCTCTGAAGCACGGCGCTCTGAAGCACGGCGCTCTGAAGCACGGCGCCACACGCACGGAGGACAGCGGCCCGCCGCCCCGGCAGGGGGCGGCGGGCCGCTGTTTTTCCGTTGAGGCTATGACCAGGGCATATGCCATGGTGGTGAATCGCTGAACAGAAGCGTGCCGAACGCCGATTTTCACTCAAGACCCCCTCCTGTCCGCCAGGTTGGCCGCTATCGTGGTACGAGCCCCGCCACCCGGTAAGGCCGCGCGACGCATGCTGTCCGTGACGGGCGGCGACGGTGATGATGCAAACGGTCACAACCTGCTAGGGGGACACCGTGGCGCCGACGTACGAGCCCACCGCGCCTTATCACTCGGTGCGCTACGCACTCCGCGTTCTCGAAACGGTTTCCCGGCATGCCACCGGCACGACCGACACCCAGATCGCGCGCGAGACCGGGCTGCCCGCCGCCCACCTCACCCACATGCTGGCGATGCTGCGCCGCGAGGGCTACGTCAAGCAGCTGTCCGACGGCGCGTACGTGGTCGGCGAGTCGCTGACCCTGCTGGGCGGCGGCGTCGGCCGGGCCCAGGCGCTCAACGACAAGCTCCAGAGCTCGCTGGACGAGCTGCGCGACTCCGTCGGCGCCGCGGTCTACATCAGCCGCTACATCGACGGTGAGGTGCGCATCCTGCACTACGCCGACGGCCCGCAGGCCCCCAAGGTCAACGAGTGGGCCGAGTTCCACCGCACGGCGCACGCGAGCGCGATGGGCAAGTGCCTGCTCGCCCAGCTCGACCACGACGGCCGGCGGGACCACCTCTCCCGGCACAAGACCGCCCGGCTCACCTCCCGGACGATCACCAACGAGAAGGTGCTCTTCCACAAGCTCGACAGCCAGCCGGCCTCCGTCCCCGTCCTGGACCTCCAGGAGTACGCCGTCGGCACGGTCTGCGCGGCCGTCCCGATCACGGCCGGCGCCACGGTGGGCTGCCTCGCGCTGTCGATGCCGCTGGAGCACGCCCACCGGCTGCGCAAGGCCGCCGACACCCTGAACCGCAGGGCGGCCCCGGTCCTGCTGTCGCTGGCGATCTGAGCCGCCGGGTGTGGCCGGGGCCACATGGTCAGGAGCACCCCTCGGGAGCAGGTAGTATTTACGTCGTCAGCAGGCGCCGTTAGCTCAGTTGGTTAGAGCAGCTGACTCTTAATCAGCGGGTCCGGGGTTCGAGTCCCTGACGGCGCACAGACAAGGCGAAGGCCCTCACTCCGGTGAGGGCCTTCGTCGTGTGCGGTCACGCCGTAAGCGGTGACCGGGTTCCGGCCGTTACGACAGGTTGACGTCGGCGCAGGAGTAGAAGGCGTTGCCGGTGTCGGCGATGTTCCAGACGCCGAGGATGATGTGCCGGCCGGTGTGGCCGGTGGGCACGGTGCCCTGCTGGCTCCAGACCTCCGGCGGCTGCTTGCCGCCGAGCGGCACGTTCATGAAGGGCTGCGACTCCAGGGACGCACGAGTGAGCGGCTTGCTCGGATCCCAGCCCTGCTTGGTGATGTAGTACCGGAAGTCCGTCGTGGCGTGCCGGGCGGTCATCTTCCAGGTGAAGTTGAAGCCCTGGCCCGCCTTGAGGTTCGTGGCGGGCCACTGGCCGCCGCGCGGGTCGTCGAGTTCCGCGAAACCGGAGTTGCCGCCGGCACAGATCTTGCCGTCGGCGGGGCCGGCCGCCGGGAAGCCCTTGGGGCCCTCGACGCTCTGCGGCTCGTACTGGATGGCGCCGCAGTTCTTGACGGTGCCGGCGGCGCACAGCGACTGCCGGCTCGCGGGCTGGGTGCCGTACCCGTGGCTGGAGGCGCTGCCGGTGGCGACCAGGGAGGCGCCGGCTATGCCGAGGGTGACCACGGCAACACTGATCTTCTTGCGCATGCTTCGCTCCTGAACGTGGGGGCGGGTTCGCCGAGCTGCATTGCGGTCTAGACCAAGCCGCAGCGTAATGAGGGCCGTTGCAGTTGTCCAGACCAATTTCCACGGCTCGTCACCCGCCCTCCGTCCCCCGTTCAGCCGGAGGTGTCAGTTCCGTTCGGCGAACAGCCGCGCCAGGTGAGCGTCCAGATCCAGGTACCGGCTCTCCTGTCCGGGCGGCACCACCTCGGCGGTCGCCCGCACCCAGGCCGCCAGGTCGGTGGCCTCGGCCGTCAGCGCGCAGGCGCCGCCGTCGGCCCGCAGCTCGATGTGGACCCGGCGGAGCCCGACCGAGTCCCGGAAGGGCCGTATCCGCACGTTCCCCTCCCCCGCCGGGCCGCGCAGCCCGGCGAGCAGCAGCTCCCGTGAGAACACCCAGGTCGTGACCGTACGGCCCTGGCTGACGAAGGCGACCCTGACCTCGTACGGGCGGTCACTGCGGTAGCCGAACCGGCCCGCCACGGGAACGACGGTGTCCGGACCGAGCAGCAGCTGCAGTTCGAGGGTGCGGGTCGTGGCGGCCACCACGGCGCCTCACTCCTGCGCCGCCGCGCTGCCGCGGGCGGTGTAGAACGCCACGGTCAGGTCCTTGACCAGCGCCTTGCGCTCGTAGTCGTCCAGCTCCACCAGCCCCCGGCTGGTGAGCCGCCGTACGGTGTCGTCCACCGCGTCCACCACCGAGGTCAGCACGGTGTCGCGGTGCCGGGCGTCGAGGGCCGCCACCTGCCGGCGGTGCATGGCGGCCGCCACCTCCGGCGCGTACTCGATGCGGGTGGGCTGCGCGGAGAACACCTCGATGCCCACCGGGCGGCAGTCCGCCGCGAGCTGCGCGGTCAGCGCGTTGCCCACCGCCTCCGCGTCCCAGACGCTCGGGGCGCCGCCCTTCTGCAGCGAGGGCCCGCCGGGGCCGGCGGGCGGCGCGTCGGCGGCCAGCCGGCCGATCACCCGCGCGGTCCCGGCCTCCACCTGTTCGCGCAGGTAGGCGACGTGATCGTCGACCTCGTACCGGGCGCGGGCCGCGTCCACGACCCGCCACACCACCAGCACCACGGCCCGCAGCCGCACACCGGCCGCGTCCACGGCCGGCATCGGCTCGCTCCGCCAGTGGCGCAGCCGTACGTCGATCCGGCGGCGGCGCAGCACGGGGCTGATCCACACCAGCCCGGTCCGCCGGACGGTGCCGCGGTACCGCCCGAAGCGGCTGAGCACCCAGGCGCTGCCGACCCGGCCGCGGGTCAGCCCGCCGAGCGCGAACAGCGCGGCCACGCCACCGAGGCCGAGCAGCGCAGCGTCCCGGGCCGCCAGCGGGGAGTGGCCCCGTGCCGGCAGCCGCAGCAGCCGTGCCGCCTGCTCGGGCACCATCCCGTGCCACCACAGCAGCGCCCCGCAGCAGGCGGCCGCGGCCAGCCCGGCGACCAGGGCGATGCCACCGGGGAGCGAGGGCCCGCGCCGCTCGCTGAGGTACGGGTCCTCCGCGGGGGCGCGCAGGCCACCGGCCGGTACGGGCACGGGACCGGCGGGCTCCGTCCCGTCGTGGGGCCAGGGCTCCGCGTCGGCGGGGACGGCGGCCGGTGAGGCCACCCGGCTGCCGGCGTCGACCACGCCGAGGGCGTCGCTGAGGACCGCGCGTTCGGCGGTGTCGAGCAGCTCCTCGGCCGCCTCGATACCGGCCGTGGGCGGCAGGTCCTCCGGTCCCGGAACCGGTGTGGGCTCCGGGGTGGGCTCGGGTTCGGGCCTCGGGACGGGCGCCGGGTCCGGCATCGGCTCGCCCTCGTGGGCCGCCCAGCCGGGTACCGGGGGCCGGGCGTCCTCGGGCGCCGGGTGCCGGACCTCGGCACCGGCCGCGTCCGCCGTACGCGCGCCGGCCGGGGCCGGCCGTACGGCGTCCGACGCGACGCCGAATTCGTCCACGAAGGGCAGCCCCGTGTCGGGGTCCATCAGGGGGACCATCCGCGGTGCCACCCCGTACGTCTGTCCCGCGCCGCCCGCCGGCTCCGCCGGGAACGCGGCCTCCGGCCGTCCGCTGTCCGTTCTGCCTGCCATGAAGTGCTCCGTCATTGGAAGAGTCGCCGCCAGGTCTCGGGGCCCGGATAGCCGTCGGCGTCCCGGCCGCGCCAGCCCTGCGCGCGCTGGAACGCCTCGACGTTCCGCCGGTCCGCCTCCGTCCAACGCGGGCCGGGGCCGGAGAGGTAGTGCTTGCCGTAGCCCTTCTTCACGAGCTGCCGGCCGAGCTGTGTGACGTTCTTGCCGACCGCGCCGGGCCGGAAGTGGCGGACGCCGGGGAAGCCGCCGCTCTTGGCGCCGGCGGCCCGGCCGCCGATGTCCCGGCCCTTGCCACCGATCAGATACGCCCAGGTGTCGGGCCCGGGAAGGCCGTCGGCCTCCGCGCCGCGCCAGCCCTGGGCGCGTTGGAAGGCCCGGGTGGCGTCGCGGTCCGCCGCGCTCCAGCGCGGGCCGGGCCCCGAGCGGTAGAAACCGCTGCCGCCCCGGGCGACCAGCAGCTTCCCGAGCCGGGTCACCCAGGAGTTGTCGGACCCCGGGCCGAAGTGCCCCAGCCCCGGGAAGGCGTCCGCCACCGCGTCGGGGATGCCGGTGTCGGGCAGCCCGCCGCCGGTCAGGCCCCGGTAGCGGTAGGGCACGTATTTGCCGGCGTTGCTCCAGTAGGCGTACGGGGTGACCCGCTTCCGGGCATGTTCCGGCGCCAGTTCGTACGCGACGTACTTCGAGTGCGAGCCGTCCGCCCAGCCGCCGAAGATGGTCACGTGGGAGCCGGCCGAGGGGTTGGCCGCGTTGTGGTAGAGCAGGATGTCGCCGGGCTTGAGCTCGTCCTTCGTTATCCGCACGGCGTACCGGTCGAGCGATCCTGTCCACTGGCTGCTGCCCAGCCCCCAGGCCATCGAGACGAAGCCCGAGCAGTCCTCGCGGTAGCCGTCGGACCAGAAGCCGTTCATGTTGTAGGGCACCCGCGCCGCGATCCAGGTCTTCGCCCGCGCGATGATCGCCGCGCGGGTGGTGGGGCGGGGCTCCGCCGCGAGCCGGGCCCGCCCGCTGCCCGCCCCGCCGTACAACCCGCTGACCTGCCCTTGCGGCGTCGTGGCCGGCTCGGCGTCGGCGGCCGCGCGGCCGGCCTGACCGGCGTCGGGCAGCACATCGGCGGGCAGCCCGTCGCCGGCCGAGCCGGCGAGGACCGTACCGGCCGCGGCGGCCAGCACCAGCGCGCGGCGGGCACCGTGCGCGGCGGGGTGGCCGCCGTCCCTGAGCCGCCCGAGCGCGAGGAGGCGCCGCTCCTGCGCGCAGCCCGCGCAAGGGCAGTCGTCCGCGGGCTCGAATTCGACGAACACCGGCACCGTCATTCCCGTTCCCCTTCCGGCCGCTTCTTTCTCATAGGCCTCACACCGGCACAGCCTCTCAACTACCGGCGCATACCGCATGCTGACGGGGCAACTGATGACCTTGCATGCGGAAACACTCTTCCCCGTACCAAAACCGGCGAACCACCAGGCGAAAATGCGCCGGGGCACCGGGGCGGGGATCGCGACACGCGGAGGAAAAGCTGTCCTGCCCCGATTCCGGCAGGCGTGTCACACCTCACACGTTCGGCGGGGCGCCGACGGGTTTACGCGGTCCGGAACACCCCTGGAGTTCGTGTAGAGTTTTCCAGGTCAGCGCGCGCCGCTAGCTCAGTTGGTTAGAGCAGCTGACTCTTAATCAGCGGGTCCGGGGTTCGAGTCCCTGGCGGCGCACGTAGGACCGAGGCCCCCTCGTCACGACGAGGGGGCCTCGGTCGTTTCTTACCGGCGCTTTGCGCGGGAGTGCTGGTCAAAAGGGTGGGCCGGGGTGCAGAGTCACGGGATGGCGAGGGACATCCAGGAGCGCATCAAGAGGCTGATCATCGACCAGCGGCTGCCGTCCGGCGCGCCCCTGCCGACCGAGCCGGAGCTGATGGAGCTGCTCGGGGTCAGCCGGAACTCCGTGCGCGAGGCGCTGAAGGCGCTCCAGGCGATGGGCATCGTGGAGATCCGGCACGGCTTCGGCACCTACGTCGGGCCGATGTCGATGGCCCCGATGATCGAGGGCCTGACCTTCCGCACGGTGGCCGGGCACTACCGCGGCGAGGACAGCCTGCTCCAGCTGCTGGAGCTGCGGGAGGCGGTGGAAACCGGACTGATCGCGCGGCTGGCGGGGCGGGTGCCGGCGGCGGACCTGGCCGAGCTGGACGCGATCGTGGCGCGGATGCGGACGGAGGCGGCGGCCGGCGGCGTACGGGCCGGGACCGACCGGGCATTCCACGCCACTCTCCATCGCGGCCTGGACAATCTTCTGCTCAGCGAGGTGCTCGAAGCGTTCTGGGACGCCTTCCACCGGGTGCGTACGGACCTCGTCCCGGCGCACGGGGACCCGGAGACCACGGTGCGCCAGCACGAGGAGATCGTGGCGGCGGTACGGGAGGGCGACGGGCCCCGCGCGGAGCGGGCCGTCCGCCACCACTTCGACAACATCCGCCACAGACTGCGCAGTTCAGGCGAGCGCTGAGGGGTACGTCCGGCGGGTGCGGCGGCGCCGGACGGAGGGGCGCACGGACTGCCGCACACCACTCCGAGTCCGCCTATACGCCCACACCTTCCGTAAGCACCTCATTCCGCCCTTGCGATCATGAAGGCCGGTTAGGGACCCTGACGAGGCGGATGGGTCGAAGATGGCCTTGACGAGCATGTGGGGGAAGGCCATCGGCTGCGCCGAACGAGGAGTTGGGGAACTCCGCGCGCTGCCATGATGGCGAGGTACGACCGGGCAACCGGAAGGCGGGCGGCGCACTGCTGAGTGCGCGGGCGGCCGAGACCACGGAGCCCGAGCCGGTCAGGGGGACCAGCGGCTCGGGCGGGGAACAGACGGACACGCAGCCAGTTCTGCGTGCGGGGGGATGGAGTCATGACGTCGTCGACGCCTCACGGCGCCCGGCAGGAACAACCGTACGACCCGTCCGCGACGACGCGGTTACGCCTGCCGCGCCAGCACCGCAGGCGCCCGCAGCAGCCCGCACCGCTGCCGCGCTACGACTACGAGCACTACAGCCGGCTCGCCGGACCGCTGACCAGGCCCGAGCCCGGCAAGCCGTACAAGGTGCGGTACCGCAGCCTCCTCGCCGACGAACCGCACCGCTTACGCGCCGCCCTGCTGCTCGGCGCGGCACCGCTGGTCTCCCTCGGCCTCCTCGCCTGGCTGCTCCAGCCCGCCCACTGGACCGAGCGGGACTACCCGCAGTTCGCCTTCCTCCCCGTCCTCGACGTGGTCATGCTCGTCTCGATCGGCCTGATCGAGTTCTTCCGCTGCATGAACGTCCTCTCCAACGCCCACGCCACCCTCGTCGCCCGTGACCCGATACCGGTCATACCCGAGAGCGGCACCCGCGTCGCCTTCCTCACCTCCTTCGTGCCCGGCAAGGAACCGCTGGAGATGGTCACGAAGACCCTGGAGGCCGCGGTCCGGGTCCGCCACCGGGGCCTGCTGCACGTCTGGCTGCTGGACGAGGGCGACGACCCCGCGGTCAGAGAGGTCTGCGCGAGACTCGGGGTGCACCACTTCACCCGGCACGGCATACCGGAGTGGAACCGCGCGAAGGGCCCGCACCGCGCAAGAACGAAGCACGGCAACTACAACGCCTGGCTCCAGGCACACGGCGACGACTACGACTTCTTCGCCTCCGTCGACACCGACCACGTCCCCCTGCCGAACTACCTGGAGCGGATGCTCGGGTACTTCCGCGACCCCGACGTCGGCTTCGTCATCGGTCCCCAGGTCTACGGCAACTACGACACCTTCGTCACCAAGGCCGCCGAGTCGCAGCAGTTCCTCTTCCACGCGCTGATCCAGCGGGCCGGCAACCGCTACGGCGCCCCCATGTTCGTCGGCACCTCCAACGCGGTGCGCATCACGGCCCTGCAGCAGATCGGCGGGCTGTACGACTCGATCACCGAGGACATGGCCACCGGCTTCGAGATGCACCGCCACCGCAACCCCGCGACGGGCAGGAAGTGGCGCTCGGTCTACACCCCCGACGTGCTCGCCGTCGGTGAGGGCCCGACCGCCTGGACGGACTTCTTCACCCAGCAGCTGCGCTGGTCGCGCGGCACGTACGAAACGCTGCTCAAGCAGTTCTGGAAGGCGCCCTTCACGCTGTCCCCGGGCCGCCTCTTCAACTACTCCATGATGGTCATCTTCTACCCGATGTCCGCACTGAACTGGATTCTCGCCGCCCTCAGTTGCGCGCTCTTCCTCGGGCTCGGCGCCTCCGGCGTCCAGATCGACCCCGCCGTGTGGATGATGCTCTACGGCAACGCCTCGGCGCTCCAGATCGGCCTGTACGTGTGGAACCGCCGGCACAACGTCTCCCCGCACGAGCCGGAGGGCTCCGGCGGGGTGGCCGGCATGCTGATGTCCGCGCTCTCCGCGCCGATCTACGCGCGCTCCCTCTTCGACGCGGCGCTGCGCCGCAAGAGCAAGTTCGTGGTGACCCCGAAGGGCGACTCCTCCAGCCCCGACACCCTCTTCGGGACCTTCCGGGTGCACCTCTTCTTCCTGCTCGTCTTCGGCGCCTCCCTGATCGCCTCCTTCTTCTTCGGCCATGCGCACCCGGCGATGATCGTCTGGGCCGTACTGGCCCTGCTGGTCTGCTGCACCCCGATCGGCGTCTGGCGCTGGAGCCTGCGCCGGGACGCGCGCCACCGGGCGGACCCGGCCGCGCCGCCCGCACAGTCGCAGCCGCAGTCACAGCCACCGGCCGCCGTGGACACCGTGCCCGCGGCCACCGATGACCGGATCGCGCAGACCGTGCAGATTCCCGTGGGGGGAACCAACCGATGAGATACCGACCGAGCCGCCGCACCCGCCGGTTGGGGATGGGTGCGGTGGTGGTGATCGCCCTGGCCGCGATGAACGGCCCGGCGGTGTACGGCTTCGCCTCGGAGCAGTACCACTCGTACAAGATCAATCAGCCGGAGTACAAGGAACGGAACGGCCACTGGGACGTGGTCGACGTCCCCGACGCGTACCGGATCAACACCATCCACGCGGCCCTGCTGCACACCGGCAAGGTCCTGCTGGTCGCCGGCTCCGGCAACAACGCGGCGAACTTCAAGGCCAAGTCCTTCCGCACGGTCCTGTGGGACCCGGCGAAGAACACCTTCAAGAACATCCCCACGCCCGTCGACCTCTTCTGCTCGGGCCACACCCAGCTCCCGGACGGCAAGCTGCTGGTCGCGGGCGGCACCCAGCGCTACGAGACCCTCAAGGGCGATGTGAAGAAGGCCGGCGGCCTGATGATCGTCTACAACGAGGACCCGGACGGCCCGAAGACCTTCCCCGCCGGCACGCTCTTCACCGGCAAGGAGAACGGCAAGACCTTCGTCTCCAAGGACCCGGTCGTGGTGCCGCGGGCGAAGAAGATCAAGGACAAGGTCACCGGGAAGGTCCGGGTCGAGCACAGCGAGGGCCGGGTATACGTCGAGGCCCGCGAGGAGGGCCGCGCGCACGCCACCGGCGCCCAGGACAACTACCGCATCCACGGCCTGACCGGCGCGGACGCCCGGAACTTCTACGGCATCGCGCAGAAGCTGTCCTTCGACAAGAAGGACTTCCAGGGCATCAAGGACTCCTTCGAATTCGACCCGGTCGCCGAGCGGTACGTCCGCGTCGACCCGATGAACGAGGCCCGCTGGTATCCGACGCTGACCTCCATGGAGGACGGCAAGGTCCTCTCGGTCTCAGGGCTCGACGAGATCGGCCAGGTCGTCCCCGGCAAGAACGAGCTCTACGACCCGCAGACCAAGAAGTGGACCTATCTGCCGAAGCAGCGGTTCTTCCCCACCTACCCGACGCTCTTCCTCTCCGGCAGGGGCCAGGTCTTCTACACCGGCTCCAACGCCGGCTACGGCCCCGACAACAAGGGCCGCACGCCCGGGATCTGGGACCTGAAGAGCAACACGTTCCGGGTGGTGCCCGGGATGAGCGACCCGGACATCCTGGAGACGTCGATGTCCGTACTGCTGCCGCCCGCGCAGGACCAGCGGTACATGGTCCTCGGCGGCGGCGGGGTCGGCGAGGACCCGCGCGCCACGGCCAGGACCCGGATCGCGGACCTGACCGACCCCAAGCCCCGCTTCCGCAACGGTCCCGACCTGTACGCGAAGGCCCGCTACCCGAGCAGCGTGATCATGCCGGACGACACGGTGCTGACCACCAACGGCTCCGGCGACTACCGCGGCCGCAGCGACTCCAACGTCCTCATGGCCGAGCTGTACGACCCGGCGGCGAACAGCTCGCGCCTCGTCGCCGACCCCCTGGTCGGCCGGAACTACCACTCCGGCGCGCTGCTGCTCCCCGACGGCCGGGTGATGACCTTCGGCTCCGACTCGCTCTTCGCCGACAAGGACAACACCAGGCCGGGCGTCTTCGAGCAGCAGATCGACCTCTACACCCCGCCGTACCTCTTCCACGGGTCGCGCCCCGGCCTCAAGGCCGCGGGCCCGACGACCGTACGGCTGGGCGGTACGGCGACGTTCACCTCGGCGCACAGCGGGTCCCTGAAGAAGCTGCGGCTGATCCGGCCCGGCTCGTTCACCCATGTCACCAACGTCGAACAGCGCTCCGTCGCGCTGGACTTCACGACGAAGGGCGACACCGTGACCGCGACCCTGCCCAAGGACCCGTCCCTGGTCCCGCCCGGCTGGTACATGGTCATGGCCGTCGACGCGGACGGCACGCCGTCGAAGGCGGTGTGGCTGAAGGTGCCCGCCGCGAAGACGACGACGCCCGCCGTCAAGGACCGCGGCTGACCGTCGCGTACGGACGGAGGGGGCGCCCCGCAGGCGGGGCGCCCCCTCATCGCGTCCCTGCGCGCTGATTCACTGCTTGCTGTTGCGGGCCAGGGCCAGCGCGTACGTCGGCCACCAGGCGCCCGCCTGCGGGCCGCCCTTGCACGTGCCGTCCGACTCGCCGGGGCGCTTGATCCAGAGGTAGGCGTCCACCAGCCCGTCGTCGGTCCTGGTGGTCGGCGGCTCGCCGAGCGCCCGGCCCGGCGGGTTGCACCAGTTCTCCGCGTCGTCGCCGCCCGGCGCCGGGCCGTTGCCGTTCCGGCTGGTGTCGATGACGAAGTGCTTGCCGCCCACCATCGCGGAGAGCTGCCGGCCGTACTTCTCGTTCTCCGCCGTGGTCTGGTAGTTGGAGATGTTCAGCGCGAAGCCGTCGGCCTTCTCGATGCCGGCCCGCTTCAGGGGCTCCACCATCCGCCCGGGATCCTTGATCCAGTGCGGGTTGCCCGCGTCGAGGTAGACCTTGGTGTGCGGCAGCGCCTTGAGCTTGCCGACGGCCTCGGTCAGCAGCGCGTACCGCTCCTCGTGGAACTCCTCGGGGGTGCACTTGTCCTCGATGTGCGGCAGCGCGTCCGGCTCCAGGATCACCGTCGTCGCCCGGTCGCCGATGCCCTTGATCACCCCGTCGAGCCAGGCGCGGTAGGCGTTGCCGTCGGCGGCGCCGCCCTTGGAGTAGCTGCCGCAGTCGCGGTGCGGGATGTTGTAGAGCACCAGCAGCGCGTCACGGTCCGCCTTCGCGGCCGCCTCGGTGAAGCCGCGGGCCTCGCCCTGCGGGTCGTCGATGCCGATCCACTCCGCGACGGGCTGTGCCGCGATGCGGTTGATCAGCCGGGCGTCGTCCTGCTTGCCGCTCTTGCGGTACGCGGCGGCCTGGCGGGCGGCCTTGCCGTCCGGGTTGACCCAGTACGGCACCGTGGCCCTGGGCCGCTGGCCCGGTGGCCCGGCGCCTTCGTCGGGCTCGTCGGACGAGGAGCATCCCGCCAGGCCGGCGGCTGCCAGCAGCAGGGCCGCCAGCGCCGGTACGGTGACGCCTCGTCCGCCGCGGTCACCGCGTCGTCCGCTCGAAGTCCCCCCGGGCCCGGGTACAACGCCGTACATCCATTCCCCCCTCGGAGCACGGAACTTGGCCGGTCGCAGCAATCCTGGCACATGCCCATGGTGCGGCGACGGCGAGTGGGCAACCTGTTACGGTCCGCTTTCGTCGCCCTCTGTACGAGCGACGCGCAGGCGTTCTAAAGTGTGGTTCTGGCCCCGGCCCCCGGCCTGGAAAGCGCGCTTCATGGCGCCTCCCGCCGGCGGCAGGGCAACTCCCGCAGTCCTGAATCGCGGCGGTCGAGGACCGGTCGGCCGGTGGTTCAGGGGGGAGCGAACCGCCGGCCGGGCCGGGCGATCCGCCTTCCGTCCTTCGCACGTCGCTCACTTCCTTCAGGGTCCGCTGACGCCGGTCAGGTACGCGAAGACCACGGTGCGCGGGCGGTCCTCCGCGACGATCCGGAGTTCGGCGCGGCCGTGCTCGTGCGCCCGGTGGATCCACCGGGCGCCGGTCCGGCCGGCGGGGCGGGACCGTACGTCCTCCACCGTGAACTCCGCGATGCTGCCGTCCGAACGGGCCACCCGTACGGTCTCTCCCGCGTGGATTCCGGCCAGTCCGGCGAAGGGGCCGTGGCCGGGCCCCGCCTCGCCGCGCCCGGTCAGCACCGCCACGCCCGGCCGCCCCGGCTGTGTCCTCGACGCGTCCCAGACCACGTCGTCCGGCTCCTGGCCCGGCGGCGTTCCGTCGGTGGTGTCCGGGCCGCCCGGGATCACGTCCGCGTGGGCCGTGCCCAGCGCGCCGATGCCGACGGCGGTGGGCCGGGCGGCGGGCAGCGGGTCGATCGCGCGGGGAAGCTCCTGGAGGAGCGGGCGGCCCACCGCGGCGACGTCCCCGGTGGTGGCGGCCGGCAGCTGTCCCTCGGCCGGGCCGCGGCCCCACACCCACAGTCCGAGCAGCAGTACGGCCCAGGCCACGCCGGTCAGCAGCCGGCCGTATCCGTCGGTGGCGGCCAGGGGCTCATTCGGCATCACCGCCACCCCGCTTCCGCAGGACGTGCACGATGCGGCCGATCACGACGAGGGCGACGCCGCCGGCCACCACGAGCCCGGCCGACCGGCCCGAGTTCATGCCGCCCTCGGACTTCCGGTCCGCCGCCGGCGGGAGGGGCCGGGTGGAGACCTGGGCAGCGGGCACCGCGGACCGTGCCGCCACCCCCGCGGTGGCGGCCGGGCCGGGCCGCGTGTCCGGGCGGCCCGCCGGTTGTGCGGTGCCGGCGAGCACCACGCAGGCGGTGACGGCCGTGCACGTACAGACGGTGAATCGTGGTGGACTCATGCGCACCTCCGGATATCTCCGAAGGTCCGCCCCGCCGGCCCGGCCCGCATCCGGAGCGGCCCGTGCCGTGCGCCGTCGGGGTGAGCGGGGTCTTCCGTACGGGTGGCGCGGCCGCCGGCTACACGAGCTGGACGAGGTCCGCGATGGAGTCCACGACGTGCGACGGCTTGAAGGGGTGCTTGTCGATGTCGCCGGGCCCGGTGAGGCCGGTGAGCACGAGGAAGGTCTCCATCCCGGCCTCCAGGCCGGCCAGCACGTCGGTGTCCATCCGGTCGCCGATCATGGCGGAGGTCTCGGAGTGGGCGCCGATGGCGTTCAGGCCGTGCCGCATCATCAGCGGGTTGGGCTTGCCGACGAAGTACGGCGCGCGGCCGGTCGCCTTGGTGATCAGCGCGGCCACCGAGCCGGTCGCGGGCAGCGGGCCCTCGTTGGACGGGCCGGTCTCGTCGGGGTTGGTGGCGATGAAGGCGGCGCCGTTGTTGATGAGCCGGATGGCCTTGGTGATGGCCTCGAAGCTGTAGGTGCGGGTCTCGCCGAGGACGACGTAGTCCGGCGAGTGGTCGGTGAGGATGTATCCGATGTCGTGCAGGGCCGTGGTGAGCCCGGCCTCGCCGATCACGTACGCGGTGCCGTTCGGCCGCTGGCTGTCCATGAACTTCGCGGTGGCCAGCGCCGAGGTCCAGATCGACTCGTACGGCACTTCGAGGCCGATGCGGGCGAGCCGGGCCTGGAGGTCGCGCGGGGTGTAGATCGAGTTGTTGGTGAGCACGAGGAACGGCTTGCCCGATTCCCGCAGCCGCTTGATGAAGGCGTCGGCGCCGGGGACCGGCACACCTTCGTGCATCAGCACACCGTCCATGTCGGTGAGCCATGACTCGATCGGCTTGCGCTCTGCCACTGCCGGACTCCTGCCGTACGGGGAACTGCTGCCTGACTGCCGAGGGCGCCGGCCGTTGCCGCGCGTCTCACGCGAAACGTACGTACGACCGACGCCCACAGCCTAAGTCAGCCGGCCGTGACCTTGACCCCGTCGACGGCCCAGTACCAGTTGTTGCCTCCGGTGTAGCGGAAGCGGACCCGCACGGTGCGGGCGCCGGACGGCACGTCCAGGGCGACGGTCTCGGCCCGGGCGACGGCGTCGGCGGTGTAGGTGCGGACGGGGACCGGGGTGCCGTCGTCGTAGGAGACCAGCACCTCGGCCCGCTGCGCGCCCTCCTGGAGGTAGTGGGAGGAGAAGGAGAGCGTGGCCGGCGCGCCGCCCTGGACCGGCCAGGCGGGGCTGACCAGCGTGGAGTCGAAGGTGCCGGTGGTGGCCGCGTCGGACCATTCGTCGCCGTCGGCGACCGCGAAGACGCCGCGCGCCCGGACGTTGGACTCGCGCTGCTGGCCGGGCGCCGCCCTGGTCCAGAACTCGTCGGTGGTGAAGGACCAGCCGCGCCACTCGGTGATCCCGCCGCCGCCCATCGCGGAGTTGTCGACGGACCAGCCGGGCGGCGGGGTGCGGGTGAAGCCGAGCACGCCGGCGCCGACGCCGGTCTCGTCGACGGCCCCGGTCAGCTTCGGCCGCAGCGCGTCGAAGTCGTCGGCGGCAGGGGTCTGGAGGGGGCGGCCGTCCAGCTGCCGGGCGGGGTCGGCGGTGATGCCGAGGTGGCGCAGGGCGGTGGCGGCCACGTCGACGATCCGGACGTCCTCGCGGACCGTGCGGGCGGGCAGCCCGCCGCCGGACGCCAGGACAAAGGTCTGCCGCTCGCCCCAGCTGTTCCCGCCGTGGCCGCCGGCGTCGGTGTGGCCGTGGTCGGCGCTGATCAGGACCAGCCAGTCCTCGGCGGCGTAGGAGGCCCGGGCTTTCACGGCCGTGAGCATCTCGCCGACCTGGGCGTCCGCCGCGCGGAGCGCGTCCAGGTACGCCCGGCTGGCGGCGCCGGACGCGTGGCCGGCGTGGTCGACGTTGTCGAGCTGGACGAAGACCGCGTCGGGGTTTCCGCCCGTCAGCTCGGCGACAACCCGCGCGGTGGTGCCCTTGTCGTACTCCGCGGACGGGGTGGCGACGCGGGTGTCGACCTCGGCCGAGACGATCCGCTCGGTGATCGGTGCCCAGGAGGCGACGGCGTACGTGCGCAGGGCGGGGCGGGCACGTTCGACGCGGGTGAGGAAGTCCGGGTAGCTGCCGTAGTCGGCACCGCTGAAGCTGTTGTCCCGGACGCCGTGCTTGTCGGGCCAGACGCCGGTGAGCAGCGTCGACCAGCCGGGCGCCGACTCGGTGCGGGCCATCGGGCTCGCGTAGAGGCTGGTGGGCGCGGTGATCCCGGCGGCCATGAGGGAGTCGAGGACGGGGGTGTCGGCGTCCCGTACGCGGTCCAGCCGGCCGGCCCCGTCCAGGCCGATGAACAGGACCTTGGGGGTGCGGACGGCGGCGGTGGCGACGGCGGCGAGCGGCCCGGCGGCCAGCGCGGCGCCGGCGAGCCCTGCGGTGGCGCCGACGAGCAGGGATCTTCTGCTGAGCTCGGACAAGGTGTTCCTCCGTGGGGTGCGATGTGCCCGGCACACTCCAACGCCCCTGCCGGAACAGGGGCGTTGGGTCTGGACCCGTTACCATTCCGCGATACTGCGCGGAGCGCCAGGGCCGTGCGGTGAGAAGTGCGGGAACGGGAGGTGAGCGTCAGCTGCCGGTGGCCGACTTCCAGGCGTCGATGTAGGTGTCGAGGTTCTTGTCGATGTCCTGCCAGTCCGGCTCGAAGATCTCGACGCCCTTCATGATCTCCGCGAGCTTCCGGGCGTTCTCGTCGGTGGCCTTGACGTCCTTGCGGGCCGCGAAGCCGCCGCCGACCGAGGAGACCTCCCGCTGGACCTCCGGGCTGAGCAGGTAGTCCAGGAACTTCTTGCCGTTCTCGGTGTGCGGGGCGTCCTTCACCAGGCCCGCGGCGTACGGCAGCGCGAAGGTGGAGGGCTTGCCGCCCTTCTTGGCCGCCGGGAAGAAGATGCCCTGGTCCGGCATCGACTTCATGTTGGCGTAGTTCATCTGCACGTCGCCGTTGGCGACCAGCAGTTCGCCCTTGGCGGTCTTGGGCGCGAGCTGGCCGGTGGAGGAGGACGGGCCGACGTTGTTGGCCTGGAGCTTCTTGAAGTAGTCCATGGCTCGGTCGGTGCCGCCGAGGTCGTGCATGGCCTTGATGACGACGGCGGTGCCGTCCCCGGCCACGCCCGGCGTGGAGTACTGGAGCTTGTTCCTGTACTTGGCGTCCAGCAGGTCCTGCCAGCTCTCCGGGGACTCCTGCACTTGCTTCTTGTTGTGGATGAAGCAGAAGTAGTTGTTGACGACGGAGGTCCACTTGCCGCCCGGGTCCCGGTCGGCGGCGGCCACCTGGTCGTACCCCTTGGGCTCGTACTTCTGCAGCAGGCCCTTGCCGTCGGCCTGCTGGATGAACGGGGGCAGCGTGACGACCACGTCGGCCTGGGTGTTCATCTTCTCGCGGGCGAGCCGCTGCACGGCCGCGCCGGACCCGGCCTCCACGTAGTTGACCTTGATGCCGGTCTTCTTCTCGAAGTCCTTGAACACCTTGTCGTAGAACCCGTCGCCCTTCTCGCCCTTCAGGCCGTCGGCGCTGTAGACGGTGACTTCCTTGGCGTTCGGGTCGGCGGCGGTACCGCCGCAGGCGGTCAGCCCGGCGCCGAGCGCCAGGACGGAGACGGTCGCGGCGACCGGCTTGAGGTACGAATGGCTGCGCATGGCGGGTCGTGGCTCCTCGGGGGAAGGGTGCGCGTCAGCGGTAGGAGGCTCTGGTACGGATGCGGGAGACGCCGAAGAGCACGATCAGCGTCGCGGCCATCAGGGCCACCGCGAGGGCCGCGCCACTGAAGAGGGCGCCCCGGTCGGTGGTGGCGAAGATCTGGACCGGCAGCGGCAGCCAGTCGGGCGGATAGATCATCATCGTGGCGCTCAGCTCGCCCATGGACAGCGCGAAGCAGAGGCCGGTGGCCGCCGTGAGGGACGGCAGCAGCAGTGGCAGCTTGACCCGCCACAGGACGTACGCGGGCCGGGCCCCGAGGGCCGCGGCGCTCTGCTCGTACGCGGGGTCCAGCCGGTCCAGCGCCGCGCTCACCGACTGGTGGGCGAACGCGGTGACCAGCACCGTATGGGCGATGATCACGATCTGCCGGGTGCCGTTGAGCAGCAGCGGCGGCTGCGAGAAGGCGACCAGCAGGGAGAGGCCGACGGCGACGGAGGGCACCGCCACCGGCAGCATGAAGAGGGTGTCGATCACCTTCTTGCCCCGGCCGCCCAGGCGCTGCGCGGCCAGCGCCGCCCAGGTCCCGGCGACCAGCGCGAGCAGGCTCGCGGCGAGCGCGGTCAGCAGGCTGGTGACCAGTGCGTCGAGGGAGTCGCCCTTGGCCATGTCCTGGTAGTGCGTGAGCGTCGGGCCCGAGGGCAGCGCGCCGCTCCAATTGGTGGCGAACGACGCCGCCAGGATGACGGCGAACGGCAGCGCGAACAGCGGCAGGAAGAGGAGCAGGAAGCCCGCCCACACGCCCCATCTGGCCTTATTGCTGTGCACGAGCACGGCGGGCACCTCCCTCGCGGCCGGTGCGCGCCACCAGGGCCCGGTAGCCTGCGTACAGCGCCACGGACAGCGCGATGTTGACGACCGCCACGACGCACGCACCGGTGTAGTCGCCGTCGAGGATGGCCTTGGTGTAGACGAGGACCGGCAGCGTGACCACGTCCTTGGCGCCCGTGAACAACACGATCCCGAACTCGTTCAGGCACATCACCAGGACGAGCGCGCCGCCCGCCGCGAGCGAGGGCAGCGCCTCGGGCAGGATCACCGTGCGCACGATCCGCCACGGCCGGGCGCCGAGCGACGCGGCGGCCTCCAGCTGCCCGGTCTCCACCTGCGAGAACGCGGCCAGCAGCGGGCGCATCACGAACGGCGTGAAGTACGTGATCTCCGCCAGCAGCACGCCCCAGGGCGTGTGCAGGAAGTCGAACGGGCCGCTCGCGGCGCCGGTCGCCGAGGTCCACAGCCCGTTGGCCACGCCCGTCGAGCCGTAGACGAACAGCAGGGCGAGGGTGATCAGGAACGAGGGGAAGGCCAGGAAGATGTCGATGAACCGGCCGAGCGCCCGCGCCCCGGGGAACGGCACGAAGGCGACGACCAGCGCGAGGGCGAAGCCGAGCACCAGACAGCCGGCGGTCGAACCGGCCGCGATCAGGACGGTGTTGACCAGCGCGTCCCGGAAGGACGCCTCGGCCAGCACCTCCCCGTACGCGGCCGTCACCGGCCCGCCGTCGTCCGGCGTGAACGACTGCCGCACCAGCAGCACGAGGGGGTAGAGGAAGACCAGCGCGAGACCGGCCAGGGGCGGCAGCGCCCACAGGCCGCGCGGTACGGCCCGGACCCGCGACCGGCGAGTGACGCCGAGGCGCGCCCGCTGGGTGACGCTAGCCATCGGCACCCGCCCCCGCGGGGATCAGCACCGCGTCGTCCGGCGCGAAGTGCACGGTCACGTCGGCACCCACGGCGGGCACCTCCCGCAGCTCGCGCACGTCGGCCATGACCCGGTGCCCGCCGACCTCGACGTAGAGCCGGTGGGTGGCGCCGCGCCACTGGAGTTCGGCGAGCCGGCCGCGCAGCGCGTTCGGCCCCTCCCCCAGCCCGACCAGGTGCGGCCGTACGCACAGGGTGGCCGCGGCGCCGCGCGCCACGCCCTCCGTGCCGCGCACCGCCAGCTCGGTGTCCCCGAAGGTCACGGCCGCGTCGCCGGGCCCCGCCGTGACCGGCAGCAGGTTGGCGTTGCCCACGAAGGAGGCGGTGAACTCGGTGCGCGGCGCCCGGTACAGCTCCCGCGGCGTACCGCAGTCCCGCAGCCGCGCCCGGTCCATGACCGCGATCCGGTCGGCGAGGGTGAGCGCCTCGACCTGGTCGTGGGTGACGTACAGGATCGACACGTCGGGCAGTTCGCGGTGGAGCCGGGCCAGTTCGGCGAGCATCCCGGAGCGCAGCTGCGCGTCCAGCGCGGACAGCGGCTCGTCCAGGAGGAGCACGCCGGGCCGGATGGCCAGCGCGCGGGCGATGGCGACGCGCTGCTGCTGACCGCCGGAGAGCTCGCGCGGGTAGCGCCGGGCGTAGCCGGCCATGCCGGTCAGCTCCAGCGCCTCGGTGACCCGCGCCGCGATCTCGCCGCGCGGCACCTTCTGCGCCTTCAGCCCGAAGGCGACGTTGTCGGCGACGCGCATGTGCGGGAAGAGGGCGTAGCTCTGGACGACCATGCCGATGCCCCGCTTGTACGGCGGGAGGCCGGTGACGTCCCGGCCGCCGATCAGCACCCGCCCGGAGGCCGGCGTCACGAACCCGGCGACGGCCCGCAGCGCGGTGGTCTTGCCGGACCCGGAGGGCCCGAGCAGGGCCATCACCTCGCCGGGCTCGACGGTCAGGTCGAGTCCGTCCAGCACGGTGTGGCTGCCGTACGCGACGGAGACGTTGTCGAAACGGATGCCGGAGGCGGCGGGCTTCGTGGCCGGTGCCGCCGCGGGCGCCGCGGCGGTGTCAGGCGGGGCGGTCATCGTTCACCACTCCCAGCAGGGCGGGCAGTTCGGCGACCGAGCCGAGGACATGGGTGGCGCCCGCGGTGGTCAGCTGCTCCTTGTCGTGCGCGCCGGTGAGCACGCCGGCGACGATCCCGGCGCCGGCCCGGCGGCCGGAGAGCATGTCGTAGGAGGTGTCACCGGCCACCGCGATCCGCTGGACGGCGTCGGTGGCGCCGGTGCGCAGCAGCGCGGCGAGCACCATGTCGGGGTACGGGCGGCCGCGCCCGCCGGCGTCGGCCGGGCAGAGGGTGAGCGGCACGAGGTCCTGCCAGCCGAGCGCGGCGAGGATCGCGTCCTGGGTGACCCGGGCGAACCCGGTGCTGAGGACGACGGTGATCCCCGCGGCCCGCAGCGCCTCGATCGCCTCACGGGCGCCGGGCACGGGCGCGATCAGCCCGCCGTCGACCAGCTCGCCATAGGCCTGCTCGAAGCGGGCGTTGGCGCGCTGCGCCGCCTCCTCGTCGCCGAAGAGGTGCCGGAAGACGGAGATCTTGGACTCGCCCATCGTGGCGCGCACGTAGGCGAGCTTCTCGGCGTGGTCGGGGGTGCCGGGCTCGACGCCCAGCTCCCGGGCCGCGGCGTCGAAGGCCTGCTCGACGAGGCCGCCGTCGGCGACGGTCGTACCGGCCATGTCGAGCACGACCAGCTCGATGTCGTTGCGGCCCGTGGTGCTGTTCTCGGTCAATTTCCTCACCATCCCAGTTCGTCGGCGGTCTTCTCGGCGATCGCCGGGGAGCAGGTCATGCCGCGCCCGCCGGGCCCGGTGACCAGCCACACGCCGTCGCTCGCCTGCTCGCGGTGCACGACCCGGCCGGTGTCGGTGCACTGCGCGTACACCCCGGCCCAGCGGTGCCGGACGCGCGGCAGCGGGCGGCCGAGGATCGATTCGACGACGCCGGTCAGGTGCTCGTAGGGCTCCTCGACGGTGTCGAAGGCGAACGGCGTCTCGTACTCGTGCGTGTCGCCGATGGTCAGCCCGCCGTCCGCGCGCTGCACCATCAGCAGCTGCATCTTGTGCGCGGCGGCGGTCGGGGCCTGCGCCTGGCCGGCGTTGAGCGCGTCCAGCGCCTCGCTGCCGTACGCGGGGTAGTAACGGAAGCTGTCCGCGTCGGCGACGGAGGTGGTCAGCGGCTCGCCGAGCGGGTCGGTCTGCATCATCTGCAGCCGTACGCGGCGGACCGGGAGGTCCGGCAGCAGCTCGCGGACCAGGCCGCTCAGCCAGGCGCCGGTGCACAGCACGACCGCGTCGCCGCGGTGGACGTCGCCGTGGTCGTCCCGTACGCCGACGCCGTTGTCGAGGACATCGCGGACCTCGCGCCCGCCGAGAAAGGTGTAGCGGCCGGAGGCGAGCAGCGCCTGCTTCAGCTCGCGCTGGGCGACACGGGGCTCGACGGCGGCGTCCCGCTCGCACCACAGGGCGCCGAGGAAGTCGCCGCGCAGCGCGGGGTTGAGCGCGCGGGCCTCCTCCGCGTCCAGCAGCTTGTAGCCGCGCGCGGCGGCGTCCGGGCGGCGGGCGGCGGCCTCGGCGACGGCCCGCTCGGCCTCGTTCTTCACGACGGTCAGCGAGCCGATGGCACGGAAGCCGAGCCCCGGCACCCGGGCACCGATCTCCTCCCACAGCACGCGGGCGCGGAGCGCGGTGTCCAGCTCCTCGCCGCCCGCGCGGCCGCTCACCCAGATCTGTCCGAAGTTCCGTACCGAGGCGCCGCGGGCCTCGGCCTCCCGCTCGATGTGCACGACCTCGTGGCCGCGTTCGACCGCTTGCCAGGCATGCATGGTCCCCAGCACGCCGGCTCCGACAACTATGACTCGCATGGGCATGACGCTCGTCGCGTCGGGTGGCCGAATATGGTCCGCTCAGCAACAGAACGGTTAACAGGCCATCAAGCTTGGCCTAGACCCGTTATCTTCTCGTGACCAAGGTGGGGCCCGCCATAGGGGTACGGCCGGTGACCGGCTTCCCGCCGCGGTGATTGCTCGCGCAGTCCCCCCCGCACCCCTAGGGCGCGTCGCCGAGCCGCGCCGTGAACGAGAACCGGTCACCCCGGAACAACGTCCGCACCCGCTCCAGCGGCCGCCCGGCCGTATCGCGGCTGACCCGATGGATCAACAGCATCGGCAACGCCCCCGGCGTACCGATCAGCAGCGCCTCGCGCGGCGTGGCCAGCACCGTCTCCAGCCGCTCGTCCGCGTCGCCGAAGCCGATGCCGAGCCGGTCGTGGAGGTAGGCGTAGAAGGAGGAGTCCGGCTCGAAGTCCGTGTCGAGCCGCGGCGCCCGCTCGACCGCGACGTACGTGCTCTCCAGCCCGACCCGCTCGTCGTCCGCGAGCAGCACACGCTCCATGTGCCACACCGGCTCCCCCGCCGGCAGTCCCAGCTCGGCGGCGAGCAGGTCGGGGCAGGGGAAGCGGTCCAGCCCGATGAGGTGCCGCCCGGGACGGCGGCCCTGCTTGCGCACGCCCTCGGTGTAACTCGCCAGCGCCAGCGGCTGTTCGAGCTTGGGTCCGGCCACCACCGTGCCCCGGCCGAGCCGGCGGATCCGGCCTTCGAGGAGCAGGTCGCGCAGCGCCTGGCGCAGGGTTTCCCGCGACACCTCGAACCGCAGGGCCAGTTCGCGCTCGGTGGGCAGCGTCTCGCCCTCCCCCAGTTCGGCGAGCAGTTCGCCGATCCGCACCTTCGCCGCGTAGTACTTGGGGATGCGCCCGTGCTCGGGGATGCCGGCTCTGATCGGCGCACCGGGCGCCTGGTCCTTCGGGTAGTCCACCGGCCGATCCTCGCACGCCCGTCCGGCGCGCGGTGCGGAGTGCCGTCCTCGCCGGCTCAGTGCGCCGCACCCGCCGCGGTGAACGGCCCGTGCGGCGCGGCGAAGAGGGAGGCGAGGACGAGGTGGGCCGCGCCGAGCGCCACCATGTGTGCGCCGCCGGGTGCGGCCGCGACCGGTACCGTACGGGCGCCGCCCGCACCGTGCGCGCGCAGCTGGCCGTCGAGCGAGGCGGCGACCCCGCGTACGTACGTATCGGGGTCGGCCAGCACCGTACGCCCGCCGAGCAGGACCCGGTCGACGTCGAGCAGTTCGACGAGGTTGGCGGCGCCGACGCCCAGCACGCGTGCCGCCTCCGCCGGGTCGCCCGCCGCCACCGCGGCCAGGCACAGCGCCTCGATGCAGCCGCGCTTGCCGCAGCCGCACAGCGGCCCGTCCAGCTGCACCACCTGGTGCCCGAACTCACCCGCTCCGGTCCTGGCCCCGCGGTGCACGGCGCCGTCGAGCACCAGCCCGGCGCCCAGTCCTGTGCCCAGGTGCAGATAGCCGAACGAGCCGGCGCCGCGCGCGTGCTGCGCCAGGCCGTGCGCCGCCGCGTTGGTGTCCTTGTCCAGCACCACCGGCAGGCCGAGCCGCTCGGCGAGCGCGTCGCGCAGCGGGTAGCCGTCCCACTGCGGCAGGCCGGTGACCCGGTGCAGGACGCCCGTCCGGTGGTCCAGCGGGCCGGGGCAGGCGACGCCCGCGCCGATCACCTGCGCCTCGGGCGCCGCGGCGCGCACCTCGGCGACCCGGTCGGCGGCGGCCGCCAGCACCTCGTGCGCCCCGGCGCCCAGGTCCAGCGGCGCGCGGCGGACCGCGACCGGCTCCCCGGCCAGGTCCGCGAGGACCGCGACGCTCTCGTCCCGGTCCAGGTGCAGCCCGATCGCGTGCCGGGCGCCGGGGACCAGCCGCAGGACCGTACGGGGCTTGCCGCCGGTGGAGGCACGCCGGCCGGCCTCGGCGGCGAGCCCGTCCTCCCGCAGCCGTGCGGTGATCTTGCTGACCGCCTGCGGGGTGAGCCCGCTGCGCTCGGCCAGCTCCAGCCGGCTGACGCCGCCCTCGCCCGCGGCGCGCAGCAGCCCGAGCAGCACGGCCGCGTTGTGCCCGCGGAGCAGGGGGAGGTTGGCGCCGCCGGGCCCGCGCGGGGCCGAGCCGTCCGCCGAAGGTCCGGGCGCGGGGCCGGGCACAGGGCCGACAGGGGGAGGGTCGGTATGGGGAGGATTCTCGCTGCTCACCCCTCCATTGTGGGCACCGCTTGCACTTTGGCAACAGCGTTGCTTAAGTGGGAGTCATGAGCAGCCCGAGCGACTCCACCGGTACCGCACTCCCCGGCAGCCCCCTCCGCGTCGGCCTCATCGGTTACGGCCTGGCCGGCTCCGTCTTCCACGCCCCGATGATCGCCGCGACCGAGGGCCTGGTCCTCGACACGGTCTCCACCTCCAGCCCCGACCGGCAGGCGCAGGCCCGCGCCGAGCACCCGCAGGTGCGTACGGTCGCCACCCCCGACGAGGTGCTGGCCCGCGCGGCGGAGCTGGACCTGATCGTCCTCGCCTCCCCCAACAAGACCCACGTCCCGCTCGCCACCGCGGCCCTGGAGGCGGGCCTCCCGGTCGTCGTCGACAAGCCGCTCGCCGCGACCGCGGCCGAGGCCGAGCGGCTCGCCGCGCTGGCCGAGGACCGCGGGCTGCTCCTCTCCGTCTTCCAGAACCGCCGCTGGGACAACGACTTCCTGACCCTGCGCAGGCTGGTCGAGGAGGGCGCGCTCGGCGAGGTGTGGCGCTTCGAGTCCCGGTTCGAGCGGTGGCGGCCCAAGCCCAAGGGCGGCTGGCGCGAGTCCGGCGACCCGGCCGAGATCGGCGGGCTGCTGTACGACCTGGGCAGCCACGTCGCCGACCAGGCCCTGGCCCTCTTCGGCCCGGTCGTCTCGGTGTACGCGGAGTCCGACGTGCGCCGCCCCGGCGCCGAGGCCGACGACGACACCTTCCTCGCGCTCACGCACGCGAACGGCGTCCGCTCCCACCTGTGGGTGAGCGCCACCACCGCGCAGCTCGGCCCGCGCTTCCGGGTGCTCGGCAGCGAGGCCGGTTACGTGAAGTACGGCCTGGACCCGCAGGAGGCGGCGCTGCGCGAGGGCCTCCGGCCCGGCACCGGCGCCGAGTGGGGCGTGGAGCCGGAGTCGTCCTGGGGCCGCATCGGCGCCGGGGAGTCCCCGGAGACCGGCGGCGGCGAGCCCGTGCCGACCCTGCCGGGCGACTACCCCGCGTACTACGCCGCGGTCGCCGAGGCGCTCCGTACGGGCGGCACACCGCCGGTCACCGCCCTGGAGGCCGCCGCCGCGCTGCGCGTCCTGGAGGCCGCCAAGCTCTCGGCCGCCGAGGGCCGCACCGTCCGGATCGAGGCCACCCGATGACCGCCGACGACATCGACACCCTGGAAGAGCACGAGCGCCGCCTGGTCCTCGACCGTTTCGGCAACGACGACGCCTGGGCGCTGGGCTCTCTCCTCGTCGGCCTGGCCCGCGAGCGGAACGCGGCGGTGACGATCAGCATCCGGCGCGGCTCCCAGCGCCTCTTCCACTACGCGCTGCCCGGCACCAGCGCGGACAACGACGCCTGGCTGGACCGCAAGTGCCGGGTGGTGGAGCGGTACGGCGAGGCGTCCTTCCTGGTCGGCGCCCGTTTCCGGGCCAAGGGCCGGACCTTCGAGGAATCCTCCCGGCTGGACCCCGACACCTACGCGGCACACGGCGGCGCCTTCCCGATCCGGCTGCGCGGGACCGGGGTCGTCGGCGCGGTGGCCGTCTCCGGCCTCGCCCAGGCCGACGACCACGCCCTCGTCGTCGAGGCGTTGGAGCGATTCCTGCGCCCCGCCTGACGCAAAGCGTGCGCCCCGCCCGCCAAAACGGGAAAGCTGTGGGGGAACCGACGAGAGAGGCGGTACCCCCCATGGCGCGGACGGGCGGGGCGGGCTGGACCGGAACATCACGGCGCACCGTCCTGGCGGCGGGGCTCGCCGCGGGGCTGACGCCGCTGGTGACGGGGTGCCAGGCGGGCGACGACGGGCGGTCGCCGTTCACCGGCGAGGACGGCGCGGGCGACAAGGTGCTCGCCGTGAAGATCGACAACGTCGCCGCCGCCCGGCCGCAGACCGGCCTGGAGAAGGCCGACATCCTCTACACCGAGCAGGTGGAGGCGGGCCTGTCCCGGATACTGGCCGTCTTCGCCGCCCACCTCCCCGACCGCGTCGGCCCGGTCCGCAGCGCCCGCGAGTCCGACCTCGAACTGCTCCGCCAGTTCGGCAACCCGGCACTGGCCTACTCCGGCGCGCAGGCCAAGCTCCGCCCCACCCTGGAGTCGGCGCCGATCGTCCCCCTGCCGCCGGGCGAGGCCCCCGACGCGTACGTCCGCAGCGCGGACCGCGCCGCGCCGCACAACCTCTACCTCCGCCCGGCCCGCGCCCTCGAAGCCGCCTCGGGCGCCTCGGCCCCCGCCGACATCGGCTTCCGCTTCGGCTCAGCCCCCTCGGGCGGCACCCGCACGAGCCGGCAGGACATCAGCTACCCCGCAGCCCGCTTCGGTTTCACCTGGTCCGAGCCCCGGAACCGCTGGCTGGTCTCGATGGACGGCACGCCCTTCCGCACCACCGGCGCCGGCCAGCTGGGCGTCGCCACCGTGGTGATCCAGTACGTGACCGTCCGCTCCTCCCGCCTGCACGACAAGTGGGGCAGCGTCACGCCGTACACCGAGACCGTGGGGTCGGGGGACGCCCTGGTCCTCCGCAACGGCAAGAAGTACGAGGCCCGGTGGTCCCGCCCGGGAGCGGACGGCGGCACCACCTTCACCACGCCCGACGGCAACCGTCTCGACTTCCCCCGCGGCCCGGTCTGGGTGGCCCTCACCCCGAAAAAGGGCTGAGGCGCGGACGCCCCGCGGGCCACCCGGCGGCGGGTCAGGCGTCCTTCAGCTCCTGGCGCTGGCGGCCCAGGCCGTCGATCTCCAGCTCGACGACGTCGCCGGCGCGGAGGTAGGGCTTGGGGTCGGCGTGGCCCATGGCGACGCCGGCCGGGGTGCCGGTGTTGATGACGTCGCCGGGGTAGAGGGTCATGAAGTGGCTGAGGTAGCGGACGACCTCGGCGACCGGGAAGATCTGCTCGGCCGTGGTGCCGTCCTGCTTCAGCTCACCGTTCACCCAGAGGCGGACGCCGAGCGCCTGCGGGTCGGGGACCTCCTCGGAGGTGACCAGCCAGGGGCCCAGCGGGTTGAACGTCTCGCAGTTCTTGCCCTTGTCCCACTGCCCGCCGCGCTCGATCTGGAACTCCCGCTCCGAGACGTCGTGCGCGATCGTGTAGCCGGCGACGGCCGCGAGGGCCTGCTCGTCGGTCTCCAGGTAGCGGGCCGTGCGGCCGATGACGACGGCCAGTTCGACTTCCCAGTCGGTCTTCTCGCTGCCTCGCGGTACGAGCACGGTGTCGTCCGGGCCGACGACCGTGTCCGGGGCCTTCATGAAGACGATCGGCTCGGCGGGGAGGGCCGCGCCGGTCTCCCGGGCGTGGTCGTGGTAGTTCAGCCCGATGCACACGACCTTGCCGATGCCGGCGAGCGGAGCGCCCGTGCGGAGTCCGGCAGGGTCCAGTGCGGGCAGCCCGCCGGACGCGGCCGCCTCCCGTATCCGGGTCAGCGCGGTCTCGTCGGCGAGCAGCGCCCCGTCGATGTCCGGCACCAGTTCCGACAGGTCACGCAGGGTTCCCAACTCGTCGAGCAGCGCCGGGCGTTCCGCCCCCACCGGTCCGACACGCAGCAGCTTCATCGATTCAACTCCCGTGGTCGTGTGCGAAGGGTCGGCCCGGGAGGGTCTCCCGGGCCGGCCGATGGGTGCGGCCATCGAGCGATTCGGACGATCGTCCAAGAACGGGGTCCCGCCCGCAAGACCCCGTTCACGTACTGGACCTTTACTCGGCAGTAGCAGTCCGCGACTTGGTGCCGCCGACGGCCGGCCGGGCGGCTTCGGCGGCCGGTTGCCGGTCACGCGTCAGCAGCGCCCGCTCGCACACGGTCCATGCCGTGGTCGTGACGACGTACAGGCCCGCTGCCAGCGGCACGACGGCCACGGTGACCAGGGTGCCGAAGGACAGCAGCGGCGCCAGCTTCGTCATCGCGGCCATGCCCGGTACCTGCTCACCGGTGGCGTCGGCCCGCGCCGCCGCCGTCGCCCGGCGCGTCCGCCGGAAGTTCCACGTCGCCACCGCAGCGACCAGCACGAAGAGGGCCACGTACACCAGCCCGTGCGGGCCGAACGGGCCGCCGTCGGCGAGCGCGTCGGCCCAGCGGCCGCCGAGCGGGGCGCCCAGCAGCCGCTCCCCCAGCAGCCCGGAGCGGGCGGAGGTGAAGAGGTGGTACATCAGGAAGAAGACCGGCAGCTGGAGCAGCATCGGCAGACAGCCGGCCAGCGGCGAGGCGCCCGCGTTCCGGTAGAGGTCCGCCAGTTCGCGCTGCATCCGCTCGGGGTCCTTGGCGTGCCGGCGGCGTATTTCGGTCATCCGCGGGGCCAGCGCTGCCCGGGACTTCTCACCCCGTACGGCGGCCCGGGAGAGCGGGTGCAGGGCGGCGCGCACGGCGAGCGTGCAGACGACGATGGCGGCAGCGGTCGCCGAGGCGCCGAACACCGGGGCGAGGACGTCGGCGAGGCGGCCGAGCGCGGCGCCGAGCGTGGCGAAGACGGACATGGGTGAGCCCTCCATGGGTCACGTCGAGGACCGGAAGAAAGCCGACTTCCGGAAGAAAGGGGTGAATCTCGGCGTGACGAGCCACGTGGGCAGACCCGTGCGTGCGCGGATGCGCGGACGGGCCCCGTGCGGGCGGGGTGGAGCAGCGCCTTGCGGGCGCCTACGCGGCCGTCGGGAGACGGCCGCCCGGTGCCCTCGGCCGCGGCCGGCCGGCGGCGTCGGGATCGCGCTGCGGCAGGAAGGCCGTACGGCGTTCCCGGTCCCGGATGGCGGTGCGCACCCGGTGCGGCGGATCGGGGCGGGCCAGCGTCGCGACGAGCACGGCGCTGCCGCTGAGCAGGAGGGCCGCGGTGGTCGCGGCCACGGTCAGCGCCGTGTCCGGCCCGCTCTGCGCGAGCGCCAGCCCGGCGACCAGGAACAGGAGCGCGCCCAGGTACAGCCGCCGGCCTGCGATGCGGTGCACGCGTGCCCCCTCTCCCGCTCGGCTTTGTCCTCTTCCGCTCAAGAGTAACCAGAGATCTGTGCAGTCGGGGTTCCCAGCGGGTAACTTTCCCGCTGCCACCGGCCACTCGGACCGGGGTGAACCAGGGAGGTGCCGTGCGCGAGATCAGTACGCCCGCCCTGGTGGCAGCGGCCCGTACCGGCGGCCTCGCCGATTCCGTCCACGAACTGGCCGAGCGGGTCCCGGCCCTCCCCGTGGCGGCCCGGCGGGACCCCGCCGACCCCGCCCGCTGGCGGCCGGTGACCGCCGACGCCTTCCGGGCCGAGGTACTGACCCTGGCCAAGGGCCTGCTCGCGGACGGCGTGCGGCCCGGCGACCGGGTCGCGGTGATGTCCCGCACCCGCTACGAGTGGACGCTGTTCAGCTATGCGGTCTGGTCGCTCGGCGCGCATCTCGTACCGGTCTATCCCACGTCCTCCACCGAGCAGCTGCACGCGCTGCTGGCCGGCACGGGTGCGCAGACCGTCGTCATCGAGAACGAACAGCACGCCATGACCGTGGCGTCGGCCTGCGACGCGCAGGTCCGGCTGCGCCGCGTCTGGCAGCTGGACCAGGACTGCGTCGGCCGGCTCGGCGAGCTCGGCGGCCGGCTGGCCGACGAGGACGTGCACCGGCTCCGCCGGGCCGTCGTCCCGCGGGACACCGCGGCCGTCGTGCAGACCTCCGGCACCACCGGGCGGCAGCGCGGCTGCGTGCTCACCCACGGCAACCTCGCCGCGGAGGCGGACACGCTGCTGGCGGGCTGGGGACAGCTCGCCGGGCCGCCCGGCGAACAGCCGTCGATCCTGGCGTTCCTGCCGCTCGCGCACAGCTACGGGCTGATGGTCCAGGTCGCCTGCCTGCGCGGCGGCATCCTGCTGGGCCACGAACCGGAGCTGACCCCGCAGGCCCTGCTGCCCGCGCTCGCCTCCTTCCGGCCCACCTTCCTCTTCGGCGTCCCCTACGTCTTCGAGAAGATCTACGACACCGCGCGCCGGGTCGCCGAGGAGCACGGCCGGCTGCGGATGTTCGACGCCGCCGCGTCCACCGCGCTCGCGTACGTGCGCGCCGTGGAACGCCAGGAGCAGGGCCGCGGGCACGGCCCCGGGCCTGCCCTGCGCGCCAAGCACGCGCTGTACGAACGGCTGGTGTACGGGCGGATCCGCGGGGTGCTGGGCGGCCGGGTGCGCACCGCCGTCTCGGGCGGCTCCCCGCTCCGCGCCGACCTCGGGCGGATCTTCGCCGGAGCCGGGCTGACCATCTACGACGGGTACGGGCTCACCGAGACCAGCGGCGCGGTGACGGCACAGCCGCCGGGCCGGGTGCGGTTCGGCACGGTCGGACGGCCGCTGCCGGGCTGCGCGGTACGGATCGCCGAGGACGGCGAGGTGTGGGTGAGCGGCGACGTGGTGTTCTCCGGGTACGTCGACGAACACGGCAGCGCGCCGCACGACGGCTGGTTCGCCACCGGCGACCTCGGACTCCTGGACGAGGACGGCCACCTCGTGATCACCGGCCGCAAGAAGGACATCATCATCACCAGCGGCGGCAAGAGCGTGGCGCCGCAGGGGCTGGAGGAGCGGATCCGCTCCCATCCGCTGGTCTCGCAGTGCCTGGTGGTCGGCGACAACCGGCCCTACATCGCGGCGCTGATCACCCTGGACCCCGACGCGCTGGAGCACTGGCGGCGCTACCGCGGCGGATACCGGCACGCCCGGCCCGGCGAGCCGCCGGAGGAGGGCGTGCGGGCGGCGGTGCAGCGGGCGGTGGCGGTCGCCAACGCGTCGGTCTCGCGCCCCGAGTCGATCCGCGCGTTCCGCATCCTGCCCGGCGAGTTCAGCGTCGCCGACGGGCTGCTGACGCCCTCCCTGAAGCTGCGCCGCAGGGCCATCGAGGCGGCGTACGCGCAGGAGATCGACGCGCTGTACACCCGCTGAGCGGCGTCCGCGTACGGGCACGGGCCGGGCGGCGCGCCCGCCTTGGGCACGCGGGCCCCGCCGCACCGTAGCAGCGCCCGCGCCGCTCCGGCCGTTTCTTGTCCGGGCATGAGGACCCCGCGTTCCGCCGCCCGACACCGGCCTAGCGTCCCAGTCGTCCCCACCGGACCGACCGGGAGGTTTCGTTGCGTTCCATCGCCGGCCTGGCGTCACCCGCATCCCCCGCCGACGCGCGGGCGCTCGCCACCGGGCTGATCGTCGCCGCCCTCGCGGCCACGTTCGTCGCCCTGCTGCTGCCCGTCCAGCTCTTCGGCCAGAACACCTCGGTGGCCGCAGCGGCGGCCGGCTGGGAGGACGACGGCGGCGGCACCGTCCGCACCCCGTACGGGCCGCTGACGCCCCTGGACCGGGACTTCGTGCGCAAGGTACGGCTCGCCGGGCTGTGGGAGCTGCCCGCGGGCCGCCAGGCGCGGGAACGCGGTACGCGCAAGGCTGTGCGGACCGCGGGCGACCATCTCGTGGCCGGGCACACGGAGCTGGACCGGCTCTCGGTACGGGCCGCCCGTGACCTGGGGATGCCGCTGCCGGACGAGCCCACCGCACAACAGCAGGGCTGGCTCGGCCAGCTGGACGCGGCGCGCGGCCAGGAATTCGACCGGCGCTTCGCGCAGTTGCTGCGCCGCGCGCACGGCAAGGTCTTCGGGCTCGTGGCGCTCGTCCGGGCGCAGAGCCGCAACGCGATGGTGCGGCGACTGGCCACTCGTACGAATGCGGTCGTCCTGGACCACATCACGGTCCTGGAAGGTACCGGCCTGGTCGACTTCGGCAACCTGGCGGCGGCCCGCCCCCGGCAGCCGTACGTTTCCCCGAACACGCGGCCGCACCCCCACCTCACTCTCCTCAGCACTTCCCACCACTCCCCACGAAGCGAAGTGATCGCATGACTCCACAGGCCCATAAACGCTCGCGCCTGACCACCCGGCTGGTGGCCGCGGCCGCCGCGCTGCTGCTGGGCGGCGGCGGGACCGCGCTGATAGCCGCCGGCGCCTCGGCGGACGGGACGGACGGCGAGGACGGCCCGGGGCAGCGCGGCGGGCAGGTGGCAGCGGCCGCCGCCACCGTGTCCTGCCCGGACGTCGGCGACCGGCTGCGCCAGGTGCCGCGCGGCGCGAAGCTCCCGGTCTCCCGCGGGCTCGCGGCGCTGGACCGTCAGGTGGCGGCGGCGTACGAGAAGATGACGGCGGGCGGCAGCGGTACGGACGCCGTGCTCGGGCAGCTGCGGCAGCAGCGGGAGAAGACCATCGGGGCGATGGCCGACGCGATCGGCAGGTCGGCGCCCCGCCCCGACGCGCTGCTGAACATGAGTGCCTGCCGGATGAAGCCCACGGGCCAGCCGGTGTCGGTCGGCGAACCGGCCCCGGGCCAGGGTCAGGCGAACGGCGGCGAGCAGCAGGGCGGCGGCCAGGACGGCAACGCCGGCCAGGGCGACGCCGGCCAGGGCGACGCCGGCCAGGACGGCAACGGTCAGGACAACGGCGGCCAGCAGCAGGACGGCGGGCAGCTGCCGCCCGTCGGCGGTCCCTCGCCCGACGATTTCGCCGACATCCGCTCCCAGCAGCCCAACGCCCAGCAGCCCCCGCAGGGCGACGGCGCGTCCACCGGCACCTTCGTCTCGGAGTGCGGCACCAACGAGGAGGGCCACTTCAACTCCGACAACGTCATCGTCACGCCCGGCGTCAGCAACGGCGCGCACCACACCCACGACTACGTCGGCAACGAGTCCACCGACGCCTTCTCCACCGACCAGAGCCTGGCCGCCTCCGGCACCACCTGCGGCAACGGCGACCTGTCCACGTACTACTGGCCGGTGCTGCGCGTCCTGGACGGCACCTCCGAGCACAAGCCCGGCGCTGGCCACGACGGCAACGTGGGTTCGGTGCTCACCCCGTCCGACGTGCAGCTCACCTTCAGCGGCAGCCAGGACGGCGACGTGACCGCGATGCCGCGCTTCCTGCGGATCATCACCGGGGACGCCAAGGCGTTCACCAACGGCCCGGCCAACGCCAACGCCTCCTGGAGCTGCACGGGCTTCGAGGACCGGCAGCTGAAGGACAAGTACCCGATCTGCCCGGCAGGCTCCGACGTCGTACGCACCTTCAACTTCCAGAGCTGCTGGGACGGGCAGAACACCGACAGCGCCAACCACCGTACGCACGTGGCGTTCGCGCAGCAGGACGGCTCGTGCCCGGCCGGCTTCCGCGCCATCCCGCAGCTGCAGGAGAAGATCACCTACGACGTGCCGGCCGGTGAGCAGTTCGCGGTGGACAGCTTCCCCGAACAGCTCCACAAGCCGGTCACCGACCACGGCGACTTCATCAACGTCATGCCCGACCAGCTGATGGACCAGGCGGTCGAGTGCATCAACAGCGGCCGCGACTGCGACTGAGCCACCACGGTGGTCCCGGGTCCGCACGGCCCGGGACCACCGCACGGACGCCGCCCGCCGGGACCCACCCGGCGGGCGGCGTGCTCAGAGCCCGTTCACCCGCGCCTCCCGGGCGATCCCCAGGGGCCGGACGCCGGTCACCGCCCCGGCCCGGCGCCCCGACCGGGAGCGAAACCGCCGCACCCGGGCCAGCAGCCGCCGGCTGCGCAGCGCCATCTCCAGCTCGAAGCGGGTACGCGGATCACGCAGCGCGGGGCCGAAGAGCTTCTCGATCTGCCGCAGGCGGTAGCGCACCGTCTGCGGATGCACCTGGAGCACCTTCGCCGCCTCCGGCGCGCCACCGCCCTCCAGCCAGGCCAGCAGCGTCACCTCCAGCCGCTCGCTCTGCCGGGGCGTCAGCTCCTCCAGTGGGCCGAGCCAGCGTGCGGTCAGCGCCCTGACCAGCGACTCGTCCTGCAGAAGCAGCAGCGCCGAGAGGTGGTCGTCGACGAAGACCGGGCGTACGTCGGGACCGCCGCGCCCCGGCCCGAGGGCCAGCAGCGCCCGGGCCCAGCGCAGCGAGGACGCCGCGTCGTCGGCGGGCACGGCATGGCCGACGGCCGCCGCACGGCCCTTGAGCGCGGCCTCCAGCCGGGGCCGGGTCTGCGTCCCGGGGTCCGGCACGAGGAGGCAGGTGGTGCCGTCGACGGTGCCGACGAGCGCGTCGCCCAGCGCGGCCGCCAGCTGCGGCACCTCGGCGGCGGAGCCGAGCACGACGGCCCGCAGGGAGGCCGGTACGGGCCAGCCGGCGCACCGGGCGGGCTCGGCCAGCGCGGCGGCCGACAGCGGCTGCTGTCCGGTGAGCGCGCCGAAGAGGACCTGACGGGCACGGGACACCGGCATCGGGGTGACGACGAGTCCGGCCGGCCGGCGTTCGCGCTCCGTCCGCTCCTGATAACCGAGCGAGGTCAACAGGGCCTGTTCCATGGCCCATTGTGCTTCCGCTGCCTTCGGGGATTCCGCGAGAAGGGCGGAAAAGGCGGGAAGAGCGATGCGCAGCTCTTCCACCATCTTCTCGGCGAGCGACGGGAGTTCCTTTCGCAGAACCCGGGTCCACTCACCTCGGGGGCGTGACCAGATGCGGTTCAGGAGTTCACACATCGCTACCTCGTTTCCTGCCGTCGGGGGGCGGCTGGGATACGGCCGTTGTGCCTGAGGGCCAGTGTCTGAGTCGGCATCATCCGCACCAGGAGGGACGACGGCGATGCCGGTGCAGGAATTTGTCACAGCGCGCTAAAGGCCCGGAAGTCCCCGGACGCGTCCGCGATGCTGCCGGACACATCGCCGACGGTACGTACGGCAATTCCCCGCCCTTTCCGGGGCGTTGTGCATCCTTCCGCTCGATTTCCGTGGAGACCCGATGCCCGCGCCAGTCCCGCGCACCCGCCGCCGCCCGTATTCCGCTCCCCGCACCGGGAGACGGCTCCCGCTGCGCCCTGTCCTGCCCGCCGCGCTGCTGCTCTTCCTGGCCGTCCTCGCCCGCTCCGGCGCCGCCGCCCGGGCCGCGGACTTCCTGGACTTCGGGGCCGGGGTGCTCGCGCTCGTCGCGCTGACCGGCACGGTGGTCTGGGGGCTCGCCGCCACCGACCGGCGGGTGCTCGCCTCCGGGCACCGGCTGCTGGCGCAGGCCGTGCACCGCGGCACCGGCGTGGCGGGCCTCGGCTTCCTCGCCCTGCACATCGGGGTGAAGGTGGCCCGCGGCCAGACCACCGGCCGGGCCGCCGCGCTGCCCTTCGCCGACGGGGCCCGCCCTGCCCTGATCGGCCTGGGCACGCTCGCCGCCTACGGGTTCCTCGCGGTGGCGGTGACCGGCGCCGCCCGCACCGCCTTCACCGGCCGGGCCGCCGCCCGGTGGTGGCGCGCCCTGCACATGACCGCGTACCTGGCCTGGAGCGCGGCGCTGGTGCACGGCCTGCGCGCGGGCCGCCCGGCGGCGGGCTGGGTCACGGCCGGGTACGCCGTATGCGTCGCGGCCGCGGCCGCGGCCCTCGCGTACCGACTGCGGGCCGACCGCCGCGCGACCCGCCGCGCCCCGGAGGGGCGCCCATGAGGGGCGCGGGAAGTGTCGACATGCGGCTCCGCCGCGTGGGCGCGCCCAGCCACGACGGCGCTGCACCCGGCATCGGCACCCTGGCCCCATCCCCATGGCCGCCCCGCCTACTGGCAGGGGTGACCACCCCGCACAGCGGCGCCGCCGCCCGGCTCGACCGCGTGGCCCACCTGACCGTGCACGGCACCGCCCCCGTGCTCTCCGCCGCGGAACTGACCGCGCTCGCCGAGAACATCGGGCTGCGCGGCCGCGGCGGCGCCGGCTTCCCCTTCGCCCGCAAGGTCACCGCTGTACGGGAGGCGCTGCGCCGCTCGGACGGCCGGGCCGCCGTGGTCGTCAACGGCACCGAGGGCGAGCCGGGCTGCCTGAAGGACACCGCGCTGCTGCTCCACGCGCCCCATCTGGTGCTGGACGGCGCGCTGCTGGCCGCGCACGCGCTCGGCGCGGGCGAGGTCGCCGTCGGGGTGACCCGCGCCGACGTGGCGGAGTCGGTCGGCCGGGCGATCGCCGAACGCGGCCCGATGTCGCTGCGGCTGCGCGTGGCCCGGCTGCCGGAGCGGTTCGTGGGCGGCGAGGGCTCGGCCCTGGTCGACGGCCTCGACGGCGGTCCGGGGTTGCCCTCCGGGCGCAAGGTCCGCTCCAGCGAGCGCGGCCTCGGCGGGCTGCCCACCCTGCTGTCCAACACCGAGACCTACGCGCAGCTCGCGGTCGCCGCCCGGCTCGGTGCGCTCGGCCACCGCACCATCGGCGTCCCCGAGGAGCCGGGCACCCTCCTGCTGACCGTCGCCGGCTCCCACGTCCTGGAGGTCCCCACCGGCGTGCCCCTGGACCGGGTGCTGGCGCACTGCGGCACCGGCCCGGGCCAGGGCGTCCTGATCGGCGGCTACCACGGCACGTTCCTCGCCCCGGCCGCGGCGCGCACCGTCACCCTGGACCGCCCGGCGCTCGCCGCGCACGGCGCCGTCCTGGGCGCGGGCGCCCTCCTCCCGCTGCCGGAAGGCACCTGCCCGGCCGGGGAGTGCGCGGCGGTGACGCGCTGGCTGGCCGGGGAGTCGGCCGGCCAGTGCGGCCCGTGCGTCCTGGGCCTGCCCGCACTCGCCGACGCGCTGGCGGCGGCGGTGCGGGGCGGCGGCGCGCGTGCCCTGGCCGCCGTACGGGCCCGGACCCGGGCCGTGGAGCGGCGCGGCGCGTGCGGCCACCCCGACGGCACCGCCCGCTTCGTCGCCTCCGCGCTGGCCGCCTTCCCCGAGGAGTTCGCCGCGCACGCGCGCGGCGGCGGCTGCGGACGCCCGGTCCTGGGCGCCCTGCCGCTGCCCGGGGGCGCCCCACCGCCCGGCGCGGCGGCCCCCGTACGCCCGGCCGCGCCCGCCGCGCAGCTGGTCGTGGACTGGACGCTCTGCCGGGGCCACGGGCTCTGTGCCGATCTCGCGCCCGGCGTCGTCCGCCTCGGCCCGGACGGCTATCCGCAGCAGGCCACCATGGCGCTGCCCGCCCGGATGCGCCGCCGTGCCCAGCTCGCGGTCCGCCGCTGCCCCGCCTTGGCCCTGCGCGTCCGGTCCCCCGCCGAATGACCCCGTACGGGCGTACGCCGATCCCGCTCCGCCTCCGTACTGCCCGTAGCGCACCGCCTTTTGACGTGAAGTGACAACTTTCGCGGGCGTTGAACGGCGGCAGCACCGCCCCCCGTACCCCGGTCCGTACCCCCGTCCCGACGGCACCTCCGCCGCCCCCACCGAAGGAGATCCCCATGAGCAACCGAGCCGCCCCGGTCAACCGGCGACAGGCGGGCATCGCCCTCACCGCCCTCACCGTGCTCGCCCTCACCGCCGCCTGCGGCGACAAGGACTACGGCGCCGCCGGCAGTGACCAGGTCCAGCCCGCCGGCCAGGGCACCTCCGACAACGGCTACGGGTCGGGCGCCGCCAAGGACGGCGGATACGGCGACGACGCGGCGGGCGGCGCCGCGGCCGGCGGGCTCGGCGCCGCCGCCAAGTCCCTCGCGCTGAAGGAGGCGCCGGGACTGGGCAAGGTCGTCACCGACGGCCAGGGCCTGACCCTGTACCGCTTCGACAAGGACACCCCGAAACCGCCGAAGTCCGCCTGCGACGGCGACTGCGCCTCGACCTGGCCGCCGGTCCCCGCCGACGACGCGAAGGCCACCGCCGGGATCAACGCCGCCGACCTCGGCTCGGTGACCCGGTCCGACGGCAGCAAGCAGCTCACCCTCGGCGGCTGGCCGGTGTACCGGTACGCCAAGGACAACGCGCCCGGCGACACCAAGGGCCAGGACGTCGGCGGCGTCTGGCACGCGCTGGCGGCGGACGGCGGCAAGGCGGGCGAGGCGGCCGCGAAGGAGCCCCCGAAGGCGGACGAGGAGCCCGCCGCGCCGCCGGCGGCCGCCGAGCCGAAGGCCGACGTCTCGGTCGCCGACAACGCACAGCTCGGCAAGATCATCGTGGACGGCAAGGGCCGCACGCTCTACCGCTTCACCAAGGACAGCCCCTGGCCGATGAAGTTCGCCTGCGTCGGCGCCTGCCTGGACACCTGGAAGCCCGCCGAGCCCGCCGACAAGGACAAGATCGAGGGCGTACCGGCCAAGCTGATCACCACGGTCAAGCGTCCCGACGGCACGAAGCAGCTGGCCGTGGACTGCTGGCCGATGTACCTGTTCAAGGGCGACAAGGCCCCCGGCGACGTCAACGGCCAGGGCGTGAAGGGCACCTGGTTCGCGGTCGGCGCCGACGGCAAGAAGATCACCGAGTCCGCCGGGGCCCCGAGCGCGTACTAGCGCGGCTCCATCTTCGCCAGCCGCGCCCACACGACCAGCCGGTACTTCGAGGTGTACTCCGGCGTGCAGGTCGTGAGCGTCAGGTAGTAACCGGGCTCGGTGTAGCGGTATCCGGGGTGGACCGAGCTGTACGGGACCTTGGCCAGCACCGTGCCGTCGCCGGGCATGGTCTGCGGCAGGGTCCGGTCCACCGCATAGGTGTAGCGGGCGTCGGCGGTGTCGATGCGTACGGTGTCGCCGGCCCGCAGCAGGTTCAGCCGGCGGAACGGCTCCCCGTGGGTGTTGCGGTGCCCGGCGAGCCCGGTGTTCCCGGCCTGTCCCGGCTCGGCGGTCCCCGGGTAGTGCCCGACGTACCCCTTGTTCAGCACGGACTCCTTGCCGATCCCCTGGGCGACGGGGGCCGCGAGGCCGAGGCGCGGGATGCGCAGGACGGCGTAGGCCAGGTCCTGGCCGGGGCGTTGGGCGGGGCGCCGGGCGGGGCGTTCGGCGCCGGGACGCGGATCCGGCGACGCACTCGTGTCGGACGCGCTCGTGTCGGGCGAAGGAGTGGGCGGCCCGGGCGAGGGCGCGGGCCGCTGCCACCCCCGCTCCAGCTGTGACACCCGCTCCCCGGCGCTCGCCCGCGCCTCCCGGTTGGTCCACCACAGCTGATGGACCACCAGCAGCGCCAGGACGGCGCCGAGCGTCACTGCCAGCTCCGCCGCCGTCCACACCAGCCGCACCACCACCGGTATCCGCTGCCGCACGCGGGGCACCGTACGGCGTGCGGGCGGCAATCACCAGAGCGACGGCGTGGGCGACTTCGCCGTGGAGCGGCCCGGTCAGCCGCCCAGGGCGTGGGACACCGCGTAGATGCACAGCCCCGCCAGCGCGCCCACGACCGTGCCGTTGATCCGGATGAACTGGAGGTCCCGGCCGATGTGCGCCTCGATCTTCTTCGAGGTCTGCTCGGCGTCCCAGCTCGCGACGGTGTCGGTGATCAGCAGCGTGATCTCGTCGCGGTACGTCGTGACGACGTACACCGCGGCGCCCTCCAGCCAGCCGTCGACCTTGCCCTGCAGCCGGTCGTCCGCCGCCAGCCGCTTGCCCAGCGACAGCAGCGCGCCGCGCACCCGCTGCCGCAGCTCGCTCCGCTCGTCCTCCGCGGCGGCCACCATCATGGCGCGGACCGACCCCCACGCCGACGCGATCAGGTCCTGCACCTCGCCGCGGCCGAGCACCTCCGACTTCAGCCGCTCCACCCGCGCCCGGGTGTCCGTGTCGGACTGCAGGTCGCCCGCGAAGTCGGTGAGGAAACGGTCCAGCGCGCCGCGCGCCGGATGCTCGGGCATGTCCCGCATCTCCGTGACGAACCGCAGCAGTTCCTTGTAGACCCGGTCGCCGACCTTGCGGTCCACGAAGCGCGGGGTCCAGCCGGGCGCGCCGCCCGCCACCGCCGACATCACGGAGTCGGAGTGCAGGATCAGCCAGTCGTGCGCCCGGGCGCAGACCAGGTCCACCAGCCGGGTGTGACCGCCGTCGGCGACGATCTTCTCCAGCATCGTGCCGAGCCCCGGGGCGATCTCCTGGGCGTCCGCGCGGCGGGTGATCGCCTCGCCGACCACCGCCTGCACGTCGGAGTCGCGGAGCACCGTCAGCGCGCCGCGCAGCGCCGTGGCCAGCTCGGCGGTGACCCGGTCGGCGTGCTCGGGCTCGGCGAGCCAGCGGCCGACCCGGCTGCCGATGCCGACCTTGCGCAGCCGCTGCCGCACCACCTCGCCGGAGAGGAAGTTCTCGCCCACGAAGTCGCCGAGGCTCTGCCCGAGCTGGTCCTTCTTCGTCGGGATGATCGCGGTGTGCGGGATGGGCAGGCCGAGCGGCCGCCGGAACAGCGCGGTCACCGCGAACCAGTCCGCGAGCGCGCCGACCATGCCCGCCTCGGCCGCCGCCGCCACATAGCCGGTCCAGCCGCCGGCCCCGGCGGCGCCCGCCCACTTCGCCAGCGCGTAGACGACGGCGACGGCCAGCAGCAGGCTGGTGGCGAAGGTCTTCATGCGGCGGACCCCGCGCCGCTTCTCCTCGTCGGCCTCGTTGAATGTGAAACCGGCCACAGGATTCGCGGCGGTTCCGGCCGCCGGCCCGCCCTCCGCGCCGGTGGCCAGGTCCGTCTTCGTGCGTTCCATCCGCTCCATCCGTTCGACCGCCCCGGGTGTATGTCCAACTGTGACCTAGTCCTGGTTCCCTTCCTGGAACGAACCACGAGTTCCCGTCGTCCCACAGGTCGAGCGCATCGCCCCTGCCGCCGTCCCGGCGGCGAGGGAGCCGCCCGGCAGCCGTGGCGTCCACCATGGGATCATGGAGGATCGATCGGACTGCGACGGCGCCGCTGATCAGACGCTGCCCTTGCCCATCCGGAGCCAGCGGCTCCGCCTGCCCCAGGAGAACGCCCCCGCATGAACAAAAGTGTGGGTTACGCCCTGCTCGCCGGTCTGGCGGCAGTGGTGGTCCTCGTATCGACCGCGATCTTCGTCGGGTTCGGCGGCGACGGCAGCGGCACCGGCAGCGACCCGCACAGCCCGCGGAACTCCGCAGACCCCGCCGTCTCCGGCCAGTGGGTCGGCACCTGGGCGGCATCGGCCGCGGCCGCCGAACCGGGCACCCTCGACGGGTACGCGGGCATGTCGATACGGAACGTGATCCACACCAGCATCGGCGGCACCAGCGCCCGCATCCAGCTCTCCAACCTCTACGGCACCCGACCGCTGGCCATCACCCACGCCACCATCGCCCTGGCCGCCGCGCCGAACAACCCGACCGCGACGGCCGGCACGATGCGCCGCCTCACCTTCGGCGACCGCCCCTCCGTCGTCATCCCGGCCGGCGGCGCCATAGCGAGCGACCCCGTGCGGCTGGACGTGCCGCACGACGCGGACCTCCTGATCACCACGTACTCCCCGGCGCCCTCCGGCCCCGTCACCTACCACCCGTACGCCCGGCAGACCTCCTACCTGGCGCGCGGCGACCGGGCCGCGGCCGAGGCGGGCACGGACTTCACCGAGCAGAGCCCGTACTGGCGCTACCTCACCGGCGTCGACGTCTGGAGCCGCGAGGCCAAGGGCTCGGTCGTCGTCATCGGCGACTCCATCACCGACGGCATCACCTCCACCATGGGCGCCAACCACCGCTGGACCGACTTCCTGGCCCAGCGACTGCGCGAGGAGCCCGGCGCGCCCCGCCTCGGCGTCCTCAACCAGGGCATCAGCGGCAACCGCCTGCTGATCGACGGCAGCCGCTACTCCCCCAACAACGGCCCCAGCGTGCTCACCCGGCTGGACCGCGACGCGCTGTCGCGGACCGGGGTCAAGGCGGTGATCGTCGAGATCGGCCTGAACGACCTCTTCAAGACCCCGCGCCAGTGGGACCCGAAGAAGCTGGTCGCCGGCATGCGGAAGGTCGTCAAGCAGGCGCACGCGCGCGGCCTGCGGGTCACCGGCGGCACGCTCACCCCGTTCTACGGCCACCGCGGCTACTCGGTCCGCATGGACCAGGTGCGCCAGGCGGTGAACGCCCAGATCCGGGCCGGGAACGTGTACGACAACGTGGTCGACTTCGACAAGGCGCTCCGCGACCCGGCCCAGCCGAACCGGCTGCTCCCCCGGTACGACTCCGGCGACCACCTGCACCCGAGCGACGACGGCTACAAGGCGATGGCCCTCGCGGTGAACCTCAAGCACCTCAAGGGCTCGGCCCCCGCCTCGCTGTAGGACGACGGGCGGCGGTCAGCCCAGCTCCTTGCGCCGCCGCTCCTTCTCCTCCTTCTCCAGCGCCCTGCGCTCCCGCCGCTCGGCCTTCAGGCGCTCCTTCTCCGCCCTGGTCGGCTTCCGCTCGACACCGACGCCGCCCCAGAACGCCAGGCCCGTCACGATCACCCGGGGCGCGCCGGGGTCGCCCGCCACCCCGGCCTCCCGGTGGTCGAAGCCGCCCATGATGCCCACACCGCGCACGTCGACCTCGACGCCCGGCGGCACGACGATGTTCACCCCGCCCATGATCGCGACGCAGTTGATCACCACCTCGCGGTCCGCGAACCGGGCCTCGCGCAGATCGATCTCGCCGCCGCCCCAGAAGGCGACCGCCGTGAAGCGCCGCCCCACGGTCCACTGCCCCGTCCGCTGGAAGCCGCCCAGGATCCCGATCCCGGCCGACGAGCTGCCCTCGCCGCCCACGATCCGCTCCGCCCAGGCCGGCGCGACAGCGTTCCGGGGCACGGCCGCCGGCAGCACCGGCACATCCCTTCCCCCCACCGGCAGGTCCGCCGTCAACGGCTCCAACTCACCGTACGTACGCGCCTCGTACGCCGCCTCCAGCCGCTCGTCGAATTCCTCCATCCGCAACCGGCCCTCGGCAAGCGCATCCCGCAGAATCTCCGCAACCCGGTCCCGGTCGGCATCAGAGGCCCGCAATTCGGGGCGTTCCTCATTCATGGCCAAAGAGTAAGCAGGGAACCAGCCGTCCGGCCCTACTTCACCGCGCTTCGGGTGTACATCCGCGCGATCACGTCCTCGATGTCCGGCTCGCGTACCGAGAGGTCGACCAGCGGCCAGCGCTCGGCGACCGCCGCCACCACCGGTGCCGCGCTCTGCGACGCCGGGAACGCCAGCCACTGCCGCGGGCCCTCCACCCGCACGGTCCGCGCCCCCGGTACGCCCTCGATCGGCGGCAGCTCCCGCTCCAGGTCCACCACGAGCGTCCGTTCGCTCTCCCCCACCCCGTGGAGCCCGTCCAGGTCGCCGTCGTACACCAGCCGCCCGTGGTCGATGACCATCACCCGGCGGCACAGCTGCTCGATGTCGGTCAGGTCGTGGGTGGTCAGCAGGACGGTCGTGCCGAGCGTGGTGTTCACCTCGCGCAGGAAGTCCCGCACCCGCGCCTTGCTGATCACGTCCAGCCCGATCGTCGGCTCGTCCAGGTACAGCACCTCCGGGTCGTGCAGCAGCGCCGCCGCGATGTCCCCGCGCATCCGCTGGCCCAGCGACAGCTGCCGCACCGGCACCGTCAACAGGGGACCGAGGTCGAGCAGTTCCACGCACCGGTCGAGGTTCTTGCGATACGTGCCGTACGGCACCCGGTACATCCGCCGCACCAGCTCGTAGGAGTCCTTCAGCGGCAGGTCCCACCACAGGGTCGTGCGCTGCCCGAAGACCACGCCCATCCGGCGGGCCAGCCTGGTGCGCTCCCGGGAGGGATCGATGCCCGCGACCCTGATACGGCCGGCGCTGGGCACGAGGATGCCGGTCAGCATCTTGATCGTGGTGGACTTGCCGGCGCCGTTCGGGCCGATGTACCCGACCATCTCGCCGCGCCCGATGCGGAAGCCGATGCCGTCCACGGCCCGCACCTCCTGCTTCACCCGGCGCAGCCGCCCGGCCTTGCGGCGCACCTGGAAGACCTTCTCCACCCCCTCCAGTGCGATGAATTCCGGCCCGTTTCCGTTCGTCGCCGGTCCGTCCGTCGTCATGTCAGCTCCCCGTGCTCCGGTAACCCCGCAGACCCGCCCGCCACGCCAGCGCCGCGCCCCCGCACATCACCGCGGCCACCACGGGCCCCAGGAAGTCCACCCAGCTCGGCAGCCCCAGCGGGTCGTCCCGGCCGAGGAGGCGGAGCGCCGGCAGCCAGTTCACGAAGGCCAGCGGAATGATGTACGTGACCCCGCGCACCAGGTCCTTGGCGAAGACGGTGGGCGGGTACTGCAGCATCGCGTTTCCGCCATATGTGAAGGAGTTCTGCACCTCGGCGGCGTCCTGGGCCCAGAACTGGAAGGCCGCGCCCAGCGTGAAGATCGCACCGTAGATCGCGGCCCCGCTCACCAGCATCGCCGCGACCATCACCACCCGGCCCGGCGTCCAGTCCGCCGGGACCCGGGACAGCGCCCAGCCCAGCACCACCGCGGCCTGCGACAGCCGCCCGATCCGGCGCAGCGCGAACCGGTCGGCGGCGACCTGTACGTACACCGGCGCCGGGCGGACCAGCAGGACGTCCAGGGTGCCGTCGCGCACCCGCGCGCCGAGCCGCTCCACGTTGCCCAGCAGCAGGTCCGCGAGGCCGAGGGCCGTGGCCGACGCTCCGTAGAGCAGGGCGACTTCGGGCAGCCCGAATCCGCCGAGCTCGTCGATGTGCGAGAACATCAGAAGGATCGTCACGAACTCCAGGCCGCTGCCCGCGGCATTGCCGAAGGCCATGATCGCAAACGACGCCCGGTAGGTGAGTGTGGACCGGACCCACATCGCTACGATCAGCAGGTATGCCCGTATGCCGTGCCGCACCGGCGCGGCCCGCCCGAAGGACTCAGCCACCCTGCACCACCACCTTCCGGGTGGCCGCCGACTGCATCAGCCGGCCGACCGCCAGCAGCACCGCCGCCCAGCCCGCCTGAAAGGCCAGCGCCCCCAGCACGGCGGCCCCTTCGTACCGCCCCAGCAGCACGTCGGCCGGCACCTGGAGCACCGACGCCCACGGCAGCATCCGTGCGACCTCGCCGAATTCGCCGGGGAAGGCCCGCAGCGGCAGCAGCATCCCGGAGAAGAACATCGCGGCCAGCCCGCCGAGCACCGCCACCCCGGCGCTGTCCAGCAGCCAGAACGCGGTGAGCGCGACGAGGTAGCGCAGCGCGAAGCTGACCGTCACCGCGAGCACGGCGGACACCAGGAACGCGGCCCACAGGCCCGGCGCTGCGGGCAGCGCCAGGGGGAAGGCGAGCGCGCCGACCGCCATCGGCAGCACCCCGCGGCCGAGCAGCTGGCAGGCGGCCCGGCCCAGGTCGGCGGAGAGCCACCACAGTTGGAGGTCGGCGGGGCGGTAGAGGTCCACCGCGATGTCGCCGGTGCGGATGCGCTCCTGCAGCTCCTCCATACCGCCGTTGACGGCCAGCGAGACCGTCGCCAGCAGCGCCTGGCCGACCCAGACGAAGGTCAGCGCCTGCGCCTGGTCGTACCCGCCCAGCTGCGGCCGCTGGTCCCACAGGGCCAGGTAGGTGTAGGAGATGATGAAGCCGAAGACGGTGTTGGTGAACACCCCTGCGGCGGTGGCGGTGCGGTAGGTGACGTACCGCCGGAAGCCGCCCCGGGCCACGGCCGCGTACAGCGCGAGGCCGCCACCACGCTCACGAACTGCCCCGCCCACGCTTCCGTCCCCCGAGGTGTGACGCCAAAACAACGGAGCCTAGCTCCGCCGTTGGTGGGGGCACCACGGGTTTATCACCCGATCCAGTGAGGGAGAGAACCCATTCGGCCGGTCACAGACCGGTCACATGTGCGTGCCACCCTCTTGGGTCGGCCCGCAGGATGCGAGAGTTTCTCAACGGGCGACACTTGCATTTCGGAAGACACGACCTTTTTCCGGCGTAGGGCGCGAATCGCCCGCTACGACACCGATCCGCCGCGGCACAACCATCGGCGGCGGCCGAGGAGTCACTACAGACATGAACGACGATCCGCAGCAGGACGACCGGGGAAGTAACGGTTCCCCCGACGGCGAACCGGGCGCCGCCCCGCCCTCCGGCAAGAAGGGCCGCCCCCGCCGCACGGGCTGGCGCCGCTTCCTGCCCACCTGGCGCATGACCCTCGGCGGCATCCTGGTGATCCTGCTGATCATCGTCGGCGGCTTCATCGCCGGCTATCTCCTCGTCGGCATCCCGCCCGCCAACCAGGCGGCCAAGGCCCAGAGCAACGTCTTCCTCTTCTCCGACGGCACCCAGCTCGCCCGCGACGGCGCGGTGAACCGCGAGAACGTCAAGCTCGACCAGGTACCCAAGACCGTCCAGCACGCCGTGCTCGCCGCGGAGGACCGCAACTTCTACAGCGAGTCCGCGGTCAACCCCGTCGCCATGATCCGCGCCGCCTGGAACACCGTCATCGGCAAGGGCAAGCAGTCCGGCTCCACCATCACCCAGCAGTACGTCAAGAACTACTACCTCGGCCAGGAACAGACCGTCACCCGCAAGGCCAAGGAGTTCTTCATCGCCATCAAGCTGGACCGCGAGGTGAGCAAGGACGAGATCCTGGAGGGCTACCTCAACACCAGCTACTACGGCCGCAACGCCTACGGCATCCAGGCCGCGGCCCAGGCGTACTACAACAAGGACGTCAAGGACCTCAACGCCGCCCAGGGCGCCTACCTCGCCACCCTCCTGAACGCCCCCAGCCAGTACGACATCGTCGTCCACCCGGAGAACCGCAAGCGCGCCGAGGCCCGCTGGAACTACGTCATGGACGGCATGGTCAAGAAGGGCTGGCTCAGCGGATCGGCGCGCGCGTCGACCAAGTTCGACCCGCCCGGCGCGGCCAAGACCCCCTCCGGCCTCTCCGGCCGCCGCGGCTACTTCGTCGACGCCATCAAGGACTACCTCCGCAACAACGACATCCTCGACGAGGACGATCTCAAGGGCGGCGGCTACCGCATCACCACCACCATCGACAAGAAGAAGCAGCTGGCCCTCGAAAAGGCCGTCGACGACCAGGTGATGGACCAGCTCGACAAGAAGAACCGCGACGCCGACAAGAACGTCCGGGCCGGCGGCGCCTCCATCGACCCCGCCACCGGCAAGGTCGTCGCCATGTACGGCGGCATCGACTACGCCAAGCAGTTCGTCAACGGCGCCACCCGCGCGGACTACCAGGTCGGCTCCACCTTCAAGCCCTTCGTCTTCGCCTCCGCCGTCGCCAACCACTCCACCACCCAGGACGGCCGGACGATCACCCCGCAGACCGTCTACGACGGCACCAACAAGCGGATGACCCTCAGCGACGGCCAGCCCACCGGCTTCGCCCCCGCCAACGAGGACGACCGCTCGTACGGCCAGATCACGGTCAGCGAGGCCACCGACAAGTCCGTCAACGCCGTCTACGCCCAGATGGGCATCGACGTCGGCCCCGACAAGGTCCGGGAGACCGCCGTCGACCTCGGCATCCCCCGCGGGACCCCCGGCCTCGCCGAGTCCCAGGGCTCCATCTCGCTCGGCACCGCCACCCCCAGCGTCCTGGAGATGACCAGCGCCTACGGCACCCTCGCCCACCACGGCAAGCGGGTCCCGTACACCTTCGTCCAGAAGATCACCAAGAACGGCGAGAAGGTCGGCCTGCCCATGCGGTCCGAGCAGACCGCGATGCCCCGCGAGGCCGCCGACACCACCACCTCCATCCTGCGCAGCGTCGTCGAGAGCCCCGGCGGCACCGGCGCCGCGGCCCAGGCCGCCGGGCGTCCCGCCGCCGGCAAGACCGGCACCGCCGAGGAGGACAAGGCCGCCTGGTTCGCCGGCTACACGCCCGACCTGGCCACCGTCATCGCCGTGTTCGGCCAGGACCCCAAGACCGCGACCCAGGAACCGCTGTACGGCGCCGGCGGCCTCGCCCGCATCAACGGCGGCGGCTGGCCCGCCCAGATCTGGGCCGACTACACCGCGGCCGCGCTGGACGGCAAGGCACCCGAGGACTTCGACCTGGAGCTGGAGACCGGCGCCCAGGAACCGGTCCCCACCGGCACGGCGCCGCCCACCGGGCCCGGCGACGAGACCGGGGTGCCCACAGCCCCGACCGAGACCACGCCCCCGGACTCGCCCCCGGTCACCACGCCGCCCCCGTCCACCGTCGAACCGCCGGAGCCCACCTTCCCGAGCGAACCGCCGCCCACCTCCGCCCCCACCGAGGACTTCCCCACGGTCGAGCCCGGCGGCGGACCGGGTGGTGGTGGCGGACCCGGCGGCGGACCCGGCGGAGCACCGGGCACACCGTCCGACGACTGGGAGTGACGGCGGAACGGCAGCACGACAGAACGGCAGTACGGCAGTACACGCGAAGGGGCCCGGGGCACGTCGATCAGGACGTGCCCCGGGTCCCTTCGCCGCGCTCAGTGACCCGACGTCGCCTTCAGGCCCACGACGGCCACCAGCAGCAGACAGATGAAGAAGATCCGGGCCGCGGTCGCCGGCTCACCCAGCACCACCATGCCCACCACCGCCGCACCGGCGGCACCTATGCCCACCCACACGCCGTACGCCGTACCGATCGGCAGCGTCCGCGCGGCGATCGACAGCAGGGCCATGCTCACGACGATGCCCGCGCCCGTGAACAGGCTCGGCCACAGCCGCGTGAACCCGTCGGTGAACTTCATCCCGATCGACCAGCCGACCTCCAGCAGACCGGCGACCAACAGCAGAACCCATGCCATGACGGCACCTCCGTGACAAGCGCGCACACGCGCATGCGTGCGTGCATCTACAGGGGTGCGTCGTCTTGTCATGACCCGGTACGGCGCGTCTCGTCGGGATGTTTCCGACCATAGCAAGCCACGCCGAAACGGGCGGTGACGCCGGTCACCGCCCGCAGAAACTGCTGGTCAGGGCCTTACGGGACGAACAGGGGAGGCGGACAGAGGGAGGCTCGGAGGCACAGCCCCGGGACGAACGGGGGCAGGGACAGGCTCAGAGGCACAGCCCCGAGAGGAACAGGGACGGGCTCAGAGGTACAGCCCGGTCGAGTCCTCGGCGCCCTCCAGGCGCTCCGCCGCCACCGCGTGCAGATCGCGCTCCCGCATCAGCACGTACGCGACGCCGCGCACCTCCACCTCGGCGCGGTCCTCCGGGTCGTACAGCACCCGGTCCCCCGGCTCGACGGTACGGACGTTCTGCCCCACCGCCACGACCTCGGCCCACGCCAGCCGGCGGCCGACCGCGGCCGTCGCCGGAATGACGATGCCGCCGGTCGAGCGCCGCTCGCCCTCGGCGATATCGGTACGGACGAGCACCCGGTCGTGCAGCATCCGGATCGGCAGCTTGTCGTGGGTGTCCTGAGTGTTGTTCGGGCTCACGGCAAGACCGTACCTGCACCCGCCCCCGCACCGGACCCCGGCCCGGGCGGTACGGGCACCCCGGCCCGGGCGGTACGGCCCCGGCAACGCCCCTACGCGGCCCATGCGACGCCTCTACGACGCCCCTACGACCGGCGCTTGCGCGCACCCACCGCCAGCAGCCCCACCAGACCGACCGCCACCAGCGCCACCGGAACGATCCGCTCCATGCGCGGCGCGCCGTCCTCCGACACCAGCTGCGAGCGGACGTCGGAGACCGCCCGGTTGGCGAGCACGTACGCCCGCCCGGCCGTACGGTCCACGGCCGCCGCCGCCTTCGCCTTCGCGTCGCCGACGATCGTCCTGGGGTGCAGCCGCACGCCGATCTCGTCGAGCGTCACGGCGAGCTCCTGCCGCCGGCGGACGATGTCCGCCTCGATCTGCGCAGGGGTCCTGGCATCCGACACCGCGCTGCCTCCGTCGTCTCGGCCGGTGAATACAGATCCTCAATGATTCCTGATGGACAGTCTGTCAGCTCACCCACCGAACCGCCCCACGGCACCCCCGATCAACGCGCCCACGCGGCGTACAAAGAGACGAACCGGCCGAGGGCATGAGGGGCTGTCGGCGGACCTCAGTAACCTCGGGACAGCACAAGCGACCACCGAGGTCGGCACGGTCACCGGCCCACTTCGGCACGGTCACCGACCCACTCCTGAGGAGAGCCATGAGCGAGCGACTGCAGCCCGGCGACACCGCCCCCGCCTTCACCCTCCCCGACGCGGACGGCAAGCAGGTCTCGCTCGCCGACCACAAGGGCCGCAAGGTCATCGTGTACTTCTACCCCGCGGCCCTGACCCCCGGCTGCACCAAGCAGGCCTGCGACTTCACCGACAACCTCGACTTCCTGGCCGGGCACGGCTACGACGTCATCGGCATCTCCCCCGACAAGCCCGAGAAGCTCGCGAAGTTCCGCGAGAAGGAGGAGCTGAAGGTCACCCTCCTCGGCGACCCCGACAAGAGCGTCCTGGAGGCGTACGGCGCCTTCGGCGAGAAGAAGCTCTACGGCAAGGTCGTCACCGGCGTCATCCGCTCCACCGTCATCATCGACGAGGAGGGCAAGGTCGAGCGCGCCCTCTACAACGTCAAGGCCACCGGCCACGTCGCCAAGATCATCAAGGACCTGGGGCTGTAAGCACCCGCCGAACGGACCCGCGGGGCAGCGCCGTCCGGCCCCCGAGGCCCGGCACCCAGCACGGCCTCACCGAACGGCCTCCCTCCGGACATTCGTCCCGGCGGGAGGCCGTTCGTCATCGCGGCTGGGCACGGTGGCCCGGCGTCGCGACCCGGCATCGCGGCTCGGCGTCGCGGCCTGATTCCCCCTCCCCCCGCCTCCACACCCCCACCCGTTCGACCAGCACAACCACCTCACACCCGCCCTAAACGGCCCACACCGAGTGACGAAAATCGCGTTCTGCCGCCAAAGTGGTTTGACCGGCTCCGTAACCGCGCAGACGCCCCTTTCGAAGCGAGCCCACCGCGCAGCGCGCGGACCGACCGACCGAGAGGACCGCACTCGTGACGACCGGCAGCACCGATGCCACGTCCGGGACCGACATGGACCCCGAGGCGGTCCGGCGCCACCGCATGCTCTTCCGCGCCATCGCCCGCCGCAAGAACCCCAAGCTCCGCCGCACCGACATCACGATCACCGACGAACGGGTCGTGAAGCGCGCCGTGAAGGCCGCCGCCGTCGGTAACGCGATGGAGTGGTTCGACTTCGGCATCTACAGCTACCTCGCCGTCACGATCGGCCACGTCTTCTTCCCCAGCGGCAGCGACACCGCGAGCCTGCTGTCCTCGTTCGCGACGTTCGCGGTGGCCTTCCTCGTACGGCCCATCGGCGGCGCGTACTTCGGCCCGCTCGGCGACCGCATCGGCCGCAAGAAGGTCCTCGCGCTCACCATGATCATGATGGCCGTGGGCACCTTCTGCATCGGCCTGATCCCGTCGTACGCCACCATCGGGTTCTGGGCACCGGTACTGCTCATCCTCTTCCGCCTGGTCCAGGGCTTCTCCACCGGCGGTGAGTACGGCGGCGCCTCGACCTTCATCGCCGAGTACGCCCCCGACAAGAAGCGCGGTTTCTTCGGCAGCTTCCTGGAGATGGGCACCCTCGCCGGCTACACCGGCGCCGCGGGCCTCGTCCTGCTCCTCAACACCTTCCTCGGCTCCGACGCCATGGAGAGCTGGGGCTGGCGCCTGCCGTTCCTCGTCGCGGGCCCGCTCGGCCTCGTCGGTCTCTACCTGCGGATGAAGCTCGACGAGACCCCCGCCTTCCAGAAGCTGGAAGCCAGCCAGACGCACTCCGCGACGGGCTCGGCCACCGAGGAGGAGGCGGAGTTCTCCCACCTCTCCGAGAACCAGCCCAAGCGGAAGATCGGCGAGATCTTCTCCCAGCAGTGGCCCGCCCTCATCCTCTGCATCGCCCTGGTCGGCGCGTACAACATCACCGACTACATGCTGCTGTCGTACATGCCGACGTACCTGACCGACACGCTCCACTACAAGGAGTCGCACGGCCTGCTGGTGCTGCTCGGCACCATGGTCGTCCTGATGCTGGTCATCAACTTCGTCGGCCGCCTCAACGACCGCTTCGGCCGCAAGCCGCTGCTCATGGCCGGCATGCTCGGCTTCTTCGTCCTCTCCATCCCCTCCTTCCTCCTGGTGGGGACCGGCGATCTGCTGCTCATCTGCGTCGGCATGCTGCTGATGGGCTTCTCCCTGGTCTGCCTCCTCGGCACGATGTCGGCGGCCCTCCCGGCCCTCTTCCCGACCAACGTCCGGTACGGCTCCCTCTCCATCGGCTACAACCTCTCCACCTCGCTCTTCGGTGGCACGACCCCCCTGGTCATCGAGGCCCTGATGGCCGGCTTCAACGGCAACCAGATGATCCCGGCGTACTACGCCATGGGCGCGGCCCTGATCGGCGTCATCGCCGTCATGTGCATGAAGGAAACCGCCCAGCAGCCCCTCGAAGGCTCCCCGCCCTCGGTAGCCACCCACGAGGAAGCGGTCGAACTGGTCACGGCCCAGAGCCCGGACCCGCGCTTCTGACACAGAGCGGCCCCCGAATCCCCCGATCACCCGATCGGGGGATTCTTCATTTCTGCCCCTCACCCTGCGTGACTCCGCCTTGAGGCTTCCCGTTGTTCAGTTCGACATCAGAACAATCGGCCGTCGCCTGACGGCCGGACGGGGGAACCATGCCCGCCAGCCCATACACCCACGACCGTCTGTCCAAGGCCGCAGCCTCGTCGCGCACCCTCTCGGAAGCCTTACGCCAACTCGGCGTCGACCCGAAGAGCCCGACCCGCAGCTACCTCCGCATCCGCATGAAGTCCATGGGCATTGACACCTCGCACTTCACACGCGAGGGCACTCGTTGGACCAAGGCCGCCCTCGAACCGGCCGTGGCCGCCTCGACCAGCATGTACGAGGTCCTCCGCCACCTCGGCCTCGATCCCGTCGGCGGCCATCACACCCACATCAGCCGCCGTATACGGGCCTTGGGGATCGATACGTCGCACTTCGACGACAAGCCATCCGGCGCGGATGCTCGGCAACGACGTGCACGGGAGCAACTGCTGAGGAAAGAGGGCCCTGCCCAAGCGCCCCGCGTCCCGGCACGGCGACTGAGGCGCGCCCTCCTGGCCCACGGCACGGACGAACGCTGCGCCCTGTGCGGCATCGGCCCGACCTGGCAGAACCAGCCGCTACCGCTGGAGGTCGACCACATCAACAGCGACTGGCGCGACAATCGCCTGGAGAACCTGCGCTTCCTCTGCCCGAACTGCCACTCCACGACGGACTCCTATCGAGGCCGGAACAAGGGCCGTCGGGCCACGGGCCGCAAGGGCTCGGCATGAGCGGCGGAATCAAGTACACCCGCGAGCGGATGACCGAAGCGGCCGCGTCCTGCGCAGACATCGACGAAGTCATCGCCTTCTTCGGCACTCGCCCTTACGAACGGCTCCGCCAGTACCTGCTGAAGCGCTTCGCCCACTTCGGCATCGACGTGTCGCACTTCCGCCACCGCAAGTACACGAGACATGCCACCGTCCCACCCGCCACACTGCCGCAGGTCATATCGGCATCGCTCTCCCTCGCGGAGACTCTGCGCAGGCTCGACATGCCCGACAACACGGCCACCCGGAGAGTGCTCCGCCGATGGATTGCCGAAGCCGCTCTCGATATGTCGCACTTCCTCGGCCAAGCTCATCAGCGAGGCAAGCCAAGCCCAACGCCCATCAAGTCGGCCGAGCAGATCCTCGTGAAACACGACGGCCGTCGGCGTACGCAATCGGCGATGCTTCACCGGGCTCTGCGGCAGATCGGGGTGGCGGAACTGTGCGCCCGGTGCGGCACGGGACCGTGCTGGCATGGACGCCCTATGACGCTGGAGGTCGACCACATCAGTGGCGACTGGAGCGACGACCGGGCCGAGAACCTACGACTGTTGTGCCCCAACTGCCATGCGATCACCAGTACCTGGTGCAGGGGAGGCAATTGGCGCCGCGACGTACGATGACGCCAACCGGACCCGCTGTCACCAAGTGGACCCAGTAGAGTGGGCGGCGCGGGCCCGTATCCCAGCAGGCAAGAGGACGCCGGTTTAGATCCGGTGCGTCGTGGGTTCGAGTCCCACCGGGCCCACCGCATTCGGTCGTCTCCTCGTGCGAGGAGACGACCGAGCCGTTTCCGGGGTCAGCCCAACAGCTCCCGTACCACCGGCGCCAGCGCCCTGAAGGCCTTGCCTCGGTGGCTGATGGCGTTTTTTTCGGCTGCTGTGAGTTCGGCGCAGGTGCGGGTGTCGCCTTCGACCTGGAGGATCGGGTCGTAGCCGAAGCCGCCGGTGCCGGCGGGGGCGTGGCGGAGGGTGCCCTCCAGCTTGCCCTCGACGACGCGCTCCGTGCCGTCCGGGAGGGCGAGGGCCGCGGCGCAGGCGAAGTGGGCCGCGCGGTGCTCGTCGGCGATGTCGGAGAGCTGGGCGAGGAGCAGGTCGAGGTTGGCCCGGTCGTCGCCGTGCCGGCCGGCCCAGCGGGCGGAGAAGATGCCGGGGGCGCCGTTCAGGACGTCCACGCAGAGGCCGGAGTCGTCGGCGACGGCGGGGTGGCCGGTGGCCTGGGCGAGTGCGTGGGCCTTCAGCAGGGCGTTCTCGGCGAACGTGACGCCGGTTTCCTTGACGTCGGGGACGTCCGGGTACGCGTCGGCGCCGACCAGTTCGATGGCCAGGTCGGCCTCGGTGAGGATGGCGCGGAGTTCGGTGATTTTGCCGGCGTTGCGGGTCGCGAGGATCAGGCGCTGGTGCTTCATGGTGAGCGATTATCCCGGTGCGCCGGACTCGACCGGCCCGGCGGGGCGGGCCACCCCGCCCCGCCCTGCCCCGCCCCGCGTGTCACGCGGCCCGTCAGCCCGGGGTGCAGATCTTGGTGAGTTCCGAGGCGGCGGACTCGATGGGGGCGGTGTCGGGGGTCTTGCCCTGGTCGAGGGACTGCTGGGCGTCCTTGACACCGCGGGAGAGGTCGTCGACGGCCTTGCCGATGTCGGCGTTGTCGCTCTTGTCGCCGAGCTCGTCGAGGTTCTTGTCGATCTTGTCGAGGGCCTGCTGCGCCTCCGCCGGGTTGTCGGCGCCGTTGGAGAAGGCCTGCTGGAGTTCGTCGACGTTCTTGCCGACGGCGGTGGCGGTCTGCGCGCAGTCCAGGGCCGTCTCCACCGCTCCGCAGCCGGTCAGCACGGGGACGGCCAGGGCGATGGCCGCCACGGCGGAGGCGGCGGTCACGGCCGTACGACGGGCGGGCCGCACGGCGGCGCCCGATCCGGGGGAACGGCGACGGCGGGCGAAGCGGTACGCGGACATGGGCGGGGCCCTCCCTAAGCAATGAACAGGTAAAGGAAGGAACGCCTGGCGCGCGCTTTTGGTTGCCGACGTCGCCGATATGCGGCGGAAGGTCAGGTAAGTCCGGCGATGAGGCCGGTCTGGGTCAGGAACATGGCCAGGACGACGACGAGCGTCCAGCCGAGGAGGTGCTCCATCCACGGCGAGTCGTCCTTGGGTCCCCCGGTGCGGGCGGCGGGCGCCTCGAGGGCGGCGGCGGTGGCGGTAGCAGCGGCTTCAGCAGGCATGACGGTGAAGTTCCTCGTCGTCGGGTGCTGGGGAGATGCGCCCCGGCCGTAAGAGCCGTACGAGCCGCAGGAGTCCGTACGGGCCCTGATGGCCGTACAAGCCCTTACAAGCCCGTACGAGCCCATATGAGCCGTACGAGCAGCCGTACGAAACGTGTCGTGCGGGAAGCGGAGGGCGCACTTCCCACAGTGCGCCCGTACCGCAGCCATTCCTAGAGATGCAGCTCCCACGAGGGGAACGTCACAGATCACCGAGTGCGGGGCATTTCGCCCCCTGTGCCGGTACGCCGCAGGTCACAGCGTCCGTTCCAGCGCCTCCCGCTGTGCCTTGTCCAGGTCCGCGCAGCCCGCCACGGCGAGGTCGAGGAGGGCGTTGAGCTCGTCGCGGGCGAAGGGCTCGGCCTCGGCGGTGCCCTGGACCTCGACGAAGCGGCCGTCGCCGGTGCAGACGACGTTCATGTCGGTCTCGGCGCGGACGTCCTCCTCGTAGCAGAGGTCGAGGAGCGGCTTGCCGTCGACGATGCCGACGGAGACGGCGGAGACCGTGCCGGTCAGCGGCTTGCGGCCGGCCTTGATGAGCTTCTTGCCCTGGGCCCAGGCGACGGCGTCGGCGAGGGCGACGTACGCGCCGGTGATGGCGGCGGTGCGGGTGCCGCCGTCGGCCTGGAGGACGTCGCAGTCCAGGACGATGGTGTTCTCGCCGAGCGCCTTGTAGTCGATCACGGCGCGCAGCGAGCGGCCGATGAGGCGGGAGATCTCGTGGGTGCGGCCGCCGATCTTGCCGCGGACGGATTCGCGGTCGCCGCGGGTGTTGGTGGAGCGGGGCAGCATGGAGTATTCGGCGGTGACCCAGCCCTCGCCGCTGCCCTTGCGCCAGCGGGGCACGCCTTCGGTGACGGAGGCGGTGCAGAAGACCTTGGTGTCGCCGAAGGAGATGAGGACGGAGCCCTCGGCGTGCTTGCTCCATCCGCGTTCGATGGTGACGGGGCGGAGCTGTTCGGGGGTGCGGCCGTCGATGCGAGACATGGGGACGAGCCTATCGGGAATGCCGAAGGCCCCGTTCCGGTACGTCCGCACGTACGGAAGGGGCCTCGGGGCGAGCGCGGCGTGCGCCGTCGGCTCAGCTCACATCATGTCTTCGATGTCGGCGGCGATGGGGTCGGCGTCGGTGCCGATGACGACCTGGATGGCGGTGCCCATCTTCACGACGCCGTGGGCGCCGGCGGCCTTGAGGGCGGCCTCGTCGACGAGGGACGGGTCGACGACCTCGGTGCGGAGGCGGGTGATGCAGCCTTCGACCTCTTCGATGTTGTCGAGGCCACCGAGCCCGGCGACGATCTTCTCAGCCTTGCTGGCCATGTCCACTCCTGCTTGTCTCGGCCGTCGGCGATGGTGCCGAAGGATTCCACACGGTAACGCACGTTCAGCCCTGTTGGACGGGCGTATGTCCGCTGCCTGGCGAATGATGGCGACCACCCGGTGGTGCGTCCGGGAGGTCCCGTCAGCGCCACTACGAATGGTCTACACCACCAGTATGCGGCAAGCACGAGTCGGCCGTCGCGGGGCCGACGGCCGGGAGGATGCGGATGAGTTCGGACGCGGCGGCGGCGCCGAGGAAGAAGAAGTGGGGCGGCGGGCTGTTCCAGGGCCTGCAGAAGATGGGGCGCAGCCTGCAGCTGCCGATCGCGGTGCTGCCCGCGGCGGGCATCCTGAACCGGCTCGGCCAGCCCGATGTCTTCGGGGCCGAGGGGCTGGGCTGGGACGACGTGGCGAAGGTGTTCGCGGGCGCGGGCAGCGCGCTGCTGGACTCCTCGCTCGGGCTGCCGATGCTGTTCTGCGTCGGTGTGGCCATCGGCATGGCGAAGAAGGCGGACGGGTCGACGGCGCTGGCGGCGGTCGCGGGGTTCCTCGTGTACTTCTTCGTGCTGCACCAGTTCCCGGAGGACTGCGCGGGCGGCACGACGTTCGTGAGCGGCGGTCCGCTGGGCGGCGCGTGCGTGGCGAAGGACGGGACGGGGGCGCCGGCGTCGTACCAGAACCCGGGCGTCTTCGGCGGCATCGTGATCGGGCTGCTGTCGGCGTGGTTCTGGCAGCGGTATCACCGCACGAAGCTGGTGGACTGGCTGGGCTTCTTCAACGGGCGGCGGCTGGTGCCGATCATCATGTCGTTCGTGGCGCTGGCCTTCGCGGTGATCTGCCTGTTCGTGTGGCCGCCGATCGGCGACGCGCTGACGAGCTTCAGCAAGTGGATGGTGGACCTGGGGTCGACGGGCTCCGGAATCTTCGGCGTGGCGAACCGGGCGCTGCTGGTCATCGGCATGCACCAGTTCCTGAATACGTTCATGTGGTTCCAGTTCGGCGACTTCACCAAGCCGGACGGGACGGTGGTGCACGGCGACATCAACCGGTTCCTGGCGGGCGACCCGACGGCGGGTCAGTTCACGTCGGGCTTCTTCCCGATCATGATGTTCGCGCTGCCGGCGGCGGCGCTGGCGATCGCGCACTGCGCGCGGCCGCACCGCCGGAAGGAGATCGCGGGCATGATGCTCTCGGTCGGCCTGACGTCGTTCGTCACGGGTATCACCGAGCCGATCGAGTACTCGTTCCTGTTCGTGGCGCCGGTGCTGTACGTGCTGCACGCGGTGCTGACGGGTGTGTCGATGGCGGTGACCTGGGCGCTGGGGGTGCACGACGGGTTCAGTTTCTCGGCGGGTCTGATCGACTACGTCATCAACTGGGGGCTGGCGACCAAGCCGTGGCTGATCATTCCGATCGGGCTGTGTTTCGCGGTGGTCTATTACGCGGTCTTCCGCTTCGTGATCACCAAGTTCGACCTGGCGACCCCGGGCCGTGAACCGGAGGACGTGGGCGAGTCGATGGAGCAGCAGAACGTGAAGTAGGGACTGCTCTGTGTGGCGGAATCCGGCTCCGGAACAATAGGTTCCGGAGCCGTTCCGCTTGCCGCCGTAACGATCAGGAAGAACGGATTCCTTTATGTGGTGACGACATGCTAAGTATGGTCTAAACCACTCAGTGGTGTAGACCATACGAGCGGGCCGCCCTTTTCCCCGGAGCCCGCCTCACCAGGAGGAATCCGATGAGTACGGCCACCGCCGACAAGGCGGCTCCCGCGAAGAAGCGGGGATCCGGCCTGTTCCAGGGCCTGCAGAAGATCGGCCGCAGCCTTCAGCTGCCGATCGCCGTCCTGCCCGCCGCGGGCATCCTCAACCGTCTCGGCCAGCCCGACGTCTTCGGTGACAAGGGGCTCGGCTGGACCGAGGTGTCGAAGGTGTTCGCCGCCGCCGGTGGAGCGGTCTTCGACAATCTGCCGCTGCTGTTCTGCATAGGCGTGGCCATCGGCTTCGCGAAGAAGGCCGACGGCTCCACCGCGCTGGCCGCCCTGGTCGGCTTCCTGGTCTACAGCAACGTCCTCAAGGCCTTCCCCGTCGAGGAGGGCCACATCGACCACGGCAAGTGGGTCGAGCCGGTGGTCAACAACCCCGGCGTGCTCGGCGGCATCATCATGGGCCTGCTGGCCGCGACCCTGTGGCAGCGCTTCCACCGCACCAAGCTGGTGGACTGGCTCGGCTTCTTCAACGGCCGCCGGCTGGTCCCGATCATCATGGCCTTCGTCGGCACCGCGGTGGGCGTGATCTTCACCCTGATCTGGGAGCCGATCGGCGAGGCGATCTCCAGCTTCGGCGAGTGGATGACCGGCCTGGGCGCGGTCGGCGCCGGCCTCTTCGGCCTGATCAACCGTGCGCTGATCCCCATCGGCATGCACCAGTTCGTGAACGCCGTCTCGTGGTTCCAGCTCGGTGACTTCACCGACGCGGCCGGCAAGGTCGCGCACGGCGACATCGGCCGCTTCTTCGCGGGCGACCCGACGGCCGGGCAGTTCATGACCGGCTTCTTCCCGATCATGATGTTCGGTCTGCCCGCCGCCGCGCTGGCCATCGCGCACTCCGCACGCCCCGAGCGCCGCAAGGTGGTCACGGGCATGATGGTCTCGCTGGCGCTGACCTCGTTCGTCACCGGTATCACCGAGCCGATCGAGTTCGCGTTCATGTTCATCGCGCCGCTGCTGTACGCGGTGCACGCCGTACTGACCGCCCTCTCGATGGCCATCACCTGGGCGTTCGGCGTGCATGCCGGCTTCACCTTCTCGGCCGGTGCCATCGACTACGTGCTGAACTGGCACCTCTCCACCAAGCCCTGGCTGATCATCCCGATCGGCCTGGTGTTCGCGGCGGTCTACTACGTGGTCTTCCGGTTCGTCATCCAGAAGTTCAACCTCCCCACCCCGGGCCGCGAGCCCGAGGAGGAGGTCGAGGACCTCACCAAGGCGTGAGCCCCGCCCGTACGCGACGAGGCCCCCGGAACCACAGGGTTCCGGGGGCCTCGTGCATGACGCGGGTGACCTGCACGGCGCGGGCCGCGTACGGGTCACGTACGCGGGGTCAGATCTCGTACACCGCCCCCGCCTTCGCGACCTCGACCGGGCCGTTGAAGACGTCCTGGGCGTCGCGGAGGTTGATGCCGGGGTCGGTCCACGGGGGGATGTGGGTGAGGACCAGGCGGCCGACACGGGCGCGGGCCGCGTGCTCGCCGGCCTCGCGGCCGTTCAGGTGCAGGTCGGGGATGTCCTCCTTGCCGTGCGTGAAGGAGGCCTCGCACAGGAAGAAGTCGGCGTCGTCGGCGAGCGTGTGCAGGGAGTCGCAGACGCCGGTGTCGCCGGAGTACGTGAGCGACCGGCCGTCGTGCTCGATGCGGAAGCCGTACGCCTCCACGGGGTGGCTGACCTTCTCCGTGCGGATCGTGAAGGGGCCGACGGTGAAGGTGCCGGGGGTGAGCGTGCGGAAGTCGAAGACCTCGCTCATGGCGCGGTCGGTGGGCAGATCGGCGTGGGCGGCGGTGAGACGCCGCTCGGTGCCGGCCGGGCCGTAGACCGGCATCGGGGCGCAGCGGCCGCCGTCGGGGCGGTAGTAGCGCACCACGAAGTACCCGCAGAGGTCGATGCAGTGGTCGGCGTGCAGGTGGGAGAGGAGTACCGCGTCGAGGTCGTAGAGACCGCAGTGGCGCTGCAGCTCGCCGAGGGCACCGTTGCCCATGTCGATGAGCAGCCTGAAGCCGTCGGCCTCCAGGAGGTAGCTCGAACAGGCCGATTCCGTCGAAGGGAACGACCCCGAGCATCCGACGACAGTGAGCTTCATAGGGGCGTGAACCTCCGTGGGCGGGGGCGGTGCGGCGGGTCCATGCGGCGGGGCTCGGTCCGTGCTCGGCCGGTCCGTACCAGTCGTTGCAGTGCCCACGAGGGTAAGGCGCGAAAGGGCCGGTGGCTCCTCCAGCGGGGCGAGCTGTGGGCGGAATCACCAGTCCGGGTGGGCCTTTGTGCCGGGAGGGACGAGGGCCGGTATGTACGGTCACCTGGCGGGAGGATCTTCCGCCGGGCGGCGGCCGGCAGGCCGTGGCGCACCCGGCGGGCGGGCGGCGCGGGGCGTGTCGCGGCGAGCGAGGAGGCGGGCGTGGACACCTCATGGTGGCCGGCGGTGCCGGCCGTGGTCGTGCTGGCGCTGGTGGCGGCGGTGGTCGACGGGCTGGCCCGGTCCGGCCGGGGCCCGAAGCGACGGCGGCCGGGGCGCCGTCCGGCGCAGGGCGGCCGGCCCGGTACCGGGCCGGGGTCGCGGCGCCCGGGTGACCGGCCGGTCCGTGCCCGTCCCGGCAAGGGCCGCGGCGGGGTGCCGGAGCCGGGCGAGATCTGGTGGGCGATGGTGCCGTTCGAGGACTCCGCAGAGAAAGGGGCCACGCGCAGCGTGACGGGCAGGGTGGTGGCGGGCGACGGGCGGGCGAAGGACCGGCCGTGTCTGGTGCTGGCCGTGCGCGGCGGCTCCGCGCTGGTCGCGAAGATCACTACGCGGTACCACGCCGAGCGGCCCGGCGTGATCGCGCTGCCGCCCGGCACGGTGGGCGACGCGCGGAACAGGCCGAGCTATCTGGAGACGGACGAGCTGCGGGAGGTGGCGGTGACCGGCTTCCGGCGCCGTGCGGGCACCGCCGATCCGCAGCTGTGGGAACAGGTCCGGCACCTGGCCCGGTAGGCCCCGGCACAGGAGGCGCCAGGAGCGCGCGAAGGCCGCCGCAGCGCGAAGCCCCGGAACGCGCGAAGGCGCCCGGCCACATGGGCCGGGCGCCTTCGGGGAGCGGTGTCAGTGCGGGGTCACGCCCACAGCTGACCGTGCAGCGTCTCGATGGCCGCTTCGGTGCTCTCGGCGGTGTAGACGCCGGTCGAGAGGTACTTCCAGCCGCCGTCGGCGACGACGAACACGACGTCGGCGTTCTCGCCCGCCTTGACGGCCTTCTTCGCCACGCCGATGGCGGCGTGCAGGGCGGCTCCGGTGGAGATGCCCGCGAAGATGCCCTCCTCGGCAAGGAGTTCGCGGGTGCGGCGCACCGCGTCCTGGGAGCCGACGGAGAAGCGGGTGGTCAGCACGGACTCGTCGTAGAGCTCCGGGATGAAGCCCTCGTCGAGGTTGCGCAGGCCGTAGACGACGTCGTCGTAGCGCGGCTCGGCGGCCACGATGTTGACGCCGGGTACGTGCTCACGCAGGTAGCGGCCGACGCCCATCAGGGTGCCGGTGGTGCCCAGGCCCGCCACGAAGTGCGTGACGGAGGGCAGGTCGGCGAGGATCTCGGGGCCGGTGGTGGCGTAGTGGGCGCCCGCGTTGTCCGGGTTGCCGTACTGGTACAGCATCACCCAGTCGGGGTGCTCGGCCGAGAGCTCCTTGGCGACCCGTACGGCGGTGTTGGAGCCGCCCGCGGCGGGGCTGGAGATGATCTCCGCGCCCCACATGGCGAGCAGTTCGCGGCGCTCCTGTGAGGTGTTCTCCGGCATGACGCACACGATGCGGTAGCCCTTGAGCTTGGCCGCCATGGCGAGCGAGATGCCGGTGTTGCCGCTGGTGGGCTCCAGGATCGTGCAGCCGGGGGTGAGCCGGCCGTCCTTCTCCGCCTGCTCGATCATGTGCAGCGCGGGACGGTCCTTGACGGAGCCGGTGGGGTTGCGGTCCTCCAGCTTGGCCCAGATCCGTACGTCGTCGGAGGGCGACAGCCGCGGCAGGCGCACCAGGGGGGTGTTGCCGACCGCGGCGAGCGGGCTGTCGTACCGCATCAGCGCATGCCCGCCCGTCGCCCGTCCGCCACCCCGGCAGGACGCGGCTGCGCCGCGGCAGATCCACCGGCAACGGCGGGGAGGATCGTCACGCTGTCGCCGTCGGCGACCTTCGTGGTGATGCCGTCGAGGAAGCGGACGTCCTCGTCGTTCAGGTAGACGTTGACGAAGCGGCGCAGCTGCCCGCCGTCGACCAGGCGCTCCTTGATGCCGGCGTGCCGGGTCTCCAGGTCGTCGAAGAGCTCGCCGAGGGTGTCGCCGCTGCCCTCCACGGCCTTCCGGCCGTCGGTGTGGGTGCGCAGGATGGTCGGGATTCGGACCTCGATGGCCATGAGGATGCTCCTGGTTTCGGCTGGCTGGGGTGCTTCCCGGAGGGGCCGGAGAGCGAGTCTGGAATGCGCCGCTGCGGCGCGTCGAGCGAGGCGTCCCGGGACGCGGGCGGGGCGTACGTACAGAGCCCGCCGGCCGTCTCGGCCGGGTGCCTGCGTCCGGGCAGGCGGAACCGGTCAGCCGGCTGCGCGGCGCGGACAGATCGCGCTGGCGAGGCGGCACAGGTCGACGTGCAGCCGCGCAACGAGCAGCAAGCCCGGCGTCTTTTCGCTCACGTCGTGGTCAACCATGCGGTCATCGTATCGATTCCCGGTCCGGCTTTTGGAACCCGGTCTTGGGATGCGGACGGACAGTGCACACCATGTGGGATGCGCCCATTCGGGGCACCCCGGCGGACCCTGCGCCGCCGGGGCCGACCCCCTGCGGGAGGTGACGGGCGTCACGCGTCACTTGTACGCGTCGACGACCTCGACCTCCTCCTCTGTGATCACGCCCGCCACGATCCGGAAGGAGCGGAACTGGAACGGGCCGGCGTCGTCGGTGTCCGCGGTGGAGACCAGGACGTAGTGCGCGTTCGGCTCGTTCGCGTACGAGACGTCCGTACGGGACGGGTAGGCCTCGGTGGCGGTGTGCGAGTGGTAGATGACGACGGGCTCCTCGTCCCGGTCGTCCAGCTCGCGGTAGAGCTTGAGCAGGTCGGTGGAGTCGAATTCGTAGAACGTGGGCGACCGCGCCGCGTTCAGCATCGGGACGAACCGCTCGGGACGGCCGTCGGCGGGCGCCGGCGTCGGGCCCGCCAGGACGCCGCACGCCTCGTCGGGGTGGTCCTTGCGGGCGTGCTCGACGATCTGGTCGTGGAGGGCCCGGGTGATGGTCAGCATGGGCCCAAGAATAAGCATCGGGCCCGTACGTACCATTCTCTGATACGTACGGGCCCGGATGCTGGACACGGAGGCCGGACCGGCCCCGCGGGGCTCAGCCCTTCTTCGTGGTGTCGACGGGGCCCTTGGCCGCGAAGACATTGGGGTCCCGGCGCTTGATGGCCAGGTAGCCGAGGCCCATGATCGCGGCCCAGATCGGCGCCGCGTAGAGCGAGATCCGGGTGTCCGGGTCGATGCCCATCATCACGATGACCATGGCGATGAAGGCCAGCGCGAAGATCGAGGTGTACGGGGCGCCGGGGGCCTTGAACTCCGACTGCGGCAGCTCGCCGCGCTTGGCCTTGGCCCGGTAGCGCAGCTGCGAGAGCAGGATGACGATCCAGGCCCACATGCCGGAGATGGTGGCGAAGGAGACCACGTAGTTGAAGGCCTCGCCCGGCCACTGGTAGTTGATCCAGACGCCGACCAGCATCATCGCGACGGAGACGCCGGTACCGGTCGTGGGCAGGCCGTTCTTGCTGAGCCGGTTGAAGAACTTCGGGCCCTGGCCGTTGCGGGACAGGTCGCGCAGCATGCGGCCGGTGGAGTACATGCCGGAGTTGGCCGAGGACAGCGCCGCGGTGAGGACGACGAAGTTCACGATGCCGGCGCCGGCCGGGAGGCCGATCTTGGCGAAGGCCGCGACGAAGGGGCTCACGCCCGGCTCGAAGACGGTCCAGCTGACGACCGACAGGATGATGATCAGCGCGCCGATGTAGAAGAGGCCGATCCGCCACGGCACGGTGTTGATGGCCTTGGGCAGGACCTTCTTCGGGTCGGTGGCCTCGCCGGCGGTGACGCCGACCAGCTCGACGGCGAGGAAGGCGAACATCACGATCTGGAGGGTCATCAGCGTGCCGCCGATGCCCTTGGGGAAGAACCCGCCCTCGGACCACAGGAGGCTGAAGGAGGCGGTGTCGCCGGCGTCGGAGAAGCCGAGCGTGATCACGCCGAGGCCGATCAGGATCATGCCGATGATGGCGGTGACCTTGACCATGGAGAACCAGAACTCCAGCTCACCGAAGATCTTCACGGAGATCAGGTTGATGCCGAAGAGCGCGACGGTGAAGACCAGTGCGGCAAGCCACTGTGGGATGTCTTTGTTCCAGTACTGGACGTACGTCGCGGCCGCGGTGACCTCGGTGATGCCGGTGACGACCCAGAAGAGCCAGTACGTCCAGCCGGTCACGAAGCCCATGAAGGGGCCGAGGAACTCGCGGGCGTACTCGGAGAAGGAGCCCGAGACGGGGCGGTACATGAGGAGCTCGCCCAGGGCTCGCATGATGAAGAAGATGACGAGTCCGACGATGGCGTAGGCGAGGATGATGCTCGGCCCGGCCTTCGAGATCGCCTTGCCCGCCCCGAGGAACAGGCCTGTTCCGATGGCGCCACCAATGGCGATCATCTGGATCTGCCGGTTTCCCAGTCCGCGCTGATAGCCCTCTTCGGGGGCAGATCCCGCGGCGTCGGTGACGCCGTGCTGATTGTCGACCTGCGCTGAGGTCATGTGTGGTGCGCCTTTCTCCATTCCGACCCGGTCTGTCCGGATCGGGTCCCGATCCCCCCGGATGGAGTCCTGCACGCCGACGGTCGGCCGGCGAAGCGCTCCCGCGGCGACAGGGGTGGCGTCACCGGCGGCAGGTCGAGAGTTTTTACCACGACCACTGAGGATGTACTACCGGGACACCGCAGGGCACAACAGAGAAAGTAGGACAAAATTCAAAAGGCGCAGGATGGCCGGGCTCCGCAGTAATGCGATCGTTATCCGGATTTGAGCATCCGCTGAGCGAACGCCTCTCCGTACGTAGTCGAACGTGCCGGACCGGTGACGAAGCCGCCGGTCAGGGCATCAGCGTCTCGATCAAGGTCTCCTGCAGCCCGCCCAGCCAGAGGTACGCCATCGCCATCGGCTTGCGCGGGTCGTCGTCCGGCAGGCCGATAAGCCCGCTGCCGTCGTCCTCGTCCGAGACCTCCAGACGGGTGCCGATCGCCAGCCGGAGATCGTTCAGCGCGCCCAGCCACTGCTGGGACTCGTCGGGCTTCAGCCGCAGCACGGCGCCCTCGGCCTTCTTGTCTCCCTCCGCGGACAGCGCGTCCAGGGAGCGGACGACCGCCAGGGCGTCCTCGCGCTTACGGGCCCGCAGGTCGTTCTCGGTGTAGCGGCGGAACTCCGCCGAGGCGGCGCGCGCGTCGTCGTCCGGAACGTGGTCGGGGCCGCCGTACGCGTCGGGGAAGAGCCGGGCCAGCGCCGGGTCGGACGGCGGCTCGCTGGGCCCCTCGGCGAAGAGCGCGTCCAGCGGGTCGGCGCCCTCGGCGGGCTCATCACCCGGGCCCACCAGCTCCATCAGCTGGACGGCCAGGCTGCGCAGGATGGAGATCTCGACCTCGTCGAAGGCGGCCGCCGCTCCCCCGCCGGGCAGGGCTTCGAAGTGGCCGGCCATCAGCGGTCCTGCGTGAGGGTCGCCCAGAGGCCGTAGCCGTGCATCGCCTGCACGTCGCGCTCCATTTCTTCGCGGGTGCCGCTGGACACGATCGCGCGGCCCTTCCGATGGACGTCGAGCATGAGCTTGCGTGCCTTCTCCTTGGAGTACCCGAAGTACGCCTGGAACACGTAGGTCACGTAACTCATGAGGTTGACGGGGTCATTGTGAACGACGGTCACCCAGGGCACGTCGGGTTCCGTCACCTCGAAAGGTGCTTCGGTCGTTTCGGGACGTTCGATCTCCGTCGGTGCGACACTCACGGGTTCCATGCTGCCACCCGGGAGGGGCACACGCACAAACGACCCGGGGAAATCGTCAATGTGACGAGTAAGCGGGGTAGCATCGACGTATGACTGCATCTCCCGGGGGATGACCCCCGGACGCCCAGCCGGTTCGGTGTGGTCTTGGGACGTCGAATTGCGAGGTAAGCGGAAGTGAACGTTGCCGATTTGGGGCTGCCGGTGGCCGTGCCGTCGACTGCGCTCTTCACCGACCAGTACGAACTCACCATGCTGCAGGCCGCGCTGCGGTCCGGGACCGCCGACCGCCGCTCGGTCTTCGAGGTCTTCACCCGGCGGCTGCCCGAGGGCCGCCGCTACGGCGTCGTGGCCGGCACGGGCCGGGTGCTGGACGCCGTGGAGAACTTCCGCTTCGACGCGACCATCCTGGACTTCCTCGCCGACCGCGGCATCCTCGACGACGAGACCCGCCGATGGCTCGCCGATTTCCGCTTCCGCGGCGACATCTGGGGCTACCCCGAGGGCGAGGTCTACTTCCCCGGCTCGCCGATCCTGCGCGTCGAGGGCACCTTCGCCGAGGCCGTGCTGCTGGAGACGGTGATCCTCTCGATCCTCAACCACGACTCCGCTGTGGCCGCCGCCGCGTCCCGGATGTCGGTCGCGGCCGGCGGACGCCCGCTGATCGAGATGGGCGCCCGGCGCACCCACGAGCTGGCCGCGGTGGCCGCCTCCCGGGCCGCGTACGTGGGCGGCTTCCACACCACCTCCGACCTCGCGGCCGGCTTCCGGTACAACATCCCGACGGCCGGGACCAGCGCCCACTCCTTCACCCTGCTGCACGACAGCGAGCGGGACGCGTTCACCGCACAGGTCGACAGCCTGGGTGCAGGAACGACTCTGCTGGTGGACACGTACGACGTCGCCGAGGCGGTCCGTACCGCCGTCGAGGTGGCCGGGCCCGGCCTGGGCGCCGTCCGCATCGACTCCGGCGACCTGCTGCTCCTCGCCCACCGGGTGCGCGAGCAGCTGAACGAGCTGGGCGCCACGGACACCCGGATCGTGGTCACCAGCGACCTGGACGAGTACGCCATCGCCTCGCTGGCCGCGGCCCCCGTGGACGCGTACGGCGTCGGCACCCAGCTGGTCACCGGCAGCGGGCACCCCACCTGCTCGATGGTCTACAAGCTGGTCGCGCGCGCCGACAGCGACGGCGCCGACGCGCCGCTGCGGCCGGTCGCGAAGAAGTCCATGGGCGGCAAGGCCTCGCAGGGGGGCCGCAAGTGGTCCGCGCGGCGCCGGGACGAGCACGGCGTGGCGGAGGCCGAGGTCGTCGGCACCGGGCCGGTCCCCGCCGAGCTGGCCGACCGGCAGCTCCAGGTGCCGCTGGTGCGCGGCGGCGAGGTGATCGCCCGCGAGCCGCTGGACGTCGCGCGCGACCGGCACCTCGCGGCCCTCGCCGGCCTGCCGATGTCGGCGATGCAGCTGTCGCGCGGTGAGGCCGTGCTGCCGACGGAGCACGTCTGAGGCGGCTTTCCCGGGTACCTCGGTACACAGGACCTCGGGAACCGACCGGCCGGCGGCCGGGGCGCGGCGGGGCGCATCGCTGCCCCGCTCTGCGCCTCTGGCCTGCCGGTGTGTCGCGAACCGCCGTACAGCGCCCACTCCCGGAACCCCGGGTCAGTGGCTACCCTCGGTCACATCGGCGTGTGCCGTAGCCCCCACATTTTCCACAGCCGCCACCCCGTCCCCCCATTTCCCATCCGGAAGGCCGCACCATGCACCGGGCATTGATCGTCGTGGACGTACAGAACGACTTCTGTGAGGGCGGCAGCCTCGCGGTGGCCGGCGGCTCGGACATCGCCGCAGCCATCACCGATCTGGTGGGCGAGGCCGCGGGCGGCGGTTACCAGTACGTGGTGGCCACCCGCGACCACCACATCGACCCCGGGGACCACTTCTCCACCCGGCCGGACTACGAGCACAGCTGGCCGGTGCACTGCGTCGCCGGGACCGAGGGCAGCGGCTTCCACCCCAATTTCGCGCCCGCCATCGTCTCGGGCGCGATCGACGCGGTCTTCTCCAAGGGCGAGTACGCCGCGGCGTACAGCGGCTTCGAGGGCGTGGACGAGAACGGCACCTCGACGGCGGAGTGGCTGCGCGCGCACGACGTGAGCGAGGTCGACGTGGTGGGCATCGCCACGGACCACTGCGTGCGGGCCACGGCGCTGGACGCCGTGCGCGAGGGGTTCCGGACCCGGGTCCTGCTGGACCTGACGGCCGGGGTGGCCCCGCACACGACGGAGGCGGCGGTCGCCGAGCTGCGCGAGGCCGGGGCCGAGCTGACCGGCAAGCCGGTGGTCAGCGGGGGCTGAGGAGCGCCCTCCGGGGCGTGTCAGCGGGGGCCGAGCGGCTCCGGGACGGCAGGGCGCAGCAGCGCCCGTATCGGGTGCCAGGACTCCGTGTCGTCCTCCGGTGCGGCGCGCCAGACCAGGCCGTCGGGGTGGTGCAGGACGGCCGTGACCTCGTCCGGTGTGGGCGGCTCCGTGTTGCCGCGGAGGTAGACGGCGCGCAGGCCGAGGTTGCGCAGCCGGGTCAGGGCGCGCGGGCGGTTCGCGGCGTGGACGAGGACGCGTACGCGGTGGCCGCTGCCGCCCGGTCTGGGCAGCGAGAGGGCCACCACCACGCTTCCTCCGGGAAGCCTGGTGAAGCCGGATCCGGTCAGGGTCATGTGTCCCCCGTGCATGGTCGGTGCAGCGGTCGGTGCATGGTCGTGCGGCCGGCGCAGGCCGGGTCGGGGCATGCGTCGGGATCCCCTCGTGAGACTGCGTGTCAGCAAGAGGGCCACAGGAGGCATCTAAACGCGATCGGCCGCCGCCCGCTAGGGGGTGGCGGCCGATACGTCTGTGACCTGCGGATTTACTTACTTCTTCGCTGCGCGTCCGACCTCGACGATCACCGTGGAGCCGTCCTTGGCCTCCTTGGAGATCTTGATCCGGGTGTTGGTGTCAGGAACGATCACACCACCGGTCGGGTTCATCTTGTCGTAGTAGATCCCGTAACGGTCGTCGAAGAGCGTGATGCCCTTCTGCGACGGGAGCCGCACCGCCTTGCCGTCCTTGTGCAGCGTGATCGCGTCGGTGCGGGCCGCGGTGAAGGTCGAGTCGTAGGTCTGGAAGCGGTTGCGCATGAGCTTGCCGTCCGACCACTTCGTGGCCTTCGGGTGCGCGTCGACGGGGAGGATCTGGCCGGCGCCCGGGTGCTCACCGACGTTGTTGTCCGTCTGCGAGGTGTCCCACAGCCAGATCAGCACGCCGTTCTGGAAGGGGAAGTGCTCGACCCAGTTCGGCCGGGTGGAGGCGAAGCCGAAGTTGTACGGGCCGGTCTTCAGGGTCTTGTCGTACGAGACGTACTGGCGGTTCTCGGCGAGGTAGTACTGCGGGTAGTCCTTGGTGAAGGTCTCGCCGATGCGCGAGAAGCCCTTGGCGCTCCAGCCCGCGTCGTCGCCCTCGGCACCGTCGGTGAAGAGCGGCTTGCCGTCGGCCACGATGCTCAGCGCGTCGGCCGCGAAACCCTTCTGGGCCACGCCGCCGTCGGTCTGGTAGCGGAACCGCAGGTCGACCTTCTTGCCCGCGTACGCGTCCAGCGGGTAGACGAGGTCCTGGTAGGCGTCGACGGTGCCGGTCAGCGCGGGCTTGTCACCGGCGTCGCGCGGGATGGCCCGGCCGTTCGCGGTGCCGTCCAGCGGGGTCCAGTTGGCACCGCCGTCCGTGGAGACCTCGGCGTACAGGTAGTCGTACTCCGCCTCGATGTCCCACCAGCCCTTGAGGTTCAGGGACGCCTTGGCCTTGCCGGTGAGGTCGACGGACCGGGTGAGGGTGTTCTTCAGGTCGTCACCCATGCCGCTCCACCACTGCTTGGCGCCCTCGGCAGGCTTCACGACCGAGGTGGTGACGGCCTTCTTCGGCAGCTCGACGACGAGCGCCTGCTTGTGCTTGGTGTTGTACTCGGCGACGCCCAGCTTGTGCCAGGACTTCGTCGCGGCGCGCGCGGTGTCGTAGTTGAGCCAGCCCAGCTGGAGCTTGTCCCAGGCGCTCATGTCGCCGGGCAGGTCGCCGATGGAGTCCTTGCCCTCGCCGAGCCAGGAGCCGGAGGACATCAGGGACCAGAAGTCGACGGAGGACTCGCCGGTGCCGCCGGTGTCGTACTCGTCCGGCAGGCCCAGGTCGTGGCCGTACTCGTGCGCGAAGACGCCGAGGCCGCCGTTCTCCGGCTGCATGGTGTAGTCGCCGACCCAGATGCCGGTGGAGCCGATCTGCGCGCCGCCGGCGCGGTTCTCGCCGGGGCCGGTGCGGCCGGCGTCGGTGCCGTAGGCGTACCAGCGGTGCGCCCAGATGGCGTCGGTGCCCTGCGCCCCGCCGCCGGCGGACTCGTCCTCACCGGCGTGCACGATCTGGAAGTGGTCGATGTAGCCGTCCGGCTCGTTGAAGTTGCCGTCGCCGTCGTAGTCGTAGCGGTCCCACTGGTCGTACTGCGCCAGGTCCGCCTTGATCTGCGCGTCGGTGCGGCCGGCCGCCTTCTGGTCGTCCGCCCACCGGTTCACACCGTCGCGTATCAGGTCCCAGGCGTTGGAGCAGTTGGTCTGGCCGCAGTAGTTGGACCCGTAACGGGCCTCGTTCCAGTCGACCTTGACCCAGTCGGAGACCTCGCCCTGGACCGAGTAGCGGCCCGAGGACTGCTTCTCGTAGTACTTCGCCAGGGACTCCTTCTTCTTGTCGTGCGAGAAGTAGAGGTCCTGGTAGTGCTGCTGGTTGAAGTCCTTCTGCCAGTCCGTGCTGTTGTCCGTCGCACGGTCCGGCTCGGCTATCGTGTTGTGCGCGGGGCCTGCGTCGCCGCCGTACTTCTTCACCGGCGGCTTGGGGCCGTCGCCGTCCGGGTCGTACATGGTCGTGTTGTCGACCTTGTCGCCGAACTCCACCAGGATCGTGAAGATCTTGTCGGTCTTCTCCCGGGCCAGTTCGACGTACTTGCCCTTGTCCAGCTTCACGACCTTCGAGCCGCCGCGCTCGGTCGCCTCGGCGTCGCCGGATATGACCTGGCGGAGGGCCTCTTCGCGCTGTGCCGCCTGCCGCTCGCTGAACGGGCCCTTCAGGTCGTGCTCCACCGTCCGTTCCGCGGGCGCCGGGTCGTTCGGCGCGCTCCCCGCCGCGCCGCGGCCGTCGGCCTGTGCGGCCCCGGACGCAAAAACGGCCGCCCCGATCGCGGCGGTTGCCGTGGCCAGGGCGGCCGATCTGAACAGCAATCTCTGGGATCTCACGTGCGCTGTCCTCCCCTAGAACGAACGGTCGTTGGAGGCATTTGACCGGAACGCCGGGAGAAAAGACAGACCTTGATTTGAGCACGTCAGCGAAGTACGTTACTCGGCTTGCCACGTACGGGTATCGGACGCTCGGCGCCCTCCGGGAGCGCCCCAACGGGCGCGTCGTACGGGGGTGTTGACCGGCGACATGAATCGGTGCGCCCCCTGTGCACCGGACCCGTGGGTCAACTCACGCTTACCGGACGTTCCGCTCGGGCAGTAAGGACCGTAGAGTCTTTTGACGGCGCGCCAAGTCGACTCACACCCCTGATGCTTCCGAGGACGGACCCGCCATGCCTCGACCGACTGCCGCACAGCTCGCCTACGGTTCGGCCACCGTCGTGCTCTCCACCCTCGCCATGCTGCTGCTCTCGCAGACCAGGACGGGCATCGGGGCCGCGGTCATCGCCATCGCCGGGCTGGGGCTCGGGCTTCTCGTCGCGGTCACGGCGCCGCTGCCGCGCTCGGTGCGGGCCCGCCGGACGCGCGCCGCCGCCCCACAGGTGCGGCCCGAAGGCTTCGTGGGACGGCGTACGTCGCCGACCCGGCCTGCCGAGGCACGGGTCGGCGAACACTCCCGTTAGGACGCGCGGGCGGTCAGGCGGTGGAGACCACCACCGTGCGGGCCGCCTTGTCGTGCAGGCACTGCTGGTACGGCTTGTCCCAGGTGCACCACAGGGCGTTGAGCAGCCAGAAGATCGTGCCGCAGCAGGGAATGATCTCGGGCAGGGTGTAGACGGCGGCCCGTACCCAGCCCGCCCGGGGCGTGGGGATCGCCCCGTTCTCCAGCATCGCCACCCTGATCTTCATGGCCATCTTCCCGACGGTCTGGCCGCGGGTGGTGAGCATGACGCCCTCGTAGACCAGGTAGGCCAGCATCGTGACGCCGGAGACCAGCGTCTGCTTGCCGCTGTCGCCGGCGCTCGTCGCGGTGTAGTCCACCCCGCCCACGAGGAACCACATGATCAGGCCCACCGGCACCCCGATGAGGATGCCGTCGATGATCCGCGCCACCAGCCGCCGGCCGCGGCCCGCGAGCGGCGGCATCCCGGCGAGCGGATCGGGGGCGCCGTAGGGATCACCACCGCCGTAGGGGGCACCGCCGTACGGGCCGCCGCCGGGCGGGCCACCGTAGGGACCGCCGCCGGGCGGAGGACCGTAGGGACCGCCTCCGGGCGGGGGGCCGCCGCCGTACGGACCGCCCGCGGCGGGGCCCCGGGGCGCGCCGCCGTACGGGTCGCCGCCCGGCTCCTGCGGGTGCTGCGGCTTCTTGAGGAACGGGTCGTCTTCCGGCGGCTCGCCGGATCCGGGCCTCGGCTGGTCGGTACTCATGGCCCGAGTCGACCGCGTACCACCGGGCGCCGCATCCGGCGTGCGCCGTTCGGGGGAAGTGCGACGCGCCGGAGAGGTGCGCGCAGCGTGCGCGGGCGTGCTGCGGCGCTCCGGGGCGCACATGGACGCCCCGGCTCGCGCACCGGGCCCGCGGCCGCCCCGGAAGGGGCCAGTCCGCGGAAAGGGTCAGCCCTCGGAAGGGGTCAGCCCTCGGCCACGAACGTCCGGGCCGTCTTGTCGTGCCAGCACTGCCGCCAGGGGCGGTCGATCAGGCACCACAGGGCGTTGACCACGCCGATGGCCAGCACGCCGAGCACGCCGTACACCAGCCAGCGCTTGATCGCCGCGGCGAGACCCGGGGTGTCGTGCCCCTCGATGTCCAGCACCCGCAGGCCGCAGAGCTTCTTGCCCAGCGTGTGGCCCCACTTGGCGGTGGGCAGCGCCTCGCAGAGCAGGCCGACGACCAGCAGCACCGCGATCACGATGGCCAGGTAGCCGCCGGTGGTGCCGTCGAGGAGGTAGACGGTGGTCTGCACGCCGGCCTCCTTCGCCGCCTCGACCTTGGCGTCGATGTGGTCGGCCGACGCGTTCCACAGCGGTACGGCGACCCCGGCGATCAGCGCGCCCAGCACCGCCGTGTCGATCAGCCGGGCGGCGACCCGGCGGCCGAGCGGGGCGGGCCGGCCCTGGTCCTGCGCGGCCTGGAGGAAGGGGTTGTCGGCCGGCGGCTTCCAGGGGATGACGCTCTCGGGCGCGCCGGACTGCTGCGGGGCCGACGGGCCGGACTGCGGGGCAGCCGCGGGGCCCGACTGCTGGGGGTAGCCGTACCCGCTCTGCTGCGACGCGGCGGGGCCTGCCTGCGGGTAGCCGTAGCCGCTCTGCTGCTGCGGGCCCGGCGCCGCGGGACCGGCCTGCTGCGGGTAGCCGTAACCGCCCTGGCCGGGCACGGCGGGGGTGCCCTGCGGGGGGTAGCCGTAGGCGGGCGCCGACGGCGGGGACTGCCGGCCGGCCGGGGGCTGCGCGGCGGGGGCCTGCGCGGCCGGGGAGCCGGTCGCGGGGCGGGCGTCGCCGCGGTCCAGCCGGATCGCCATCGTGCCGTCGGCCCGGCCCGTGTCCTGAGCCGCCGATGCCGGCTGCTCCCCCGCGGTCCCGCCGGGGCGCAGCGCGCGGAAGGCCATGGTGCCCTCGGCCGGGACGGCGGGCTGCGCGGCCTCGACGGCCGGCGGCTCACCGGTGGCGGGCGCGGCGTCCGTACGCTCGCCCTGCGCGGCGGGGGCGGCGTCCGAACCTTCCTGCGCTCCTACCGGGGCGCCGTCGCCCCACGGCTGGGCCTCGCCGGGCGCGCCCGGTGCCGCGCCCTCGCGCTGCGGCGGGACCGAGCCCCAGGAGACCCGGCGGTCCTGCTCGCCGCCGAAGCCGCTCTGGTGGGCGGAGTCGGCCTGCCACGAGGTGCCCGATCCGGGGCTGTTGCCGTGCAGCCGGCGCGGGTCGTCCCAGTCGGCGGACGCCACGTCCACCTCGCCGCGCTCGCGCACCGCGAGGGCGTCGCCCTCGGCCTCGCCGTCGACCTGCCCGGAGTCCTCCTCCTCGTCGAAGAAGACCGGGCCGGTCTCCTCGGCGGCGGGCGGCTGGGCGGCGGACGGCGCGGGGGCTGCGCCCGGCGGCGGGGAGGGCATCGCCTCGCCCTCGGCGGGCGCCGGCCGGCTGGTGCCGGGCACCCAGGAGGCGCCGTTCCAGTACCGGATGTAGCCGGGGATGGACGGATCCGGGTAGTAGCCGGGGGCGGGGCTGTCGCCGGCGGATCCTGACAAAGGCGCGCTCATGTCCAAAATCCCGTATCTGTGCTCGGCCTGCTGGGGCGGGGTGGGGCTAGTGCAGTCTGCCGCAACGCAGCGTCCACATCTATCAGACGGGGGGTGGTCGTCGGGTATGTCCCGGGTCCTGACCCCTCGGAAGAGGGGTGCGAAAAAAGTTGTACGAAGTCGCGTAATGGTCCGGGAGTCGCTGCCTCTATCCCTGTGCGGGCGGTTGTTCACGGGGTGCCCGCACAGGAACGTAGAGAGGCGTGACTCATGCACACCGTGGTGGAACGAGAGCTGGAACTGGGTCTGGTGCTGTCGCCGGAGCGCAGCGTCGCGGTGCCCGCCCGGCTCACCTACCGGACCGACGACCCCTACGCCGTACACGTCGCCTTCCACATCGGATCCGACGCCCCCGTCAACTGGACGTTCGCCCGCGAGTTGCTGGTGGAGGGGGTGTTCCGGCCGTGCGGGCACGGCGACGTGCGGGTGTGGCCGACCAAGGTCGAGGGACGGAGCCTGGTCTGCATGGCGCTGAGCTCCCCGGACGGGGACGCGCTGCTGGAGGCGCCGGCCACCGCGGTGTCGGCGTGGCTGGAGCGCACGCTGCGGCTGGTGCCGCCGGGCACCGAGGAGGAGCACCTCGGGATCGACAAAGGGCTGAGGGAGCTGCTGGCGCCGGCCGCGCGCGACGACCTGTGGCTGCTGGACCCCTGGCCGTCGGACGAGTCGCCGGAGAGCGGCGCCTAGGAAAGACGGCACCCCCGCCGACCTTGGTGGAATGTTCAACCACCTCGCGGCGTTGCCGAGACCATGACCGAGACGTACTACACGCAGGGCTCCCCCGCCGAGCGCTGGGACCGTGCGGGACTCTTCTTCGACGCCAAGGACTACACCACCGCGGCGCACATCCTCGAAGGCCTCGTCGCCGAGGTACCCGAGCAGGTCGCGCCGCGCCTGCTGCTGGCCCGCGCCTACTACCACTCCGCGCAGCTCTGGCGCGCGGAGACGGAGTTGCGCGCGGTCCTGGAGCGGGACCCGGTCGAGAGCTACGCCCGGCTGATGCTGGGCCGTACTCTCCAGCGCCAGGGGCGGTCCGACGAGGCCGCCCCCCATCTGCGCCTGGCCGCCGTCATGACCGGCGACCCGGAACTCGACTGAGCCGCGGGGCCACCCGGCCCCGCTCGGCCGCGCCCCGGCAGGGGCGCGCCGGTCAGGACGCGAGGGCGGCGAGCACCACCAGCGCCAGGAGGATCACCGCGGTCTCCCGGCGCCGGGCCCACCTGAGCAGTCGCAGGTCGGGCAGCGAACCGCCCCGCCCCGGCCGCTGCTGCCGGAGGCCACGGAATCCCCGCTGTCGTCGCTCATGCGCCCAGCCCGTGGGTGCCGTACGGCGTGCCGATCGGCGGCTCAGCCCCGGTAGGTCTCCAGCAGCCGCAGCCACACCTCGCTGATCGTCGGGTACGCGGGCACGGCGTGCCACAGGCGGGACAGCGGCACCTCACCGGCCACGGCGACGGTCGCCGAATGGAGCAGCTCACCGACGCCCGGGCCGACGAACGTCACGCCGAGCAGCACCTCGCGGTCCAGGTCGACGACCATCCGGGCGCGGCCGCGGTAGCCGTCGGCGTACAGACTCGCGCCCGCCACGCCGCCCAGGTCGACGTCGACGCTGCGGACGCGGTGCCCCGCGCGCCCGGCCTCCTCGGCGGTCAGCCCGACCGAGGCCGCCTCCGGGTCGGTGAAGACGACCTGCGGGACGGCGGCGGTGTCGGCGGTCGCGGCGTGCGCGCCCCAGCGGCCGGTGTCCAGGCCGGGTGTGCCCTGGGCGCGGGCCGCGATGGCGGCACCCGCGATCCGGGCCTGGTACTTGCCCTGGTGGGTCAGGAGCGCCCGGTGGTTGACGTCGCCGACCGCGTACAGCCAGTCCCCGTCGACGCCCGTGACCCGGCAGCTGTCGTCCACGTCCAGCCAGCTGCCCGGCTCCAGGCCCACGGTCTCCAGCCCCAGGTCGTCGGTGCGCGGCGCGCGTCCGGTGGCGAAGAGCACCTCGTCGGCCTCGATCCGCTCACCGCCGCCCAGGGTGAGGGTGACGGGGCCGTCCGGGTCCGGGCGGTGCGCCTCCTCGACGGAGGTGTGCCATCGGAGGTCGGCGCCGGCCTCGCCCAGTGCCTCGGCGACCAGCTCGCCGGCGAACGGCTCCATCCGGGCCAGCAGCGACCCGCCCCGTACGAGCATGGTGACCCGGGAGCCGAGCGCCTGGAAGACGGTCGCCATCTCCACGGCGACCACGCCGCCGCCGACCACCGCGAGCCGGTCCGGCACCTTCTGCGCGCTGGTCGCCTCGCGGCTGGTCCAGGGCTTGGCCGTGTCCAGGCCCGGCAGGTCGGGGAGCGCCGCCCGGCTGCCCGTGCAGACCGCGACGGCGTGCCGGGCGATCAGCTCGGTGCCGCCGTCGACGGTCACCCGCTTGGGCCCCGTCAGCCGGCCCTTGCCGCGCACGAGGTCGATGCCGGCCGAGTCCAGCCACTCGACCTGGCCGTCGTCCTTCCAGTGCGAGGTGAAGGCGTCGCGGTGGGCGAACACGGCGCGGGCGTCGAGCGGTCCGCCCGCGGCCTCGGGCACCCCGGGGACGCGGCGGGCGTCGGCGCGCGCGGTGACCGGGCGCAGCAGCGCCTTGGACGGCATGCAGGCCCAGTACGAGCACTCGCCGCCGACCAGTTCGCTCTCCACGATCACGGCGCTCAGCCCGAGCGCGTGCGCGCGGTCGGCGACGTTCTCGCCGACCGGGCCCGCGCCCAGCACCACGACGTCGTACTCCCTGCTCTTCGCTGCGGCTTCTGCGGTGGGTGCCATCGGCGCTCTCGCTCCCTGCGTCCGGCTGATCCGGCGGTGGACGGTCGTCGCGCCCATCCTCCGCCCGCGAGCGCGCCATGGCCAGGCGAGCGCCGGTCAGCGTATGCGCGCCTCGACCGCCTCCTTGGCCTCCACCAGGCCGGCGCCCGTCAGCTGCCGGTACCGCTTGATCGCCTCGACCTTGCGGTCGCGGCGGAGCAGGTCGTCGATCTCGGCCAGCTCGGGGCGGTCGTCCACGATGCCGTGGTGCGCGAGGAGGAGGTCCAGGCGGTGCTCGGTCTCCCGCAGGCGCCGCTCCAGCCGCTTGGCGCGCATGTCGGAGAAGGAGTTGACCAGCAGGAGGACGGCGAGGACCAGCGCCACCCACGTCAGTACGTCATTCATGCCTGGACTGTACGTCCCGGCACCGACACCGGGCCCCGGCGCGGGCCGGTCAGAAGACCTTTCCCGGGTTCAGCAGGCCGTGCGGGTCGAAGACCTGCTTGATGCCCTGGTGCATCTCCAGGGAGACCGGGCCCAGTTCGCGGGCCAGCCACTCCTTCTTCAGTATGCCGACGCCGTGTTCGCCGGTGATCGTGCCGCCCAGCTCCAGGCCGAGGCCCATGATCTCGTCGAAGGACTCGCGGGCGCGCCGGGACTCGTCGGGGTCGGCGGCGTCGAAGCAGACGGTGGGGTGGGTGTTGCCGTCGCCCGCGTGCGCGCAGACGCCGATGGTGAGGTCGTACTTCTCGGCGATGGCGGCGCAGCCGTTGAGCAGGTCGGCGAGCTTGGAGCGGGGTACGCACACGTCGTCGATCATCGTGGCCGTCTTCACCGCTTCGAGGGCGGTGAGGGTGAGCCGGCGGGCCTGCAGCAGCAGGTCCGACTCGGCGGCGGTCTCGGCGGGGACGACCTCGGTGGCGCCCGCCGCCTCGCAGATGGCGCCGACGGCGGCCAGTTCGGCGGACGGGTCCGGGCTGTCGAAGGCGGCGAGCAGCAGCGCCTCGGTGGAGTCCGGGAGGCCCATGTTGGCCATGGCGTTGACCGCGCGGATGCTCGTACGGTCCATCAGCTCCAGCAGCGAGGGGGCGTGGCCGCGGGCCATGATCTCGCAGACCGCGGCGCACGCGGCGTCCGTGGAGGGGAACTCAGCGGCCAGCGCGAGCTGCTGCGGCGGCTCGGGCCGGAGCGAGAGGACGGCGCGTACGACGATGCCGAGGCTGCCCTCGGAGCCGACGAAGAGCCGGGTGAGGTCGTAGCCGGCGACGCCCTTGGCGGTGCGGCGGCCGGTCTGCAGCAGCCGGCCGTCGGCGAGCACCACGTCCAGGCCGAGCACGTACTCGGCGGTGACGCCGTACTTCACGCAGCACAGGCCGCCGGACGCGGTGCCGATGTTGCCGCCGATGGAGCACATCTCCCAGCTGGAGGGGTCCGGCGGGTAGTACAGGCCGTGCTCGTTCACGGCCCGGGAGAGGGTGGCGTTGATGACGCCGGGCTCGACGACCGCGATCCGGTCGACGGGGTTGATCTCCAGGATCCGGTCCATCTTGGTGAGGGACAGGACGATGCAGCCGTCGGAGGCGTTGGCGGCACCGGACAGGCCGGTGCGGGAGCCCTGCGGGACGACGGGGACGCGCAGCTCGGTGGCGGTGCGCATGACGTGCTGGACCTGCTCGACGGTGCGCGGCAGGACGACGACTGCGGGGACGCCGGCCTCGCAGAAGCTGGCCATGTCGTTGGCGTAGGAACCGGTGACGTCGGGGTCGGTGAGGACCGCCTCTTCGGGGAGTCCGCTGCGCAGCTGTGCGATGAGGTCCATGGCGACACCTTGGCATCCGTGCGGGCTACACGGAAGATCGTGGAGCGGATTACGGAAGGCGGTTTCCGCCGTGGTCCCGCCGGCCGTGCCGGGGCCGTTCCGGGCCCGGGCGGAATGCCCGGGCCCGGCGGCGCGGTCACAAGTTGCCGCGCTTTTCCTGCTCGCGCTCGATCGCCTCGAAGAGGGCCTTGAAGTTGCCCTTGCCGAAGCCGAGCGAGCCGTGCCGCTCGATCATCTCGAAGAAGACGGTCGGGCGGTCCTGGACCGGCTTGGTGAAGATCTGCAGCAGGTAGCCGTCCTCGTCGCGGTCGACGAGGATCTTCAGCTCGCGCAGCGTCTCCACCGGGACCCGGGTCTCGCCCGCCCAGTCGCCGAGCGTGTCGTAGTACGAGTCGGGGGTGTCCAGGAATTCCACGCCGGCCGCCCGCATCTGGCGCACCGTGGCGACGATGTCGTTGGTGGCGAGCGCGATGTGCTGGACGCCGGCGCCGCCGTAGAACTCCAGGTACTCGTCGATCTGCGACTTCTTCTTCGCGATCGCGGGCTCGTTGATCGGGAACTTCACCTTGCGGGTGCCGTCCGCGACGACCTTGGACATCAGCGCGGAGTACTCGGTGGCGATGTCGTCACCGACGAACTCCTTCATGTTCGTGAAGCCCATGACCTTGTTGTAGAAGGCCACCCACTCGTTCATCCTGCCGAGCTCGACGTTGCCGACGCAGTGGTCGATCGCCTGGAAGAACCGTTTCGCCGGGGGCTCGACGATCGGGGCGGCCGCGACGAAGCCCGGCAGGTACGGGCCGTCGTAGCCGGACCGCTCGACCAGGGTGTGCCGGGTCTTGCCGTACGTCGCGATGACCGCGCGCACGACCGTGCCGTGCTCGTCCTTGGCCTCGTACGGCTCCTCGATGCCGCGCGCGCCGTGCTCGACCGCGTAGGCGTACGCGGCACGGGCGTCGGGGACCTCGATGGCCAGGTCGATCACGCCGTCACCGTGCTCGGCGACGTGGTCGGCGAGGAAGCGGCCCCACTCGGTCGACGGCTTGATGACGGAGGTGAAGACGAAGCGGGCGCGGCCGGACTCCAGGACGTAGGAGGCGGTCTCCCGGCTGCCGTTCTCCGGACCCGCATAGGCGACCCGCTTCATGCCGAAGGCGGTGGCGTAGTAGTGCGCGGCCTGCTTGGCGTTGCCGACGGCGAAGACGACGGCGTCCATCCCCTTCACCGGGAAGGGGTCCGCCTGCGCTGCCGTACCGGGTGAATGATCGATGGTCTCAGTCATGGCGGCAGGCTCTCTCCGAACCACAAGGTGCGCAACAGTTTGCGTTTCGACTGGACAACATGGCCAGCGACTCGCGGGTATCGTCGGGCGATCTGTACATCATGACCACCGTCAGACCCTGGAGAGGCGGCACATGGCGATCGACCGGCTGGACGGGCGGCTCATCGAACTGCTCGCGGCGGAACCGCGGATCGGCGTACTGGAGGCGTCCCGCCGGCTGGGCGTGGCGCGCGGCACCGTGCAGGCACGACTGGACCGCCTTCAGTCGAATGGAGTGATCCGGGGATTCGGCCCCGATGTGGATCCGGCGGCGCTCGGATATCCGGTGACCGCTTTCGCCACGCTTGAGATCAAACAGGGCCAAGGCGCCGACGTTCGTAATCATTTGGCAACCGTCCCTGAGGTGCTTGAGCTGCATACAACGACGGGACATGGGGACATGCTCTGCAGATTGGTTGCACGTTCCAACGCCGATCTGCAACGTGTCATCGACCGGGTTGTCGGCTTTGATGGCATCATGCGGGCTTCGACTGCGATTGTCATGGAAAATCCGGTCCGCCTGCGCATCATCCCCCTGGTGCAACAGGCGTCGGGGGACTGAACGAGGAGACCCCGAGTGAGCTTCTGGGAGTACGTCGCAGGCCGGCACACCCAGCTGCTGATCGACACGTATCAGCACGCCAGTGCGGTGTTCCAGTGCATGGTTCTCGCCACCCTCATCGGGGTGCTCGTCGGCGTCCTCACCTATCGCAGCGAGTGGATGGGCAACCTCGCCACCACCGCGACGGCCACGATCCTGACCGTCCCCTCGCTGGCCATGATCGGCCTGCTCATCCCCATCGTCGGCCTGGGCGTCGCGCCCACGGTCGTCGCCCTCACGCTCTACGGGCTGCTGCCGATCGTCCGGAACGCCGTCGTCGGCCTGCGCGGGGTGGACCCCACGCTGGTCGACGCGGCGAAGGGCATCGGGATGTCCCGGGTCGCCCGGCTGCTCAAGGTCGAGCTGCCGCTCGCCTGGCCGCCGATCCTGACCGGCATCCGGGTCGCCACCCAGATGCTCATGGGCATCGCCGCGATCGCCGCCTTCGCCTCGGGCCCCGGCCTGGGCAACGAGATCTTCCGCGGCATCGCCTCCCTGGGCAGCGCCAACGCGCTGAACCAGGTCCTCGCGGGGACCCTCGGCATCGTGATCCTCGCGCTCCTCTTCGACGCCGCGTACGTACTCATCGGACGCCTGACCATCCCCAGGGGGATCCGTGCCTGAGCAGACCACCACGGGCGCCGCCATTCAGCTGGAGAACCTCACCAAGCGCTACGCGAGCGGCGCGGTCCCGGCGGTGGACAACGTCACCATGGACATCAAGGCCGGCGAGATCGTGATCCTCGTCGGGCCCTCCGGGTGCGGCAAGTCCACCACCCTGAAGATGATCAACCGGCTGATCGAGCCCACCTCGGGCCGCATCAGGATCGGCGACGAGGACGTCACCGACATGGACCCGGTCCGGCTGCGCCGCAAGGTCGGGTACGCCATCCAGTCCTCCGGGCTCTTCCCGCACATGACGGTGGCCCAGAACATCGCCCTGGTACCGAAGATGGTGGGCTGGTCCCGGACGAAGATCAAGAGCCGGGTCGAGGAGATGCTGGACCTGGTGGGCCTGGACCCGCGCGAGTTCCACGACCGCTACCCCCGCCAGCTCTCCGGCGGCCAGCAGCAGCGCGTCGGCGTGGCCCGCGCGCTCGCCGCCGACCCGCCGGTACTCCTGATGGACGAACCGTTCGGCGCGGTCGACCCGATCACCCGCGACCACCTCCAGGACGAGCTGATCCGGCTCCAGCACGAGCTGCACAAGACGATCGTCTTCGTCACCCACGACTTCGACGAGGCCATCAAGCTCGGCGACCGCATCGCCGTCCTGCGCGAACGCTCGCACATCGCCCAGTTCGACACCCCCGAGGCCATCCTCACCAACCCCACCGACGACTTCGTCTCCGGCTTCGTCGGCGCGGGCGCGGCCCTGAAGCGCCTGAACCTCACGCGCGTACGCGACGTGGAGGTCGTCGACTTCCCCACCGCCACCATCGAGGACCCGCTGCAGTCCATCTTCGACAAGCTGCGCGAGGGCGCCAGCAAGGAACTGCTGCTGCTGGACCGGCACAACCGGCCGTACAAGTGGCTGCGCCGCGGCGACGTCACGCTCGCCAAGGGCTCGCTCGCCCGGGCCGGCACGCTCGTGCACGACACCGTCACCCGGGACGCCACGCTGCGGGACGCCCTGGAGGCCGTGCTCACCGACAACGCCGGCCGCGTCGCGGTCACCGGGCGGCGCGGCGAGTACACCGGCGTCGTCGACGTGGAGACGCTGATGAACAACGTGCACGAGCTGCTGGAGGCGGACCGGATGGACGCCATCGAGCACCGGCACGAGCTGGAGGAGCAGCGCCACCAGCAGACCCTCCGGGAGCAGGAGGGCACCGACGCCCACGGGGCCTCGGCATGAGCCCGCGCGAGGAGAACCGGCGGGACGGCCGGCCGCCGGGCGAGCACGAGGTCATGGGGCTGGCCTTCCGGGACGAGGTGCGCGGGGGCGAACGCGAGGAGGAGCCGCCGGCTCCGCCGTCGCGGCCGCCCCGCCGGATCACCTGGCAGAAGGCCACCTTCCTGCCGTTCGTGCTGGTCGTGGCGCTGCTCGCCACCTGGCTGTGGTTCCGCGGCGCGCACCTGGATTCCATCGCCCACCAGGCGGTCGACGACGGCAAGGTGTGGATGGCGTTGCGCCAGCACATCTACCTCACCGCGGTCTCCACCTTCTTCGTACTGATCATCGCGATCCCGCTGGGCATCGCGCTGACCCGGGCGAAACTGCGGAAGGCGACCCCGGCGGCGGTGGCCCTGGCCAATCTCGGCCAGGCCATCCCGGCCCTGGGTCTGCTGGTGCTGCTGGTCATCTGGCTCGGCGTGGGCCCCAGGGCCGCGATCATCGGCATGATCATCTACGCCGTGCTGCCGGTGCTCGCCAACACCATCGCCGGACTCCAGGCCATCGACCCCACCCTCACCGAGGCGGCCCGCGGCGTCGGCATGTCACCGATGGGCGTACTCACCAAGGTCGAGCTGCCGCTGGCGGTACCGCTGATCCTGGCCGGCGTGCGCAACGCGCTGGTCCTGAACGTCGGCACCGCCACCCTCGCCACGTTCGGCGGCGGCGGGGGCCTGGGCGACCTGATCTCGGCCGGGATCGTCACCCAGCGCATGCCGGTACTGATCCTGGGTTCCGTACTGACCGTGGCGCTCGCCCTGCTGGTCGACTGGCTGGCATCGCTCGCCGAACTGCTGCTGCGGCCGCGCGGCCTGGAGGGGACGTCCTGATGGGGAACCGGCGTACGCACCGGACGACCGCACTGGCGGCGGCCGGCACGCTGCTCGCGGCGCTCGCGCTCGGCGGCTGCGGCCTGGTCAGCGGCAGCCCGATGACCGACGAGGTCAAGCCCGGCAAGGACGCGGGCTACGAGGGGCAGCCGCTGAAGGGCGCGCAGCTGACCGTGACGTCCAAGGAGTTCACCGAGCAGATCGTGCTCGGCCAGATCATGGGCCTGGCCCTGAAGGCGGCCGGCGCCACGGTCGTGGACAAGACCAACATCCAGGGCTCGATCGGCGCCCGCGAGGCGGTGACCTCCGGCACGGCCGACGGCAGTTACGAGTACACCGGCACGAGCTGGATCACCTACCTCGGGAACACCGAGCCCATCCCCGACGAGCGCAAGCAGTGGGAGGCGGTGAAGGCCGCCGACAAGAAGAAGGACCTGGTCTGGCTCCCGTACTCGGAGCTGAACAACACCTACGCGCTGGCGCTGCTGCCGTCCGACCAGAAGAAGTACGGCGTCTCGAACCTCTCGGACCTGGCCGGGCTGCTGAAGAAGGACCCGGGCGCCGTCACGCTGTGCGTGGAGAACGAGTTCGCCACCCGCAACGACGGCCTGCCCGGCATGGTGAAGAAGTACGGCCTGAAGATCCCGTCGGGAAACATCAAGCGGATGTCGGCCGGCGTGATCTACACCCAGGTCAAGAAGGGCGGCACCTGCACCTTCGGCGAGGTCTACACGACCGACGGGCGCATCCAGGCGATGGGCCTGAAGACGCTCACGGACGACAAGCACTTCTTCCCGAACTACAACGCGGCGCCGCAGATGTACGCGCCGACGATGAAGAAGTACCCGGCCATCGCCGACGTGCTCGCGCCGATCACCAGGGCGCTGAACAACAAGGTCGCGCAGGAGCTGAACGGCAAGGTCGACGTGGACGGCGAGGACCCGCACGAGGTCGCCAAGGACTGGCTGGTGTCGGAGGGGTTCATCAAGGCGAAGGACTGAGCGGCCGCCCGTGACGGGTGGCGGGTGCCCGGCCGTCGGTCCGGCCGGGCACCGCCGGTCGCCGATCAGCAGCTGGGCACCTTGCCGCCGGAGTTCAGGGCCTTGAGCGTGTCCACCGTGCCGGAGAGCGTGGTGACGGGGATCAGCCGCATGTCCTCGGGAAGGTTGGCGCGGGCGTCGGAGCACTCGTCCTTCGGCACCAGGAAGTACTTCGCGCCCTCGCGGTGCGCGGCCTGCGTCTTGAGCGCCACGCCGCCGACCGGGCCGACCTTGCCGTCGGTGGTGATCGTGCCGGTCCCGGCGATGGAGCGGCCGCCGGTCAGGTCGTGGCCGGCGCCGTCCCCGTCGATGGTGTCGATGATGCCGAGCGTGAAGAGCAGTCCGGCGCTCGGGCCACCGACGTCCGCCAGCTTCAGGTCCACCCGCACGTCCTTCGGGGAGCGGTGCAGGTAGCGCAGGGCCGCGCCGACCGCCGCGTCCTGCGACTCCTTCATCTGCGCCGCGTTGTGCTTCGCCACCTCTTCGGTGTTGTCCCCGACCGGGTACACCGTGTCGCGCGGCATCACGGCCTCGTCCCGCCGGAACCAGGCCTTCAGCACCTCCGGCAGATGCGCGGAGACCTGCGGCCCGGTGGCCACGATGGCCGTCATCCGCAGCTCACCACTGGTCTTGCGGGCCTTGGCACCGTGGACGGTGATGACCGGTTCGCCCTTGTGCTCGCCGAGGACGTTCGCGGCCGGTCCCGGGTAGGCGATCGAGAACGGCAGCGGCACAAAGGCGGCAACGGCGAGGAGCGCGATGACGAGGGCGGAGCAGACCGCCAGGGTGCGGGCGCGAGAAGACACCCCGCCACCCTAGATGACCTCCGTACCGAAGATCCCACCGCGGCGCGGTACACGGCCGCGAGAGGGTCCCGTACGTACGGGCGGGACGTACGGCGTTCCGTACGTCAGCGCAGCGCCTCCGCGACCTCCTTGGCCGCCGCGACCACCCGGGCGCCGACCCGCTCGGGCACGGTGTCGGCGAGCAGCACCACACCGACGCTGCCCTCGATGCCGCTCACCCCGAGCAGCGGTGCGGCAGCCCCGCTCGCCCCGGCCTCCAGCTCGCCGTGGGTCAGCGCGAGCCCGTCGCCCTCCGTCTGTCCCTGGCGGGCCTGCAGGATGGCGCGGCCGGCGGCCCCGCGGTCCAGCGGGTGCCGGAACCCGGCCCGGTAGGCGACGTGGTAGTCCGTCCAGGTCGGCTCGACGACGGCGACGGCCAGCGCTTCGGTGCCGTCGACGAGCGTGAGGTGGGCGGTGGCGCCGAGGTCCTCGGCCAGCGAGCGCAGCGCGGGCAGCGCCGCTTCGCGCACCAGGGGGTGCACCTGCCGGCCCAGGCGCAGGACGCCCAGGCCGACCCTGGCCCGGCCGCCGATGTCGCGGCGGACCAGCGCGTGCTGCTCCAGGGTGGCCAGCAGACGGTAGACCACGGTCCGGTTCACCCCGAGCTTGTGGGAGAGCTCGGTGACGGTGAGGCCGTGGTCGGTGTCGGCGAGCAGCTTGAGGACCCGCAGTCCTCGGTCGAGCGTCTGGGAGGTCTCCGCGGTCACGACGCCTCCTCCTCGGGTGAGTGGCGGCTCTGGCTCTACGGGGAGGTCGCCCTGCCGGTCCCACGGCAGCGCTGACGAGGCCGCCGGTTCTGGCACCGGCTGCGCTCCGCGGCGGCGCTGCCACGGGGCGTGTTCGTGACCGGGACAGTAGCGATCCAGTCCGGTCAGCGGAAGAGTCCGTCCAGAATCCGGGCGTAGCTGCCCGCTCTATCCCCATTGATCCCGGCGTGACGGCACTGGGTGCCGGTGAAAGAAGGGGGCGGCCCCGCTCGGGGACCGCCCTTCACACCCGCGTACGCGCGGCGCGGGTCAGCGCATCCGCGTGGCCCACTCCTGGACCTTCTTGATCCGCTCCCGGATCTGCCCGGCGGTGGCCTCCGCGCTCGGCGGCCCGCCGCACACCCGGCGCAGCTCGTTGTGGATCACGCCGTGCGGCTTGCCGCTCTGGTGGACGTACGCGCCCACCAGCGTGTTCAGCTGCTTCCGCAGCTCCAGCAGCTCCTTGTGCGTGACCACGGGGCGCCGCTCGGCGGGCAGCTCCAGGAGGTCGGCCTCCTCGGCCGGCCGCTTCTTGCTGTGCGCGATCTGCCGGGCCTGCCGCTTCTGGAGCAGCATCTGCACCTGGTCCGGCTCCAGCAGACCGGGGATGCCGAGGTAGTCCTGCTCCTCCTCGCTGCCCGCGTGCGCCTGCATGCCGAACTCGGCGCTGTTGTAGAGCACCCGGTCGAAGACCGCGTCGGACTCCAGCGCCTCGAAGGAGAACTGCTCCTGCTCGCCGGTGTCCTCGTCCTGCTCCTTGTTCGCCTCGTCCATCTCCTTCTCGGACTCGGCGTACGGGTCTTCCTCGCCGTCCTTCTTCGGCTTGTCGAGCACGTGGTCGCGCTCGACCTCCATCTCGTTGGCGAAGCCGAGCAGCATGGGGACGGTGGGGAGGAAGACGGACGCCGTCTCGCCGCGCCGCCGGGACCGCACGAAACGGCCCACGGCCTGCGCGAAGAACAGCGGCGTCGAGATCGTCGTGGCGTACACGCCGACCGCCAGCCGCGGCACGTCGACGCCCTCGGACACCATCCGGACCGCGACCATCCAGCGGTCCTCGGAGTGCGAGAAGTCGTCGATGCGCTGCGAGGCGCCGGTGTCGTCGGAGAGGACGAGCGTCGCCTTGTGCCCCGTTATCTCCCGGATCAGCTTGGCGTACGCGCGCGCCTGCTCCTGGTCGGAGGCGATGACCAGCGCACCGGCGTCCGGAATGGACTTCCTGACCTCCGTCAGCCGCTGGTCCGCAGCGCGCAGCACGTTCGGCATCCACTCGCCGCGCGGGTCCAGCGCGGTGCGCCAGGCCTGCGAGACGGCGTCCTTGGTCATCGGCTCGCCCAGCCGCGCCGCGATCTCGTCGCCGGCCTTGGTCCGCCAGCGCATGTTGCCGCTGTAGGACATGAAGATGACGGGCCGGACGACGCCGTCGGCCAGCGCGTTGCCGTAGCCGTAGGTGTAATCCGCCGAGCTGCGCCGGATGCCGTCGTTCCCCTCCTCGTACGTCACGAAGGGGATCGGGTTGGTGTCCGACCGGAAGGGCGTACCGGTCAGCGCGAGCCGCCGGGTGGCCGGCTCGAAGGCCTCCTGGCACGCCTCGCCCCAGGACCGGGAGTCACCGGCGTGGTGGATCTCGTCGAGGATCACCAGCGTCTTGCGCTGCTCGACGCGGTTGCGGTGCAGCATCGGCCGGACGCCCACGCCCGCGTACGTCACGGCGACGCCGTGGTACTCGCGGCTCAGCGGCCCCGCGCTGTACTCCGGGTCCAGCTTGATGCCCAGCCGGGCTGCCGCCTCCGCCCACTGCTTCTTGAGGTGCTCGGTGGGCGCGACCACGGTGACCTGCTGCACGACGTGGTGGTGCAGCAGCCACGAGGCGAGGGTGAGCGCGAAGGTCGTCTTGCCCGCGCCCGGGGTCGCGACCGCGAGGAAGTCCCGCGGCTGGGTCTCGATGTACTTGTCCATCGCGCCCTGCTGCCAGGCGCGCAGCTTGTTCGCGGTACCCCAGGGGGCCCGTCCCGGGAAGGCCGGGGACAGGTGCTGGTTGTTCATGGCGCTGGTGGTAGTACTCACGGTCTCCGTCGGCTGGCTCGGCGATCGGCAACCGCGTCAGGGTACCCGTGTCGCCTCGCCCGCCGGATGATTCAGGCCGGGCGGCGGAGCGGGTGCGACTCAGCTCACATTCCCGGTCCGGGTGCGGGCCCGGCCGCCGGTCCGGTCGCCGGTTCCGCTTCCGCCGCGGGCCGGAGCCGGGTCGCCACGTACGCGCCCACCAGCGCGACCAGGGACATCGTCGCGAAGACGGCGGCGAAGGCGGCCGGGTGCGCGACGGTGGAAGCACCGGTGTGCGTGCCGGGGTGAGCCGTGGTGACCGCGCCCCCGCCGAAGGCGACGAAGAGGATTCCGGCCACGCCGACGAAGACGATGTTGCCCAGCGCGTCGGAGACCTGGAGGGAGGCGGAGTTGCGGCCCGCGTCCTCGGGGCGCGACAGCTTCAGCAGCAGCACGCTGCCGCTGGAGATGGTCAGCCCCATGCCGAACCCGGCGATGACCCAGGAGAACGCCACGACGGCGGCCGGCACCGCCTCGATGAGCGCCAGGGGCAACAGGGCGACGGCCAGGGCCATCAGGAGCATGCCGAGGCCCATCAGCCGCTCGCGGTACGGCTCCAGACGCGGGCGGCTCTGCGTGTACGAGCCGAGCGCCCAGGTCAGGCCGCCGCCGGTGAGCGAGAGCCCGGCCAGCGTCGGGCTCAGCCCGCGCTGGGTGACCAGCATCAGCGGTACGAAGCTCTCCGCGGCGAGCAGCGCGCCCGCCGCGAGCCCGCGGATGAGCACCACGGACGGCAGCCCGCGCGCCGCCCGGAAGGTCCCCCGGGGCAGCAGCCGCAGCACCGCGGGCACGAGCAGCGCCAGCCCCGCGGCGGCGGGCAGCAGCGCGACCGGGCGCAGGTCCTGCCCCGCGTACTGGAGCAGCCCGGCACCGGCGGCCACGGCGAGCGCGAGGAGGATGCGGCGGCGGTCCAGCGACGCCGCGCCGTCCGCCGTGCGGGGCAGCTTGCGCAGGGCCGGGAGCATGACGGCGAGCGGCAGCAGCACCAGCACCGGTATGGAGAGGAAGACCCACCGCCAGCCCAGGTGCTCGGTGACCGTCCCCGAGACCACCGGCCCGACGATCACCGGCAGTACCCAGGCCGCCGAGAACGACGCGAGGACGGCGGGCCGCAGCCGCTCCGGGTACGCGCGGCTCACGACCACGTACAGCGCGACGATCACCAGCCCGCCGCCGAGCCCCTGTACCGCGCGCCCCGCGACGAACGTCCACATCGTCGGCGCGGCACCCGCCAGCACCAGCCCGCCGCCGAAGGTGAAGATCCCGCTGAACAGCGGCGCGAGCGGCCCGTTCCGGTCGCACCAGGCGCCCGACAGCGCCATCGAGAACAGGCTCGCCGTGAAGTACGCGGAGAACGCGAACGCGTACAGCTCGATCCCGTCCAACGCCCGCGCCGCCACCGGCATCGCGGTGTTCACCGCACTCGCCTCGAACGCGATGAGCGACACGACGGAGATGATCCCGAGGGTGAGGGCACGGTGGGCACGGCCGAGCACGCCGCCTTCGGCGGGCTCGGGGAGCGGCACGGGCACGGCCCCGGGGGTCGGGACATCGGGGACGGCGACGTCACTGTCACGCGGGTCAGCGGTGGTCATCCCGCCAAGGTAAGACCCACAGCCGCTTTACGCCCCTGTCGTTCGCCCGAATTCCGCTCCGCCGCTGGACCTACGACGCGCGGGCCGTCACCCGGCCGGCGCCCCGGTCACCACCCGGCCGACGCACGGCCACCGCGCCGGTCGTCGCCCCGGTTCGCCCGCCCGATCCGGCACACTTCCCCCATGTCCCGCTCCCGCTCGTACCAGTACCGCTCCTACGACGGCACCGAACTGCACTACCGCGTGCTCGGCCCGGACGAGGCCGACTCCGGGCTCCCTCCCCTGGTCTGCCTGGCCGGCGGCCCCGCCCGCGACGCCGCCTACCTCGGCGACCTGGGCGGGCTCGACGCGGACCGCCGGCTGATCCTCCCGGACAGCCGCGGCACCGGCGCCTCACCGGCCGCCGAGGACCCGGCCGCGTACGCCTTCCCCCGCCTCGCCGAGGACCTGGAGGCGCTCCGCGCCCACCTCGGCCTGGAACGCTTCGCCCTCCTCGCGCACAGCGCCGCCGCGGCCACCGCGCAGGCGTACGCGGCCGGCCACCCGGACCGGCTGAGCCGCCTGGTCCTGGTCGCCCCCGGCTCCCGGCTCCAGGGCGAACTCCCCGACGACGCCCGGGAGATCTTCGAGTCCCGCGCCCACGAGGAGTGGTGGCCCGACGCCTCCGTGGCCGTCCAGCGGCTCTCGGAGACCGGCGACATGGACGAGGTACGGGACCTCCTCCGCCGCGCCGCCCCCCTGGCGTACGGCCACTGGGACGAACCCCAGCGCGCGCACGCCGCGGCCGAGGGCGACCAGCTCAACCCCGTGCCCCGCGCCGGCTTCTGGCAGGCCGTCGACGACACCGCGCGCGAGGCCCTGCTGGCCGCCCTCCGCGACGTGACCTGCCCGGTCCTGGTCGTCACCGGCGACCGCGACGCCCTCTCCGGCATGCGCGCCGGCGAACTGGTCGCCGCCTCCTTCCCGCACGCCCAGCTGCGCCCCCTCCACCTGGTCGGCCACTACCCCTGGGTCGACGACCCGGACCGCTTCCGCCCCCTGGTCGAAACCTTCCTCCACACAGCCGAAGCCCCGCTCTCCTGACCCCTCTCCCGGCCCTTGCGTGAACGCCGTGTTGCCCCGCATGACAACCGCATGGCACCCGGCCCCGATCCCTTGCCCCCTCCCCCACCCCCCTGCCTACTCTCAAGGCACGCACCAACCCCCGGCCGTGTGCCCGAGTGGTTCAGGGACTCGCCTGCAAAGCGAGTTACGCGGGTTCGATTCCCGCCACGGCCTCTGATGGCTTGACCAGGCAAGACGAAAGGGCGGCGCCCCCAGCGGGCGCCGCCCTTTCGTGTGTCGCTGCTCCGGAGGGATTGCGGGCGGGCGGACATGAAGGGCGGCGGAGCGCGGTACTCAGTGGCTGGACGCGATGGTGTCGCTCGTGAGGAGTGCGTGATGGGTGAGACGTACGGGCCCGGTGGGTCCAGTGCTGATGCTGTGGACGGGGTCGACAAGGACGAGCTGGAGAAGGCGGACAAGGACCGGCGGGAGGCCGAGGTCGCCCAGGAGGCCGCCGGGGAGGATCCGCACCGGCCCGGGACCGGGGAGCCGGCGCCGGGCCGCGAGGAGGGCGGTGACGGGCCGGGAAGGGGGCGGTGACGGGGCCGGTCGGCCCCGTTCCCGCGTCTCCTGCGGTGGTCCTTGTGCCTGCGGGTTACGCCAGGGGCGTGAGGGCCGCTGCCTGGGGGCGGATGGGGAGGCGGCCTATGGGGCGGCCGGTGGCGGCGCGGACGGCCGAGGCCACCGCCGCCGGGGCCGCGACGACCGGGGCAGCGGAGACCGGCTTGGCGCCGAACGGGGCCACCACGTCGCGCTCCTCGATGAGCTTGACGATGCGGATGTCCGGGGCGTCGAGGGAGGTCGGCAGCGGGTAGCCGGTCAGGTCCGGGTGGCGGACCAGGCCGCGGGTGGTGCGGAGGTTCTCCATCAGGGCGGCGCCCAGGCCCTGCGTGACGCCCGCCTCGATGCGCGCGCGCAGCTGGGCGGGGTTCAGTACCCGGCCGACGTCCTGCGCGACGGACAGCTCGACGACGCGGATCGTGCCCAGCTCGATGTCGACGTCGGCGACGCAGCGGATCGCGCAGAAGGCGAGGCCCACGAAGGCGTCGCCCTGACCGGTGTCGTCCAGCGGCTCGGTGGGGTGCGGGCGGCACTGCGCCGTGGCCCACAGCTCCTTGCCGTCCAGCGCCTCGGCGACGGTGGTGCTGAGCACGCCGTCGTACGAGGTGATCTTTCCGTCGGCGATCTGGAGGAGTTCGGTGGACATGCCGAACTTGTGGGCGAGGGGCTGGAGGAGCTGCGTACGGACCATCTTGGCCGCGCGCTCGACCGCTCCCCCCGAGACCCAGGTGTGGCGGCTGTGGCAGGCGCCGCCGGCCGGCGGCTGGTCGGTGTCGACGGCGGCGACGTGCACCTCTTCGACGCCGAGCGTCTCCTGGACAATCTGCCGGGCGAGGGTGGAGAAGCCCGACCCCGTCTCGACCGCCGCGCAGATCACCGTCGCCACCGAGCCGTTGACCTTGACCGTGGCCGTGGAGACCTCGTCCGCGCCCTCCGCGCCCAGCATGTGCACCATGCCGATGCCGTACCCGACGCCGCGGCGCACGGCGGACGGATCGCTGGCGCCCTCGGGCCCGCCCGGCAGCAGCCACTCCTCCTGAGGCGCGTCCTTCGGCAGGTCCGGGAGCGGGGCGTCCTGCACGGCCCGGAGCAGCTCGGCGACCGGCGCAGGGCAGGTGACGGTCTGGGAGGTCGGCAGGATGTCGCCGGTGGCCATGGCGTTGCGCAGCCGCAGCTCGGCCGGGTCCAGGCCCAGCTTCGCCGCCAGCTTGTCCATCTGGCCCTCGTACGCGGCGCACACCTGCATCGCGCCCTCGCCGCGCAGGTGCCCGGCGGGCGGGTTGTTCGTGCGGACCGCCCAGCCCTCCACGAAGGCGTGCGGGACGACGTACGGGCCGCAGGCGAAGGAGACGGCGGCGGCGAGCGCGTCGGCCGAGGTGTCGGCGTACGCGCCCGCGTCCATCAGGATCTGCGCCTCGACCTTCACCAGCTTGCCGTCGGAGTCGGCGTGGTGGCGGTACCGGAGGATGGTCGGGTGCCGGTGGGCGTGCGAGAGGAAGGACTCCTCGCGGGTCGCGGCCAGCTTGACCGGGCACCCCGTGCGCAGCGCGAGCATGCCGAGCGGCAGCTGGATGCCGGGGTCCTCGCGGTCGGCGGTCGCGCCGGGCACGCCGGTCACCACGATCTTGACCTTGTCCTGCGGCAGCCCGAAGCAGGCGGCGGCGAGGTCGCGGTCGGTGTGCGGGTCGGTGGCGGCGGTGTAGATCTCCACCCCGCCGTCGGGGCGGGGCACCGCGAGCCCGGCCTCGGCCCCGATGGGCGCCGGGTCCTGGCGGCCGATGCGGTACAGCCCCTCGACGACCACCTCGCCGGCCGCCTCGGGGTCACCGAAGCGCAGCGGGATGTGCCGCACGAGGTTGCCGTCCGGGTGCAACGGCTCGGCCTCGAAGGCCAGCTGGGGGTCGGTGACCGGCTCCAGCACCTCGTACTCGACGGCGATCGCGGCGGCCGCGAGCCGGGCGGTGTCGGGGTGGTCGGCGGCGATCGCGGCGATCGGCTCGCCGTGGTGACGCACCTCGTCCTTGGCGAAGACGGGCCGGTCGGGCGTGCCGCGCCCGTGCCCGGCGTCCCCGGGGACGTCCTCGTGCGTGACGACGGCCCGTACGCCCGGCATCTCGGCGGCGTGCTTGGTGTCGATCGAGAGGATGCGGGCGCGGGGGTGCGGGGAGCGCAGGACCGCGGCCCAGAGCAGGCCCTCGGCCCACAGGTCGGCCGCGTACGGGAAGATGCCCTGGGTCTTGGCGGGGGCGTCGGCCGACGGCAGCGAGACGCCCAGACCGTGCGGCGGCGGCTCCGCCTCGGTGGCCTGGTCGGTGGCGGGCGCGGCCGTGACGGTGACGGCGCCGGCGCCCTCGTTCGTGCCGGTCATGCGAGGCCTCCCGATTGCGGGTCGGCCCCCGGGCCCTGGGTGTTCGGGTCGTGGGGGTGGTGGGGACGGCGGTGCGATGCGGGGTCGGGGTGCGGGTCGAGACCCGGGTCCAGGTCCTCGACCAGCGCGTCCTGGCCCCCGAGGGCGTCGCGACCGTACGAGTCGTGCCCGGCGAGGGCGTCGTGCCCGTAGGAGTCGTGTCCGGCGAGGGCGTCCCGGCCGTAGGAGTCGTGCGTGGCGTACGGGTCGCCGTTGTACGCGGGACCGGCCCCGGCGTACGGATCGGCGCTGCCGTACGGGTCGCCGGTGAATCCGGGCGTGGCGTACTGGTCGGCCGTGGGCACGCCTTCGGGGTACGTGCCGTCGGCGTACCCGCCCTCGGGGTAGCCCCCTTCGGGGTAGCCGCCCTCGGGGTAACCGTTGTCGGCGTACGTCCCTTCGGGGTACGTGCCGTCGGGGTACGTCCCGTCCGCGTAGGTGCCGGTCTGATCGGCGTACGGGGGCGGGCCGTCGAAGGTGTCCTCGGGGCCGTGCGGGTGCAGGCCTTCGGGGGCGGCGAAGCCACGGCCGTCGGAGGCGTCGTGGAGCGCTTCGGTACCGGTGCCGTGCGCGTGGCCGTGATCGTGGCCCTGCGCGTGGCCGTGGTCGTACGGCTGCCCTTCCCCGTAGGAAGCGGCGTCGGGCGCGGCGTCGCCGTACGGCTGCTCCGGGTACGCCGCCTCCGGGTTCGGCTCCTCGGCGTACCCCTGCGCGGCGTACCCCGGGTCGGCGTACTGCTCCTCGGCGTACTGCTCCCCGTCGTAAGCGCCGGGGTCGGCCGGGCCCGCCTGGTGCGGGATACGGGCGGCCGGCTCCTGCTGGTCCGGGGCCTGCTCCGGCGCCGGGCCCTGGCCGTGCCCCTGGTCCTGTGGCTGGGCGTGCTCCTCGTCGTGCGCCTCGGCGGCGGCCCGGGCCGCCTCGGCACGGCCGGTGGCGACCTCCTGCACGGCGTCCAGGACGCCGCGGTAGCCGGAGCAGCGGCAGAGGTTGCCGCACAGCGCCTGGCGGGCCTGCAGCTCGGTGGGGGCGTGGTTGCCCTCCAGCAGGTCGTGCACCGTCATCGCCATGCCCGGGATGCAGAAGCCGCACTGCACGGCGCCGGAAGCGGCCAGTGCGCGCTGCACGTCGGACGGCGTGCCGTCCTTGGCCAGACCCTCGACCGTACGGACCTCGCTGCCCGCCGTGGTCGCGGCGGGCACCAGGCAGGACGCCACGAGACGGCCGTCGACCTGTACGGAGCAGGCGCCGCATTCGCCCTGGGAGCAGCCGTCCTTGGCGCCCGCGAGGCCGAGCCGCTCGCGCAGCACGTAGAGCAGGGACTCGCCGATCCAGGCGTCCGTGACCGGGCGGTCGATGCCGTTCACGGCCAGGACGTAGGAGGCACGGGGGTGCTCCAGGTCGGCGTGCGGGGAGGGATCCACGGGAGGCGCGGCGGTCGTCGCCGCTTCGGGAGCCGCGGGGTGCGCCGCTTCGGGAGCGGCGGGCGCCTCTTCCGGGGCGGCCACCGCGGAAGAGGCGGCGTCCGTGGCGGCGCCCGAACCGGCCTCGGTGTCAGCCTCGGGCCCGGGGGCGGCCTCGGCCTCGGGGCCGGTTTCGGTTCCGGGGGTGGCCTCGGCCGTGGCGGGTTCCGCCGGGGAGCCGGCCTCGGCGGACGGCGCCGGCGTCTCCGGCATCTCCTGCGCGTCGGCCGCGGCAGCGTCCGGTGCCCGGTCCTCCGGGGCCGGCTCCTGCTCCGGCGCTTCGCCGGACACCTCGGACGGCTCGGCTGCCGCCGCCGCGTCGGATGCGGCCGCCGGCTCCTCGGAGGCAGCGGTCCCGGCCGCGAGCGCCTCGGGAGCGACCTCCTCGGCCGCCTCCGGAGCCACAGCCTCGGGGGCAACCGCCTCAGGGGCGACCGCCTCGGGTGAGGCCGGCTCCTCGGGCGCTGCGGGCTCCGCAACGGGAGCCGCTCCCTCAGCAGAGGCTGTGCCCTCCTCAGGAGCCGTGCCCTCGGCGGGCCCCGTCTTCTCCGGGGCGGCAGCCGCGTCCTCGGGGGCAGCGACCGCGGCACCCGAAGGGGCCTCGGCATGAACGCCCTCGGGCTCCGCGGCGATGGTCTCCTCGGGGCGCGTCCCGGCGTCGGCCTCGGGGGCCGCACTGTTGGCATGCGCGTCGACATGCCCGGCATGCGCGTCGACATGCGCGCCGTCGGCCGGAGCCGCCACGCCGTCCGGCGCCATTTCCGGGGTCTCCGGACTTTCCAGGTTCTCCGGGCTCTCCGGCGCGTTCTCCGCCGGGCCCGTCACGCGCTCGGCCCCCGCGTCCGCCGGCTCCGCACGGCCGTCCTCCGCGGGTACGGTCCCGTCCCCCGCGAGCGCGGTCCCGGGCTCCGCCGGTGCGGGCTCGGGCTCCGCGGGCGCGGACTCGGCCAGCGGCTTCGGGGCGGTCCGGCGCCCCGAGACCAGGGCGTCCGCGAGGGCGATGCCGTCCGCCATGCCGCCACCGGGCGTGCCGAACAGGCTCTGGTACGGCGGGGGTTGGGTGTACTGCCCGGGGCTCGGCCACTGCTCGCCCTGCACCGGGGGCACGCCGTGCGGCGTCGGCGCATGACCGGCGTACCCCTGCGCGGCGTGCACGTCACCGGGGAGCGGCCACTGCACGGCGGCGCCGGGCGCCCCCGGCGCGTCGCCGGCCCCGTAGGCGCCCTGCTGCATCGCGTTCTGTGCCGCGGGGTGCGGCCCCACGTGGTACGGGCCGACGTGCTGCGGTCCGGCGGGCTGCGGCAGCCCCGCCTCACCCGCACGCCCGGCCCCGTTGCCGTCGCCGTCCCGGCCCCGGCCGTCGGCCGCCGCGTCCGCCGCGTCGGCCGTGTCCGGTCCGGGCGCCGCCGGGTCCGCCGGGGCGCCGAGGCCCGAGAAGTCCCAGTGTCCGGTGGGCTGCGGGGTGCCGGGCATGGTGGTCCGGCGGGCCGGGTCGGTCTCCTGGACCGGGTAGCCGCCGTGCGGGCCCTGGCGGTCGTCGACCAGGTACTCGCCGGACTCCTCCAGCACCTCGTCACCGGCGGCGGGCACCGCCCACTGGCCGGCGCCCGCGCCGAACGTCCCGTCCGCGCCCGGCTGCCCGTTCGCGCCCGCGACCGGCCACTCCACCGTGTCCGGCCCGTCGGCGTCATGGGTGCCGTCGCCGGGCCCGGAGGCGCCGTACTGCTCCCCGTCACCGGGCACGCCGGCCGGGGCCCCGCCGCCGTACGACATGGCCGCCGGGGCGTCCGCCGCCGGGTCCACGAAGGGCATGGTCCACTGGCCGGTCGCCGCGGGGTCCGTGCTCGCGCCGCCCGCCGGGGACACGTACGGCGAGGCCGCCGCGTCACCGGTACCCGTGGCCGCACCGTCGCCCGCCGCCGGGAAGTGGTCCGGGGGGATGTAGCCGTGCCCGGGGGCCGCGAGCGGGTCCGCGCCGTAGCCGTAGGCGGGCGCGCCGGCCTCGCCCTCGTGGCCCGCGCCCGGTACGCCGTATCCGCCGTGCGCCTCGCCGGCACCGGCCGCGCCCTGTGCGGCCGCCGTGCCGTGCGCCCCGTAGATGGCCGCGCCGTACGCGCCGGAGGCGTAGCCACCGGCACCGTGCGCGCCCGCGCCGTACGCCCCGTTCAGCCCGTACGCCTCCAGGTCGTCGGGCAGCTGGACGAAGGCCGTGGCCTCCTGGTCGTACTCGCCCTGCGGCAGCGGCTCCCAGCCCTGTCCGTGCTGGGGCTGACGCGGGGTGTCCCCGTCACTCATGCGCCGGCCTCGCTTCGCTCGGCTCGCTCGGCGGGCACGCCTGCGCCGTGCGCGGTGCGCTGCCCGTTGTCGGTCCGCTCGCTGCGCTCACTCACGAGAGCGCCCTCCCAAGTGCTCGGCGCGCCAGTGCTGACACCGTACGGCGCAGGTGCAGGGCGGCGGGCGGCAGGGTGGCCGCCTCGCTGCCGTCCTCCGGCGGCGCGGGATCCGGGATGCACGCGGCGGCCACGTAGTCGCCGAAGGCGGTCAGCGCTTCGGGGGCCAGGCCGCGGTCGTTGTCCCAGTCGATGAGGGAGGCCACCCACTGCTCGGCCTCCAGCGGGCGCAGCGGCATCATCGCGACCGCCCCGACCGCACATCGAACGCCTCGGCGCGCGGGGTCGAGGACCAGCGCGACGGATGCGGCCGCGCGCCCCGGGCCCGTCCGTCCGGTGGCCTTCAGGAAGGTCTGCGGCGCGTGCAGCAGCGGTACGCGCACGAAGCCGACGATCTCGCCCGGGCGCAGCATCTCCATGCCGGCGAGCAGGTGGCTGACCGGGACCTCGCGGCGGGCGCCGCCGGGTCCCGCGATGATCACGGTGGCTTCGAGGGCGGCGAGGACCGGCAGGGTGTCGCCGGTCGGCGCGGCCGTGACGATGTTGCCGCCGAGCGTCCCGGCGTTGCGGATCTGCGGCGGTCCGGCGGCGCGTGCCGCCGCGGCCAGGCCGGGGATCAGGGCCGCGAAGTCGGGGCGCCCCATGCGGGCGAGGGTGAGGCCGGCGCCGAGCAGCGCGTGGCCGTCCTGGTACTGCCAGCCGCGGATCTCGCTGATCCGGTTCAGGCCGACCAGCGCCGCCGGGCGCAGCAGCCCGGAGTTGACGGCGGCCATCAGATCGGTGCCACCGGCCACAGGCACGGCGGCGGGCATGGCGGCCAGCGCCGCCACGGCCTCGTCGAGCGAGGCCGGCAACGTCACGGAATGCGACGCCTGCGGTGCGTGCGTGGTCAACCCAGCTGCCCCTTCCCCGGTGTCCCGGCTGTGCTGTTCCGCCTCGCCGTACGGTACGTGCTCACGGCCCGGACGTGGCAACTCTGGCACATCTTCGCAGGCCCGCGACGCGAGGGTCCATGAAGGCAGGATCCGTCACCGACCGGCGCGAAGTTCCTGGTTCGCCCCGCCCCGTCCTGGACCTCCGAAGAGAGCGTATTGCCACCTTTCTCAAGCACTGTGCGTTACGGCACGTACCGCACGCACCGCGCCCTTGACGCCACTTGACGTCGTACGGCGTCCCGTACGGGCGTTCCGCGCGGATGTTCGGCACACCGGTCGACGCACGGGGCCGGGCCGCCCGCCCCGCAGCGTGGGTACACGGTGCCAGGGGCCCGGCCGTGCCGCGTCCGCCTTTCGGGGTGGCTCACACGTTTGGGGGCGGTCCGTCGATCGGGCGTCCGAGCGGGCGCCGTCGCCGCCCCGCGCGCCCTTCGGCGGCCGTGACAGGCCGTCACTCATGTGTCCGGCCGGGTACTTGACGCCGGCAGTGATCGCCGCCCGGAAAACCCGGCCCGCACACGGCGGGAAGTCCCGGTGGCGCCCCGGGAAACGCCCGGGAAAGGCGCCACTCCCCGCCTCCGGGCCGTAACTCCCCGCAATGCGGCCCGGGTTGCCCGGGCGGCGGGCGGTGCGCGGAGCGGCCGGCCGACACGCCACCTGCGGCCCACAATCAGCCACGCGACACCACGGCGGGACTATCCATGAGACGAGATGTCCGTCTCACCCAACTTTCAGCCGATCGTAAGGAATCCGCTCATGCGACAGAATCCGCCGGTGCGCAAGAGACGCCTCCGCGCCGCCCTGCTCGCCGTCGCCGCCCTCGGCCTGCTGCCGCTCACGGCCGCCACGGCACCGGCCGCCGCCGCTCCCACGCAGGCGGTGCCCCGCGAGGCGAGCATCGTCATCCACGCGGGCGAGGGCACCGGGGGCAGGGTGATCGCCCGGGCGACCCTGCGCTGCTTCCCCACCGGGGGCACCCATCCCCGCGCGCACGCGGCCTGCCGCGCGCTGGCGCCGGTGAACGGCGACTTCCAGCGGCTCCGGTCGCAGCCCCGGCCCTGCCCGAAGATCCACCGGCCGGTGACGGTCGCGGCGAAGAGCATCTGGCAGGGCAACGCCACGTTCGTCGTCCGCGGCTACCCCAACCTGTGCGTCGCCGCGGCGGACAGCGCCGGCGTCTTCGACCTCTCCCGGCGTGCCGACGGCTGAGCCGGCACCGGCGGACAGCACGGCGCCCGGCCCGCTCTCCTAGGAGGGAGCGGGCCGGGCGCCACCGTACGGAGCGGTCCGGGGCCTACTTCTTGCCGCCGTCCTTGCCGCCCTTGTCCTTGTCGCCACCGGCGCTCATGGACTCGTAGATCTCCTTGCACATGGGGCAGACCGGGTACTTCTTCGGGTCGCGGCCCGGGACCCAGACCTTGCCGCAGAGCGCGACGACGGGCGTGCCGTCCATAGCGCTCGCCATGATCTTGTCCTTCTGGACGTAGTGGGCGAAGCGCTCGTGGTCACCGTCGCCGTTCGACACCTGTGGTGTCGGCTCCACGAGGGTGCCCGTACCTGCCCCGCGCTCGGGCTCAAGAGTGCTCATAACTGCCAAGGGTACTCACGCACAGGCCGGACCGGGCGCCGCGGCCCGTACGAAGTTGAACGACCCGCCGGCGGGCCGACCGGCTCGTCCCGGAAAGGCCCGGCTAGTTCAGCGAGGGGTCGTCCGGGTACGTCGCCACCATCGCCAGTTCGTTGCGCTGGCGGCGGAGCACGGCGCGCCAGAGGCGTTCGGGGGACGGCGAGGAGACGTCGCCGGGCTCGGACTCGACGACGTACCAGGCGCCCTCCGTCAGCTCCTCCTCCAGCTGGCCGGGGCCCCAGCCCGCGTAGCCCGCGAAGATGCGCAGGGAGCCGAGCTCGGCGGAGAGCAGTTCGGGCGGGGCCTCCAGGTCGACCAGGCCGATCGCGCCGTGCACGCGGCGCCAGCCGAGGGGGCCGTCACCGTCGGTGTCGGCGCCGTCGCCCGTGGGGCCCCCGTCGTGCTCACCCGCCTCACCCGGGACCACCGCGACGCCGAGCGCGGAGTCCAGCGACACCGGGCCGCCCTGGAAGACCACGCCCGGCTCGCCGGCCAGCTCGGCCCAGGGCTGGAGGATGTCCGCCACACCGACCGGCGTGGGACGGTTCAGGACGACGCCGAGCGAGCCCTCCTCGTCGTGATCGAGGAGCAGCACCACGGCCCGGTCGAAGTTGGGGTCGGCGAGCGCCGGGGTCGCGACGAGCAGCCGGCCGGTGAGCGAGGACACCTCGGTCATGGCGACATGATCCCGCACTTCGGGCCGGTGCGGGGAGCCATTGGGTGCACCCGTATGCCGCACTCCGGAGCGGACGGGACGTACGGCGACCGACCCGGCACTTCCGGGCCCTCTCTCACATCACGGTCCGTTCCGGCAGATAAACCGTACGTGTTGTGACAGAGCTATTACATGAACTGGGGCCGCTCGGCCCTACGGACTACCCCCGCACCGCCCTTACCATTTCAGCTTGCCCCCTGTCCGTCTCCAGGAACGCGAGATCCATGACCGACGACGTTTTGCTTGTCCACGGCGGCACCCCGCTGGAGGGCGAGATCAAGGTCCGCGGCGCGAAGAACCTCGTGCCCAAGGCCATGGTCGCCGCGCTGCTCGGCAGTGAGCCGAGCCGGCTGCGCAACGTGCCCGACATCCGTGACGTGCGCGTCGTGCGCGGCCTGCTGCAGCTGCACGGCGTGACCGTACGACCGGGCGACGAGTCGGGGGAGCTGATCCTCGATCCGTCGCACGTGGAGAGCGCCAACGTCGCCGACATCGACGCGCACGCGGGCTCCTCGCGGATCCCGATCCTCTTCTGCGGCCCGCTGCTGCACCGTCTCGGCCACGCCTTCATCCCGGGCCTGGGCGGCTGTGACATCGGCGGCCGGCCGGTCGACTTCCACTTCGACGTGCTGCGCCAGTTCGGCGCGGTCATCGAGAAGCGGGCCGACGGCCAGTACCTGGAGGCCCCGCAGCGGCTGCGCGGTACGAAGATCCGGCTGCCGTACCCGTCCGTCGGCTCGACCGAGCAGGTGCTGCTGACCGCCGTCCTGGCGGAGGGCGTCACCGAGCTGTCGAACGCCGCGGTGGAGCCGGAGATCGAGGACCTGATCTGCGTCCTGCAGAAAATGGGCGCGATCATTTCGATGGACACGGACCGGACGATCCGGATCACCGGCGTCGACAAGCTCGGCGGGTACAACCACCGGGCGCTGCCGGACCGGCTGGAGGCCGCCTCCTGGGCGTCCGCCGCGCTGGCCACCGAAGGCCAGGTCTACGTACGCGGTGCCTCGCAGCGCGAGATGATGACCTTCCTGAACACCTACCGCCGGGTCGGCGGCGCCTTCGAGGTCGACGACGACGGCATCCGCTTCTGGCACCCGGGCGGCCCGCTGAACGCCATCGCCCTGGAGACCGACGTGCACCCCGGTTTCCAGACCGACTGGCAGCAGCCCCTGGTGGTGGCGCTGACGCAGGCCTCGGGCCTGTCGATCGTCCACGAGACGGTGTACGAGTCCCGGCTCGGCTTCACCTCCGCGCTGAACCAGATGGGCGCGCACATCCAGCTCTACCGCGAGTGCCTGGGCGGCTCGGCCTGCCGCTTCGGCCAGCGCAACTTCCTGCACTCCGCGGTCGTCAGCGGCCCCACCAAGCTGCAGGGCGCCGACCTGGTCATCCCCGACCTGCGCGGCGGCTTCTCGTACCTGATCGCGGCGCTGGCGGCGCAGGGCACGTCCCGCGTCCACGGCATCGACCTGATCAACCGCGGCTACGAGAACTTCATGGACAAGCTGGTCTCGCTGGGCGCCAAGGTCGAACTGCCGAACGGCACACTGAAGGGCTGAGACACCGCGGGCCCCTGCTGGGGGTCCGGGGGTCATCCCCCGGACAAGCACAGCATGGACAAGCTGGTCTCGCTCGGCGCCAAGGTCGAACTGCCGAACGGCACACTGAAGGGCTGAGACACCGCGGGCCCCTGCCGGGGCCCGACGGCTCGCGCCGGGGCGCGGCCCGCTGTGGCCGGGTCTGAGGCCCGTACCGCCGAAGGGCGGCCACCAAGTCCTGGTGGCCGCCCTTCGGCGTTCTCGCGCCCGCTCAGACGGGCTCAGGACGGCGTACGCCGAGTACGTCCGCACATGCGAAAGGCAGCCATCCGGCTCGGGATGGCTGCCTCTCCTGTGATGTCCCGTCCGTGCCCCGTCGTCCCGGGAGCACGGTGCCGGATCACTTGCCCTTGGCGGCTTCCTTGAGCTTGGAGCCCGCGGAGACCTTCACGCTGTAGCCGGCCGGGATCTGGATCGGGTCGCCGGTCTGCGGGTTGCGCGCGGTGCGAGCGGCACGGTGGGTGCGCTCGAAGGTGAGGAAGCCGGGGATGGTGACCTTCTCGTCGCCCTTGGCGACAACCTCACCGATGGTCTCGGCGAGCGCGGCCAGAACGGCGTCGGCGTCCTTGCGGGTCACCTCGGCACGGTCGGCCAGAGCGGCCACCAGCTCACTGCGGTTCATGTATTACTCCCGTGTTCTTCTTGCCAATGGGCGTGCCACGCGGCGGAGCCGCATATCAAGCACAGCGAAGCCGATGCTGCCAGGGCCCTCGGACAGTCCCCGGACCCGGGTCTGCCGTTCAGACCCTCGCGCCCGGTAACGCATCCTGCCCCCACCTGCGGCGGTAAAGCCAATCCGGCGCCCTGGAGGGTCACACGAAGAGCGCCATCGCCCCGAGAGGGTGACGCACCGGTGACGCTCCGCGTCATGCTCCGGGGCCCCGCCCATGGGCAGCGGCCAGTCATGCGCTGTCCGCCACCCTATGGGGGGCCTGAGGGCCGCGTGTCGTGCGACGCGCCGTATCAGGCGGTCGTGCCGCCCGTCACAGCGGCCCCGGCGGCCTGTGCGGCGTCCCGGACGGCCCCGGCGACCGCGCCGGCGACCTTGTCGTTGAACACGCTGGGGATGATGTAGTTCGCGTTCAGCTCGTCCTCCAGCACGACGTCGGCGAGGGCGCGGGCCGCGGCCAGCATCATGTCCTCGTTGACCGTACGCGACTGCGCATCCAGCAGACCGCGGAAGACACCCGGGAAGACCAGCACGTTGTTGATCTGGTTCGGGAAGTCCGAGCGGCCGGTGGCCACGACGGCGGCGGTCTGCCGGGCCTCGCCCGGGTCGACCTCCGGGTCGGGGTTGGCGAGTGCGAACACGATCGCGCCGTCCGCCATCCGGGCCACGTCGTCGCCGTCCAGGACGTTGGGCGCGGAGACGCCGATGAAGACGTCGGCGCCGACCACGGCCTGCTTGAGGGTGCCGGTGACGCCCTCGGGGTTGGTGTTGTCGGCGATCCAGCGCAGCGCCGAGTCGGGGTCGGCGGAGACCAGGTCCTCGCGGCCCGCGTGCACCACGCCGTGGATGTCGGCGACGACCGCGTGCTTGACGCCGGCGTCCAGCAGCAGCTTGAGGATGGCCGTACCGGCGGCGCCCGCGCCGGACATGACGACGCGTACGTCCTCGATGTTCTTGCCGACCACGCGCAGCGCGTTGGTCAGGGCCGCGAGCACGACGATCGCGGTGCCGTGCTGGTCGTCGTGGAAGACCGGGATGTCCAGGGCCTCGCGCAGCCGCGCCTCGATCTCGAAGCAGCGGGGCGCGGAGATGTCCTCCAGGTTGATGCCCGCGAAGCCGGGGGCGATGGCCTTGACGATCTCCACGATGGCGTCGGAGTCCTGGGTGTCCAGGCAGATCGGCCAGGCGTCGATGCCGGCGAAGCGCTTGAAGAGGGCCGCCTTGCCCTCCATGACGGGCAGCGCGGCCTTGGGGCCGATGTTGCCCAGGCCGAGCACGGCGGAGCCGTCGGTGACCACGGCGACGCTGTTGCGCTTGATGGTGAGGCGGCGGGCGTCCTCGGGGTTGTCCGCGATGGCCTGGCAGACGCGGGCGACGCCGGGCGTGTAGACCATGGACAGGTCGTCACGGTTCCGGATGGGGTGCTTCGACGACATCTCGATCTTGCCGCCGAGGTGCATCAGGAACGTACGGTCGGAGACCTTGCCGAGCGATACGCCCTCGATCTCGCGCAGCTTCTGGACGATCTCGTCCGCGTGCGAGGTGGACGTCGCGGCGATGGTGACGTCGATCCGGAGTTTCTCGTGGCCGGAAGCGGTCACGTCGAGGCCGGTGACCGACCCGCCGGAGGACTCCACGGCCGTGGTGAGCTGGCTGACGGCGGTGCCGCTCGCGGGAACTTCCAGTCGCACCGTCATCGAATACGAGACGCTAGGCGCCGTTGCCATGGCCGACTTCCTCTGCTTTCGCTTGTTTCCCTATGCGCTGCCCCAGGAGCTCGGATGTCCTGCGCATCGTCCGATCGTCCCACCTACCAGCCGGTACACGGTAACCAGCCACAAGTTTCGGAATGACTCTTCCACCATACGAGAGCTAGTCAGCTCGGCGGAACCCCCCACTCCTTCGCCTGAAAAACGGCCTTAATAGGGAGGAATTCTGGCGTACCGCCCTTAAGATCTGGCGCGCAGCACCCCAAAGACACGCAAGGATGGGCGATATGGCTCAGGGCACCGTGAAGTGGTTCAACTCCGAGAAGGGTTACGGATTCATCGCACAGGAGGACGGCGGACCTGACGTCTTCGTCCACTACAGCTCGATCAGCGGCGACGGCTTCCGGAATCTGGAGGACACCCAGCGGGTGGAATTCGAGATCGCCCAGGGCCGCAAGGGCCCGCAAGCGGAACAGGTCCGTGTCATCGGCTGACCTTCCGGCCCACCGGTGACACGGACCTGTCCGTGACGCTGGAGAAGTAGAGGTGGCACCGACCCGCCATGCTCGCCTCGCGGCAAGTGGTCGCTCGAAGCGACTATGGTTGGGCCCGGGGGCTTGGATCGGGCCGGTGCCACCTACAGGCTAACACTGCGGCCGTCTCGGGCAATTCCCCCGAACCCCCGAACTCTGCAGGCGAATCGCGCAGCGGGACACCGCCCGCACGCGGCCCCGGCGCGTCAGTCGCGCAGCAGGTCCGGCACCCCGTCCGCGTCCGGCTCGTCACGGGCCCCGGAGACCACCGTCAGGCGCTGCGTCGCCCGGGTGAGCGCCACGTACAGCACCCGCAGCCCCGCCGGCGACTCGTCGGCGATCTCGGCGGGCGAGACCACCAGCGTCGCGTCGTACTCCAGCCCCTTGGCCTCCAGCGAGCCCAGCGCGACCACCCGGTCCCCCAGTTCCGCGAGCCAGCCGCGCGCCTCCTCCCGGCGGTCCATGGCCACGACCACACCGACCGTGCCGTCCACCTCGTCCAGCAGCCGGCGCGCCTCCTCCCGTACGGAGTCGCCCAGCCGGTCCCCGGCGACGGCGAACCGCGGCCGGAGGCCCGTGGAGCGCACTGCCTCCGGCGCGACCATGCCGGGCATGGCCAGCGCCAGGACCCGCGCCGCCAGTTCGGCGACCTCGGCGGGGTTGCGGTAGTTCACGGTGAGGGTGAAGCGGCGGCGCGGGCGAGTGCCCAGCGCCTCGTCCCGCGCCTCCCCGGCCTCGTCCGGGTCCGACCAGGAGGACTGCGCCGGGTCGCCCACCACGGTCCACGTGGCGTGCCGGCCGCGGCGGCCGACCATCCGCCACTGCATGGGCGTCAGGTCCTGCGCCTCGTCGACGATGACGTGCGCGTAGTCCGTGCGCTCCTCCGCGAGCCGCTCCCGGCGGCTGCGCCCCGAGGAGTTACGGTCCGCAAACGTGGTCAGCTCCTCCAGTCCGGTGAGCTGGTCCAGCGGGTCGGCCTCGCGCTGCCGGGCGGGGCGTGCCGGGGCGCCCAGGATCAGCTGGAGCTCGTCCAGGAGCGCGACGTCGTGCACGGAGAGCGGGCCCACGCCCTGCGCGTCCAGGCGGCCCAGCGAGCGGGCCAGCCGCCGTACCTCGCGGTTCTGGAGCACCCGGCGGGACCAGCGGCCCAGCAGCTTCTCGTCGGCCATGGCGGCGAGCACCCGGCGCGGCGTCAGCTCCGGCCACCAGGCGTCCAGGAAGTCGAGGAAGTCCTGCTCGGTCGTGATGTCCTCGTCGAACCCGGACCGTGCCTCGGCGGCCAGCTCCGGGTCGCTGTAGCGGCGGTCCCCGCCGGACTTCGCCCAGAGCGCGTCGAGGATCAGCCGGCGGGCGCGCGGGCGCAGCAGGTTGACCGGCGCGGTGCCGCCGAGCGCGGCGGTACGGATGCGGCGCAGTTCGGCGGCGTCCAGCTCGATCCGGGCCCCGAAGGCGACCACCCGGAGGCGGTCGGTGGGCACGGCCGGGGCCGCCTCCTCGTCCGGGTCGCCGAAGGCCAGCTGGCCGTCGGGCGCTTCGGCCGGTGCGGTGTCGGCGGCGAGCTCCAGGGCGCCCCGGGCGGCCTTGCGCAGCACCTTCACCATGCGCGAGGAGCCCTTGACGCGGGCCACGGCCGGTGTGTCGTAGGCGGTGGCCTCCGCGCCTTCCATCAGGGAGCCGAGCGCGCGGATGGCGACCTGGCCCTCCTCGCCGAGCGAGGGCAGCACGCCCTCGGTGTACGCGACCAGCAGCGGGGTGGGCGAGACGATGAGGATGCCGCCCGCGTAGCGGCGCCGGTCCTGGTAGAGCAGGTAGGCGGCGCGGTGCAGGGCGACCGCCGTCTTGCCCGTACCGGGGCCGCCCTCGACCTCGGTGACGGAGGCGGCGGGCGCCCGGATCACCATGTCCTGCTCGGCCTGGATGGAGGCGACGATGTCGCGCATGGAGTGGCTGCGGGCCCGGCCGAGCGCGGCCATCAGCGCGCCGTCGCCGACCGCCGGCAGTTCCTCGCCGGCCAGGGTGGCGGTGACCTCCGGGCGCATCAGGTCGTCCTCGACGCCGAGCACCTTGCGGCCCTTGGAGCGGATGACGCGGCGGCGCACGACGCGGCCGGGGGCGACCGGGGTGGCGCGGTAGAAGGGCGCGGCGGCGGGGGCCCGCCAGTCGATGACCAACGGGCTGTAGTCGGCGTCCAGTACGCCGAGCCGTCCGATGTGCAGCGTCTCGGCGATCTCCGCGCGGTTGTCCTCGCGGATCGCGCCGTCGGCGGGCTCGACGGAGGTGTACGCGCCGTCCGGGCCCCGCTTGCCGTCCTTGCCCAGGAGCAGGTCGATGCGGCCGAAGAGGAAGTCCTCGTACTCGGAGTTGAGGCGGTGCAGGTGGACGCCGGCCTGGAAGACCTGCGCGTCGCGTTCGGCGAGCGCGCCGGGCGTGCCGACCTGACCGCGCTTGGCGGCGTCGTCCATCAGGAACTGTGCCTCGTGGATCTTCTCCTCGAGACGCCGGTACACCCGGTCCAGATGCGTCTGCTCGCCCGCGATCTCGCGGTCGCGGACGGAGTCGCCGTCGGGTACGGAATCCGGCGCGTGCGTGGAGTTATCCGGCGCGTGCGTGGCGTTCTGCGCGGCCACCCAGGCCCCCTTCTGCTGTGCGTAGGGCAGCCGTCAACCGTACGCGAAGCAGGTCGCGGGCGCACCTGTGCGGCAGCGCGGGTGTCCGGTCAGACGTCGACGGCGGCCAGCCGCTCGCCCGCGAGGGTACGGATTTCGAAGCGGTCGATGTCGGCGCGGCTCATGGCGGCGCCGCCGTTCGTGTAGAGCGGCTGCCGGCTCCACTTCGTGGTGCCGCCCTTGATGCCGTACCCGCCGTCCGGCACGGCCCAGGTGGTGACGGTCTGCTCGTCGCCGTCCTTGCCGACCGCGATGAGGGAGCAGGTCAGCGGGCCCTTGACGTTGCCGAGGCGGAGCGCGACGGAGGTCCCCCACGGGCGGTCGGCCATGGCCACGCCCGCGGCGACCTTGGTGTCCGGGTCGACCGCGGTGTGCTTGTCCCGGCCGCTGTCGTACATCTGCTCGGCCGGGCTCACGGCCTGCGGCGGAGGCTGCGGGGCTTCGCGGGTCACGGCCAGGGCGGCGAGCGGCCCGCCGACGATCAGTGCGACGGCCGCGGCCACGAGGGCGAGCCGCCGGCGCCCGCGCCGCCGGACGGCGGCGACCTCGGCCAGCAGGCCGCCCAGGACGCGCCGCGAGGGCTTCGGTACGAGCGTGGCCTCGGAGGGCGGGGTGCCCGCGCCGTCGTCGGCGAGCCCGGCCAGCAGCGGGGGCAGGCCGAGCAGGCCGTCCAGCTCGGCGGCGCAGCGGTCGCAGCCGGCCAGGTGTTCCTCGAAGCGGGCGGCGTCGGCGGCGTCCAGCACGCCGAGCGCGTAGGCGCCGACGTCGGTGTGGTCCGCCGGCTCGGCGGGCGGGTGGGGCCGGTTCACGCCGTGACTCCTCGTTCTTCCAGGGAGAGCTTCAGGGAGCGCAGCGCGTAGAACACCCGGGACCGCACGGTCCCGGGCGGCACCCGCAGCACCTCCGCGGCCTCGTTGACCGTACGTCCCTTGAAGTACGTCTCGATCAGGGCCTCCCGGTGCGCCGGGCTCAGGTCGGCCAGCGCCTCGGAGATCGTCATCAGGCGCAGCGCGCGGTCTATCTCGTCGGCGGCGGGCAGCGTTTCCAGGGGCGCGGCGTCCACCTCCTGGGGGCGCGCCTGGCGGCTGCGGTGTCCGTCGATCACGATGCGACGGGCCACGGTCACCAGCCAGGGGCGTACGGACCCGGTCGCGCGCTGGAGCTGGTCGGCGTTGCGCCAGGCGCGCAGCAGGGTTTCCTGGACCACGTCCTCGGCGCGGTGGCGGTCGCCGGCCACCAGCCGCAGGACGAAGGCGAGGAGCGGTCCCGCGTGCTCCTCGTACAAGGCCCGCATGAGTTCTTCGTCGGGCGTCGTCCGGTCGGCCACGACGGCATCCTCGCGCAACGCCACTCCCCGGTCGATAGGACGGAACGGACTCCGTTCCGGGTGCGGGCCCCCGGCCTTCGGGAGCTCGCGGTGGAGTACGTACGCGGGCGTGCGGGTGTTCAGCCGGTGACGCGGGAGACGCTCAGCCGGTGACACGCGTGGCGGGGCCGAGGGCGCGGCGGCGGTGCCGGGCGACCCGCTCGCGGTTGCCGCACACCTCGCTGGAGCACCAGCGCCGCCGCCGGCCGCGCGAGGTGTCCAGGTAGATCCGCGAACACGTCTCGCCCTCGCACTGGCGCAGCTGGCCGCGCGCCACCGCGTCGGTCAGCATGCCGACCGCGTCCCGGGCGACCGCGGCCATCAGCCCGGCGCAGTCCGGTGGGCGGGCGCAGCGGCGCTCCAGCGCGCCGTCCACGCCGCGTACGGCGCGTTCGGGCGGTGGCGGGGCCTCGGCCGTGGCATTGAGCAGCGCAAGGTCGCGGTCGGCGGCCCGGCCGCGGATCTCGTCGTGGACGATGCGCCGCAGCAGTTCGCGCAGCGCACGGAAGCGCGCGACCCAGCTGCCGTCGACGGCGTCGAGCGGCGTGCTGCGCGGTACGACGCCCGCGCCGACGAGCCAGGCTCTCAAGTGGTCGGGGCCGAGGAGCCGTTCGGCCGACGGATCGCCGGTCGTGGCCACCAGGTCAAGGCAGATCCGCCCGCAGTCGAACCGCAGGTCGTAAGGGGCCGCCATGTGCCTGTCACTCCTTCGGGGACAACGTCTCCCTCCAGAGTGCCCGGCCGGGCGGCTCGCCGGAACCCTCGGTACCGGCCTCGCGGCGCCGGCCGGCCGCACCGGCACTCTGCGTCAACGCGGCGGCTCCTCCGCGTACTTGGTCTCCGCGTGCGGGTCCAGGGAGAGCCGGTAGCCGCGCTTGACCACCGTCTGGATCAGCTTCGGGACGCCCAGCGCCGCCCGCAGCCGGGCCATCGCCGTCTCCACGGCGTGCTCGTCGCGGCCCGCGCCCGGCAGCGCGCGCAGCAGGTCACCGCGGGAGACCACCCAGCCGGGCCGCCTGGCCAGCGCGCGCAGCAGCGACATCCCGGCGGGCGGCACGGGGCGCAGCTCGCCGTCGATGAGCACCGCGTGCCCGCGGATCTCCAGCCGCCGTCCGGCGATCGGCAACGGCCTTACACGGCCCGGGAGTTCGTGGCACAGCAGCTGGACGAGCGGGCCGAGCCGGAAGCGCTCGGGCTGGACGGTCGCGATGTCGTGGTTCTCCAGGGGCAGCGCGGTCACCGGACCGACGCACGCGGCCAGGACGTCCTGCCGCAGCGCCGCCAGCACCTCGGCGTGCACGCCCCGCTCCTCGGCGCGGCGCAGCAGCGACGCGGCGGCCGGGGCGCTGGTGAAGGTCACCGCGTCGACGGTGCGGGCCAGCACCGCGTCCAGCAGCCGGTCGACGGGCCCGATGTCCTCCGGGGGCATCCAGCGGTAGACCGGCACGCCGACCACCTCGGCGCCCGCGGCGCGCAGCGCCTCCACGAAGCCGGGCAGCGGCTCGCCGTGCAGCTGGAGCGCGATCCGGCTGCCGTCCACGCCCTCCTCCAGCAGCCGGTCCAGCACCTCGGCCATGGACTCCGAGGCGGGCGACCACTCCTCGGTGAGGCCGGCCGCGCGGATCGCGCCGCGCACCTTCGGGCCGCGGGCGAGCAGCCGTACGCCGCCCAGCCGCTCCAGCAGCGCGGTGCCCAGGCCCCAGCCCTCGGCGGCCTCCACCCAGCCGCGGAAGCCGATGGCGGTGGTGGCCACCACGATGTCCGGCGCGTCGTCGATGAGCTGCTTGGTGGCGGCCAGCAGCTCGGTGTCGTCGGTCAGCGGCACGATGCGCAGCGCGGGCGCGTGCACGACCTCGGCGCCGCGGCGCTCCAGGAGCGTGCCCAGCTCGGCGGCGCGGCGGGCCGCGGTCACCCCGACGGTGAAGCCGGCCAGTGGCTGCCCGCCGCTGCGCTCCTTGGGTCCGCTGTCGTCCGGTAGGTCGTTTCGCTGTCCGTCGTGCATGTGGCTCTCGTCCCGCTCCGCAGTGATGTGCGCCGGCTCAACGGCGGCCGGGCCCTGCCGTCCCCGGGCGTCCGTCCCGGGCGGTCCGGCGGACCGATCGGCCCTCTGATGCTGCCAAGGGTCCGTGTCGGCCCGGGTTCACCGTCATTTCTCCAGTGTTACGCCCGGGCGGCCCCGGACGTTCCCGCCGGAGCCGTCACCGGGCGTGTCCGCTCACACCTCGGCGTACGCCGGGCGCTGCGCCTCCGCGGCCTGCGCGTCCGGCTCCGGCGCGGTGGGCCGGAGGTATACGGCCCAGGTCACGGCGGCGCACAGCGCGTAGCACACGAGGAAGGACACGAAGGCGGGCGTGCCGGAGCCCCCGGTCGCGAACGCCTGCCGGAAGGCGAGGTTGATGCCCAGGCCGCCGAGCGCGCCGACGGCGCCGATCAGCCCCATGGCCGCGCCCGAGAGGCGCCGCCCGTAGGCCGCCGCCGCCTCGCCGGCCAGCCCGCGCGAGACCGCCTTGGCCTGGAAGATCGCCGGGATCATCTTGTACGTGGAGCCGTTGCCGAGGCCGGTGAGCACGAAGAGGGCGATGAAGCCGACGAGGAAGACCGGCAGCGACTCGCGTACCGAGGCGGCGATCACGACGCCCGTCGCGACGCCCATGGCGGCGAAGTTCCCCAGCGTGATCCGCGCGCCCCCGAAGCGGTCGGCGAGCTTTCCGCCGACGGGCCGGATCAGCGAGCCGAGCAGCGGCCCGATGAAGGTCAGCGAGGCCGCCTGCAGCGGGGTCTGCGCGAACTGGTTCTGCAGGACGAGGCCGAAGGCGAAGCTGTAGCCGATGAACGACCCGAAGGTGCCGATGTAGAGCAGCGACATTATCCAGGTGTGCGGGTCGCGCGCCGCTTCCCTGGCCGCGCCGGTGTCATTGGTGACCGGCGCCAGGTTGTCCATGAACAGCGCGGCGCACAGGGCGGCGAGCACGATCAGCGGGAGATAGACGCCCAGCACGAGGCGCGGGTGCGCGGCGCCCGCCGTACCGATGACCAGCAGGCCCAGCAGCTGGATGACGGGTACGCCGATGTTCCCGCCGCCCGCGTTCAGGCCCAGTGCCCAGCCCTTCTTGCGCAGCGGGAAGAAGGAGTTGATGTTGGTCATGGAGGAGGCGAAGTTGCCGCCGCCCACTCCGGTGAGCGCCGCGACCACCAGGAAGGTGGTGTACGAGGTGCCCGGCTCCATCACGAAGGCCGCGGCGACGGTCGGCACGAGGAGCAGCAAGGCGCTCATGACCGTCCAGTTGCGTCCCCCGAAACGCGCCACCGCGAACGTGTACGGCACCCGGAGCACCCCGCCGACCACCGTGGGCATCGCGACCAGGAAGAACTTCCCGGCCGGGTCGACGCCGTACTCGGGCCCCATGAAGAGCACCATCACCGACCACAGGCTCCACACGGAGAAGCCGATGTGCTCGGAGAGCACGGAGAACCACAGGTTGCGGCGCGCGATCCGTTCGCCCCCGTCCGCCCAGAACGCCGCGTCCTCGGGATCCCACGTCTCGATCCACCGCTTGCCCTTGCGTGCCACCGTCATCGCGCCTCCCGGCTCTCGAAGTCACCCGCTCCGACGCTAGGGACGGCGCGTTTCGCGGCGGTGCCGCCAGGTGTCACGGACGCAATATCGCGCTCACCCGGAACCGCGGAACGCGGTGAGTACCGCCCGCGCCGCGCTTCACCCTGCCATCAACCGGGCGTCCTCGGGAGGCAGCCAGGCACCCCGGGGGCGGGACAGCCAGCCGCCCTCCGTGCCCAGTTCGCGCGCCGCGGCCCGCAGCACGTCCAGGCCCGGGTGGCGCAGCCCCCGCCGCCAGACCACCGACACCGGGGACAGCGGCACGGGGTCCACGAGGGGCCGCAGCACCATCCCGGGCGCCTCGATGAACTCCACGCCGGCCAGCACGGACCAGCCGCGCTTCCGTACGACGCGCAGGAACTCGGCCGGGCCGTCGATCTCCGGGTACGGCGCCGCCGCCCGGATGCCGCGCCCTTCGAAGAGCCGGTCGGCGAGGGCGGTCCACTCCGCGGTGTGCGCGTTGCCCGCCCCCGTGTACAGCGTCTCCCCGGCGAGCGCGTCCACGGGCACGGCGGCGCGCGCTGCCAGCGGGTGCTCCGCCGGCAGCAGGACGGCCATCGGCTCGTACCGCACCGGATGGTGGGCGAGCCGGTTCCGCACCCCGCGCGGCAGCCCCGCGACCCGTCCGAAGGACACGTCGAGGCCGCCCGCCAGCAGCCCTTCCGCCGCGCCGGTCAGGCCGCTGTGGAAGCGCGCGGCGAACTCCAGGTCGGGGGCCGCGGCACGGGCCCGCTCCAGCACCCGGTACGCGGTCCCCACCGGCGCGCCCACGTCGACCAGCAGCGGACGCGCGCGGTCGGCGCCGCCGGTGAACGCCGCGGACAGCTCGTCGTGCGCGGCGAGCACGCGCTGGGCGTACGGGAGCAGCCGCTCGCCCTCCGGGGTGAGCCGCACCTGGCGGGTGGTGCGCAGGAACAGCACGGTGCCGAGATCGCGCTCCAGGCGGCGGATGTCCCGGCTGAGGGCTTGCTGGGCGACGTACAGGCGGGCGGCGGCACGGGTGAAGTGGAGCTCCTCGGCGGCGGCCAGGAAGGCGCGCAGCAGTCGAGGCTCTATGTCGTGGGGCACACACCCATGGTGACAAAGCCGGGCCGAGGTCCCCCAGTCCTGGTGGCGGCACATTGACAACCAATATCGGTGAATGGGCGGCGGGAAGGTGTTGGACGCCCCGTGGGCGCCGGCCCGACCGTGGACGGGTGATCCTCTTCCTCGCCGCCCGTCCCGTGACCGCCCCGCCCGTTCCCGGACGCGCACGCCGTGCCGCCGGCCGCACCCGCCGCCCGGCCGCCCGCGGCCCGCGCCTGCCCTTCCTCCGCCCGTACGCCCGGATCTTCGAGGTGCCCGGCGCCCGCGCCTTCACCGCGGCCAACCTCCTGGCCCGGCTTCCCATGGGCATGTTCAGCGTCAGCGCGGTGCTCATGATCGCCGGCTCGCGCGGCTCGTACGCGCTGGCCGGGGCCGTGACCGCGGCCGGGCTCGCGGCGACGGCCGTCGTCGGCCCGTGGACGGCGCGGCTGGCCGACCGCCACGGACAGGGCCGGGTGGCGCCGCTCGCCGCCCTCCTCGCCGTCGCCGGCTCGCTGGCCCTCGTGCTGTGCGTACGGCTCGACGCGCCCGCCTGGACGCTCTTCGCCTCCTACGTGTGCACCGCGACCACGCCCAACACGGGCGGCATGTCGCGGGCCCGCTGGGCGCACCTCTTCCGCGACGACCCCCGTGCCCTGCACACCGCCCACTCCTTCGAGCAGGCGGCGGACGAGGTGTGCTTCATGCTGGGGCCGGTGCTCGCGGCCTTCCTGTGCACGGCGCTGTTCCCGGAGGCGGGCACGCTCGTCGGGGCCGTTCTGCTGCTGACCGGGATGGTGCTGTTCGGGGCGCAGCGCCGTACGGAGCCGCCGCCCGCGCCCCGTACGGGCCGGGTCCGCTCCCCGCTGCGCCGTCGCGGCCTGCCCCCGCTCCTGCTGACCTTCCTGTGCACGGGCGCGGTCTTCGGCTCGCTGGAGGTCGTCACCATCGGGTTCGCCGACAGGCACGGCGTACGTGCGGCGGCGGGCGGCATCCTGGCGCTGCAGGCGGCCGGTTCGTGCGCCGCGGGCCTGCTGTACGGGCTGCTGCCGCCCGCTGACCGGCCCGCCGCGCGCTTCGCCGGCTGCGTGGCGGCGATGGCCGCCCTGATGCTGCTGCCGCTCCTCGGGGCGGCGAGCGGCAGCCTCGCGGTGCTGGCGGCCGCCCTGCTGGTGGCCGGCATGGCGACCGCGCCGACGATGGTCACCGGCATGGGCCGGGTGCAGGCCCTGACCCCCGCGGGCCAGGTCAACGAGGGCCTGACGCTCGCCGTCACCGCCCTGCTGGCCGGCATCGCGGCGGGCTCGGCGGCGGGCGGCTGGGCCACGGACCACCTCGGGAGCGGCGGGGCGGGATACGCCGTACCGGCCGCCGCCGCGGCCCTGGCTGCGGCCGTGACGCTCACCGGGCGCCTCCGGACGGCCCGGAGCGCGTGACGCGGGCCGCGGGGCCCACGCGCTGTCCCGAGTGCGTGCCGCGGGCCGCCGGGCCCCTCGCGGCGGCCCGGCCCGCGCGATCCCGCGTCGCGGTCCCGCCCCGTCCGCGGTGGCCCCTACGGTCGGCCCATGACCTCCGACCGACCGCACACAGAGACCGCTGCCGCCGTCACCCCGTTCCGTATCGACATCCCCGCCGCCGACCTCGCCGACCTGCGCGAACGGCTCGCCCGGACCCGGTGGCCGGACGAGCTGCCGGGCGTCGGCTGGAGCCAGGGCGTGCCGCTCGCTTACCTCAAGGAGCTCGCCGCGTACTGGCACGACGGCTACGACTGGCGGCGGCACGAGGCCGAGCTGAACAGCTACCCGCAGTTCACCACCACCCTCGACGGCACGACCGTGCACTTCCTCCACGTGCGCTCCGGTGCCCCGGACGCGCTCCCCCTCGTGCTGCTGCACGGCTGGCCGGGCTCCTTCGTGGAGTTCCTCGACCTGATCGGGCCGCTCACCGAGGCGGGGTACGACGTCGTCGTGCCGTCCCTGCCCGGCTACGCCTTCTCCGGGCCGCCGGCGAAGCCCGGCTGGGGCGTCCCGCGCATCGCCACCGCGTTCGCCGAGCTGATGCGGCGACTGGGGTACGCACGCTACGGGGTGCACGGCAGCGACTGGGGCGCGATGATCGCCCGCGAGTGGGGGCGGCAGCACCCGGAGGCGGTGGCCGCGGTCCATCTGACGCTGCTGCCCTCCGCGGTGGCGACCGCCGAGCCCACTGAAGAGGAGCGGGCGGGGCTTCTCGAAGCGCAGCTGGCGGAGGTGCACGCCTCTCTGGAGCAGCGCGCGCACGTCCAACGGGAGGAGATGGGCTACGGCATCCTGCAGTCCACCCGTCCGCAGACTCTCGGGTACGCGCTCACCGACTCCCCCGTGGGCCAGCTCGCCTGGATCACCGAGAAGTTCAAGGTGTGGACGGACTCCCGGCACACGCCCGAGGAGGCGGTCGGCCGCGACCGCCTCCTGACGAACGTGATGCTCTACTGGCTCACCGGCACCGCCACGTCCTCGGCACGCCTGTACTACGAGACGATGCACTCCGGGGCCGGCTGGGGCGGGAACACGGTGCCGTCCACCACCCCGACCGCCGTCGCGGTCCTCCCCGCCGACCTGACCCGCCCGGTGCGCCATCTCGCGGACCGGTCGGACGCGGTGGTGCGGTGGACGGAGTACCCGCGCGGCGGCCACTTCCCCGGCCTGGAGGTGCCGGACCTGCTCCTGGACGACCTGCGGGAGTTCTTCGGCACGTTCCGGTGAGCCGGCGCTCTCCGATGGGCGGCCGGGCCGGCGGCGGGCTCAGCCGCCCAGGCCCCACCCCTTCCCCATCTCGTAGGCGGCGCAGAGGTTCACGTCGAGCATGTACGCGCCGGCCGTGCCGCACTGGGCGGGGCCGGTCCCGGGGTCCAGCGGCTGCCCGTGCCCCATGCCGGTGATCTCGTACGTCTCGGCGGCCACCGCGCCCGCCGCGTCCCGGTACACCGCGTGCGGGTGGCCGCCCACCGTGTCCTTGGTGTCCGCGATCCGGTCGGCTCCGTGCACGTTGGTCCACTGCTCGACGAGGTCGGCCATGTTCACCGGCTTCACGGTCGTGTCGGACGTGCCCTGGAAGACCGTGAGCCGGGGCCAGGGGCCGGTGTACCCGGGCCGGGCCGCCCGCACCCGGTCGCCCCACTGCGCGGGCGTCTGGGTGGCGCCGACGTACATGCACACGTACGGCGAGCCCGCCGCCTGCGCACAGCCGTACGGGAGGCCCGCGACCACGCCGCCCGCCGTGTAGGTCTCCGGGTACGCGGCCATCATGACCGCGGTCATGCCGCCGCCGGCCGAGAGCCCGGTGACGTACGCCTTGGAGCCGCCCGCGTCGGCGAGCTGCCTGGCGGTCATCTGCTGGATGGAGGCCGCCTCGCCCTTGCCGCGTTCGATGTCGCCCGCCTGGAACCAGTTGAAGCAGGAGCTGAGGTTGTTGGCGCTCGTCTGGCCCGGGAACACCACGGAGAAGCCCCAGCGGTCGGCGAGTTCGGTCCAGCCGCTCTGCTTGCCGTAGGCGGTGGCGTTCTGCGTACAGCCATGCAGCGCGACGACCACGGGGCGGCCGGCGGGCAGGCCCTCGGGGGCGTAGCGGTACATCCGCAGCGCCCCGGGGTTGCTGCCGAAGCCGGTGACCTCCTCGAGGGTGCCGGCGGCGGACGCGGCGGCAGTGCCCGCCCGCGCGGTGCCGGAGGGCAGGAACAGGGCGGCCAGCAGGGCCGCGAGAAGGATGCTCAGCGCACCTTTGATTGTCTTGTACATGCCCGAGGACGGTAGAAGCGGACGACGCGCCCCGATATGGCGCCGGGCGCCACATCCGGCGCCCGCACCATGGGCCGGACATGACGAAGCCCCGCTGCCCGAGGCAGCGGGGCTTCGCCCACATGGGATGTCCGGAGGCCGGGGCCTCCGTTCGGTGGAGATGGCGGGAATCGAACCCGCGTCCAACGGTGCAGAATCAGGGCTTCTCCGTGTGCAGTCCGCTGCGATTTTCTCAGCCCCGGAGATCACGCGGACAAGTCTCCGACGGGCTCAGTCACTGTTTGATGTCTCCACAGAACCCCGTGACCGGGCTCAGTGGATAAGACCCCTAGCTGATGCCAGGATCCGGGTCGGGATCATCCCCGGGCTGACACTTCGCAGGTCGCTACTTAGGCAGCGAGGGCGAAGGAATCGCGCTTGGTGTTGGCGATTATTGGTTGCGACATATGGTTAACGAGATCATTGCCGCTTCCTCGACACGCTTCCCCTGCTTCGACATCCGCTGTCGAAACCGATCATCCCCATGTTGTGTTTTCAACGCCGGACACTCCGTCCCGCGGAGCGCCCCGCACCCCGTCATTCCGAGGTACGTGTGCCATCGTACGGGAACAACGCGGCACCGTGCCAGCAATATTCCCCGGGGTCACCGGGAGGGCCCTTCCGCCAGGTCAGGCCCGCTGCCGGCGGCGCACCGCCGAGATCGCCCGGTCGGCCTCACGGCGGTCCTGCTGCTCGCGCAGGGTCTGCCGCTTGTCGTACTCCTTCTTGCCCTTGGCCAGCGCGATCTCGACCTTCGCGCGGCCCTTCAGGAAGTACAACTGGAGCGGCACGATCGTGTGGCCGGTCTCCTGGGACTTCGAGGCCAGCTTGTCGATCTCCTCGCGGTGCAGCAGCAGCTTGCGCTTGCGGCGCGCCGCGTGGTTGGTCCAGGTGCCCTGCGCGTACTCGGGGATGTGCACGTTGTGCAGCCACGCCTCGCCGCCGTCGATCTGGACGAAGCCGTCCACGAGCGAAGCCCGCCCCTGCCGCAGCGACTTCACCTCCGTGCCCGAGAGCACGAGGCCGCACTCGTAGGTGTCGATGATGAGGTAGTCGTGCCGCGCCTTCTTGTGCTGCGCAATCAGCTTGCGCCCGGCCTCCGCGGCCTGCCGCTTCGCCTTCGTCTTCGCGTTCGCCTTAGCCATAGTGCGGCCATTTTCGCACTACGACCCGCCCCCCAGGCCACTCATTACTGCTCTGGCCCGGCTCTCCGCACGGTCCTCGGCGGGAATGTCGGGGCGGATGCCCCGGCCGTCGACGCCATGGCCGGACGGGGTGCGGTAGTGGCCGACGGTCAGCTCGGCCACCGAGCCGTCCGCGAGCTTGCTGGGCATCTGGACCGAGCCCTTGCCGAAGGTCGACGAGCCGATCACCACCGCGCGGCCGCGGTCCTGCAGCGCCCCGGCCAGCAGCTCCCCCGCGCTCATCGTGCCGCCGTCGACCAGCACGGCCACCGGCGACTTCGTGGCCTGCCCGCGGTCGGCGTACAGCGCGCGCTGGCTGCCCCGTACGTCGTACGTGGCGACCAGGCCGCCGTCGAGGAACGCGGCGGCCGCGGTGACCGCCTCCCCGACCAGGCCGCCGGTGTTGCCGCGCAGGTCCAGCAGGATGCCGCCGGGCGGGGCCGAGCGGACCGCCTCCCGGATCTCCTCGCCGGTGCCCTTGGCGAACGCCTCGACCTTGATCCGCGTCAGGCCGCCGGGCGCGGCCGGCCGCTCCACGGTGACGTTCGCCGTGCGCAGCCGGGCGCGGTGCAGCGTCACGGACCGGTCCTGGTCCGCGCGCCGGAGCCGCAGCTCCACGGGGGTGCCGGGGGCGGCCGCGCCGCCCGCGCGCTTCGAGGTACTGCCGGCGTCCCCGCGCAGCCCGGCCACCACATCGGTGACGGGGCGGTGGCGGGTGGTACGGCCGTCGACGGCGAGCAGGCCGTCACCGGGCGCGATGCCGGCCCGCGCCGCGGGGCTGTCGGGCCGGACCCGGGAGACCTGGACCCGGCCGTGCTCGCCCTGGCGCAGCCACAGGCCGACGCCGACGTACTCGCCGTCGAGCTCCCGCCGGAAGTCCTCGTACTCGCCCGCGGTGTAGACCGTGGACCAGCGGTCGCCGCTGCGGCTGACCACGTCGGCGGCGGCCTGGCTGCCGGACTTGCCGGCCTTGGCAGCCTCGGCGGCGGCCTCCTCGACGGCCTCGCGGTCCGCCGTACCGTCCGCCGCGGCCCGGCCGTCGGCGACGGTCCGTACCGGTATGTGCCGCTCGGCCCCTTCCCGGCCTTCGCCGGTCCAGGTACCGGCCGCTGCGCCGGTGCCGAGCACGCTCGCCACCACCAACGTCATGGCCGCCCCGCGGCGGATGCGGCGGGGCCGGACAAAGTGCAATCGGCCCGACATGCCGGTGAGTCTAGGCCAGAAAGAAGCGCCGTACGGGCAGTTGCCCGTACGGCGCTCTTGGCATAACTCACACCTTCAGATACTTGCGGAGCGCGAAAAACGCGGCGAGCGCCGGCATCAGAAGACCGATGAGCAGCACCAACGGGAGTACCGCCACCACGGAGTCCCAGCCGATGAAGTTGATCACCTGGATCTTCTCCGCCAGCCAGTTGTTCACGAGGATGAACTTGCCGCCGACGATCAGGACGCACGCGAACGCGGCGCCGATCAGGCCGGCGATGGCGGCCTCCAGGATGAACGGCATCTGGATGTAGAAGCTGGACGCGCCGACCAGCCGCATGATCCCGGTTTCCCGCCTGCGGCTGAACGCCGACACCCGCACGGTGTTGACGATCAGCAACAGCGCAACGACCAGCATCAGCCCCATCACGCACAGCGCGGCGATATTCATGCCGTTGAGCAGGTTGAACAGCGGCTCGACGGTGTCCCGTTGGTCCTGGACCTCCTGGACGCCCGGCCGCTCGCTGAAGGCCGATTTGATGACCGCGAACTTGGTCGGGTCCTTCAGCTTGACCCGGAAGGACTCCGGCAGCTGGTCGGGCGTGACGAGGCCCGCCACGGGCGTGTCGCCGAACTGCTCCTTGTAGTGCTTGTACGCCTGGTCGCTGGACTCGTAGCTCACCTTGTCGACGATCGGCAGCCGGTCCAGCTCGGCGCGGATGTCGTTCTTCTGCTGCGTCGTCGCCGCGCCCTTGGCGCAGTTGGCGCCGGAGTCGGCGTCGTTCTTGTTGCAGAAGAAGATGGAGACGTTGACCTTGTCGTACCAGTAGCCCTTCATCGTGCTGACCTGGTCGCGCATCAGCAGCGAGGCGCCGAAGAGGCCGAGCGAGAGAGCCACGGAGACGATGACGGCGAAGGTCATCGTGAGGTTTCGGCGGAGACCGACGCCGATCTCCGACAGGACGAACTGGGCGCGCATGGCGTCCTTTCAGTGCTGGGGGCCGTACACGCTTAGTGCTGGTAGCCGTACACGCCGCGCGACTGGTCGCGTACGAGCCGGCCCTTTTCGAGTTCCATGACCCGCTTGCGCATCTGGTCGACGATCTGCTGGTCGTGGGTGGCCATGACCACCGTCGTACCGGTGCGGTTGATCCGGTCCAGCAGCTTCATGATGCCGACGGAGGTCTGCGGGTCGAGGTTGCCGGTCGGCTCGTCGGCGATCAGCAGCATCGGGCGGTTCACGAACGCCCGGGCGATCGCGACGCGCTGCTGCTCACCACCGGACAGCTCGCCCGGCATCCGGTCCTCCTTGCCGCCGAGGCCGACCAGGTCGAGCACCTCGGGGACGGTCTTGCGGATCTGGCCGCGCGGCTTGCCGATGACCTCCAGGGCGAACGCGACGTTCTGCCCGACGGTCTTGTTCGGGAGCAGCCGGAAGTCCTGGAAGACGGTGCCGATCTGGCGCCGCATCTGCGGGACCTTCCAGTTGGACAGCTTCCCGAGGTCCTTGCCCAGTACGTGCACCGCGCCGTGGCTGGACCGCTCCTCACGCAGGAGCAACCGCAGGAAGGTGGACTTGCCGGAGCCGGAAGAGCCCACCAGGAAGACGAACTCGCCTCGTTCGATCTCGAGCGAGACGTCCCTGAGCGCGGGGCGGTTCTGCTTCGGGTAGGTCTTGGAGACGTTGTCGAATCGGATCACTGATGCACCACGGTCGACCTGGGTAGGGGCACGGTTTGCCGTGTTGCGGCTCCCGTCGGTGAGCGTGACCATACGCGAACCACGTGGCGCGGCGCAGTCGGCGTCCGGTCTTGGTGCGTTTATTCACGGCACCTACGGGGACAAAACGAGCACATTCCGGCTTCCGCCGAGGGCCTGCGCGCGGCCTGAATACGCCGTGCGCTGCGAGGATTCCCGTAGGCGCGCCGATGTCCGGCCGAGCTGGCACAGTAGAAGAGGGAACCAACGCGCCGGCCCGCGCGTTGGAGCGGGTGAGAAGGAGGTCGCATGACGTACGACCGGCTGGTGTGCGCCAACTGCGCGGCCCCCGTGAACGAGGGCCGTTGCCCGGTGTGCCGGGCGAGCAGGCAGCGACTGCAGCAGCAGAGTGGCCTGACCGGGCTTTTCGCGCAGGTCAACCCGGCGGCGCTGATCGCGCTGCTGGTGGCGCTGGTCGCGGTGGGCCTGCTGTGGGACCGGGTGGGCTGAGGCCCCGACTGATCTTGTGCAGGACGCACCAGGGCCCGGCGCGGAATCCGCGCCGGGCCCTCTGCTGTGCTGCGTGTCGCGCTACGAAGCCGTACGGCCTCAGGCCGCGGCCGCGCCACCCTTGTTGATCAGGCGGGGCAGCATGCGGAAGCCGACGCCGCCGGCGATCATCGTCGCGGCACCGATGAGCAGGAACGTCGTACCGGACGAACCGGTTTCGGCCAGCTCGCCACCGGCCTGCTGCTGGCCACCCTGCGGGGTGTCCTGCGCCTGACCCGGCGTGTTGGCGATGTCCTCCTTGGAGTCGCCCGGCTGCTCGACCGGCGTCTGGCCGCCGTTGTCGGGGCCGGGGCCGGTGTCGCCACCGTCGTCGGAGCCGCCGGCGTTGCCGCCACCGTTGTCGCCGCCGCCGACGTTGCCGTTGTCGCCACCGTTGTCGCCGCCGTTGCCGCCGCCGACCTGGCCACCGTTGCCGTTGTCGCCGCCGTTGCCGCCGCCGACCTGACCGCCGTTGCCGTTGTCGCCGCCGTTGCCGCCGCCGACCTGGCCACCGTTGTCCTGGCCACCGTTGTCGTCGCCGCCGATGACGCCGCCGTCGTCGTCGCCACCGATGGCGCCGCCGTTGTCCTGGCCACCGTTGTCGTCGCCGCCGATGGCACCGCCGTCGTCGTCGCCGCCGCCGATCGCGCCGCCGTTGTCCTCGCCGCCGTCGCCGCCGCCGATCAGACCGCCGTCGGTCTCGCCACCGGTGTCGCCGCCGGTGTCGCCGCCGGTGTCACCACCGTTGCTGCCGCCGCTGTCGCCACCGCCGACGAGGCCGCCGATCAGGCCGCCGATGATGCCACCGTCGTCCTGAGCCTGAGTGCCCGGCGTGGCAGCGGAAGCGGCACCCGTCACGGTGAGCGAAGCGCCCACTGCGATCACGGCACCGGCCGCAACGCGCGCCACGCGCACTCGCGTCTTCTTCGTCATCTAGTGCTACCCCCAGTAGCTACATGTGTCATTGGGGCATCGCTGTGCGGGGCAACGGCCGATGCGGGACACGAGTCCGCTCCGTCTCTCGCAGGCGGTTACCTCAGATCCCCGTTTCACACGCGCCCCAGACATACGCATGCCGCGCACTACCCTTCCCAGATCCCAACGGACCGTCAAGGTCAAATAAAGGCTCGATGACCGTATTGCGGTACTTTGATGGGCTCGGCGGCGTACGACTGTAACCAAATCAGCACAACGAAAAAGCAACCGCCGCCTCGACGGCGACGGTTGCTCCGGGTGTTCCGGTCTAGCCCTGCTGCTCCTGCTGCTTGCGCCAGCGGATGCCGGCCTCCAGGAAGCCGTCGATGTCGCCGTCCAGCACACCCTGCGGGTTGCCGACCTCGAACTCCGTCCGCAGGTCCTTGACCATCTGGTACGGGTGCAGGACGTACGAACGCATCTGGTTGCCCCAGGAATTGCCGCCGTCGCCCTTGAGCGCGTCCATCTTGGCCTGCTCCTCCTGGCGGCGCCGCTCCAGCAGCTTCGCCTGGAGGACGTTCATGGCGGTGGCCTTGTTCTGGATCTGCGAGCGCTCGTTCTGGCAGGAGACCACGATGCCGGTCGGGATGTGCGTCAGGCGGACCGCGGAGTCCGTGGTGTTGACGCCCTGGCCACCGGGGCCGGAGGAGCGGTACACGTCGACCCGCAGGTCCGACTCGTCGATCTCGATGTGGTCGGTCTGCTCGACGACGGGCAGCACCTCGACGCCGGCGAACGACGTCTGGCGGCGGCCCTGGTTGTCGAACGGGGAGATCCGGACCAGGCGGTGCGTGCCCTGCTCCACGGAGAGCGTGCCGTAGGCGTACGGCACGTTGACGGCGAAGGTGGTCGACTTGATGCCGGCCTCTTCGGCGTACGAGGTCTCGTACAGCTCCGTCTTGTAGCCGTGCCGCTCGGCCCAGCGCAGGTACATGCGCTGCAGCTTCTCGGCGAAGTCGGCGGCGTCCACGCCACCCGCCTCGGCGCGGATGTTCACGACCGCCTCACGGGAGTCGTACTCGCCGGACAGGAGGGTGCGCACCTCCAGCTCGTCCACGGCCTTGCGGACCGCGGTCAGCTCGGACTCCGCCTCGGCCTGGGCGTCATCGTCGCCCTCGTCCGCGGCCAGCTCGAACAGCACTTCGAGGTCGTCGACCCGACCGCGCAGCTCCTCGGCCTTGCGCAGCTGGCCCTGGAGGTAGGAGAGCCGGCTGGTGACCTTCTGGGCGTTCTCCACGTCGTCCCAGAGGTCGGGGGCCGCTGCCTGCTCCTCGAGCGCAGCGATATCGGCCCTCATCCTGTCGAGGTCGAGGACGGCCTCGATCGACGCCATGGTCGAGGCGAGGGACTTCAGCTCTTCGGATACATCGACGACTGCCACGACTCCAGCCTAACGGCTGGGGAAGGCGACCTGACCCGTGGCCGTCCCCGGCCGTCCTCGTAAGGCCTCGCACGGCCCCCGGACGGACCGGACGGTGGGCATGTGCGGCGCCGTCGCGGTTGCCCGCGCGGTTCCCCGCGCCCCTTGCGGGGCGCGCCACTGCTGCGGGGCCGTGCGTTACGGCACGTCCGGTGACGACTGCTGCGTACCGGGGCGGGCGTCGTCCGGGGCGTCGTCGCCGGAGGCGAGCCACGTGCCCAGGCCCGCGGCGACCACGAGGGCACCCGCCGCGAGGCCCAGCCGGACCCGGCGCTTCCGTACCCGGTGACGGGCAGAGCCCGCCCGGCGCTCACCCGCGGCGCGCGGCGTGCGGGCCGTGCCGTGTGCCCCGCCGGCCAGCTCGTCCGGGCCCGGCACCCGCATGCTCGTGTGCGTGTCCCGATTGGAGTCCGGAGCCGCGCCGTGGACCAGCGGCACCGCTCCACGGACCCTGCCGCCCTCCTCGGGCGCCGGGTGGTACGGGCCGCCCTCCTCGCGGGCCGCCTCCGGCACCGCGGCCGGCTCGTCGGCCTCCTCCTCGCTCTCCGGCTCGTCGATGTCCAGCGGCGGGATGCCCGCCAGCGACGGCTGGATCTCCCGCAGCCGGGCCGCCAGCTCGGGGGCGCGGAGCCGGGAGGCCGGCGCCTTGGCCAGGCACTGGAGGAGCAGCTGCCACAGCTCGTCCGGGATGCCGGGCAGCGGCGCCACCCGCTCGGTGACGTGCCGGCGGAGCACCGCGCCGGGGTGTCCGCCCCCGAAGGGCGTGAAGCCGGCGAGCAGCTCGTACAGGACCGTGGCCAGCGCGTAGACGTCCACGGAGGCGCGGGGCGGGAGGCCCTCGATGATCTCGGGGGCGAGGTAGTCGGGGGTGCCGATGACCCGGGTGGAGCGGGTGCGGCGGGGCGAGTCGACCAGGCGCGCGATGCCGAAGTCGGTGAGCAGGGCGGGGTGCGCGCCGCCGGGGCCGAGCGGGCCCTCCATGTCCAGCAGGACGTTCTCGGGCTTCACGTCGCGGTGCACGATGCGCGCGGCGTGCGCGGCGGCCAGGCCCTCGGCGACGTCGGCCACGATGGCGACCGCGGCCTCCGGGGCCAGCCGGCGCTGGGCGTCCAGGCGGGTCCGCAGGTCCGTGCCCCGGACGAGGTCCATCACCAGCGCGAGGTCGTTGCCGTCCACGACCAGGTCGCGGACGCCGACCACGTGCGGGTGGTCCAGGCTGAGCAGCGCGGCGCGCTCCTGCACGAAGCGGCCGACCAGCTCCTGGTCGGAGGCGAGGTCCTCGCGCAGCAGCTTGATCGCCACGGCCCCTTCGGGGCCCTCGCCCAGCCACACCGTGCCGGCGCTCCCACGACCGAGGATCTGGTGGGCGGTGTACCGGCTGCCGATCTTCCGTGCCAAGACTGCTCCGACGGGTCTTGTCCGACAGGTGACGGCCCGCGGCGCGGATGCGCGGGGGCCGCGGCCCGGGGCGCGGGGGTGCGCGGGGCCGATGCTGGCGACAAAACTACGCGGGCCGCGGGGCTTTCGGCGCCCCGGACGCCGTCAACCGCCACTTCTCCGCCGGAAAATCTGCTGGGATGTCGACAAATCTACGACGTCCCCTTCCGGCGGAGCGGTGGCGGCGGACGGGTCCGCTTACGGGCGGGCCGCTACTGGCCCACCGACTTCGAGGCTTCGCCGATCGTGGACACCCAGTCCGAGACGTCGGTCCACCACTGGCTGATCTGGTTCCAGAAGCTGCGGCCCTGGCCGATCCAGTCCTGGAGCGGGGTCAGCTCCCAGATGAGCCAGCAGCCGACCACGATCAGCACGATCATGATCAGGCAGCCCTTGAGGCAGCCCAGGCCCGGGATGTGCACCGGGTTGGCGCTGCGCCGGCGCGGCTCCCGCTCGCGGCGGCGCGGCTCCGGGGCCGGCGGCCGCGGCTCGTACCGCTGCGGCGGCGGCTCCTGTCGGCGCTGGCGCGGCTGGGGCTGCGGCGGCTGCTGGTACTGCGGCGGCTGCTGCCCGTACTGCGGCTGCTGCTGGTACTGCTGGGGCGGGGGCTGCGGGGGCCGGCGCTGGGGGCGGCGGCGCAGCGGGTCCTCGTCCGGGTTCAGGTACTGGACCTGGGTCTGCTCGTTCCGGTCCCGGGCGGCGCGCAGCTGGTTCCCCCAGGGGTGGGGCTCCTCGGGCTGCTGCGGATCACCGCCGGGCGGGCCCGGCGGTACGGGCGGCATCGCGCGGGTCGGGTCGCCGCTCCCCGGGGGGCGCCCGGAGTCGGCGCCGAAGCCGGCGGCTGCGGCGCCCGCCGCCGCACCGGCCGCGGCGGCGCCGGTGGTCGGCATGACGTTGGTCGCGGCGGACGGGTCGTACGTACCGCCGCCGGCGCCGCCGGAGGGCAGTACCTGGGTCGGATCGGCGTCACCGCTGCCGCCGCCGTCGGCTCCGGTGTCGGGCACGGGCGCGGGCGCCGGGTCGGGCGCGAGCAGGGCGGCGACGCCCAGCGCGGCCTCGGCCTCGGCGGGCGAGGCGTGCACGCCGATGCCGGCCGCGACCACGCGCAGGGCACGGGCGAGGTTCTCGGCGCTCGGCCGCCCCTCCGGGCGCTTGCTCAGGCAGCGCTCTATGACGGTCCACAGCGGCTCGGGAACGCTGCCCGGACGCTGCGGGTCCTCGCTGAGGTGCCGGTGCAGCACTTCGAGGGCGGTCGAGCCGGCGAACGGCGGACGGCCCGTGACCAGCTCGTACAGCAGGATGCCCGCGCCGTAGATGTCCACGGCGGAGGTCTGCGGGCGGCCCTCGGCGGACTCCGGCGCGACGTACGCGGGGGTGCCGACGAACTCCTGGGTACGGGTCAGGCCCGGGGAGTCCGCGAGCCGGGCGATGCCGAAGTCGGTCAGCATCGGATGCATCTCGGCGGCGCCGTCGGCCCCCGCGAGCAGGACGTTCGCGGGCTTCAGGTCCCGGTGCACGACGCCGTCGGCGTGGCTGGCGGCCAGCGCGTCGGCGATCTGCGCGGTCAGCAGCGCGGCCGCGACCGGGCTGAACGGGCCGTTCCGGCGCAGGTACTGGTGCAGGTCCGGGCCGTCGACCAGGTCCATGACCAGGGCGAGCAGGTCACCCTCCACGACCAGGTCGCGGGTCCGGACGATGTTCGGGTGGGTGAGCCGCAGCAGGACGGAGCGCTCGCGCAGGAAGCGCATCACCACGTCCGGGTCGTGCGCCAGCTCCTCTTTGAGAACCTTGATCGCGACCGTCTCGCCGGGCTGCCCGGCGACGGCGGCCTCCTCGCCCGCCGTCTCCCGCTGGCGAGCACGCCAGACGGTGCCCGTGGCGCCGCGTCCGAGCGGCTCCTCGAGCAGGTATTTGCTCCCTACCGGCCGCACGTCATGGGCTCCCTGGTCGTTACTGAGCAGCTGCCTGATCTGCGCTGTCTGTCGGGCTGTGGGGTCTGTGGGCCACTCCGGTGTGCCGGGCAGGCCCTTCCGCCCCACCATAGTGCCGTGTTCCGCGGCCGCTGCCGGGCGGATCCCGTGGTCCGGGGCGGTTCCGTCCGGGTCGTCCGGTAAGGGACCCGGCGGGGCTCCTCGGAAAGACGCCGGTTCCGGACGGATGGTTGCTCCCTACCCACGTCGCTGACCATTCAGTGGACGATCTTTGGCCGATCATGGGTCGCAAGCAGCCACTTTTGCACACATGCGTGACCGAACAAGATCACTGAAGGACAGTCGCCCCGCCTGTTGTCGGTGGCAGGTGCGAGGATGCTCTCCAGCACGGCAGCGGTGGGGTACGGGGGCACTGTGCCGCGGCGTGCGGCGTGCGCATGCACGCGGACTTGGACTTGTACGTGCCGACGTGTCCGGGCGCGGTGGGGGGAGGTGACGGTCCCCGCCGCATTGCCGGGCGGAAGGGACCGTTGACGGCGATGCAGATCCGGCTGACCGTCCTCGGGCCGCGCAGCGGCCACTCCACCCGTGCCTGCGACGTGCTCGTGACGGCCCCTGCCGGTACGGCGCTCTCGGCGGTGGCCAGCAGCCTCGCGGCGGCCGTCGCGGGCGCGGGCGCCGACGTCGGAGGGGCCGGCGCCGGCAGCGGCCCGGTCGTGCTCTACGCCGGCCAGGAGCGGCTCGACCTCCAGCGTGCCGCGCTCGGCGAGCCGCCACTGATAGACGGCGCGGTCCTCTCCCTCCAGGGCCCCGGGCCCGCGCCGGCGCACGGCCTGCCCGCCGGCCCCGCCCGGCTGCGGGTCGTCTCCGGCCCGGACGCGGGCGGCGTGCATCTGCTGCACGGCGGCCAGATCCGCATCGGCCGCTCCGCGGACGCCGACGTGCCGCTGGACGACCCCGACGTCTCCCGGATGCACTGCGCGGTCACGGTGGCGCCGGACGGCGCGGTGACCGTGGCCGACCTCCGCTCCACGAACGGCACGGCGGTCGACGGCACCGAGATCGACGACCGCCCGGCGCTGCTGCCCCCGGGCGCGCTGCTCCGCATCGGCGAGTCCGCGCTGCGTCTCCAGCCGTCCCCCGCCTCCCCCGATCCCCTGCTCCCGGCCACCCCGGACGGCGAGGGCCGGCTGCGCGTCCACCCGGCGGACGGCGGCGCCCCCGGCGAGGAGCACCACTCGTCGCCCGGCGGCCCGTCCCCGTACGGCGCGGCGGGCTCCGCCCCCTCTTACGGCCCCCGGAGCGCGGCCCCGTACGGCGCTGCGCACGGCAGTTCGTACGGGAGCGAGCGCGGCGCCGGCAGCGGGTCGCCGCGCGCGGAGGGCGTCGGGACGGGCCGGATCGACGCGGGCCCGGCGCGCGCCACGGGCATCGGTCCCGGTCACGGCCCGGCGCAGGAGGTCCACGGCACGGCGGGCCGGCACAGAGCGGAGTCCGCCGGGACCGCCGCGTACGGAGCGGAGCCGGCGGACACGTACGGCGCCCGGCCCGCCGCGGCCCCGTACGGCGCACAGCAGTCGGATGCCGACGCCTGCGGCACGGACGACCGGCGCGCCGCCGGCCCGTACGGCGGCGCTCCCGGGACCGGGCCGTACGCGGCCGGGACGCCGGGTGCCGCGGAGTACGCCGCCGAGGCGCGCGCGGCGGAGGGATACGCCCCCGAAGCCCGCGTCACGGACCGCTTGGAGCCGGACCGGTACGCGCCGACCGCACCCGAAGAGCAGCACCGGCCGCGCGCGCAGCACGGCCATCCGTACGCCCCGCAGCAGGACGAGCCGGCCCGGCAGCAGCACGGCCACCCCCACGGCGCCCACCCCGGGCAGCCGGCAGCGGGCCCGTACGGCGGCGCGCACGGCCACCCCGCCGACAGCGCCGGCGCGCGGGCCCCCGTCTCGGGGCGGCGCGGCACGCCCGTGCGGGGCACCCCGGCCGCCGCCGTCGGGTTCGGCGCGGGCCAGGACGCCCATGACGTACCGGAGCAGGCGGGGCACGACGGCCGGGCCCCGGCCGGGCCGCCCGCTCCCGATGCCCGGTCCGCGGCCACGCACGGCGGCCGGGAGCAGCTGGTGGGCCCGTTCGCGGAGCCCGGCGCCGAGACGGAGGCCGACGACGGCGCGTCCCCGTCCCGCCGGCCGACCCGCCGGGGCGGCCTGAGCGCGTGGGCGCGCCGGCTGGCCGGCGGCCGCGCCGCCGCGGAGTCCGGGACCGACGAGGACGAGGAAGCCGCCCCGGAGGCCGCCGCGTACGGCCCCGTGGAGCAGGCTCCGTCCGCAGACGGCCCCGCGGCGGAGAGCCGGGGACCGGCCGCGCACGAACGCTGGCCGGACGCGGCGACGGTCCTGCTCACCGCCCTCGGCCCCGGTCCTCGCCTGTGGGAGCGGGACGCCGGGCATCCGGACGCGCTGGCCGTCCGGCTGGGCACCGCCGACCGCGCGGGCGGCCGGGCCGCCGTGCCGGTCACGGTCGCGCTGCGCTCGGCCGGTTCGCTGGGCCTGGCCGGGCCGCGTCCGCGCCTCTCCGGACTGGCGCGGGCCGCGGTCGCCCAGTTCGCCGCGCTGCACGCGCCGGGCACGCTGGAGATCGTGCTGCTCGCCGCCGACCGCACCCGCACCGCCGCGCAGCGCCTGGAGGAGTGGTCCTGGCTCGGCTGGCTGCCGCACGTCCGCCCGGCGCATGCCCAGGACTGCCGGCTGCTGCTGGCGTACGACAAGGACCAGGCCGCCGCGCGCACCACCGAGCTGGTGCGGCGGCTGGACGACGGGCCGCTCGGCCCCGGCTGGGCGAGCGCCGAACGGTCGGCGGTGGCCGCGGCGGCGGCCCGGCACCGCGGCCCGTACACCCTCGTGATCGCCGACGGCGACCCCGGCACGTCCGGGCTGCGGGAGACCGTGGCGCGGCTGGCGGCGGGCGGCCCGTCGGTCGGCGTCCATGTGCTCGCGCTGGCCGAGACGCCGTCGGCGTCGCCGGTGTATCCGCTGGCCGCGACGTACGAAGCGGCCCGGGCGGCGTCGCCCGCCTTCGGGGAGTGCGGGGCCGTGGCGGTGCTCAGCGGCGATGTGGCCACGGCGCTGCGCGTCGTGCAGCCCGGTGCCCCGCTGGCCCCGGCCGCCCCGGGTGCCGCGGTGACCGGCAGCATCGCCGTGAACGGCGTCCCGCAGAGCGTCGCCGGGCCGTACGGCGCGGGGACGAACGGCACGGTCGCGACCGTGGACGCGGTGTCCCTGCCCTGGGCCGAGCGGTTCGCGCGCGCCCTGGCGCCGCTGCGCGAGGCCGAGTCCGTGCGGACGGACCGCGGCGCGCGCAGCGCGGCGGTGCCGCTGCCCGACACCACCCGGCTGCTGGACGAAATGGGACTCGCCCGGGCCACGCCCGCCTCCCTGATGGCCCGCTGGGCGGCCACGGCGGACAGCGAGGAGCCCTCGGCCCCCGCGGTGCTGGGCGCGGGCCCGCACGGCCCGGTGCACGCCGACCCGGCCGCCGACGGCTGCCACTTCCTGCTGGAGGGCGGTCCGGGTACGGGCAAGACCGAGCTGCTGCGCTCGATCGCCGCCTCGCTCGCCGCGGCCGACCGTCCGGACCGGCTCTCGCTGGTGCTGGTCGACGGCGCGGGCACGGAGCGTGGTGACGGCCTGCGGCTCTGTACGGACCTGCCGCACGTCACGGCGCATCTGGCGGCCTCGGACCCGGTGCTGATGCGGGAGTTCGCACAGGCGCTCTCCTCGGAGCTGAAGCGGCGCGCGGAAATACTGGGCGGCACGGGCTTCGCGGAGTGGCGGGCGAAGCACCTGGCGGCGCCCCGGGTGATCGGTCCGCGCCGGTCCACGGAGGGCCGTACGGCGACGGCGGGCGGCACGGCCTCCCCCGCGCCCGCGTCGGCCGCCGGGTACGAGAGCGGCGCCGACCGGTCGGGGCTGCTCGACACCCCGGCGACCAGCACCCTGCGGCTGCGCCCCCGGGAGCGGACGCAGGGCGCGGCGGCGGCCGAGGGCCAGGGGGCCGACGGCTTCGCCGCCGTACCGCCGATGACCCGGCTCTTCGTGGTCGTCGACGACTTCGACGCGCTGGTCGCCCCGGCGCTGGGCAGTACGGGCCGGCCCGCCGCCGGCTCCGTGGTGCGGGCGCTGGAGGCGGTCGCCCGGGACGGCGCCGCGCTCGGTGTCCATCTGATCGCCTCGACCGGCCATCCGGACCGTACGGCCGCCACCGCGACCGCCGAGCGGGCCGGGCTCCGCGTGGAGCTGGGCACGGAGAGCGATCCGGCCGAGCCGCTGCCCGTCGGGCGCGGCCGGCTGTTCCGCGCGGCGGACGGTTCGGCGACGCCCTTCCAGGCGGGCCGGGTGACGGGCCGGATACCCCGGACGTCCACCCTGCGGCCGACGGTCGTGCCCCTGGAATGGCAGCGGATGGGCGATCCGCCGGCCCGCCGGCCGCTGCGCGAGCTGGGCAACGGCCCGACCGACCTGGCCCTGCTGGCGAGCGCGCTCCAGAAGGCGGCGAAGTCCGTGCCGTAGCTTCAAGTGCAACCGTGCAACGAATGGGTCGCCGTACGGAAAAGCCGGGTTACCCGCCGTGGTAACGGCCCGGTCACGACGGTGCGTTGCAGTCGAACGCACTATTGCTCGGGCTTCCCGGCGCCGGTAGGACTGTCGCACGGCGAACGGGAGGGCGACGGATGCGTCACGCAACGCTTCGTACGGCAACGGCACTTGTCGCGGTGGGGGCTCTGGCACTGACCGGCTGCGGAGGCGACAGCGGGGGCCAGAGCGAGGGCGAGGCCAGTAACAACAGGGCGCCCACGGTCTCACTGCCGAAGCTGAAGGGGCAGACGCTCCAGGTGACGGCCGTGTGGACCGGCCCCGAACGGGAGAACTTCACCAAGGTCCTCGCCGAGTTCGAGAAGCGCACGGGCGCCAAGGTGGAGTTCGTGCCGAGCGGCGACGACATGGCCGGCTTCATCGGCTCCAAGGTCGCCGGCGGCGGCGCGCCGGACGTCGCGATGCTCCAGCAGGTCGGTGTGTTGCAGGAGTTCGCGAAGAAGGGCTGGATCAAGCCGCTCGGCCCGGCCGCGAAGAAGGAGCTGTCGGCGAACTTCTCCCGGGGCTGGCAGGACCTGGGGAGCGCCGGCGGCAAGAGTTACGGCGTGTACTTCAAGGCCAGCAACAAGTCGCTGGTCTGGTACAACACCCAGGCGTTCGAGAACGCGGGGGTGTCCGAGCCGAAGGACTGGAAGGGCTTCCTGAAGACCGCCAGGACGCTCGCGGACTCCGGCGTCGAGCCGGTCTCGGTGGGCGGCGCGGACGGCTGGACCCTCACCGACTGGTTCGAGAACGTCTATCTCTCGCAGGCCGGCCCGGAGAAGTACGACCAGCTGGCCAAGCACGAGATCAAGTGGACCGACCCGTCGGTGAAGCAGGCGCTCACCACGCTCGGCTCCCTGTTCGGCGCCAAGGGCCTGCTCGCGGGCGGCAACGGGGGCGCGCTGCAGACGGCGTTCCCGCAGTCGGTGACGCAGACGTTCAAGGACGAGCCGAAGGCCGCGATGGTCTCCTCGGCCGACTTCGCCGCGGCCAACATCGGCCAGACCAAGGCGAAGATCGGCGCGGACGCCAAGGTCTTCCCGTTCCCGGCGGTCGGCACGGAGTCCCCGGTGGTGACCGGCGGGGACGTGGCGGTGGCGCTGAAGGACAACAAGGCGTCGCAGGCGCTGCTGACCTACCTGGCCTCCCCGGACGCGGCCCGGATCTGGGCGGAGCAGGGCGGCTTCGTCTCCGCCAACAAGAAGCTGGACCCGTCGGTGTACCCGAACGCGGTGTTCAAGGAGATCGGCAAGGCGCTGGTCGCGGCCGGTGACGACTTCCGCTTCGACATGTCCGACCAGGCCCCGGCGTCCTTCGGCGGCAAGCCGGGGCAGGGCGAGTGGAAGGCCCTGCAGGACTTCCTGAAGAACCCGAAGGACGTGGCGGGGACCCAGGCGCAGCTGGAGAAGGACGCCGCCAAGTCGTTCGGGAACTGACGCCATGGCCCCCCGAGGCACCGCGGCCGCCGCACCGGCTCCCGGCAAGGGCGCCCAGGCGTCCGGCAAGAGCGTGACGGGGACGCGCCCGTGGATCGCGGGCGCGTTCCTCCTCCCGGCGCTGCTGCTGCTCGGCGCGCTGGTGGTCTATCCGATCGGGTTCTCGCTCTGGCGCAGCTTCTTCGACGCGCCGGGCAGCGGCTTCGTGGGGCTGGACAACTACGGGGAGCTGTTCGCCGACGAACGGATCCGCACGGCGCTGAAGAACAACGTCATCTGGGTGGTGGTCGCGCCGACCGTGGCCACCGCGCTGGGGCTGATCTTCGCCGTGCTGACCGAGCGGGTGCGCTGGGGCACCGCGTTCAAGCTGATCGTCTTCATGCCGATGGCGATCTCCATGCTGGCGGCGGGCATCATCTTCCGGCTGGTGTACGAGCAGGACCCGGAGCGCGGGGTGGCCAACGCGGTCTGGGTGAGCGTGCACGACACGTTCGCCGAGCCCGCGCCGTACCCGGGCGCCAATCCGCGGCCCGACGCCGACCTCAAGCCCTCCGGCGGCGGCTCGTTCACCACCACGGATCCGGCGAGGACCGGTACGGCGGTGGGCCTGCCGCTGGTGGCGGTGCAGCCGGACGACGTCAAGGGCGCGCACCGGGCGGTACCGGCGAAGCCGCGGCCCGGGCAGATCACCGGCACCGCCTGGCTGGACTTCACGCGCGGGGGCGGCGGCACCCCCGACAAGATCGACAAGCAGGAGAAGGCGCTGGCCGGCCTGAAGGTCGAGGCGGTCAGGGACGGCAGGGTGGTGGCCACGGCGACCACCGCGGCGGACGGCACGTACGCGCTGCCCGCCCGTGCCGAGGGGGCGAAGCTGCGGCTGCCCGCCGCGAACTTCGCCGAGGCGTACAACGGCGTCGACTGGCTGGGTCCGACGCTGGTGACGCCCGCGATCATCGGCAGCTACGTATGGATGTGGGCGGGCTTCGCGATGGTGCTGATCGCGGCGGGGCTGGCGAGCGTGCCGCGGGAGCTGCTGGAGGCGGCCCGGGTGGACGGCGCGAACGAGTGGCAGGTCTTCCGCCGGGTGACGGTGCCGCTGCTGGCGCCGGTCCTGGTGGTCGTGCTGGTCACGCTGATGATCAACGTGCTGAAGATCTTCGACCTGGTGTACATCATCGCGCCGGGCGCCAGCCAGGACGAGGCGAACGTGCTCGCCCTCCAGCTGTACCAGTCCTCCTTCGGCACGGACGTGAACCAGGGCATCGGCTCCGCGATCGCGGTGTTCCTGCTGCTCCTCGTCTCACCGGTGCTGATCGTCAATATCCGGCGTCTGCGGAAGGAGCGGCAGCGATGACGGCGGCCGACGGGGCGGTTCGCGCCCGGCAGTCCCTGGCCGCGCGGTTCGCGGCCCGTACCGGCGGCGGCGTGCTGCGGGTCTTCCTGCTCCTGGCCGGGCTGTTCTGGCTGATGCCGACGGTCGGGCTGCTGATCTCCTCGCTGCGCGACCCGGCGGACGTCGCGGAGAGCGGCTGGTGGGAGGTGTTCGTCAAACCCGCCCAGCTGACGCTCTCGGGGTACGGCAATCTGCTGGGCAACGCCAAGATCATGGACTCGCTGCTGACCACCGCGCTGATCACGGTGCCGGCGACGGTGCTGGTGGTGGTCATCGGCTCGCTGGCGGGCTACGCCTTCGCCTGGCTGGACTTCCCCGGGCGGGACGTCTGGTTCATGGTCGTGGTGGGACTGCTGGTGGTCCCGGTACAGGTCGCGCTGATCCCGGTGGCGAAGCTCTTCGGCGCGGTCGGGCTCTTCGAGACGACGGCCGGAGTGGTGCTGTTCCACACGGCCTTCGGGCTGCCGTTCGCGGTGTTCCTGCTGCGGAACTTCTTCGCCGAGATCCCGCGCGAGCTGCTGGAGGCGGCCCGGCTGGACGGCGCGGGCGAGCTGCGGCTGTTCACCCGGGTGGTGCTGCCGCTGGGCGGCCCGGCCATCGCGTCGCTGGGCATCTTCCAGTTCCTGTGGGTCTGGAACGACCTGCTGATCGCGCTGATCTTCGCGGACAGCGGCAACCCGCCGATCACCGTGGCGCTCCAGCAGGAGGTGCGCCAGTTCGGCAACAACATCGACGTGCTGGCGCCCGGCGCCTTCATCTCGATGATCATCCCGTTGGTGGTCTTCTTCGCCTTCCAGCGGCAGTTCGTGTCCGGCGTGATGGCGGGCGCGGTGAAGTAGCCCGGTTTCCGGCTCCGCGTTCACTCGTACGGGTGCGTCTCCTCAGCCACCCGGGCGCAACCGGCCGCCGCGCCGCATGCCGGCGCGGCGGGGCCGGGAACGATCGCTGACCGACAGCGCAGCCGGTCGCCGATCTATGGATGTGCCCTCTCTTGCCACGGTTCAGCGTCATCGTTCCCGCTTACCAGGTCCAGGCGTACCTGCCGGAATGCCTGGAGTCCGTCCTCGGCCAGGACTGGACGGACTTCGAGCTGATCGCGGTGGACGACGGTTCGCCGGACGGCTGCGGGGAGCTCATCCGCGACGCGGCCCGCCGCGACGACCGGGTGCGGCCCGTGCACCTGCCGGCCAACACCGGGCTCGGCCCCGCCCGGAACGCCGGGATCGCCCGCGCCCGCGGCGACTACCTGCTCTTCCTGGACGGCGACGACACCCTCACGCCGGGCGCGCTCAGCGCGGTGGCCGCCCGGCTCGCCGCGACCGCCTCCCCGGACGTGCTGGTCTACGACTACGCCCGTACCTCCTGGTCCGGCACCGCCACCCGCAACCAGTACGCGCACCTCCTGGCGCAGCGCGGCCCGGAGGTCTTCCGGCTCGCCGACCGGCCCGGGCTGCTGCGGCTGCTGATGGTGGTGTGGAACAAGGTCTACCGCCGCGACTTCGTCCAGCGGCAGCGGCTCACCTTCCCGCCCGGCTACTACGAGGACACCCCCTGGACGTTCCCGGCGCTGGCGACCGCCGAGTCGCTCGCGGTCCTGGACCGGGTGTGCGTGCACTACCGGCAGCGCCGCCGGGGCAGCATCCTGCGCACCACGGGCCGCGGCCACTTCGACATCTTCGACCAGTACGACCGGGTCTTCGCCTTCCTGGACTCCCGTCCGGAGCTGGCCCGTTGGCGGCCGCTCATGGCCCGCCGGATGACCGACCACCTCACGGCCGTCTACGCGGCGCCGGGGCGGCTGCCGCGGGACAGCCGGGCCGAGTTCTTCCGGCGGGCCGCCGCGCACTGCCGCCGGTACCGCTGCCCCGCTCCGGCCCGGGTGCCGGGCGGCCCGCCGCCGCGCCTGGGCGTCCGGGTCCGGCACGGTCTGGTGCGGCTGGGCTGGCACCGCCCGTTCCGGCTGCTGGCCGGCGTGCAGCGGCTGCGCCGGGCCGTGGGCCGGCCGGCGCGGGGGCTGCTGCGGCAGGGCAGGCGGGCCGCGCTCGGGCTGCACTACCGCCTCCAGCGGGGGCTGCCGCTCCGGGCCGATCACGCGGTGTTCGCCGCGCACTGGCACCGCGAGTACGCCGGCGACCCCGCCGCCATCGAGGCGAAGCTGCGCGAGCTGCGGCCGCAGATGCGCACGGCGTGGGTGGCGGCGCCCGGGTACGAGGACACGGTGCCGCCGGGCGTCCGGTGGCTGCGGCCCGGGACGGCCGCCTACTGGACCGCGCTGGCCCGCTCGAAGTACCTGGTCAACAACGTGAACTTCGACGCGCGGCTGATCAAGCGGCCCGGTCAGGTGGTGCTCCAGACGCACCGCGGCACGCCGCTGAAGCACATGGGCCTGGACCTCCAGGAGCGGCCGGCCGCCGCCCGGGACACCGACTTCGCGCGGCTGCTGCGCGGCGTGGACAACTGGGACTACAGCCTCTCCGCCAACCGCCACGCCACGCTGACCTGGGAGCGGGTCTACCCCGCCGGGTACACCACGCTGGAGTACGGCCGGCCGCGCAACGACCGCTTCCAGCACGCGACCGCCCAGGACGTGCTGCGCATCCGTGCCGAGCTGGGCATCCCGCCGTCCGCCACCGCGATCCTGTACGCGCCGACCCACCGCGACTACCGGCGGTTCCGGCAGCCGGCGCTGGACCCGCGGCGGCTGCTGCGGGAGCTCGGCCCCGGCTTCGTGGTGCTGGTGCGGCCGCACTTCTCCTCGCTGGAGGGGCCGCCGTACGCCGCGGACGTGCCGTGGGGGCCGTCCGGGGACGGGGTGATCGACGTGAGCGGTCACCCGTGCGTGGAGGATCTCTGCCTGGCGTCGGACGCGCTGGTGACCGACTACTCCTCGCTGATGTTCGACTACGTGAACCTCGACCGGCCCGTGGTGGTCCTCACCGACGACTGGGAGGCGTACCGGGCGACCCGCGGCACCTATTTCGACCTGCTCCGGAACCCGCCGGGGCCGGTGGCGCGCAGCGAGGACGAGCTCATCGAGATCTTCGCGAGTCCCGCATGGCGCGGTACCCGTTCGGCCGCTCTGCGGGCCACTTTCCGTTCACTTTTCTGCCCTTACGATGACGGCCACGCCGCGGAACGCGTGGTACGCCGTGTGTTTCTCGGGGACGAGGGAGCGCCTCCCGAAGCCGTGCCCCTCGACGAGCGACGGCCCGCGCCTCCTCCTGAGCGGGCCCGCCGTCTCGCGGTGCCGCAGCCGGTGCCCGGGCCCACAACAGCACACGCGTCGCATGTCGCCCTCGATTCCCCCGACCGTCTGGAGACGGACCGCACATGACTGCCCTCACCGCAGACCAGAGTGCCGAACAGCTCCCGCGCCCCACCCGGCTTTCCGACGTCAAGGGCTGGTTCTTCACCGCCGACCAGCTCATGTTCGACTGGTTCCTCGCCCGCCAGGCACGCCGCGAGGAACCGGGCGATCTGCTGGAGCTCGGCGTGTACATGGGAAAGAGCGCCATCTTCATGGGCGACCGGCTGCGTGCCGGGGACCGCTTCACGGTCTGCGACCTGTTCGACTCCCCCGCCGAGGACGCCTCGAACTCCAAGGAGATGGCGAAGTCCTACGCCACCCTCACCCGCCGCGCCTTCGAGGCGAACTACCTCTCCTTCCACGACGAGCTGCCGCACATCGTGCAGGGCCTGTCCTCGGTGATCCGCGCGCACGTCGGGGACGACAGCTGCCGCTTCGCGCACATCGACGCCTCGCACCTGTACGAGCACGTGCACGGCGACATCCTGGCCGTACGGGAGCTGCTGCGCCCGCACGGCGTCGTCGTGCTGGACGACTACCGGGCCGAGCACTGTCCGGGCGTGGCCGCGGCCACCTGGCAGGCGGTGACCACCGGCGGGCTGAAGCCGCTGTGCATCACCGGCACCAAGTTCTACGGCACCTGGGGCGACCCCGAGCCGGTCCGCGCCGAGCTGCTGGAGTGGCTGCGCTCGCGCGACGATCTCTGGCACGAGGTGCAGTCGGTGGCGGGTGAGCAGCTGATCCGGCTCTCCGCCAAGGGCGCGCAGGAGCCGGCGCACCCGGAGTCACGCCACCGGGTGCGGCTCGGTTCGCCCGGGCTCCCGCATGCCGCGGGCCGCGGGGGCCGGCCGGGCCGGAGCGCGCTGCGGCGCGTCGCGGTGAACGTGCTGCCGCCGGTGGTCACCAAGGCGATTGTCGCTGCCCGTCAACGGACGCGCTGAGCTGCACCGGGCAGTTCCCCGGCCGCGGCACCGTTGTGGCCGGTCGCGCAGTTCCCCGCGCCCTCACGGGGCACGTACGCCGGCCGGCTCGTCCCCGCCGAGCGCCGCCTCGCGCGGGGCCGGGGCGACCGTGCGGTCCGCGGGCGGTACGACGGGCAGCAGCTCGTCCTCGCCGAGGAAGACGCGGCGGACGACGCGCTCGGCGGCGAACCCGTCGTCGTACGGGCAGAACCGGTCCCGGAACGCGGCCCGCAGCTCCGCCGACCGCTCGTCCGCCCAGCGCCCGGAGCGGAAGACGTCGGCGACCTCCGCCTCGTCGCGGGCGACGTGGCCGGGGGTGTCGCCGGGCACGCCGGAGAGCAGGTCGAAGTAGACGCCGCGGGCGTGCCGGTAGGCCTCCCAGTCCGCGGCGTGCACGACGATCGGCCGGTCGAGGTTGGCGTAGTCGAACATCAGCGAGGAGAAGTCGCAGAGCAGGGCGTCGGACGCCAGGGCCAGCTCCTCGACCGACGGGTGCCGGGAGACGTCCAGGATGCGGCCGGCCTCCTCCAGCGCGGCGAGCCGGGAGTCGGCGCCGTAGAAGTAGTGCGTACGGACCAGCAGCTGGTGGCCCTCGCCCAGCGCGTCCGCCAGCCGCTCCAGGTCCAGCGGCGGGTTGAAGCCGCGCTCGTAGTCGCGGTGGGTGGGCGCGTACAGGATCGCGGTGGCGTCCGGCGCGATGCCCAGCTGGGCCCGGATCCGGCGGACGTCCTCGGCGCCGGCGGTGAAGTAGGCGTCGTTGCGCGGGTAGCCGGTGGGCAGCGTCTCGTAGTCGCTGGGGTAGACGCGCTGCCACACCTCGGTGGAGTGCGGGTTGGCGGAGAGGCAGTAGTCCCACTGGTCGGCGTGGTCGAGCAGGCGCAGGAAGCTGACGCCTTGCGCGGCCGCCGGGTGGCGGCGCAGGTCCATGCCCATCTTCTTCAGCGGGGTGCCGTGGTGGGTCTGGACGTAGACCTGCTCGGGGCGCTTGTGGACCGCGGGCGGGAAGTTGGCGTTGTTGACGAGGTACTTGGCGCGGGCCATCACCTCCCAGTACCGGCGGGAGTTGACCGTCACGGCCTCCACACCCGGCGGCACGTCGTCGCGGTGCTTGCGGTCCACCAGCCACACGCCCCTCAGATGCGGCGCCAGCTCGCGGGCCCTGGCGTGGATCGCCGCCGGGTTGCAGAGCACGCCGCGGTTCCAGTACGCGGCGTAGACCACGAGGTTCTCGTCGACGGGGCGGCGCAGCTGGAGGGCGTAGTAGCGGCGGTAGACGGTGCGTGCCGTGCTGTTCTTGCGGGCCCGCAGCTTCTTGACGGTGCGGTGCCGCAGCGTCCCGGCGCGCTGCCGGGAGCGGTAGACGGCGTAGGAGTTCAGGTGGGGCGGCAGCTCGGCGCCGGCCGGGCGGTGCCGGCGCAGGACGCGGCCCAGCTCGCGGAAGAAGTCGGGCCGGTCCCCCGGGCGCACCCGGCCGTCGTCCTCCATGATCCGCAGCAGCCGTGCCACGGCGTGCGCGAAGAGGACGCCGCGCGCCGTCTCGATGCCGCCGCCCAGCCCCGTCCCGGACAGCACACGGAACAGCGCGTCGTACCGGTCGAGGACCGCGAAGTGGTGGCGTCCGGGCACGGTGGACGCGCTGCCCCTGCGGCGCTTGCGCCAGGTCACGCACACCCGGTCCAAGCAGGCGATCCGGGACGCCGCCAGCAGCGTCTGGAAGACCACCGGCACCTCGTCGTACGGGCCGTCGGCGAACGCGAAGCCGTGCGTCTCCCACAGGTCGCGGCGGACCGCGCGGTTCCAGGCGGCGGGCAGCACGGTCAGGCACGCGGGCACGTCCTCGGCGGTGAAGACGGTGTCGGCGTGCGCTTCGAGGAACTCCCGGTCGGCGCTGCCGTGCCGCTGTTCCCAGACGTTGAGCCGGTCGTGGTCGAAGAGCAGCACGTCGGGGTCGCCGGCGGCCCGGAGCCGGGCGTCGGCCGCGGCCAGCGCGCCGGGGGCGAGGAAGTCGTCGCCGTCGAGGAAGAGGAGGTACTCGCCGGTGGCGCGGCGGGCTCCGGCGTTGCGGGCCGGGCCGACGCCGCCGGGGCGCTCCAGGTGCACCGGCACCACCCGCGGGTCGCTCGCCGCGCAGGCGTCGATGATCGCCCCGTCACCGCCGTCCGAGCAGTCGTCGACGGCGATCAGCTCCACTTCCTCGAAGGACTGCGTGAGCACGGAGTCCAGGCAGTGGCGCAGGAAACCCTGCACGCCGCGGGCCGGGACGATGACGCTGAAGCGGGGCATGGCCATCCAGGGGTCGGTACGCACGGTGCGCCGCCAGCGTAGTCAGATGATTACCCTCCGTCCGGTTCCTGCGCCGGGGCCGGTCACTCCAACAGCGCAGGAAATGTGACGGGTGGGGCCGCAGGGGGGTTGGACTGGTGTTCCGTGCGTCCCCTGGAAAAGGTGTGGTCTGCTCCATGGCTCCCCGGCTGACCGTCGTCGTCCCGATCTACAACGTCGAGGAGTACCTCCCCGAGTGCCTGCGGTCGGTGGCGGCCCAGACACTCCGAGACCTGGACGTGGTGATGGTCGACGACGGCTCCACCGACTCCGGGCCCGACCTCGCCCGGGAGTTCGCGGCGCGCGACCCGCGCTTCCGGCTGGTGTCGCAGCCGAACGGAGGCCTGGGACACGCCCGCAACACCGGCGCCCGGCACGCCGATCCGCGCACCGGCTACCTCACCTTCATGGACAGCGACGACGTCCTGCCGCCGCGCGCCTACGAGGGCCTGGTGTCGCTGCTGGAGGAGTCCGGCTCGGACTTCGCGACCGGCAACGTCTGGCGGCTCACCTCCGAGGGCCGCAGCCAGGCGTGGCAGCACAAGACCATGACCCGCACGGTCCGCGGTACCCACATCAGCAAGGACCTCACGCTGCTGGCCGACCGGGTGGCGTGGAACAAGGTCTTCCGGCGCACCTTCTGGGACCGCCACGAGCTGGCCTTCCCCGAGGGCGTGCTGTACGAGGACACCCCGCTGACCATCCCCGCGCACTTCCTCGCCGAGTCCGTCGACGTCCTCCACGAGCACGTGTACTACTGGCGCATCCGCGAGGGCTCGATCACCCGCCGCCGCACCGACGTGAAGGGCGTACGGGACCGGATCGCGGCCGTGGACGGGGTCAGCCGGTTCCTCGCCGACCCCGAGCGCACCCGCTGGACCCGGCACAAGCGGGACTACGACCGCTCCGTCCTCCTGGACGACCTGCAGTACTTCATCGACGCGCTGCCCATGGCGGGCGAGGAGTACCACCGGGTCTTCATGACCGGCGCCCGGGACTTCCTCAGCCGCATCGACCCCACGCTCCACGACGAACTCCCCGTCGAGCAGCGGGTGAAGTGGGCGCTGATCCGGGAGGGCCGCCTCGACGACCTGCTGCGGCTGCTGGAGTACCAGCAGCGCAACGCCGCCGGCTTCCACGTGGCCGGCCCGCCGCTGCGCAAGCGCGCGGTACTCACGGTGGGCGGCGGCCGGCCGATCCCGCTGCCGCCCGCCGTCACCCGGCTCACCTCCCGGGACCTGCCGGTGCGGGCGCGGCTGCGGGAGGCGGTGTGGCGGGACGGCAAGCTGGTGCTGCGCGGCTACGCCTACATCCGCAACATCGCGGCGCCCGGCCGGCTGAGCTGCCTGAAGGCGGCGGTGCTGATGTCGGGGAAGCGCAAGGTCGTGCTGCCGGTGCGGTCCGTGGCCGCGCCGGACGCCACCCACAACTCCCGGCAGGAACAGCACTGTTACGACTGGTCCGGCTTCGAGATCACGGTGGACCCCAAGCGGCTGGCCAAGGGCGGCGCCTTCACGCCCGGGCAGTGGAAGGTGGGCATCGCGGTCGCCGGGGCCGGGGTGGTGCGCCCGGCCGCGTTGCGCGCCCTGGACACCGGCTCCGGCGCCTCCCCGCTGCCGCACGAAGTGGCCGACGGGATGCGGATGGTGCCCTGGTACAAGGACGGTCGGCTGCACCTGTCCGTGGAGCGGACCGTACGGCGGCTGACGGGGCAGCGCGCGGCGGGCGACGGCACGGCCGAGCTGACCGTGCGGGACGACTCGGCGAACGCGCCGGTGGCGCTGCGGCTGACCCGCCGCGGCCCCGGCGAGCCGGTCGAGCAGCCGCTCACGGGGGACGACGTGACGCCCGAGGGCACCGGCCACCGCCTCACCCTGCGGATCGACCCGGCCGGACTGGCCGTTCACGCGCCGGCCGCCGGGGAGCTGCCCGAGGGACTCGGCGAGGAGACCGGCGCCACCTGGGACCCCGTACTGGTCTACGGGGACGGCAGGACGGCCCGCATCGCCGCCGACCCCACCGGACCGGCCGGGCGGCAGGTCGACAGCAGCGGCCGGGAGCTGGTGGTCACCGCCACCGCGGCCGGCAACCTGGTCCTGCACACGCGGGCCCCCGAGCCGTTCGCCGACCGGCTGGCGTGGCGGCCGGACGGGACGCTGGAGGTGGCCGGGGTGCTGCCCGGCGCGGCGGCCGGCCCCGCGCGGATCAGCGCCGTGCTGCGGCACAGCCGGTTCGCCGCCGAGGCGGTCTTCGCCGCCGACCGGGACGGCGAGCGGTTCACCGCCGCGCTGCGGCCCGGGGCGGTGCCCTCCTGCGGCGGCGACCTGCCGCTCCGCGAGGGCCGCTGGTACCTCTTCCTGCGCACGGCGGAGCCAGGCGCCGGCCACCACGACGGCGGCGACCTGCCCGTACGGCTGTGCCCCACGCTCTTCTCCGGGCTCCCGGCGGCCTGCCCGGCGGCGCCCAAGCCGCTCACGGTGGACCGCCGCTTCCACGACCGGGTGTTCGTCGAGGCGGGCCCCGCCGTGCCGGACGCGGACCGCGGCCCGTACCGGCAGCGGCTGCTCCGCGAGGAGCACTACCCGCGGCGCCGCTCACGCGCGCTGCGCGACACCGTCCTCTTCAACAGCTTCGACGGGCGCTGCGGCGGCGACTCGCCGCGCGCGGTGCACGAGGAGCTGGCGCGCCGCGAACCGGCGGCGGAGCACCTCTGGGTGGTCCGCGACGCCCGCGCGACGGCCCCGGCCGGCACCCGTCCGGTGCTGCTGGGGAGCGCGGAGTGGCACGAGGCGCTGGCCCGCAGCCGCCGCGTCGTCACCAACACCCACCTCCCGGAGTGGTTCGTCCGCCGTGCGGGGCAGCAGGTGCTGCAGACCTGGCACGGCACCCCGGTCAAGCGCATCGGCACCGACCTGGCCGGCACGCTCTGCGCCGACCTGGTCCACCTGTGGCCGCAGCCGCGCCGCGGCCACCAGTGGAGCGTGCTGCTCTCCCCCAACGCGCACAGCACGGCCCTGCTGGGGCGGGCGCTGGGCTACGAGGGCGAGATCCGGGAGACCGGGCTGCCGCGCACCGACGTCCTGGTCTCCGGCGACGTCTCCGGCGACCGCGACGAGCCGGCCCGGCGGGTGCGCGAGCGGCTGGGCATCCCCGAGGACAAGAAGGTGGTGCTGTACGCGCCGACGCAGCGCGACGACAAGGCGTACGACGCGGACCACTACCAGCTCCACCTGCCGCTGGACCTGGCCCACGCCGAACAGGCGCTCGGCGACGATCACGTCCTGCTGCTGCGCAGCCATCCGCTGGTGGCCGACCGGGTGCCGGCCCTGCCCGGCGGCTTCGTCCGGGACGTCAGCGACTTCCCCGACGCGATGGAGCTGCTGCTCGCCGCCGACGTGCTGGTGACGGACTACTCCTCGCTGGCGGTGGACTTCGCCAACACCGGGCGTCCGCTGCTGTTCCTGACGCCGGACCTGGCGCACTTCCGGGACACCGTGCGCGGCTTCACCTTCGACTTCGAGGCCCAGGCGCCGGGGCCGCTGCTGTCGGACACCGAGGAGCTGGTGGCGGCCCTGCGCGACCTGGACGGGGTGGCTCGGCGCCACGCGGACGCCCACGCGCGGTTCCGTACGGCGTACTGCGCGCGGGACGACGGCGGCGCGGCGGCCCGCGCGGCGGATCTGCTGCTGGGCTGAGGTCTGAGGCCCCGGTGCCGGGCGCCGGGCTCCGGGCTCAGCCCCGGTTCACCGGCGCCGGTTGTTCAGCCCCGGTTCCGCAGCCGCCGGAGGCCCTTGACGACGAAGGGCGGCAGGAGCAGCAGCGCCGCACGCCGGGCGCGGGCCTTCGGACGGCGCCCGGCAGCGCGCCGCTGCGCCGCCTCGGCCTCCTGCGCTGCGGCGGTGGCCCGCGCGTCGGTGTCGGCGCGGCGGCGCCGGATCTCCTCGGCGGCGCGTTCCTCGGCCCGCAGCGTCTCGTAGTACCGCGACCGCGGGAGTTCGGGGGCGGCCAGGCCGTGGCCGCTGATCAGGCGCAGCACCCGGTGCCCCGCGATGGTCTGGAGGTCGGCGTGGCAGTCGCCGCGGCCGACGATCTCCATGATCAGCGCCTGCTGCCGGGGCGCCGGGTCGCCCCAGGTCCCGTAGAACTTGCTGCGGCCGACACAGATGGGCCGCAGCCCCTGGGTGAACAGCGCCTCCCAGACGGCGGCGGAGACGCCCGGCGTGTGCTCCGCCCGGTAGTCGTCCAGCGCGACCACTCCTTCGGGGGAGAGCACGCGGCGGGCGGCCGCGAGGTCCCCCCGTACGTGGTCGTACAGGTGCGAGGCGTCGATGTGCACGAAGCGGCAGCTGCCCGGGGCCACGCGCTCCGGGACCAGCGTGGTGGGGCCCTGGAGGACGGTGGGCAGCTCGTCGTGGAAGGCGAGGTAATTCGCTTCGAAGGCGCGGCGGGTGAGCGTCGCGTACGAGCGCGCCATTTCGCCGGCGTTGGCCTCGTCCCCGGGCGTGGAATCGAAGAGGTCGCAGACCGTGAATTCCTCCCCCGGATTCAGGTGGCGGCCCAGGAAGACGGCGCTCTTTCCCATGTAGGCGCCCATTTCCAGCAGGTCGCCACGGACGCCGGTACGGGCCTGGTGGGTCAGCAGCCAGTCGAACAGCAGCTGGTCCTGGCCGAAGAACCAGCCCTCGACGTCCGCGAGCGTGCCGGGGCGCGGCAGCGCGGCTCCGGCGGGCGCGGCGAGGGTCTCGGTGTGCAGTGGTGTCATGTCCGGCCTCTCGACGGGAAACGCGGTGCCGGACATTAGCGGCCGGACGCCGCGGATCCGCGAATTGCCGGGACTTCGGCGCGTAAGGGGAATTCCGGCCCGCCGGCACCGCCCGCCGGCACCGCCCGTCGGCGCATCCCGTCAGCGCCGCCGTACGAAGAGCGCGACATTGCCGCTGATGCCGTCGTGCCAGGAGCGCTGGACGCACACCTCGTGCAGCAGACGCCAGTTCGCCCGATACCACGCGCTGCGCCGGAACCAGCGGGTGCGGTCCACCCCGTCCGCGACGACCAGCCAGACCCGGTCCGCGCGCAGCAGCCGGGCGCGGATCTCGCGCAGCGGCGCTTCCCGGCCGTACAGGGTGCCCGACGGGCCGGGCTCCGCTCGCAGGGTGAGGTCGGTGAGGCCCCGGAAGGCCCCCGGGTACGCGAGCCGCACGCCGCGTTCGTGGCGCGGGAGGAAGAAGACGCCGTCGCCGGCGCGTGCCTCGCGGTGGACGAGGGCGGCCACCGCGGCGAGGTCGTCGGCCCGGCTCTCGGGGCGCCGCTCGTGCTGCTGCGCGGGCAGCTGCCCCAGGAACGCCGCGGCCGCGCAGGCCGCGCCCGCCACCGTCACCCAGCGCGGCGGAAAGCCCCTGCCGCGCCGCACTGAGATCCGGTCGGCCAGGCTCTCGGCCCCCACCGCCGCGGCCAGCGCCAGCCCCGGCACCGCGAAGAACAGGTAGCGGTGGGTGAAGACCGGGAGCTGCTGGGCGGCCGCGAAGAGGACGAACGGCGGCACCACGGCCCACGGGACGGCCACGGCCGCCGCGCCGAGCGGCCCGCGACGCGGCAGCGGACACATCGCAGCGACCAGGGCCAGGGCGAGCAGCACCGCGATCAGGACCGGGGAGGGGCCGGCCAGGGCGCTCAGCGCGTGCCCCGCGTCGCGGGCCCCGGGCGCGGCCAGCCAGCCGATCTGGGCGCTCTGCCGCTGGGACACCAGCACGACCGGCGCGACGGCGGCGGCCACCGCGCAACAGGCCGCCGCCCACCGCCACCGCACGGCCCGCGGTACGCGCGCGACCAGCAGGGTCACCGCATGCGCGGCCAGGAGCAGCGCGGCGAATTCGTGCAGCACGGCGGTGACCGCCGTGACGGCCGCGTACCCCGCCCAGTGGCGGGCCCGGCCGCCGCGCACCGCCGTGGTCAGCAGCAGCGTCGACAGCGCGGCACCGGCCGCGACGAGCGCGTACGAGCGGCCCTCCTGGGCGTAGTGGCTCACCGACGGCAGGGCGGCGAGGAGCAGCCCGGCCCACAGGCCCACGCGGGGCGCGGCGAGCCGGCTGCCGAGCAGCGCCACGAGTCCGGCCGCCGCGGTCGCGCCGAGCACGGACGGCAGCCGCAGCACGGTCCCGTTGCCGAGCGGCAGCCCGAAGAGGCCGTGCACGAGGGCCCCGTAACCGTGCATCAGGGCGTAGTACAGGCCGTGCACCGCGTCGGCGGTGCCGAGCAGGTCCCGCAGCTGCGGCAGCGGCCGGCCGGCGACCTGCGCGGTGACCGCCTCGTCCCGCCACAGCGTGCCGCGGTCCAGGCCCCACAGCCCGAGCGCGAGCGTCACCGCGCACGGGACGAGGACGGCGACGGCCGTGGCGCGGCGCCGCTTGTCCGGGCCGGCGTGCGCGGACCCCGGGACGCGGCCGGGCACGGGAGCCGCAGGCCGTTCCTCCTCGGGGTCGGCGACGCTCGGTCCGCTCATTCCGGCTCGGGCAGCTCGTACGGGCTCGGCAGCGGGAAGTACGCCTCCAGGAACGGCCTGAGCAGCGCGAGCTGGTCCGCCAGGTCGGTCTCCTCCGACTGGGTGTCGTTGAGGCAGAAGACGTCCCGGTCGCGGTGGGCGAGCAGCCGGTCCAGCCGGTTGACGGCGTTCGGCCGGGAGAGGTCGAGGTAGGAGTAGGCGATGTCGGCGGGCAGCGCCCGGCCGGTGTGGAACGCGTAGTAGTGGTGCAGCGAGGACGGGATGGAGATGTCGTCGATGCTGCGGAAGCGGTGCGAGGCGGTCGCCCGGTGCTCGCTGCCGAACTCCCGCTCTATCTCGGCGAGCACGCTGCGCCGCAGGGCGTGCGGGACGTGCTTCATCTTCTGCACCGGGGTGGTGCCGAAGCGGGCCTCGATGAGCGCGCGGTTGTTCTTGCCCGCGACGGACACCGGGACGTCGTCGTCGCCGGGCGGCCCGAGCGGCACCAGCGCGGGCGAGGGGAAGTACTTCGTCAGCCCGTTGGCCAGGAAGAAGTCGTGCGGGGAGGCCTCCCGGCCGAGGAACACGTCGTCGTTGAAGTAGAGGAAGTGCTCCGAGAGGCCGTGTATGTGGTGCAGCTGGCTCTCGATGGCGTGCGAGTTGAACGTCGGCAGGTCACCCGCTTCGGTGAATATCTCGCGGTGGCTGACGACCTTCACGCGCGGGTGCGCGGTGTTGAGCCAGACCGGCACCTGGTCGTCGGTGACGAGGTAGACGTCCCGCACCCAGGGCGCGTACATGTCCAGCGAGCGCAGCGAATAGCGCAGCTCGTCGCGGTTGGCGTAGCGCGCCGCGTTGGCCGCCTCGTCGTGGTACGCCTGCCCGGTGAACGCGGCCCGGCGCTCCAGCCACGCCGGGTCGGCGCCGTCCACCCAGGTGTAGACGACGTCGACGGGGAAGGTGATGTCGCCGGGCAGCGGCACGGTGAAGTCCCGGTAGGTGGCGACCTGCTCGGCCCGGCGGTCGCCGGAGCCGTTCGGGCAGGTGAAGAGCGCGGCGGGGACGCGGATCCGGGGCCCCTGGACCGGCACCCACTCGGTGACGGCGTTCCGCCGCGGGGCGACCAGCCGGTCCTCCTCGCGCGGCCAGAACTCCACGTCGCAGCCGTACGCCTCGTCCAGGACGAGCGAGCGCCCGGGGTCCGTACGGAACCAGGTGACCCGGAACAGCCCGGCGCGCCCGGCCCGCTGCCAGCCCCCGGAGTCGTAGCCGGGCACGGTGTGCCGGACCTCGCGCCCCGGCGTCAGCAGGGAGACGTAGCCGGGCAGCTCGCGGCACCGCGCGGCCAGCGCGGCCAGCGCGCGCGAGCCGTCCTCCGCCGCCACCGCGACCACGCCCCGGCCGCGCTCCTTGCCGCGTACGCAGAAGTGGTCGACGCCGGCCCGTTCCAGGGTCTCGGCGACCGTGACGAGGTTGTCGCGGCGGGCCCGGGCGGGCGAGAGGTCGTGCTGCACGAGGGCGATGCGCGGGTGTCCGGCGACCATGGCGACGGCCCGGCCGGGGCCCGCGGCGAGAGCGCGGTGGGCGAGCGCCACGCCCCGGGTGCGCAGCCCTTCCAGGTGTCTGGCCGTCGCCAGCCAGCTGACCTGCTGCTTGATGCGGCGGCGCAGCTCCGGGGTGGAGCGGGTCGCGATGGCGCGCCGCAGGTGCTCCGGTACGGCCTTGCGGTAGACCGACACCAGGGTCGACGCCTCCGGATTGACCCGCCGCACCGTCCCGCCGGCGCGGCCGGCACCCGGATGCCGTACGGGCCGGCGGCGTGGTTCGGCCGTCCGCTGTCCCATCTGTGCACTCACTCCGGTCTCCCCCTTTGTGTCACTCCCTGCGGTCCGGTCATTTACCCCTATGGGCGTTTGATGCAACTATGACGCCGTACGTCCCGGTACACATCCGCTGTGCGTCCGGTCCCTGTGGGCGCCCGCCCCTCATAGGGGAGAACTTTCCTCAAGGGATGACTCGTCAGCGGACGAGAAGGATGCCCCGCCATGTGACCGACGGGCGCCGACCGCGCCCATCCGAAGGGAGCGCCGGCCGCCATGCACCAGGTCCTGCTGTCCCGGGCGGTGAAAGCCGGCCGCCGTGCCCGTCGCGCGGCGGCCGGCGTGCGCCGCCGCGTCGAACGCGTCGACACCGTGCCGGTGCTCGCCGCCCGGCTGCGCCCACGGCCCGTCCTGCGCCCCGTCCACCTCTCCGTGCTGGGCGGCCGTACCCTGAACGTCGCGGTCCGTTACCCCCGCCGCGCCGACGGAATCAGCACCGCACTGCTCCATCTGGACCACCACGGCCACCGCCGGACCGCCCCGCTGACCCCCGAGCCACAGCCCGACGGCACCCTGCTGCTCACCGCGACGGCCCCGCTCCGCTTCGCCCCGCACGACGGGCCCGCGGAGCCCGGCGTCCTCGCCCTCGGACCCGGCGTCTGGCGGCTCTCCCTCGCCGTGACCGACGCGACCGGCCGGGAGACGCTGGCCGACCTCCGTGCAGCGCCGCCGCGCACCGTGGCCGGGCCGACCCTCCCGCACTCCCCCGACCCCGGAAGCGGCGCCCTCTTCCGCCCCGTGCGCTCCGCCGACGGCCACGCCCTGCTCAAGGTCGCCCGCCCCGCCCCGCAGGCCGAACTGGTCGCGCTCGGCCTGCGCTGGGACCGCGTCACGGTGCGGGTCCGGCTGGTCGGGCCGCTGCCCCGGCACGCCGGCTGGACCGCCGAGGCGGTCCGCCAGGGCTCGGGCTCCACCGTGCTGCCCATGCCGCTGGAGCAGGGCGCGGGGCATCTCACCGCCGACCTCCCGCTGGCCGCGATGGCCGCCGACGGACACGTCCAGCACACCTGGGAGGTGCGGCTGCGGTCCGGGCGGACCCGGCTGAAGGTCGGCCGCCGGCTGACCGACGTACGCCACCCGAAGCGGGTCTTCCGTACGCCCTACCGCTCCATAGCGCTGGCGGACGGCCGGCTGCTGCGGGTGCACGCCCGGCTCTCGGCGGCCGGACACCTCACCGTCAGCTGCGCCGCGTACGCGGTGCCCGCCCACCAGCCCTCGGAGGACCGGCCATGAGAATCACGTTCCTGCTGACCCTCGGCGACGAGATGGGCGGCACGGAGATGGCCGCGTACACCCAGGCGGCCCACCTCGCGCCGCGCCACGACGTGTCGGTGCTGAGCGTCTTCCGCACCCGCTCCGAGCCGTTCTTCCCCGCCGGCCGGGACATCCGCCGCCGCTACCTGGTCGACCGGACCGGGCCGTACGAGCGGCCGGTGCGCCGCAGCGGCCTGGACGAGGCGGCCTGCCGCACCCTGGCCTCGCTGCCCAGCGAGCTGATCGAGCCCGCCTGGGAGCACACCTTCAACCGGCTCTCCGACGTCGAGCTGAGCGCCGCGCTCGCCGCCCTGGACACCGACGTGCTGGTCACCACCACGCCCGCGCTGATGGCCGCGGCCGCCGAGCTGGTGCAGGGCCCGGTGATCACCGTGCACCAGGAGCACCGCGCCTCCCAGCTGCGCGGCGTCAGCGGCGAGCCGCTGCTCCGGTACGCGCCGCGGATCGACGCGCTGGTCTCGCTGACCGAGCGGACCGCCGAGTGGTTCCGCGAGTCCCTCGGCCCGGCGGCGCCCGAGCTGCCCGTGATCCCGAACGCGGTGCCCGACGGCTACCGCCCGCGCTCCGACCTCGCGGGCCGCACGATCGTGGTGGCCGCCCGGATGACCCCGGAGAAGCAGCTCGATCACGCCGTACGGGCCTTCGCGCAGGTCGCGGAGGACCATCCGGACTGGCGGCTGCGGATCTTCGGCGACGGCCCGCAGGAGGTCAAGCTGCGGCAGCTGGTCGAGGGCCTGGCGCTGCACGACCGGGTCGAACTCCTCGGCCGTACGCGCGAGATGACGGAGGAGTGGGCGAAGGCCAGCCTGTGCCTGCTGCCGTCCCGCAACGAGGCCTTCCCACTGGTGCTGCTGGAGGTGTTCGCGGCCGGGGTGCCGGTCGTCGCGTACGACATCGTGACCGGACCCGCCGAGATCGTCCGGCACGGCGTGGACGGCCTCCTCGTGCCGCCCGGCGACGTGGACGCGCTGGCCGCCGCGCTCGGCGAACTGATGGGAGATCAGGAGCGGCTGGAGGCGTACGGGAGCGCCGCGCGCGCCGGGGTGTACGAGCGCTTCTCCGGCGAGCTGGTCACCGGCGAGTGGGAGCGGCTGTTCGAGAAGCTGGTGGACCGCCGGGACGCGCCGGACCGGCTCGCGGCCCGCGCCGACCGCACCGCGCTGCGCATCGCGGCGGGCGGCGGCCGGGCCTTCAGCGTGGCGGCCCCGCACGGCGGCCCGCTCGCGCCCTCCGCCGACGCGCAGAAGGCCCGCGAGGTGCTGCTGAAGGCCCAGGACCGCTCGGGCCGGCTGGTCCGCTCCGCCGGCCGGCTGGCGGAGCTGCGCGACGACCTCACCGCGCCGCAGGTCGCCGACCGCAACCTGGAGCTGGCCACGGACGCGCTGCGGGCCCACGGGATCGGCTACGTCCTGCTGCGGGACGAGGCGGTCGCGCACCGCGTCGCGGTGGCGGTCGAGGACCGGGAGCGGGCGCTGGCCGCGCTCGCCGAGGAGCTGCGCGGCGAGCCGGTCTACGGCGAACTGGTCTCGCCGCGCGGCCACGCCCCCGGCGCGCTGCTCGCCGAACGGCTGCGGGAGGCCGGCGAGATCGCGGGCGTACGCGTCTTCAAGCCGGTGACCAGCGAGAGCCGCACGCTGCGGTACGGCCCGGCGTTCGGCTGCACCGTGGAGTTCTGGGCGCCGGACGAGGAGGACGGCTGGCGCGAAGCGCCGCGCGGCACCACGCTGCTCGGCCCGCGCCTGCCGGACCTGGAGCCGACGGCCACCTGGCGGGTCGCGGGCCGGGACCACCCGACGCCCGCCGCCCTCGCCGACACCCTCATGTGGGACATCGACTTCCCCGTCGACGTCGTCTACACCTGGGTGGACGACGCCGACCCGGCGTGGCGGGAGCGGCGGGACGCGGCCCGGCGCGCGGCCGGCCTGCCCACCGACCACGTGGACAGCGGCGACGCCCGCTTCCGCAGCCGCGACGAACTGCGGCACTCGCTCCGCTCGCTGGCGATGTACGCGCCCTGGGTCCGCACCGTGCATCTCGTCACCGACGACCAGGTGCCCGACTGGCTGGACACCGCGCACCCCGGCCTGAAGGTGGTCGACCATCGCGAGCTGTTCGCCGACACCGCACAGCTGCCGACCTTCAACTCGCACGCCATCGAGAGCCAGCTGCACCGCATCGAGGGCCTGTCGGAGCAGTTCCTGTACTTCAACGACGACGTGTTCCTGGGCCGCCCGCTGCCGGCCTCGGCGTTCTTCCACAGCAACGGCACCGCGCGCTTCTTCCGCTCCCCCACGGCCGTGCCGCCCGGCGAGGTGACCGAGGACGACGAGGGCTACTTCGCCGCCGCCAAGAACAACCGGGCCCTGCTGAAGCGGGAGTTCGGCCGCGTCGCCACGCACAGCTTCCTGCACGCCCCGCACCCGCTGCGGCGCAGCGTCCTCGCGGAGATCGCCGACCGCTTCCCCGAGGAGGTGGCGGCGACCGCCGGCAGCCGCTTCCGGGCCCGTACGGATCTCTCCATCGCCTCGTCGCTGCACCACTACTACGGATATCTGACCGGTAAGTCGACGCCCGCGACCATTTCCTGCTCCTTCGTGAACGCCGGCCGCTACGACCACCACACTGTCCTCAGCCGCCTGCTGGCCTCCCGCAGCCACTCCGTCTTCTGCATCGGGGACTCGGCGGAGGCGGAGGTGCCGGCCGCGGAGCAGGACCGGGTGGTGCGTGCCTTCCTCGGCGCGTACTTCCCCGTACCGTCGCCGTACGAGCGCGGCGGAGCCGAGGAGAAGGAGCGAGCATGACCTGGCTGATCACCGGTGGCGCGGGGTACATCGGGGCGCACGTGGTGCGCGCCATGACGGGCGCGGGCGAGCGCGCGGTGGTGCTGGACGACCTGTCCACCGGCGTGGCGGAGCGGGTGCCCGAGGGCGTCCCGCTCGTCGTCGGGTCGACGCTGGACCGGCCGCTGCTGGACCGCACGATCGCGGAGCACGAGGTCTCCGGGGTGGTGCACCTGGCGGCGAAGAAGCAGGTCGCCGAGTCGGTGGAGCTGCCGCTGCTGTACTACCGGGAGAACGTGCACGGGCTCCAGACGCTGCTGGAGGCGGTCGCGGCGGGCGGCGTCGGCCGCTTCGTCCTCTCCTCCTCCGCCGCGGTCTACGGCATGCCCGACGTGGACCTGGTCACCGAGGACACCCCGTGCGTGCCGATGAGCCCGTACGGCGAGACCAAGCTGGCGGGCGAGTGGCTGACCCGGGCGGCGGGCCGGGCCCACGGCATCTCCACCGCCTGCCTGCGCTACTTCAACGTGGCGGGCGCCGCGGCCCCGGAGCTGGCCGACACCGGCGTCTTCAACATCGTCCCGATGGTCTTCGAGAAGCTCACCGAGGGCGCGGCGCCGCGCATCTTCGGCGACGACTACGACACCCCCGACGGCACCTGCGTCCGCGACTACATCCACGTCGAGGACCTGGCCGACGCGCACCTGGCGGCCGCCCGCAAGCTCGGCGAGCGCGGCCCGGTCCGCGACCTGACGGTCAACATCGGCCGCGGCGAGGGCGTTTCCGTACGCGAGATGGTCGATCTGATCGCGGAGGTCACCGGCCACCGGGACCGCCCGGCCGAGGTCACCGCGCGGCGCCCCGGCGACCCGGCGCGGGTGGTGGCGGCCGCCGACCGGATCGCCGCCGAGCTGGGCTGGAAGGCCCGGCACGACGTGCGCGACATGGTCGCTTCGGCATGGGCGGGCTGGCTGCTGCGGCACCCGGAGGCGAAGCGCGACTGAAACTTGTTCGTACTTTTAACGAACAAGCGCACAACCAACTCCTCGTCCCTTCCGTCTCACAGGTAGCGAAAAGGAACCGCATTTCGGGCGATTCCGCTTTCTGTGCTCGGTCCGATACGAGGAGTAGTTTCCGTAATGCCCGCACCTGGTGGCTCCGCCGCATCGCCTCGCTTCAGCATCGTCGTGCCGGTATTCAAGGTGCAGGGCTACCTCCGCGCCTGCCTGGACTCGGTGCTGGCCCAGACGTACGCCGACTTCGAGGTCGTCGCGGTGGACGACCGCTCGCCCGACGGCTCGGGGGCGATCCTGGACGAGTACGCGGCCCGTGACCCGCGCGTCGTCCCGCTGCACCTCCCCGAGAACAAGGGCATCGGCAACGCCCGCAACGAGGGCGTGGCGCACGCCCGCGGTGACTACCTCCTCTTCCTCGACAGCGACGACACGCTGCTGCCGGACGCGCTGGAGTCCATAGCCGCCCGGATCAAGGAGACCGAGGAACCGGACATCCTGGTCTACGACTACGCGCGCACCTTCTGGTGGGGCGAGGCCAAGCGCAACCGCGACGCCGAGGTGCTCTCCGCGCCCGGCCCCGAGGTCGGCACCATCGACGACCGGCCGGACCTGCTGCGTCTGTTCACCGTCGTGTGGAACAAGGCCTACCGACGCGACTTCTACCTCGCCGGCGGCTTCAGCTTCCCCGACGGCTTCTACGAGGACGCGGTCGTCGTCTACGAGTCGCTGTTCAGCGCCGAGCGCATCGCGCTGCTGGACCAGGTCTGCGTGCACTACCGCCAGCGCCGCCAGGGCAACGCGCTGCGCACCCCCAGCCGCGCGCACTTCGCCGCGTTCGCCACGTACGAGCGGCTGTTCGCGTTCATCGAGGAGCGGCCGGCGCTGCACCGCTGGCGCGCCTTCCTTTTCGAGCACATGATCGACCACTACCTCTTCATCCTGGCCCGCCCGGACCGCGTGCCGCACGCCGCGCGCCCGGAGTTCTTCCGGCTGGCGGCCCAGCACTACCGCCGCTACCGGCCCGCGGACTTCGTCCGCCCCAAGGGCGTGATGGGCGTCCAGTACGACGCGCTCGCCCGCGGCTCCTACGCCGCGTTCGCCGCCCTGAAGCTGGCCGCCAGGGGCCGCAAGAAGGCGGCGGGCCGCCTGAAGAAGGCCAAGCACACCCTCGGCAAGCAGGCGTACGCGCGCTTCTACCAGCTCCAGCTGCGCCGCCCGCTGGACCCGCACCTCGCCGTCTACTCCGCGTACTGGAACCGCACCCCCGCCTGCAATCCGCTCGCGATCTACGAGAAGGCCAAGGAGCTGGCGCCGCAGGTGCACGGCGTGTGGGTGATCAAGCAGGGCATGGAGGAGACCCTCCCCGAGGGCGTCGACCACGTGATCGTGGGCTCGCCGCGCTACTGGGAGGTGATGGCCCGCGCCACGTACCTCGTCAACAACGTCAACTTCGCCGACGCGGTCGTGAAGCGCCCCGGGCAGATCCACCTCCAGACCCACCACGGCACCCCGCTCAAGCGGATGGGCATCGACCAGCAGCAGTACCCGGCGGCCGCCAAGGGCATGTCCATGCGCAAGCTGCTGCAGCGCGCGGACCGCTGGGACTTCAGTGTCTCCTCGAACCAGCACACCACCGAGCAGTGGGAGCGGGTCTACCCCTGCGCCTTCCAGTCGCTGGACACCGGATACCCGCGCAACGACGTGTACTACCGGGCGACCGCCGAGGACGTGCTGGAGATCCGCGAGCGCCTCGGCATCGCGCCGGGCCGCACCGCCGTCCTGTACGCGCCGACCGTCCGCGACTACCAGAACGGCTACATCCCGCGGATGGACCTGGAGCGCGTCACCCGTGAGCTGGGCCCGGACGTGGTGCTGCTGGTGCGCACCCACTACTTCTACGGCGAGAACGACCGGCTGGCCGAGCTCCAGGAGCAGGGCCTGCTGATCGACGTCTCGCGCCACCCGTCGGTCGAGGAGCTGTGCCTGGCCGCCGACGCGCTGGTCACGGACTACTCGTCGATCATGTTCGACTACGCCAACCTCGACCGCCCGATCATCACCTACGCGGACGACTGGGACGTGTACGTGAAGTCCCGCGGCGTCACCTTCGACCTGCTGTCCGGCGAGCCGGGCGACACCCCGGGCACCGTCGCCACCAGCGAGGACGAGCTGATCGCCGCCTTCCGGGACGGCACCTGGAACGGCGCCGAGGCCGCGGCCCGCCGCGCCGCGTTCCGCGCCCGCTTCTGCCAGTGGGACGACGGCCACGCGGCCGAGCGCGTGGTCCGCCGGGTCTTCCTGGGCCAGGAGGAGACCCCGTCCGTCCTGCCGCTCGACGAGCGCACGGTCGCACCGACGCCGCGCGAGGCGGCGGCGACCGGCTCGGGCGTGGCCACGCTGCCGGTGCAGACCGGCACGGTCGTCACCGACAACCCGGGCGCCGACGCCACCCCGTCCGACATGGGCCTGGCGGGCTGACAAGCGGTCCCGCGCCCCGTCAGGGGCGCGGGGAACTGCGCGACCGGCCACAGACGGCCCGCAGCCGACGAACTACTCCCCCGCGGAGCGCGGACGCGCGCCGAGCGCCGTCGCCACCGCCGCCGCCAGCTCGTCCAGGTACCCCTTGGGCAGGTCGCCACGGAGGACGACCACCCGCCAGTACAGCGGCCCGGTGATCAGATCGAGGGCGAGACGTACGTCGACGCCCTCCGGCAGCTCGCCGCGCGACACCGCCCGCCCCACCATCGCCCGCGTCATCGACTCCTGTGAGTCGTGCAACGCGCTCCGCAGCGCCTCGGCGATCTCCGGGCTGCGCGCCGCCTCCGCCAGCAGGTCCGGGATGATCTGCGCGGCCATCGGATGGCGCAGCGCCCGGGACGCCACCTCCAGCAGCATCCGTACGTCACCGCGCAGCGTGCCGGTGTCCGGCACCGGCATGCCCTCGGCGGCCAGCGCGGTGACCACGTCCAGGACGAGGTGCAGCTTGGAGCGCCAGCGGCGGTACACGGCGGTCTTGCCGACCCCCGCGCGCCGCGCGATGCCCTCGATCGACATCCGGCCGAACCCGACGGCCGCCAGCTCCGCGAAGACCGCTGCCCGAATGGCGGCGGTCTTCTCCTCGCGCAGCACGGCGGCGCCGGCCGGCGCCCGGCGGGCCGACGGCGCAGGCCGGCCCGGCGGTACCTGAGGTGCCGCTTCGGTCGGTGCTGGGTCCTTTGCCATGGAGGGAGCATAGCGTCGCGACGGGACGGTTGCGTTTCGACGTACGCGCGCCCTACTCTCGGGTTGCGACGATACGGAGCCGTCTCGTCGTGAGTTCCTCAGCCTCGCGGTGCCACCAGCCTCGCAGCGCCCGCGTCCACGCACGAAAGCGGACTGATGTCTCAGACCCTCACGCGTCCGGTTCCCGCCGCCCCGCCGGACTCCGATCCGCGCGCCCTCGCCGAGCGGTACGGCCTCTCCGTCAGCGGCCGCCGCCCGTCGCTCCCCTCGTACGTCCGGCAGCTGTGGCAGCGGCGCCACTTCATCTCGGCGTTCTCCAGCGCCAAGCTGACCGCCCAGTACAGCCAGGCCAAGCTGGGCCAGCTGTGGCAGGTCGTGACGCCGCTGCTCAACGCGCTGGTCTACTACCTGATCTTCGGCCTGCTGCTGGGGACGAACCGGGGCGTGGACGACTACATCCCGTTCCTGGTCACCGGCGTCTTCATCTTCACCTTCACGCAGAGCTCGGTACTCGCCGGCACCCGCGCGATCTCCGGCAACCTCGGCCTGGTCCGCGCGCTGCACTTCCCCCGCGCCTGCCTGCCGATCTCGTTCTGCCTCATGCAGCTGAAGCAGCTGCTGTTCTCCATGGGCGTGCTGGTCGTCATCGTGCTGGCGTTCGGGATCGTGCCCGGCTGGTCGTGGCTGCTGGCGATCCCGGCGCTGTGTCTGCAGTTCGTCTTCAACACCGGGCTGGCCATGATCATGGCGCGGCTGGGCAGCAAGACCCCCGACCTGGCGCAGCTGATGCCCTTCATCCTGCGCACGTGGATGTACGCGTCCGGCGTGATGTACAGCATCAGCCACGTGACCCAGGGCAAGAACATCCCCGGCTTCGTGCACTTCCTGCTGGACGTGAACCCGGCCGCGGTCTACATCGACCTGATGCGCTTCGCGCTCATCGACTCGTTCCACGCCGACAAGCTGCCGCCCCACGTGTGGCCGCTGGCGCTGGGCTGGGCCGTCGTCATGGGCATCGTGGGTTTCGTGTACTTCTGGAAGGCGGAGGAGCGGTACGGCCGTGGCTGAGCAGCAGAGCACCGATCTGGAGCAGCCGGCGGTGGAGGCCACCGCGGCCGCCGAGGAGCGCATTCCCACCGTCATCGCCGATGACCTGCACATCGTCTACCGCGTCTACGGCACGGGCGCGGGCCGGGGCAGTGCCACCGCGGCGCTGAACCGGATCGTGCGCCGCAAGCCCTCCACCGGCGTGCGGGAGGTGCACGCGGTCAAGGGCGTGTCCTTCACCGCCTACCGGGGCGAGTCGATCGGGCTGATCGGCACCAACGGGTCGGGCAAGTCCACCCTGCTCAAGGCGGTGGCCGGACTGCTGCCGGCCGAGCGGGGCCATGTCTACACCCACGGCCAGCCCTCGCTGCTGGGCGTGAACGCGGCGCTGATGAACGACCTGACCGGCGAGCGCAACGTGATCCTGGGCGGCCTGGCCATGGGCATGTCCCGGGACCAGGTCCGCGAGCGGTACCAGAGCATCGTCGACTTCTCCGGCATCAACGAAAAGGGCGACTTCATCTCCCTGCCGATGCGGACCTACTCCTCCGGGATGGCTGCCCGCCTGCGGTTCTCCATCGCCGCGGCCAAGGACCACGACGTCCTGATGATCGACGAGGCCCTCGCCACCGGCGACCGGAAGTTCCAGAAGCGCTCCGAGGCCCGCATCCGCGAGCTGCGCAAGGAGGCCGGCACGGTCTTCCTGGTCAGCCACAACAACAAGTCCATCCGGGACACCTGCGACCGGGTGCTGTGGCTGGAGAAGGGCGAGCTCCTCATGGACGGCCCCACCGCCGACGTCCTGAAGGAGTACGAGGCCTTCACCAAGAAGTAGCCGGCGGCAGCACGAAAACCGCGAAGAACGGGGAGGGCCCCGGAGCACATGCTCCGGGGCCCTCCCCGTTCGGCGTCAGCGGCTCAGCCGTGCTGGCGCAGCAGCGTCCGCATCGTGCGCATGGCGACCGAGAGGTTGGCCAGGTCGAAGGCGTCCGACCCCTCGATCTCCTCCAGCGTGGCCCGCGCCCGGCCCAGGATCGCGGCGTTCTTCTCCTCCCACGCCTTGAAGCGCTGCTCCGGCGTGGCGCTGCCGTTGCCCGCCGAGAGGACGTCGGCGGTCAGCGCGGCGTGCGCGGCGAACAGGTCCTCGCGGATGGCGGCCCGGGCCATGGACTGCCAGCGGTCGTTGCGCGGCAGCTCCAGGATGCGGTCCAGGAGCTGGTTGATCCGCAGCCGGTCGCCCAGGTCGTAGTAGACCTCGGCGACGTCCAGCGGTTCCTTGCCGGTGCGGTCGGCGATGGCCACGATGTCCAGCGCGGGGAAGGCCGACGAGAACCCGGCCACCCGGTGCGCCAGCTCCTCCGGCACGCCCGCCTCGGTGAGCTGCCCGAAGATCGACTGGTACCACTCCATGTCGCTGCCGCGCAGCAGCTTGGGCAGCTCGGCCCAGACCGCGGCGACCCGGTCCCGGAAGAAGTCGATGGTGCCGGACAGCTCCAGCGGCTGCGGGCGGTTGTTGAGCAGCCAGCGGGTGCCGCGCTCGACCAGCCGCCGGGAGTGCAGCCGGATGCGGGTCTGCACCTCGGCCGGCACCTTGTTGTCCAGCGCCTCGACGTCGTCCCAGACCCGGCCCAGGTCGAAGATCGCGCGGGCCGCGGTGTGCGCCCGGACGACCTCTTCCAGGGAGGCGCCGGTCTCCTCCTGCATACGGTGCAGGAAGCTCGTGCCACCGCTGTTGACCGTGTCGTTGACCAGCACCGTCGTGGTGATCTCACGGTGCAGGGCGTGGTGGTCGACCTGCTCCGGGAAGCGCTCGCGCAGCGCGGACGGGAAGTACGCGTGCAGCAGGTGCCGGAAGTACGGGTCGTCCGGGAGCTCGGTCTTGATCAGCGCGTCGGCCACCGTGATCTTGGTGTACGCCAGCAGGACCGCGGTCTCCGGCTGCGTCAGGCCGCGGCCGTTGTTCAGCCGCTCCCGGATCTGCCGGTCGGAGGGCAGGAACTCCAGCGCCCGGTCCAGGTGCCCGTCGCGCACCAGCCGGCGGAGGAACCGCTGCTGGGCGTGGAGCATGCTGGAGGACTGGGCGATGGCCAGCGACAGGGCGACGTTCTGCGCGTAGTTGTTGCGCAGCACCAGCGAGCCGACCTCGTCGGTCATCTCGGCGAGCAGCTTGTTGCGCTGCTTGACCGTCATGTCGCCGTCGGCCACCACGGAGTTCAGCAGGATCTTGATGTTCACCTCGTGGTCAGAGGTGTCCACGCCGGCGCTGTTGTCGATCGCGTCGGTGTTGATCCGGCCGCCGTTCTGGGCGTACTCGATGCGGCCGAGCTGGGTCAGGCCCAGGTTGCCGCCCTCGCCCACGACCTTGACCCGCAGGTCCTGACCGTCGACCCGGATCGCGTCGTTCGACTTGTCGCCGACGTCCGCGTTCGACTCGGTCGAGGCCTTCACGTACGTCCCGATGCCGCCGTTCCACAGCAGGTCCACCGGCGCCTGGAAGATGGCCTTCATCAGGTCGGCCGGCGTCATCTTCGTGACGCCCGACTCGATGCCCAGCGCGGCACGGACGTGCTGGTTGATCGGGATGGACTTGGCCGTACGCGGGTGGATGCCGCCGCCCTGGGACAGCAGCTCCTTGTTGTAGTCCGCCCACGAGGAACGGGGCAGCTCGAACAGCCGGCGGCGCTCGGCGTACGAGGTGGCCGCGTCCGGGTTCGGGTCGAGGAAGATGTGCCGGTGATCGAATGCGGCCACCAGCCGGATGTGCTCGGAGAGCAGCATGCCGTTGCCGAACACGTCACCGGACATGTCACCGACGCCGACGACCGTGAAGTCCTCGGTCTGGGTGTCCGTGCCCAGCTCCCGGAAGTGGCGCTTGACCGACTCCCAGGCACCGCGCGCGGTGATGCCCATGCCCTTGTGGTCGTAGCCCGCCGAACCGCCGGAGGCGAAGGCGTCGCCCAGCCAGAAGCCGTAGGACTCGGCGACCTCGTTCGCGATGTCGGAGAACTTCGCGGTGCCCTTGTCGGCCGCGACGACCAGGTAGGTGTCGTCGCCGTCGTGCCGGACCACGTCCTCCGGGTGCACGACCTCACCGCCGACGAGGTTGTCGGTGATGTCCAGCAGACCGGAGATGAAGGTCTTGTACGAGGCGATGCCCTCGGCCAGCCACGCGTCCCGGTCCACGGCCGGGTCCGGCAGCTGCTTGCCGACGAAGCCGCCCTTCGCGCCGACCGGCACGATGACGGTGTTCTTGACCATCTGCGCCTTGACCAGGCCGAGGATCTCCGTACGGAAGTCCTCCCGCCGGTCCGACCAGCGCAGACCACCGCGCGCCACCTTGCCGAAGCGCAGGTGGACGCCCTCGACGCGCGGCGAGTACACCCAGATCTCGAACGCCGGGCGGGGCGCCGGCAGGTCCGGGATGGCCTGCGGGTCCAGCTTCAGCGACAGGTAGGAGTGCGGCTCGCCGTTGCTGTCCTTCTGGAAGTGGTTGGTGCGCAGCGTCGCCTTGATGACGGTGAGGAACGACCGCAGGATGCGGTCCTCGTCCAGCGAGGCCACCTGGTCCAGCGCGCCGTCCAGCTCCTCCAGCAGCCCGTCGATCAGCTCCGTGCCGGCCCGCTGCCGGGCCGGGGCCATCCGCGCCTCGAAGAGGTGGACCAGCAGCCGGGTGGTGTGGACGTTGTAGGAGAGGGTGTCCTCCATGTACGTCTGGCTGAAGGTCGAGCCGGCCTGCCGCAGGTACTTCGCGTACGCGCGCAGCACCATCGCCTGCCGCCAGTCCAGGCCCGCGCCCAGCACCAGCTTGTTGAAGTTGTCGCTCTCCGCGCGGCCCGTCCACACCGCCGTGAAGGCGTCCTGGAAGCGCTCGCGGTAGTCGTCGCCGTTCGGCCGCTCCGGCATCCGCAGGCCGAAGTCGTAGATCCAGGAGCTGGACCGGTCCTGGCAGCGCAGCTCGTGCGGCCGCTCGTCGACCACCTCGACGCCGAGGCGGTTCAGCAGCGGCAGCACCTTGGACAGCGAGACCGGGTCGCCGGTGCGGTAGATCTTGAAGCGGCGCTCGCCGGGGCCGGCGCCGACCGGCTCGTACAGGCTGACCTCGAAGTTCCGGCCCTCCTCTGCGGTGCGCAGCTTCTCCAGGTGCTGGAGGTCGGCGACCGCGGCGCGCGGGGAGTTGTCGGCCTTGTAGCCCTCGGGGAAGGCGTGCGCGTACCGGCGCAGCAGCTCGGCCGCGCGCTCCTCGCCGCACTCGGCGTTCAGCGCCTCGGCGAAGCCGTCCTCCCAGGAGCGGGCCGCCTCGACCAGCCGCGCCTCGATGCGGTCCGCGTCGGCGTCGGTGAGGTCGGGCAGCGAGGCGCCCGGCGCGACCCGGATGACGAAGTGCAGCCGGGAGAGGATGGACTCGGTGTTCCAGGCCGTGAAGTCGACGCTGGTGCCGCCCAGCTCCTCCTTGAGGATGTCGATCAGGCGCAGCCGGACGCCGGTGGTGTAGCGGTCCCGCGGGAGGTAGACCAGCGCGGAGTAGTAGCGCCCGTACTCGTCCTGGCGCAGGTACAGCCGCAGCCGGCGGCGCTCCTGGAGGTAGAGCACGCTGGTGGCGATGGCGCGCAGCTGGTCGACCGGGGTCTGGAACAGCTCGTCGCGCGGGTAGGTCTCCAGGATCTGGAGCAGGTCGCGGCCGTCGTGGCTGTTGGGCGAGAAGCCGGCGCCCTCCAGCACCTCGGTGACCTTGCGGCGGATGACCGGCACGCGGCGGACCGACTCGGTGTACGCGGCGGACGAGAACAGGCCGAGGAAGCGGCGCTCACCGACGACGTTCCCCTCCGCGTCGAACTTCTTCACGCCGACGTAGTCGAGGTAGCTCGGCCGGTGCACGGTCGCACGGCTGTTCGCCTTCGTCAGGATCAGCAGCTTGTGCTCGCGGGCCTTCTTGCGGGCGTCCTTGGGGAGCCGGTTGAAGGACGGGGAGACGGGGTGGCCCTCGTCGTCCTCGTGGTGCTGCGGGTCCGAGCGCAGGATGCCCAGGCCGGTGCCGGGCACCGCGGTGAGCACGTCCTCGTCGCCGTCGGCCTCGCCGGGCGCCGAGGTCAGCTCGTACTCGCGGTAGCCGAGGAAGGTGAAGTGGTCGGCGGCCAGCCAGCGCAGCAGCTCGCGGGCCTCCTCCACCTCACGGTCGCGCAGGTCGTCGGCGGTGGGCTCGGCGGGCAGCTCGTCCGCGATGCGCAGCGCGGAGTCGCGCATCTTCTCCCAGTCCTCGACGGCCTCGCGCACGTCGTTGAGGACCCGCACCAGATCGGCGGTGATCTGCTTGAGGTCCTCGCGGTCGGTCTCCCGGTCGATCTCGACGTGGATCCAGGACTCCACGAAGGCGTCGTGCGGCAGCTCGGCGCCCTTGTCCTTGCCGGGCGTGCCGTGCGCCTCGTCCTCGGCGTCCAGGACCTCGATCAGCTTGCCGGTGACGTCACGCCGGACGACGACCTGCGGGTGGATCACGACATGGATGCCGCGCCCCTGCCGCGACAGCTCGTTCGTCACGGAGTCCACGAGGAAGGGCATGTCATCGGTCACGACCTCGACGACGGAGTGGCTGCAGGTCCAGCCGTTCTCCTCGACGGTCGGGGTGTGCACTCTGACGTTCGCCGTGCCCTGCGGCCGGTTGCCCGCGAGGCGGTAGTGCGAGAGCGCCGCGCCGAAGATGTCGACCGGGTCCCGCCCGGTGAGGTCCTCCGGGGCGGTGTGCAGGTAGTAACGCTGGAGGTATCCACTGAGGGTGTCCGGGTCCAGGCCCGGTACCGGTGACTGCCCTCCCGCCGGCCCGCTCTCAGCGACCCTGGCGGCCTTCGTGAGCAGCTCGGTCTTGGCTTCGTCCAGCTTGGTCTGCATGTCCTCTGGCTCCTGTCGCGCGCCGTTGCGTGACGTTGTGGAAATGAGTGGAAACGGCATGACGCCGGACCGGCGCATCACGGAACCCCGGGATGGACCCGGGATCGTGTCCGGTCGGATTCGACGCTATGCCGCGATGAGGGGCGACCGGGGCGGAATTGGCCAGATTTGACATTCCTGGCACCTGGTCGACACAGGAATGATCAACGGCCGCCCGGGCACCGTCGTGTCCCGGGCGCGGGGCAGGGGCCTCGACGCCCCCGCGGGTTATCGCGCTGATCACGCTGCCAGGCTATCGCTCCTGGCCCGGTGGTCGTCATGGGCCTTGTGTGTACAAAACCACACTCAGTTCTTTGCCGGTATGGACAGAGACGTACCTCGTCCGGTCTCACTCGGGCGTCCGCAGGGGGTCTTGGCAAGCGCTGCCGACCGGAGGACCTTGAGCGGTACGGAGTCGGACGCGAGCCGCGCGGAGGTACGCCATGGCAGCCAGAATCCTGATCGTGACCGGGGACGCGGCGGAATCCCTGGAGGTTCTGTACCCCTACCAGCGGCTCCGCGAGGAGGGCTACGACGTCCATATCGCCGCCCCGGCCCGCAAGACGCTGCGGTTCGTCGTCCACGACTTCGAACCTGGGTTCGATACGTACACCGAGAAGCCCGGCTACACCTGGCCGGCGGACCTGGCGTTCTCCGAAGTCGACCCGGGCAGTTACGCCGCTCTGGTGATCCCCGGCGGCCGGGCCCCCGAATACCTGCGCAACGACGCCGAGCTGCGCAAGGTCGTCAAGGCCTTCTTCGACGCCGACAAGCCGGTCGCCCAGATCTGCCACGGCCCCCTGCTCACGGCGGCGATCGGCCGCCTGAACGGCCGCCGGGTCACCTCCTATCCCGCGCTGGAGATGGACATGCAGGCCGCGGGCGCCGGCTACCGCGACGCCGAGGTCGTCGTCGACGGCACCCTGGTCTCCTCCCGCGCCTGGCCCGACCACGCCGGCTGGATGCGCGAATTCCTGAAGGTCCTGCGGGCCAAGGCACCGGCGGGGTGAGGGAGGGGCGGCCCGCGGTGGTGCGGCGGGCCCGGAGCGCCGGGCGCCCCGGCGCTCCGAGGTCAGGTCCGTGCGGCCCTCAGAGGGCCAGGCGCTCCGCCGTCAGGACGGCCTCGGCCAGGCTGTCGACGACCGGCACACCGGCCTCCAGGAGGCTCGTCCGGCTGTGCGAGCCGCCCGTGTAGAGCACCGCGTGCGCCCCCGCGTACCGGGCCGCCAGCGCGTCGTCCACGGCGTCACCGATGACGACCGTACGGCCGGGATCGACCCGCGCGCTCTCCAGCGCCGCGAGGTGCCGCACCATGTGCTCGCTCTTGCCGCCGCCGGACGGCCCGGTCCGGCCGTCCACCCGTATGAAGTGCGCCTCGATGCCGAAGTCGCGCACGAGCGGCAGCAGCTCCTCGTGGCCGTACATGCTCAGGATCGACTGGCTGCGCCCTGCCGCGCCCCAGCTCTCCAGCAGCGTCTCCACGCCCTCGGCGAGCGCGCACGCCGCCCGCTGGAGGGTGTAGTGCCGGTGGAACGCCTCGTCCATGACCGCCCACTCGGCATCGGTCGGCAGCCGCCCCATCAGCCGCTCGTAGAACCGCGGGACCGGCACGCAGTACAGCTCGCGGTAACGCTCCAGGGTGATCGGAGGCAGGCCGATCTCACCGAACGCGGCGTTGGTCGCCCCGATCACGGCGTCGATGTCGTGAAAGAGCGTGCCGTTCCAGTCCCAGACGATGTGCGTCGCGTGCTTCCCCATGCGAAAAAGGTACCCGCGCCCACCGACAATCCGGCCGCCCGCGCCCATAACCGCAGGTCAGGCCCATAGGGGGCTCAGGAGATAAGGCGGGCTACGGCATCGCGCGACCGCCCCGCTCCGACCCGGGTCCGAGCCCGCCGTCAGCCGATCAGGTTCGGAATCTCCTGCACACCGAACCACATCAGCTCGTGGTCCTCGGCCCCGTCCACGGTGAACTGCGCGTCGTCGTCGCCCTGGTCCGCCGCGCCCAGTGCCGCGGCCGCGGCGGTGACGTCCGGCTCCGCGTCGTCCGAGTCGACATGCACGGCGGCCGCCTTCTTCATCGGCACCGGCCCGACCACCCGCACGACGCCCAGCGCCGACTTGTCCAGCCCCCGGTCCGGGTCCACGGACGCGGCACCGTCGGCGACGTCGACGGCCACCACGACGCGCCGCCTGGCGGCGCCGGGGTCGGTGGCCAGCAGCCGCAGCGAGGCCTGAGCGGCCCGGTTCAGCGCGGCGTACTCCAGCTCCTCGATGTCGTCGGAGACGTACCACTCGCGCAGCGCGGGCGTGACGGCGTAGGCCTCCAGCGGGCCGGAGCCCACCTCACCCGCCTTGTACGCCTCTGCGAGACCGGAGAGGGTCAGGGGGACGTAGACACGCATGGCCGCCGCTTTCGTATCGGACTGCTGGGACTGGTCGCTCTGATCGGGCGCAGGCAGCCAGCATACGGGCGCGGGTCCCCCTTCGTGCCGCCGGTACGGCCCGGGGACGGTCCGCCGGACACCCCGCCCGACACCGCCCTCGGCCGGGCCGCGCACCGCCCATCACCCTGATAGGTGAATCTTCCGGCCCCCTCCGTCGCACGCACGACCGCCTTGCCGCCCCTCCGAGCACCTCGGTAGAAGAGCCCCACGCAAAAGCTACTGCCCGGTACCGATACCCAACGGGAACGGGCGAAACGGGGGCCACGATGATCACGACCACGCCAACCGCCACAACCACGTCACAGCCCGAAACACCACCCGCCTCGGCGTCGGCGTCGGCGGCTTCGGTTTCTTCGGCGTCGGCGTTGGCTGCCGCAGCCTCACGCGCCGCCGCGGCCTCTACCGCAGCCGCCCCACCAGCGTCCCGCCCCGGCACCCCGGGCCGTACCGACGGAACGTCCCGTGCGGGCGGCGCCCCGAGCCGTCCCGGGGGGCGCCGCGACAGCCGCCGCCCCGGCGACCGCACGGCTCCGAGCGGCCCCCGTACGCCGGGTGGCCCGCGCGTCGACGCCCGCCGTCGGGCGGCGGAGCGGCAGCCGCACCGCTGGTTCGCCGATCAGCTCGTCCTCACCCTGAGCGGCCGGCGGCCCGTCCACGCGCTGCTGGGCCACGCCCTGCCCGCCGCCTACGACCGGCTCGCGGAACTCGCCCCGCAGGCCCCGCTGCGCCCCGTAGGGCCGTACGGTCACGCTCCGGAGCCCCGGGTCCGCGACTGCGGCGTGTACTCCCCGCGGCGCGGCGTCATCGAGGCCTTCGCCCGGATCACCGCAGGCGAACGCGTACGCGCCCTCGCCTTCCGCCTCGAACGCGGCGACGACGCCCGCTGGCGCTGCGCCGCCCTGGACATCGGCCCCTCAACGGCCGTCTGGAGCCGCACCACCTGAACCGCCACCGGCCTTGCCACCGGCCCCGACCCGGGCCCGGCCCCGAGCCTGAGGCCCCGGAGCAACCGGACCCCCGGCACACTCGCCGCTCCGGCCACCCGAGCCCGCAAGAGCCCGGGTGGCCGTCCCACGACAAAGCCGGGGCCCCGCAGCACTCGCTCAAGCCGTTGCGGGAGGCCGCGGGGTACGGAGGTGCGGGTGGTCCGGGGCGTGCGGGGGCGGGTGCTCCGTGTGCCGATCTGGTGGCGGTGGCCC
>NZ_JBEYUN010000013.1:0-264448 GCF_040643545.1 Streptomyces sp. NPDC047117 | reverse complement strand
CGGCAAGATCCGCGAGATCGGCGCCTCCAACATCTCCCCGGAGCGCCTGCAGGAGTCCCTCGACTTCTCCACCCGCGAAGGCCTGGCCAAGTACGGGCAGGCCGCTCCGTCCTGCCCGCGCCCCGCCGCCACCCCCGTACGTTCCGCAGGAGACCCCGTGACCCGCACTGCTCCCCCGCTGCTCCACCACCGCCTCGACGGCCCCGAGGACGCGCCGCCGCTCGTGCTCGGCCCGTCGCTGGGCACCTCGCTCGCCGTGTGGGAACCGCAGCTGACCGAACTGGCCCGCACCCACCGGGTGCTCCGGTTCGACCTGCCCGGGCACGGCTCCGCCCCCGCCGGCCTACTCCCCGACCCCACGCCCGGCGCCACCACCGTCGCGGACCTCGCCCGGCTCGTCCTGGACCTGGCCGATCACCACGGCTGGCGCACCTTCCACTACGCCGGGATCTCGCTCGGCGGGGCCATCGGCGCACGGCTGGCGGTGGACCACGCCGACCGGCTCGCCTCGCTCGCGATGATCTGTTCCGCCGCCCGCTTCGGCGAACCGGCCGGCTGGCGGGAGCGGGCCGCCACGGTGCGCGCGCACGGCACGGCGGCGGTGCTGCAGGCGACGCCGGGCCGCTGGTTCGCCGATCCCGGGACCGCCACGGGGCCGCGCGGTACGGCACTGCTCGGTGATCTCTCCGCCGCCGACCCGGCCGGGTACGCGGCCTGCTGCGACGGGCTGGCCGGCTACGACGTGCGGGCAGCGCTGTGGTCGGTCACGGCCCGCACGCTCGTGATCGCCGGGCGCCAGGACCCGGCGACGCCGCCCGCGCTCGCCCGGGAGATCGCCGACGGGGTGCCGGGCGCGGCCCTCGTGGAGGTCACGGGCGCCGCCCATCTGGCGGGCGTGGAGCGGCCGGACGCGGTGAACGCGGCGCTGCGGGTGCACCTGGACGCGGCGACGGCGGGCCGCTGAACCCGCCGTACCGCCGTACGCCCGCGCGGCGGGCTGTCGTCAGACGGCCTCGCCGCGGGCCGGCACGGGCGTCCCCGGGGGCTCCTGCCGGGGCACCGGCAGGCCGCCGGGCGGGCCCGCCAGGACCTTCCCCAGGCGCTGGCCCGGCAGCTCGACCAGCCGGTGCGCGAGCATGCTCAGCGGGAGCAGCAGCGCGAGGTAGGCGGCCACCAGCAGCGGAGTGTCGTGCTGCTGCCAGGGCACGGCCAGGTCGCAGACCTCCAGGACCAGCGGGTGCAGGAGGTAGAGCGAGTAGCTGATCACGCCGCAGAAGGCGAGCCAGCGCGGTACGCGGTGCCGCCGCAGGGCCATCGCCACGCCGAACGTGAGCAGCGCGAGTCCGACCGTGAGCGCCCAGATCCGCACGGCGGCCTGCGGGTCGGCGCCGCCGGTGACCGCGTCGCCGCGGGAGCCGATGTGCAGCGCCGCCGACAGGACGCAGGCGGCCAGCACCATGCCCACGACGGTCGTCCCCGCGGCCCTGCTCAGCTGCCCGCGCTCCATGCGGTACAGCACGGTGCCGGTGAACATCAGGGACAGCAGCGCGAGCCCCTGCCAGGGCGGGATGCGGCCGTTGCAGAGGACGAGGACGGCCGCCAGCGCGCCGCCGAACAGCGCCCCGGCCCGGCACCACGAGGCCCGGCCCGAGGCCACGGCGCACAGGGCGACGGCCGCCCCGAGCGCGGTCGCCGCGATCACCGGCGCGCCGCCCAGGCCCCGGGTCAGCGCGGCGGCCGGCAGCAGTCCGCCCGCCGCGACGCCGAGCGCTGCCGTGCCGAGGGCCGCGGGCGCGGAGCGGCGGTGCTGCCGCAGTGCGAAGAGCGCCGCGACGAGGAAGTAGAAGACCATCTCGTAGGAGAGGGTCCACAGCACGTTGAGCGCGTTGGGCACGCCGAGGAGGTCCTGCAGCATCGTCCCGTGCGCGAGCAGGGCGCTCAGCGGGTCGCGCTCCCCCAGCCCTTCGCGCAGCTGTCCCGGTCCCCACCGGGCGAGCAGCGCCGTGGCCGCGAGCGCCACGATCAGCAGTGGGTAGAGGCGGCAGACCCGGCCGACCCAGAACCGGCGCAGCGAGCCGCGCCGCTCCAGCGAGGCCGGGATGATGTAGCCGCTGACCAGGAAGAAGACGATGACGCCGTAGGTGCCGGGGTTGAACCAGCGCAGCACGGTGGCGGACAGCTCCGGGAGGTAGCGCGGCGCCGCGTGGTGCAGCGCGACCATCAGCGCGCCGATGCCCCGCAGCGCGTCCAGCCACGCGAGCCTGCGGTCGGGTCCTGGTCCGCCGCCCGCGCCCGGCAGGTCGGGCACGTGCGCCGGGCGGGACGAACGGGTCGACATCAGCCACACCGCATCACTCATCGTCACACCGTACGTACGTGGCGTAGTGGCCGCATGTCGGACTGACGTCGTATCAGTCGTACGGGTCACCGGCGGCCGTCCGGGCCACTCGTCGCGCGCCGGACGAGCCTGCCTACACTGGGCCGACCAGTGGACCGCATCCGAGGAGCCAGCCGTATGACCGCCGTTCACCCGTCGGCCCGTACCGCAGGCCGGCAGCGCGACGCGGCGCGGACCCGGGCGGAGATCCTGAAGGTCGCGACGGAGGAGTTCGCGCGGCAGGGGTACACGGGCGCCCGGGTGGACGAGATCGCGGCCCGCATCCACACCACGAAGCGGATGATCTATTACTACTTCGGCAGCAAGGAGCAGCTGTTCACGGCGGTGCTGGAGCACGCGTACGCGGGCATCAGGCAGCAGGAACAGCGGCTGGACGTCGAGCACCTGGATCCCGCGGCGGCCATCCGGCGGCTGGCCGAGCTGACCTTCGACCACCACGAGGCGCACCCGGACTTCGTCCGCCTGGTGAGCATCGAGAACATTCACGAGGCGGAGCACATCGCCGCTTCGGAGACGATCGGCCGGCTCAACTCCCCGGCCATCGAGGTGATCGGCCGGATCCTCGAAGAGGGCCGCGCACAGGGCGTGTTCACGGCGGACGTGGACGCGGTCGACCTGCACGCGATGATCAGTTCGTTCTGCTTCTTCCGGGTCTCCAACCGGCACACCTTCGGCGCGCTCTTCGCGCGGGACCTGACGGCGGCGGACCGCCGGGACCACTACCGCACGATGCTCGGCGACATGGTCCTGGGCTATCTGACGGGGTCCTCGGCGGGCTGAGCGGCGCGGCCACCCACGGGCGGAATTGTTTCCCCGAGATGTCTTGACAGTGACCTGCGGGCGGTTCACGATCGCTGCACCCCCACAACTAACTATCTAGTACGTTAACTCGCCGCCACCCGCCCCTCACGCCGGTGGCCCTCCCCCGTGGAGCAGGCATGTCCGCTCTCTCGTCCGAGGCCGGGGCCCCGCCCCCCGCCCGGCCCCGCAAGGCCGCTGTCGCCGCCTGGATCGGCAGCGCGCTGGAGTACTACGACTTCTTCATCTACGGCAGCGCCGCCGCGCTGGTCTTCCCCAAGGTCTTCTTCGACCCGTCCGACCCGGCGACCGCGACGCTGATCTCGCTGGCGACATTCGGTGTCGCCTACGCGGCACGCCCGATCGGCGCGCTCTTCCTCGGCCACTACGGCGACCGGCTCGGTCGCCGCAAGATCATGGTCTTCACCCTGATGCTGATGGGCCTGTCGACCTTCCTGATCGGCTGCCTGCCGACGTACGCGCAGGTCGGCACGGCCGCACCGGTCCTGCTGGTGCTGATGCGCATCCTCCAGGGCCTCTCCGCCGCCGGGGAGCAGGCCAGCGCCAATTCGATGACGCTGGAGCACGCGCCCGAGGACCGGCGCGGGTACTACACGAGCTTCGCGCTGAACGGCACCCAGGCCGGCCAGATCCTCGCCACCCTGATCTTCATCCCGGTGGCCGCGCTCCCCGACGAGCAGCTCTACACCTGGGGCTGGCGGGTGCCGTTCCTGCTCAGCGTGGCCGTCACGGTCGTCGGCTACGTCATCCGCCGGAAACTGTCGGAGACCCCCGTCTTCGAGCAGGCCGCGGCGGAGAACGCGGTGGCCCGGCTGCCGCTGGCCGACCTGCTGCGGCACCACTGGGCGGACGTGCTGCGGGTGATCGCGGCGGCGCTGATCGCCACGGTCTCCACGATCTTCTCGGTCTGGGCCCTGGCGTTCGCCACCGGCGACGCGGTCGGCCTGGACAAGTCCGCGATGCTCTGGGTGGGCGCGCTGGCCAACGTGGTGGCGCTGGCCGCCATCCCGCTGTGGGCGAAGCTCTCGGACCGCATCGGCCGCAAGCCCGTCTTCCTGATCGGCTCGCTGGGCTCCGCCGCGCTGATCTTCGCCTACCTGTGGGCGATCACGACCGGCAGCTACCCGCTGGTCTTCGTCACCGGCATCCTCTTCTTCGGCGTCGTCTACAGCGCCGCCAACGGCATCTGGCCGTCCTTCTACGGCGAGATGTTCCCGACCCGGGTGCGACTGTCCGGCATGGCGATCGGCACCCAGATCGGCTTCGCGGTGGCGGGCTTCGCCGTGAGCATCGCCGAGCGGATCGCGGGCCCGGGCGGCGACAACTGGCTGGGCGTCGCCGGCTTCACCGCCGGCACCTGCGTGATCTGCTCGCTCGCCGTGCTGACCGGCCGGGAGACGTACCGGGTGCCGACGCTGCTGCTCGGCGAGAAGCCGGGCGCGGCCACGGACCGCGGCGACCTGGCGGGCGCGGCCTCCGCCTGACCGCCGCCGGCGGCAGAGGTCCCGGGTCCCCCTTCCGTCCGCGGATCTCTGCCGCCATAATTAACTAACCAGTTCGTACATTGCGCACCACCAGGGAGTCGCGTTGTCCACGCCCTCGTATCTCACCGGCCTCATCGGCTCCGGCATCGGTCCCTCGCTGAGCCCGGCCCTGCACGAGCGGGAGGCCGACCGGCACGGCCTGCGGCTGCTCTACCGGACGCTCGACCTGGACACCCTGGGCGTGCCCGCCGAGTCCATCGGCGATCTGATCGCCGCCGCCCGTACGCTCGGCTTCGATGGACTCAACATCACCCACCCCTGCAAGCAGCTGGTGATCCCGCACCTGGACGAGCTGTCCCCGGGCGCCGCCGAGCTGGGCGCGGTCAACACCGTCGTCTTCCGGGGCGGCCGGGCGACCGGCCACAACACCGACGTCACCGGCTTCACCCAGTCCTTCGCACGCGGCCTGCCCGGCGCCGCGACCCGGCAGGTCGTCCAGATCGGCGCGGGCGGCGCGGGCGCCGCCGTCGCGCACGCCATGCTCTCGCTCGGCACCGATCTGCTCACCCTCGTGGACACCGACGCGGTACGGGCCGGGGCGCTCGCCGACGCGCTCAACGCCCGCTTCGGCGCCGGGCGCGCCACCGCCACCACCCCCGACCGGCTGCCCGCCGTCCTCTCCGGCGCCGACGGCCTGGTGCACGCCACGCCCACCGGCATGGCCGCCCACCCGGGCCTGCCGATCCCCGCCGAGCTGCTCCGCGCCGACCTGTGGGTCGCCGAGGTCGTCTACCGCCCGCTGGAGACCGAACTGCTGCGTACCGCGCGGGAGCTGGGCTGCCGGACGCTGGACGGCGGCGGCATGGCCGTCTTCCAGGCCGCCGACGCCTTCCGGCTCTTCACCGGCCGGGAACCGCACGCCGAAGAGATGCTCGCCGACCTCGCCGACCTGGTCGGCGCCGCCGCGGTCTGAGGAGGCCCCCATGCGCAAATCCATCGCCACGGTGTCGCTGAGCGGCTCGCTCTCGGAGAAGCTCAGCGCCGTCGCAGCGGCCGGGTTCGACGGCGTCGAGATCTTCGAGAACGACCTGGTGGCCTGTCCGCTCAGCCCCGAGGAGGTCCGGCTGCGCGCCGCCGACCTCGGCCTGTCCATCGACCTCTACCAGCCGTTCCGGGACGCCGAGGCGGTCCCGGACGAGGTCTTCGCGCGCAACCTGCGGCGCGCGGAGCGGAAGTTCGCCGTCATGGAACGGCTGGGCGCCGACATGATGCTGGTGTGCTCCAGCGTCTCGCCGGACGCGGTCGACGACGACGCGCTCGCCGCGCGCCGGCTGCGTGCCCTCGCCGAGCGCGCCGCCGACCACGGCATCCGGCTCGCGTACGAGGCACTGGCCTGGGGCCGGCACGTCAACACCTACGACCACGCCTGGCGCATCGTCGAGCAGGCCGACCATCCGGCGCTCGGCACCTGCCTGGACAGCTTCCACATCCTCTCGCGCGGCTCCGATCCCAAGGGCATCGAGGACATCCCCGGCGAGAAGATCTTCTTCCTCCAGCTGGCCGACGCGCCGAAGCTGGCGATGGACGTCCTGCAGTGGAGCCGGCACTACCGCTGCTTCCCCGGTCAGGGCGGCTTCGACCTCGCCGGGCTGCTCGGCCACGTGCTGCGCGCCGGCTACTCCGGACCGCTCTCGCTGGAGATCTTCAACGACGTCTTCCGGCAGGCGGACGCGGGCCGCACCGCGGTGGACGCGATGCGCTCGCTGATCGCCCTGGAGGAGGCGACCGGGCTCAGCAGTCTGCCCGCGCCCGTCGTCCCCGACGGGTTCGCCTTCGCCGAGCTGGCTGCCGCCGACACCGAACCGCTGCGCTCCCTGCTCGGCGCGCTCGGCTTCGCCCGTACCGGCCGGCACACGGGCGGCAAGCCGGTGGAGCTGTGGCAGCAGGGCGAGGCACGCGTACTGCTCAACACCGTGAGCGGCGCTCGCCGCGAGGGTCCGGGCCTGGTCGCGCTCGGCCTGGAGAGCCCGGAGCCGGCCGCGGCGGTGCGCCGTGCCGAGTCGCTGCGGGCCCCGGTCGTGCCCCGCCGCCGCGGACCCGGGGACGTACCGCTGGACGCGGTGGCCGCGCCGGACGACACGGAGCTGTTCTTCTGCCGCACCGACCGGGACGACCACCCCAGCTGGACGGCGGACTTCGGGTCCCCCGCGGCGCCGGGCAGCGCTGCCGGGGTCACCCGTATCGACCATGTCGCGCTCACCCAGCCCTGGCACCACTTCGACGAGGCGGCCCTGTTCTACGCGAGCGTGCTGGGCCTGCGCCCGAACGAGAGCCTGGACCTCGCCGACCCCTACGGCCTCTTCCGCAGCCGCGCCGTCGCCAACGCCGCCGGCTCCCTGCGGGTCGCCCTGAACGTCGCGCCCGTACCGGGCGAGCAGGGGAGCAGGCCGCAGCACATCGCGCTGGCCACCGACGACCTCCTCGCCACCGCGCGCCGGGTGCGGGAGAACGGCGCCGGGCTGCTGCCCGTCCCGGAGAACTACTACGACGACCTCGACGCGCGGTACGAGCTCGCCCCCGAGACCCTGGCGGCCTTCCGCGAACTGGGCATCCTCTACGAACAGGACGCGGACGGCGGGGAGTTCCTGCACTGCTACACCGTCACCGTCGGCCGGGTCTTCTTCGAACTCGTCGAGCGTCGCGGCGGCTACGAGGGCTACGGCGCGGCCAACGCGACCGTACGGCTGGCGGCGCAGCACACGGCCGACGCGGGCAGCCGGCCGGTGCGCTAGGGGTCAGGCGGCCGCGGCGGCGAGGGCGGTGTCCGCCGCCGCGGCGAACCGTTCGAAGTTGGCGACGAACCGGCCGGCGTCCTCGGCGGTGTGCTGCACGGACAGCGTCCACTGTTCGGTCTTGCCCCAGGGCGGCAGGAAGACGCCGCCGTTGTGCTGGTACAGCCAGTGCAGATGGCCCCAGCGGTCGTCGTAGGCGAGGAAGTCCCGGAAGTGGCGCAGCCGTTCGGTGAAGATCACCGAGCCCTTGGCGCCGCGCGCGGCCACGTACCCCGGCAGGCCGTGCCGGCGCAGCGCGGCCTCCACACCGCCGGTCATCGTCGCCCGCAGCGCGTCGAAGCCGCGGTAGGCGTCCTCGGTCAGCACCTCGGTGAGCATCGCGCGGACGGCCGCGAGCATCAGCGGATTGCCGTTGAAGGTGCCGACCTGCTCGTAGGTGTGGTCGGCGATGCGGTCCATCAGCTCCCGGGTGGCACCGATCGCACCGCACGGGATGCCGCCGGCCATGGACTTGGCGAGGCACACGATGTCGGGAGTGGTGCCGAAGAGTTCGGTGGCACCGCCGGGTGCGACCGCGAAGCCCGTCTTGACCTCGTCGTACGCGAGGTGGGCGCCGTGCCGATGGAGCAGGGCCTGCAGTTCGGCGTGGTAGCCGTCCGGCGGGATGATCAGACCGATGTTCATCATGATCGGCTCAATGATCATCCCGGCGATCTCGCCGGGGTGTTCGGCCAGCGTCCGCTCCACCGCGCCCAGGTCGCCGAACGGCACGACGAGGGTCAGGTCAGTGATCTCCGTGGGATAGGCGGGGCCGTACGGCACGGAGCGCGGCCGGTCGTCGGGGCCGATGTCGTCGGCGACGCGGGCGTAGCCGGAGACCTGCACCGCGTCGTGGTGGCCGTGGTAGCTGCCCTCGACCTTGAGGATCTTCTTGCGCCCGGTCGCGGCCCGCATCAGGTGGACGGCGGCCATCGTCGCTTCCGTACCGGAGTTGGTGAAGCGCCAGCGCGGCTGCCCGAAGCGCTCGGCGAGCAGCCGGGTCACCGGGATCAGGTCGCGGGTGGGCTGCGCGAAGTGCGTGCCGTGCCGGACCTGTTCGCCGACCGCCGCGACGATCGCCGGGTGGGCGTGGCCCGCGAGGCCGACGCCGAAGCCGCCGTGCAGGTCGACGTAGTCGGTGCCGTCCACGTCGCGGACGTGCGCGCCGTGCCCGTCCTCGATCCAGACGGCGCACGGCCGGGAGTCCTGCCAGGCGGAGGCGACCCCGCCGGCGAGCGTCTCCTGCGCCTCCTCGCGCAGGCGGACGGAGCCTGCGGTGCGGTCGGTGAGGATCTTCTCCTGCTCCTCGATCAGCTGGTCCAGGGCGTGGGCGCGTGCTGCGTCCAGCGGGAACTGCTGCGTCATCGTGCCGGTCTCCTTGCGCTCGAGGGCGTGCAACGACCAAGCTCCGTAGCGAAGTTACGGTAGAGAGAAAAGTTACGGTAGCTTTTCTACGAAAGTTGGCGGCGCCGACGAAGGGGCAGCAGCGCGATGCCGGGAGTCACCAGGAAGACGCGGCGGAGCCGCCGTTCACCGGCCGAGACCCGGGCCCTGATGCTGGAGGCGGGCGTGGAGCTGGTGCGCCGGCACGCCGCCGACACCTCCGACCGGGCGCTCGCCGGGCCCCTGGCGCACATCAGGCTCACCGACGTGGCGCGGCTCGCCACCGAGATCGCCGCGGGCCGGCAGCCGGGCGTCGGCCCGGCCCAGCCGATCACCACCGGCGCCATCTATCCCCTGTGGCCCACCCAGGCCGACTACCAGGCGGACCTGATGTTCCACCTGTTGGGCCCGGACGCGTACGCGGAGGACCGGGAAGCGGTGACCGAGCTGCTGGCGCTCGCGGACACCACGGCGCCGGTCGAGTCCCTCCTCACCACGGTCGCCGCCGGCTACCTCGAACGCGCCCGCGCCAATCCGCTCACCTACGTCTACCTGACCTTCTACGTGCTCGGCGAGCACCCCGAAGTGCGCGCCGCCGCCCGCGACGGCTACCGGCAGCTGGGCCTCGGCTACGCCGCCGCGCTCGAACGGCTGCTGGCCCGCGAGGGGCGCCGGACGGCCCCCGGGCGCACCGTCACCGATTTCGTCGTCGCCCTGCTCGCCGTCCTGGAGGGCTTCTGCCTGCGCGCCCGGGTGGACCCCGGCGCTCCCCTGCCCGACGGCCCGGCGCCCCGGGCCCCGCTCCCCGAACTGCTCGGCGCGACCCTGGTCGCCCTCTGGAACTCCTTCACGGAGCCGGACCCGGCGGCCTCATGACATGCAATGCAGCTCAACAGCCTTGTTTGATAAGGCAGTTCACAGGTGCCGCCGGGGAAGCCGGGCGTCCCGCTGACGCTCCGCATCCGCGTCATCGACTCCGTGCACTGCCGCCCGCTGTCCCGGGTCGCCGTCGACATCTGGCACTGCGACGCGCTGGGCATCTGCTCCCGCGTCCTCCGGCGGCGGTGGCACGCCCCCCGACCGCCGCGCCCACCGGCCAGCTCCTCGCGCTGCGGTACGACCCGCGGCACGTGGGACGCGGCGTGCACGCGGCGATCACCCTCGGCGTCGATCCGGACGCCGTCAACGACGGCCAGGACGGTCTCCCCGCCCCGGCCTCCGCCCCCTCCTCGGCCGGCAGCCGACCCCACGGTGGTGCCGCGCCTCGACCGCACGATGGGCCTCCGCGGCCTCCCCAGGGGGTACGTACGGGCGATCTCGATGTGCAGTCCGCCGTCCGCCCGGAGGGCGGTGAGCTGCCGCAACCGCTCCGAGGACCGCTGCGCGAACAGCCCGAGGATGCCCAGCTCCGCGACCCGGTCGAAGGCGACGAGCGTGCCGATCCGCCGGCGGTCCTGGACCAGCTCCACCGAGACGTCCACGGCCTCGCCGCCGGCCCCGCTCCCCGCCCGGTGGTGCCCAGCCGCCGCGCACCGCGCAGTCGGCGGGCTGCACGCCGGCCGCCCGCATACGTACGCGGACCTCGCCCGGCTACCGCGGTCGAGGTCAACCGCCGCCGATCACCTGCCGCTGTCCCTGTGTCTCGTCCACGTCCACCGCGTCCGAGCGGCGGTTCCAGGCGCGAGGGGCGCGCCAGTGGTAGTGCAGGGCGAGCAGCCGGACGGCGAAGGCCACGACGGCGGCGAGCGCGCTGGTGCCGGGATTCAGGGCCTGGAACCGGATGCACAGCACCACGATGGCGGCGCCGACGATGGCGGGCACGGCGTAGAGGTCGCGGTCCCAGCGGACCAGCGACGGCACCTCGTTGGCGATGATGTCGCGCAGCACGCCGCCGCCGACCGCGGTGGCCATGCCGAGGGTGGCGGAGGCGGTGAGGCCGAGCCCGTACTCGTACGCCTTGGTGGTGCCGGCGACGCAGAAGAGGCCGAGGCCGGCCGCGTCGAAGACGTTCACCCCGGTCTGGATCCGCTGGACCTGGGGGTGCAGGAAGAAGACGAGGACCGCGGCGATCAGCGGGGTGAGGAAGTAGCCGAGGTCGGTGAAGGCGGCCGGCGGCACGGCCCCGATGATCAGGTCGCGGAACAGTCCACCGCCCAGCGCGGTCACCTCGGCGAGCACGGCGATGCCGAAGATGTCGAAGTTTTTGCGTACGGCGAGCAGCGCACCGGAGATCGCGAAGACGAAGATCCCGATGAGTTCGAGCGTGTGCTGGACGGTGGGCGTGAACAGTTGCTGGAGCACACAGCATTCTTACGTGTGGACGGCGCCGTGGAGCGTGACGTTCCACACTGCGGGCGGCCGCGCCTTCCGGGGCGCGGCCGTCGGGCGGTCAGCTGATCTGGCGGCGGACCAGTTCGTGGAAGAGGCCGCCGGTGTCGGCGAGCAGGTCGGCGGGGGCGCCCTGCTGGGCCACCCGGCCGTCCGCCATCACGATCACCCGGTCGGCATCCATGATCGTGGAGAGCCGGTGGGCGATGACGACGCGGGTCGCGTTCAGCTGCCGGGTGCTCTCGGTCACCACCCGCTGCGTCTCGTTGTCCAGCGCGCTGGTGGCCTCGTCGAAGAAGAGGATGCGCGGCCGCCGGATCAGCGCCTGGGCGATCATCAGCCGCTGCCGCTGGCCGCCGGAGATCGAGCCGCCGCCGTCGGAGAGCATGGTGTGCATGCCCATCGGCATCCGCTTGATGTCCTCGGCCAGCCCCGCCATCTCCGCGGCCGCCCACGCCTCCTCCTGCGTGAACATCTCGGCGCCGCAGATGCAGTCCAGGATGGAGCCGTTGAAGGGCTGCGCATTCTGGAGCACCACGCCGCACTGCCGGCGCACCGCGGCCTGGTCCAGGGCCGCCAGGTCCTGTCCGTCGTACAGGACGCTGCCGGCGGCCGGCCGGTCGAAGCCGATGAGGAGGCGCAGCAGGGTGGACTTGCCGCAGCCGCTCGCGCCGACGACGGCGACGAACTCGCCGGGCCGTACCTGGAAGGACACGTCGTCCAGGACCAGCGGCCCGTCGTCGGAGTAGCGGAAGGACAGGCCACGGGCCTCCAGGCCGCCGGTGAGGGTGCCGGGCCGGGTGGAGCCGCCGCGGACCTCGGGCCGCTCGTCGAGCACCGGCTTGATCTGCTCGAACATCGGCAGCACGGCGGCGGCCTGGAGGAACGCGCCGGTCAGCTGGGTCACCGCGGACAGCATCATGGTCACGGCGGTGTTGAAGGTGAGGAACGCGCCGGCCGACAGCACGCCGCGGGCCGGGCCCGCGAGCAGCATGAACATCACGAGGGTGCACAGCGGCAGATAGATCGCGTTGAGCACGGTGGTGAGGTTCTTGATCCGGCCGACCTTCTGCTGGAGTTCCCGGCTGCGCGCGAACTCCCCGGCCCACGCGCTGTACGCGAAGGTCTCGGCGGCGGCGACGCGCAGCTTCGGCAGCCCGCGCAGCGTCTGGAACGCCTGGTTGTTGAGCTTGTTGGTCAGCTCGATGAGGCGGCGCTGGTAGCGCAGCTGCCACAGCCCGAGGAGCAGGAAGACCGCGGCGATGCAGAGCAGCATGGCGATCGCGACGACGGCCAGCTTCGGGCTGTAGACCAGCAGCAGGACGAGGTTCATCGTGCCGACCGTGCCGGCCTGCACGGCGATCGAGCCGATGCCGGACAGGATGCGGCGGATGCCGCTGATGCCCATGGCGGCGCTGGCCAGCTCGCCGGTGGAGCGCTCGCTGAAGAACTTGGTGGGCAGCCGCAGCAGCCGGTCCCAGACGGCCGGCTGGAGGGTGGACTCGATGCGCCCTTCGATGCGCAGGATGGAGGTGTTCTCCAGCAGCATGAAGACGGCGGCGACCAGGCTGGTGACGATCAGCGCGATGGTCGTCTGGACGATGAGGCCGCGCTCGGCGTTGGGCACGTACTCGCCCAGCACCTTGCCGGTGGCGATGGGCACCAGCGCGCCCAGCACCACGGCGACCAGCCCGCCGATGGCGAGGTTGCGCAGGTCCAGCCGGGTGCCGCGCATGGCGAAGCGGGCCAGCCGCAGGGGCCCCATCGGGCGGTCCGGCAGCGGCGCGTAGAGCATGACGCCGCGCGGCTCGATCGCCTCGGCGGTCTCGGCGTCGAGGCGGGTGCGCGTGCCGTTCGCGGCGACCGCTTCGTAGCGGCGGCGGCGCCACAGCAGCGCGACCGGTTCGCCGGTCTCGGTGCGGTGGCCGATCAGCGGGCCGCTGTTCTCGCGCCACCACCGGCCGTCGAGCTTGACGACGCGGGTGCGGATGCGGGAGCTGACGGCGATCCGCTCGACCGGGCTCAGCCGGTCGTCGGTCGTGCCGCCCTCCTTGGGCGAGGTGAGCGTGATGCCGGCGGCATCGGCGACCTTGCGGCAGACGGCGAGCGTGGCGTCGTCGGTGGCGCCGGTGCGCGCGCCGCCGCGGCCGGGCGCGCCGATGGAGGACAGCAGGGTCCGGTCGGCCTGGGAGCGGGCGGCCTCGCCCGCCTCGATGCCGGCGGCCGTGCGGTCCTCGTGGGCGCGCTCCAGCCGCTCGATCCAGCGGTCCAGGGACGACAGCAGCCGGTACTGCTGGTCCACCATCCGCTGCCACATCGTCCCGTCGATGAGCAGGTCGGCGGCGGCCTCGGCGCTGTAGTGGGCGCCGTACTGGAGGCTGCCGGGCTCGACCGGCATCCACAGGATGTTCTCGTCGGCCGTGCCCTGCGGATCGAGTACCCCGTCCGCCTCGGCGGTCTCGTACTCACCGTCGAGCGGCGCCTCGAAGAGCACCCGCTGGCTGCGGCCGACGCCGCGCGCGAAGGCGTCCTCCAGCGGGCTGAGCGCGCCGTCGTATCCCAGCTCGCCGGTGTCCCACGGGTCCGCCGCAGCGGACTGGCCGACGTACCGGCCGTACGCGTCGTACTCCGCGTAGCCGCCGTACTCGGGCCGGAACAGCTCGCGCAGCGGGATGCGGCGCACCGCGCAGCCCTGGAGCGGCCGGCCGACGAGGGTGTGCTGCGGGCCCTCGACGGGGCCGAGGAGGAGGGTGCCGGGGGCGAGCCGGCCGAGGAAGTACCAGTGGCCCTGCTGGGCGGCGTCGACCGCGAAGAGGTCCATGGCCCCGGCGGTGACCAGCCACAGGACGTGCGGGCCTTCGAGCGGGAGGTTGCGCAGGCCCGTGAGGTCGGCCTCGGTGCCGAGCCCGCCGAGGGCGTGCAGCACGCTGTCGTCGGCGGCCGTACCGGCGGCCGCGGGATGAGGGGTCGTCACCTCAGGACTCCTTGACCAGCTCTGCGTACGCGCCCTGGGCGGCGACCAGCTCCTCGTGCCGCCCGCGCTCGACGACCTTGCCGTGGTCCAGGACCACGATCTCGTCGCTGTCGCGCACGGTGCTCAGGCGGTGCGCGATGACGACGCAGGCGCAGCCCAGGCGCCGCAGGTTGTCCATGATGATCTGTTCGGTCTCCGCGTCCAGGGCGGAGGTGACCTCGTCCAGGACGAGGATGGAGGGCCGCCGGACCAGGGCGCGGGCGATCTCCAGACGCTGCCGCTGGCCGCCGGAGAAGTTGCGGCCGTCCTGCTCGACCCGGCTGTGGATGCCGCCGGGGCGGCGGGAGACCACGTCGTAGGCGGCGGCGTTCTTCAGCGCCTCGACGACGGCCTCGTCGGGGATGGAAGGGTCCCAGAGCGCGACGTTGTCCCGGACGGTGCCCTCGAAGAGGAAGACGTCCTGGTCGACGAAGGAGACCGAGGAGGCGAGGGCGCCGCGGGAGATGTCCTCCAGCCGCTGCCCGTCGATGTGGATGGTGCCCTCCCACGGGCGGTACAGGCCGGAGATCAGCCGGGAGACGGTGGACTTGCCGCTGCCGGAGCCGCCGACGAGGGCGACCTGCTGGCCGGGGCCGACGGTCAGCGAGAAGCCGGTGAGCAGCGGCTTGTCCAGCGGGCTGTAGCCGAAGGTGACCTCCGTGAGCGTCACGTGGCCCTTGAGGCGGCGGGTGCTCGCGACCGGCTCGGGGCGGGTGTAGAGGGAGTCGACGGGGAAGGACTCGACGTCCTTGAGGCGGGCCACGTCGGCCGCGAAGTCCTGGATCCGGCCCGCCATGCCGTTGAGCCGGGTGATGGGCTGGGTGAAGTTGGTGACCAGCGCCTGGAAGGCGACGAGCAGACCCACCGACATATGGCCCTCGACGGCGCGCAGCCCGCCGATGTAGAGGATCAGCGCACTGTTGAGGGCGGCGAGGGTGGGGGCGACGACGGCGAGCCAGGAGGTGGGGACGCCGAGCCGCTGCTGCCCGTCCAGGGTGGTGGCGTGCTGTCCGGCCCAGCGCCGGAAGTAGCCGTTCTCGCCGCCGGTGGCCTTCATCGTCTCGATGAGCTGGAGGCCGCTGTAGGAGGTGTTGGTCAGCCGCGCGGTGTCGGCGCGCAGCTTCTGCGTCCCCGTGGCGCGCATCCGTACGACGATCCGCATCGCGGCGACGTTGAGCAGCGCGACGGCCACGCCGATGAGGGTGAGCTGCGGGTCGTAGGACCACAGCAGGAACGCGTAGAGGATGACGACGACCGCGTCCACGGCGGCTGCCGCGATGTCCCTGGCGAGGGTCTCGGCGACGGTGTCGTTGGACTGCAGGCGCTGGACGAGGTCGGCGGGGTTGCGCTGGGCGAAGAAGGTGACCGGCAGCCGGAGCAGGTGGCGCAGGAAGCGGGCGCTGCTCAGGGTGGAGGAGATGATGCGGCCGCGCAGCAGGTTCGCCTGTTGCAGCGCGGTGAGCGCGGCGGTGAGGAGGAGGGTGGTGCCCATCGACGCGAAGAGCACTCCGAGCAGCGACGTCTGGTCGCCGATCAGGAACATGTCGATGTACGTACGGCTCAGTGCGGGCACGGTCGCGCCGACCACGACCAGCAGGAAGCTGGCGAGGACGGCGGCGAGCATGGTGCCGGAGGTGCCGCGCAGCCGGGGCGGCAGCGCGCCGAGGACGCCCGGCTTCCGGCCGCCCTTGCGGAACTCCTCGCCGGGCTCGAAGGTCAGCACGACGCCGGTGAAGCTGGTGTCGAAGTCCTCGGCGGGCACGAAGCGGCGGCCCCGGTCGGGGTCGTTGATGAAGGCGCCCTTGCGGCCGAAGCGGCGGCCCATGCCGTCGAAGACGACGTAGTGGTTGAACTCCCAGAAGAGGATGGCCGGGGCCCGCACCTCGGCGAGCGCGGCCGGCTCCATCTGCATGCCCTTGGCCTTCAGCCCGTAGGAGCGGGCGGCCTTGAGGAGGTTGGAGGCGCGGGAGCCGTCGCGGGAGACGCCGCAGGCGATGCGCAGCTCCTCCAGCGGGACGTGCCGGCCGTAGTGGCCGAGGACCATGGAGAGCGAGGCGGCGCCGCACTCCACGGCCTCCATCTGGAGGACGGTGGGGGTGCGGACGGACCGGCCGGCGCCCTTGGCGGGTCCGGGCCCGCTCCGGCCGGTGCGGCGCCGGGTGGGCTTGGCTTCGGGGCGGTGCCGGCCGCGGCCGCCGGGCGGCAGCGGGGGCGTCGCCGGTGCTTCGGGCTGCGCGGTCACGGGAGGAGCCAATCGATCGGGCGCTGCGCGGTGAGGTGGATCGCACCGGTGACGGGCGTCATGGAGCCGATCGCGTTCGGCGGGCCGTCGGCGGTGGACCACTTGTAGCCGGACTTGGTGTCCGCGCGCTCCAGCTCGACGAGGACGGCGACGGGCTGGCCGTGCGCGGTGAACTGCTCGCCCAGCTCGCGGTCGCCGAGGAAGGCCGCGATCTGCCGGCCGCTCTGCGGAGCCCGGCCGACCGCCTTGACCTTGCCGCGCAGTACGCCGTACTGCTGCGTCGGCACCGACTGGACGGTGAGGTCGACGGTGGCGCCGACGGGGACGGTGGCGGCGCTGCGGCTGGGGACGTACGCCATGGCCACCACGGGTTCGCGCGCGCTGCTGACGCGCTCGACGCTCGCGACGTCGGCGCCGACGGTGACCACCGAGCCGATCTTGCCGACCAGGCTGGTGACGCGCCCCGCGGCGACGGCGCGGACGGCGCGGTCGCCTTCTGCGGTGCGGACCTTGAGGACCGGCGCTCCGGCGCGGAGCGTCGCGCCCTCCTTGGCGTAGACCTGGGTGACCTGTCCGGCGACCGGACTCTGCAGGACGTAGCTGCCCTGCGGGTGGGTGAGGATGCCGGGCGCGCTCAGCTTGGAGGACACGGACCCGGTGAACGCCCAGAAGGCGGCGACGGCCATCACGATCACGGTGACGGCGAGGACGAGGCCGCCCTGCGGCCGGGCGTAGCGCACGGGCAGGTCGAGCTCTTCAGGCGACTGGAGCTTGGCCAGCGCCTTTTGCCGGAACTGCACGGAACTTTTCCCTCGACTGCTTTTGCCTCGATCGACGCCGGCGCACTTGCCAAATGGCGGCGAAGAAAAAGGCGACCCAATGGGACACGCGCGACATGACGTACCTATGAGGCATGAAAATACCCGCCGTTCGGGCATGCCGAGGCATGACCGTAACACAGGCGGAAAAGCCCGCACTTGACGGGAGAAGGGTAAATCGGTCGCCGACGTCCGTGAGCCCCGGAACAAATGCTCCGGGGCTCACGGCAAACCTATGGATACGGACATGTACGCATAGGTCGAGTCACGCCTGCGGCAATACTGCCGACAGTGACCGTGGGTCTCAGAGACCGGCGACGACGCCGTTCACGTTGACGCCGGTGGTCTGCTGCACGGTGCCGGTGACGGTGCCGAGCACGTTGCCGACGGTGCCGCCGGTCACGCCGTCGACGGTGCCGACGACCTGGTCGGCGACGGGGCCGACGACGCCGAGGCCACCGGCGATGTTGTCGAGCTCGGCGTCGGCGATCTCAGCGGTCTCGACCTGGGGGGTGAAGTCCATGACTTGCGGTTCCCTTCAATTGCTGTGGGTCAAACTCGAATAACACGGGAGTCGGCGGCAGAACATAACCCGGCCGCCAAATCGGTCATTTACCGACCGGAAGCCGGAAGGCATTTGGCCGACCTCCGCGCCGAAATGATCCAAGCACGCCAACTGGCGGCCGGGCCAACCCGCTTGCAGGGGGCAGTCAGCACATTCCCGCCTCGCACAACGATCGCGTGCAGTTTCGTCCACGCGTTGGTGACGAGTCCTTCACAAGATCGATTACCCGCGGTACGGCGGCCGCGCGCACACGCCGGGCCCATCCGGACATACCTGCGTCAAGCCCCGGCCGCGCGCACGAAAACCCACAGCGGGCGGCACACCCTGTGCCACCGATGCGAGGGCGATGTGCAGATTCCTTGAAATCCGCCTGCGCGGCTCAACCTCGCGCCGCCAGGAGCGTCCGCGTGAGTGCGCACACAGGGCCGCGGTCCGCGTCTCAGGTCACCGAGACCCCGCCGGGCAGCGCCGCGCGCCAGCCCCCCAGCGTGTCCAGCACCCGCTGCAGCTCACCGATGACCCGGTCCAGATCGGCGGCGGTCCGCGCGTCGAAGGAGTAGGGCAGCCGGCCCTCCGCCTCGATGACGCCCACCTCCACCACCGGCGACGTCCGGCCCGACGCACCTTCTTCACACATGATGTGGAAGAGGAGCTGCGGGAAGCCCCGCTCCGGCTGCGCCGAGAGATTCCAGCTGACCGCTTCGGCCAGATGCATGATCCCGTCATGGCCGCCGGCCTCGGCCGCGGTGTGCACACGGTGGCACCACGTCGGGCACACCACGGGCCGTACCGCCAATGTCACGGCATCCAGCATGTCGTCCGTCATGTGCACATTATCCGGCCGGCGTCCCGAACCCGCCCCTGCACGGCGTCCGGTCGGCTGTCTTGTGCGGTATCTGCTCGCCTGCTAAACATCTCAGGAGCGAAATTCTCAGCGGTTAAATAAATCGGCGAGGTACGCACGTGTGCGCGGCCCCGCACACACCTCAGGAGGCCCCCGCGATGCTCCTGCTCCCGTCCGGCACGGTGGCGCCGACCCAGCGCACCCTCCCGGACTTCTCCCTCTCCCGGCCGGGGACCCTTACCGAGGCGGCCGCCGCCGGCGCCGCCGACGGCGCGGTGTACGCGCAGGGCTGCTCCGACCTGGTCGCACAGTTCCGCGAAGGGCTCCGGTGCAGCACGCTGGTGGCGCTGGACCGGGTGCCGGAGCTGCGCCGGGTCCGATACGCCGACGGTGCGCTCCGCCTCGGCGCCGGCACGGACCACCACTCCGGCTCCCGGGACTCCGCCGTACGGGGTGCGCTGCCCTCCTTCGCCGACGCCTGGGGCTCCATCGCCACCCACCGCATCCGGCAGCGCGCCACCCTCGGCGGCAACCTGATGGCCCGCCGCACCCGCTACGAACTCTCGATCATGCTCGGCGCGCTCGGCGCCCGGCTCCACTTCACCTCGGCGGCGGGCCCCTCGGTCCTCTCCCCCGGCGACCTCTGGGACCGCGCCGAGCCGCCCGGCGCGCTGCTGCACACCGTCGAGATACCCGACGTGCCCGGCGTGTGGTTCGGCTACGAGCGCTCGATGCGGCCGCTGGCGACCGTGGCCGTAGCGGTACGCGGCACGGCCGTCACCGTCTCCGTCGGCGCGGAGTACAGCCCGCCGCACATTGTGCGCACCACGCTCGGCGCCGACCTCGCCGAAGCCGTGGCCGCGCTGCCCGACAGCATCGGCGACGTGGCGGGCAGCGCCCCGTACCGGCGGCACCTGGCCGCGGTACTGGCGGGCCGGCTGCTGCGCCGGTACGCCCAGGAGAAGGACGAGGAGGGGTCCCGTTGAGCGAGTCCGGACCGGTGGGCCGGGTGACGGTCGTGATGGAGGTGGACGGGCGGCGGCGCACCGCGGAGGTCCCGCCCAACACCGTGCTGCTGGATCTGCTGCGCGAGGGGTTCGGCCTGACCGGTGTGAAGGCGTCCTGTGAACGCGGGGTGTGCGGCGCGTGCACGGCCCTCGTGGACGGCGTGCCCGCCGCCTCGTGCAGCGTCTTCGCGTTCCAGGCGGACGGCGCCACGGTCGAGACCGCGCACGGCGCGGGCCACCCGGACGGCGGGCTCGGCCCCGTGCAGCGGGCCTTCGCCGAGTGCGGCGGCTTCCAGTGCGGCTACTGCACCCCCGGCATGATCATGCTGACCACCGCCCTGCTGCGCGAACATCCCGACCCCGCCGAGGAGCAGATCCGCGAGTGGATCTCCTCGAACGTCTGCCGCTGCACCGGCTACGCCATGATCCTGGACTCGGTACGGAGGGCGGCGCAGCTGTGCCGCGAGGAGGCCGCCCGATGAGCACCGCCCCCGCGACCGTCGGCGCCGCGGCGCCGCGCCACGACGCCGCGCTCAAGGTCTCCGGCGCCGCCCGCTACACCGCCGACGTCCGCCTCCCCGGCATGCTGCACGCCAAGGTGCTGCGCAGCCCGCACCCGCACGCCCGGCTGGTGTCCGTCGACGCGGACCGCGCCCGCGCGCTGCCCGGCGTGCACGCCGTCCTCACCCGCGACGACCTGGCGGGGCTCGACCCGTACTACGGCTTCTTCATCAAGGACCAGCCGGTGGTCGCGGTCGACAAGGTCCGCTACGCCGGTGACGTGGTCGCGGCGGTCGCCGCCGAGGACGAGGCCACCGCGCTGCGCGCGCTCGCCCTCATCGACGTCGCGTACGAGCCGCTGCCCGCGCTCACGGACATCGAAGCGGCGCTGGCCCCCGACGCGCCCGAGCTGTTCGAGGAGAAGCCGCGCGGCGCCCTCCCGCCGTACGGCACCGGCGCCGCGGCGGAGCTGTGGCCGCGGAAGAACGTCTGTTACGAGTTCCGCTACGAGACGGGCGACGACGCCGTGTGGGCGGACTGCGACCACGTCTTCGAGGACACCTTCGTCTTCTCCCGGATGAACCACTTCCACCTGGAGCCGTTCGTCACCGTCGCCGACGTGCGCGCCGGGGAGAGCGAGCTGTGGACCTCCACCCAGAACCCCTTCCCGCTCCGCAAGGAGCTGGCCCGCGTCCTGCGCACCCCGGAGCACCGCATCCGGATCCATGTGCCGTACGTCGGCGGCGGCTTCGGCGCCAAGCACAACTGCAAGACCGAGCCGATCGCCGTCCTCCTCTCCCGTGCGGCCGGGCGCCCGGTGCGCTACTGCCTCACCACCGAGGAGGCCTTCCTGACGCTCAGCCAGCACGCCGCCCGGCTCGCGGTGAAGACCGGCGTCATGGCGGACGGCACGTTCGTGGCGCGGGAGAGCCATGTACTGCTGGACGCGGGCGCGTACACGGACGGCAGCCCGCTGGTCGCGGAGAAGGCCGGGTACCGGATGCCGGGCCCGTACCGCTGGCGGCACCTCCGCTCCTCCTGCGCGTGCGTGATGACCACGACGACCCCGGCGGGCCCGTACCGCGGCTTCGGTGCCACCCAGGCCACCTGGGCGAGCGAGAGCCAGGTCGACATGATCGCCCACCGCCTCGGCCTCGACCCGTACGAGCTGCGCCGCCGCAACCTCAAGGAGCTGGGCGAGCCCTTCGTCCCCGGCGAGAGCGGCATCGACAGCGACCTGGCCGAGGGGCTGGAGCTGGTCGCGAAGGAGCTGGGCTACCACAGCCGGGAGCGGCGGCCCTGGCGCGGCATGGGTCTGGCCATCGGCTTCAAGGACGGCGGCGGCGTCAACAAGCCCGCCACGGCCCGGGTCAAGGTCACCGCCACCGGCGGGGTGCACGTCGGCTCCGGCACGATCGAGATCGGCCAGGGCGCGTCCACGACCCTGTGCCAGGTGGCCGCCGAGGAGCTGGGCGTACCGCTCGCCCGGATCGCCTACGCGCCCGTCGACACCGCCACCACCCCCTTCGACCAGGGCACCAACGCCTCGTCCGGCATGACGGTGATGGGCCGTGCGGTGCAGCGCGCCGCCGCGGACGCCCGGTCCCGCATCCTCACCTTCGTATCCAGTCAACTGGGTTGCTCGGCCGATGAGTTGACGCTGGACGGTGACGCCTGGACCGTACGCCGCGGCACCGGCGCACCCGTCCCGCTCGCCGACCTCGTCGCCCGCGAATTCGGGCCCACCGGGTACGAGTTCACCGGCGAGGGGAGCTTCAAGGCGCCGGTCTCGCACGAGGCGCCGCTGGAGGCGCCGTGCCTGTTCTGGGAGATCGGCTGGGCCGGCGCCGAGGTCGAGGTCGATCCCGACACCGGCCGGGTCGCCCTCCTCCAGCTCGTGGCCAGCGGCGACGTCGGACGTGCGGTCAACCCGCTGCTCTGCCGCGGCCAGGACGAGGGCGCCGCCGTCATGGGCATGGCGCAGGCACTCTTCGAGGAGATGCGGTACGAGGACGGCGTCCTGCTCAACGGTGAGGCGCTGGACTACCGCGTCCCGATGGCCGAGGATCTCCCCGGCCGCTTCGTCTCCCTCACCCAGGAACAGGGCCACGGCCCCGGCCCCTTCGGCGCGAAGGGCGCGGGCGAGGGCGCCATGGTCCCGGTCGCCGCGGCCATCGCCAACGCCGTCCACGAAGCCACCGGCGCCCGGGTGACCCGGTTGCCGCTCAGCCCGGAGCGGGTGTTCCTGGCGACGGCGGCCGCCCGCGAGGGCCGCGCGTAGGAAGCGCGCGGCGGGTCAGCCGGACGCGCGGACGACCAGCCGGGGAGCGAGCCGGATCGCGCGGCTCGGGGCCGCGCCGCCGTGCGAGATCCGGTCCTCCGACCGCTCGGCGAGCAACCGCGCGGCCTCCGCCGCCAGTTCGCTGACCGGCTGCCGGACCGTGGTGAGCGCCGGGTCGGCCAGGCCCGCGAACGGCACGTCGTCGAAGCCGGTGACCGCGACCTCGCCGGGCACATCGGCACCCAGCTGGCGGAGCCGCTGAAGGGCGCCGACCGCGATGAGGTCGTTGGCGCAGACGATGGCGTCCGGGCGGGACGGCCAGATCCGGTCGACGGCCGCGCGTCCCCAGGCCACGGAGAAGTCGCCCAGCTCGACCCGGCCGGGGGCCGGCGGGTCCAGCACCGCGGCGCCCGCCTCGTACGCGGCACGCCGCTCGGCCGCCGCCGTGGTCGTACCGGCCGCGCCCACGAACCACGGGCGGCGCCGCCCCGCTGCAGCCAGGTGGTCGAGCACCAGCGCCATCCCGGCCGCGTTGTCCACCGCGACCGAGTCGGCGACGCCCGGACCGCAGCCGCGGTCCAGCAGCACCACCGGCACGCGCCGTGCGGCGTCCGCCACCGCGTCCCGGCTGCGCCGCTCGTCGACCGGTATCAGCAGCAGCGCGTCCACCTGCCGGTCCAGGAACTCCGCGATCCGGGCCGCCTCGGTCGCCGGGTCGTCGTCGCAGTCGGCGAGGAGCACGGCCCGCCCCTCGGCGTGCAGCGCGTGCTCCAGCTCCCGCACGAGCTCCGGGAAGAAGGGGTTGGTGATCTGCGGGAGGACCAGCCCTACGGTGCCGGTGGCGCGGCGGCGCAGCGCACGGGCGACGTGGTTGGGGCGGTAGCCGAGGCGGGCGGCGGCCTCCCGCACGGTGCGGGCGGTCTCGGCGCCGACGGGGCGGGTGCCGGCGAGCACACGGGAGACCGTGGCGATGGAGCAGCCCGAGGCACGGGCGACATCCTTGAGGGTGACTTCGGCCACGGTCGTGCCCTTCACTCGGCTCGGCTGGGCCGCCCGCACCGGCGTACGCTGCGGAAACGGCGGGCAAACGTTATCACCGGGTCCCCGCCCAGATCTGTGGGATGAATCATTGACAACTGCCCCGGTATGCGGGTGAACTCTTCGCGGCACTTCGGAGAACGATTTCCCATCGTTTCCTCCGAGGGTCACCGCACCACCGTTCAACAGGGCAAAGGGGCTCTTCCGTTGGCCAGAAAGATCATCCTCGACTGCGACCCGGGGCACGACGACGCGATCGCCATGCTCCTGGCCCACGGCAACCCCGACGTCGAGCTCGTCGCCGTGACGACCGTGGTCGGCAACCAGACGCTGGAGAAGGTCACCCGCAACGCGCTCTCCGTGGCGCGCATCGCGGGCATCACCGACGTACCGTTCGCCGCCGGCTGCCCGCGTCCCCTCGTACGGAACATCGAGACCGCGCCGGACATCCACGGCGAGACCGGCCTGGACGGGCCCGTGCTGCCCGACCCGACGTGCGTCCTGGACGAGCGGCACGCCGTCGACCTGATCATCGACACCGTGATGTCCCACGAGCCGGGCGAGATCACCATCGTGCCGACCGCGGGCCTCACCAACATCGCGCTGGCCGCCCGCAAGGAGCCGCGCATCGTCGAGCGGGTCCGTGAGGTCGTCCTGATGGGCGGCGGCTACCACGAGGGCAACTGGAGCGCGGTCGCCGAGTTCAACATCATCATCGACCCCGAGGCCGCGCACATCGTCTTCAACGCGGGCTGGCCGGTCACCATGGTCGGCCTGGACCTCACCCACCAGGCGCTCGCGACCCCCGAGGTGGCCGAGCGGATCGCCGCGCTGGGCACCAAGCCCGGCAAGTTCGTCGAGGAGCTGCTGGAGTTCTTCGGCACCGCCTACCGCGACCACCAGGGCTTCGAGTCGCCGCCGGTCCACGACCCGTGCGCCGTCGCGTACGTGATCGACCCGGACGTGATGACGGTGCGCCGGGCCCCGGTCGACATCGAGCTGACCGGCACCCTCACCAAGGGCATGACCGTGGCGGACTTCCGCGCCCCCGCGCCCGCCGACTGCAAGACCCAGGTCGCGGTGAAGCTGGACCACGGCCGCTTCTGGGACCTCGTCGTGGACGCGCTGGAGCGGATCGGCGATCCGGAGCTGATCGGCGAGAACCCGCAGAAGCCCGGGGACGTCCTCGCATGAACGCGTCCACCACGGCGGCGCCGCCCCCCGGCGGCCTGACGGAGCGGCCCGGCGTCCGGGTCGGCGTCCTGGTCACCGCGCTGCTGGCGGCGTGCTTCGCCTTCCAGCTCAACGCGTCCATGCTCAGCCCCGCGCTGAAGAGCATCGAGGACAGCCTGCACGCCACCTCGGCGGAGATCGGTCTCACCCAGACCGCGTTCTTCACCTCGGCGGCGCTCTTCTCCCTCTTCCTGCCGCGGCTGGGCGACGTCATCGGCCGCCGCAAGGTACTGGCCGGGATGATGGCCCTGATGGTGCTCGGCTGCGTCATCGCGGCGCTCGCGACGAGCGTGCCGATGCTCTTCGTCGGCCGGATCATCCAGGGCGTGAGCGGCCCGACCGTACCGCTGTGCCTGATCATGCTGCGGGTGGAGGTGACCGAGCCGAAGAAGTACGGCACCCTGCTCGGCGTGATCACCGCGGTCAACGGCGGCATCGCGGGCGTGGACTCGCTCGCCGGCGGCTACCTCGCCGACCACTACGGCTTCGGCGCGGTCTTCTGGGCCATGGCCGTCGTCGCGGCGGTCGCCGCCGCCCTGGTCGCCACCCTGACCCGGGAGTCCACCGCGCCCGTCAAGAGCCGGATGGACTGGCCCGGCGTCGTCCTCCTCGTCATCTCGGTCGGCACGCTGCTGACCGCGTTCAACGAGGCGGGCAAGCTGGCCGCCGCGAACTGGCTGCTGATCGGCGTGCTCGTCGTGATCTCCGCGCTCGCCTTCGCGCTGTTCTGGCGTACGGAGGGCCGCAGCGGTCACCCGCTGGTCGCCACCCACCACCTCAAGCAGCGCTCGACCTGGGCCCTGCTGCTGACCACGGTCCTCACCATGACCGGCGTCTTCGCCGTCATGAACGGGCTGATCCCGGCCTTCGCGCAGGACGCCCGAGCGGGCCTGGGCATGTCGGCCGAGGCGTCGGCGTGGTGGACCCTGACCCCGTACGCGCTCGCCGGCCTCGCGATGGGCCCGCTCGCCGGCCGGCTCTCCGCGACCTTCGGGTACGGCCGCATCCTGCGGTTCGGGCTCGTCGGCACGGTGGCGACGATCGTGCTGCTCATCATCACCAGCGGCGGCCACTCCCGGGTGCTGCTCCTGGTGCTGTCCATCATGGTCGGCATCGCCTACGCGGGCGTGGCCAACATCGTGCTCAACGGGCTCGGGATCGTCCTCTCCCCGCGCGAGAACCCCGGCTTCCTGCCGGGCCTGAACGCGGGTGCGTTCAACCTGGGCGCCGGCCTGAGCTTCGCGGTCCTGTACGCGGTCAAGACCGCCGTGGTCCCCTCGGATCCGGCGTCGACGTCGGGCTACACGGCCGCGATGATCGCGGGCGTCGTCATCATCGCGGCGGCGTTCCTGACGTCGTTCCTGATCCCCAAGCCGGTGTCCGCCGAAGCGGACAGCTGACCGACGGCGGGTGCGTGACGGTTGTTCCCTCACGCACCCGTCGTCGTGGCTGGTCGCGCAGTTCCCCGCGCCCCTGCTACCGCAGGTACGCGCCCAGCCGCTCGACCGCAGACGCATTGCGCGGGCTCTCCACCAGGTCCGCGTAGTCCAGCGTGATGATGCGCCTGTGCTTGATCGCGGAGACGTTCGCCAGCGGCTGGTAGTGCAGCAGGAACTGCTTCTTCCGCTCGGCGGTCGTGTCCCCGTAGTCGTTGATGACGATCACCTCGGGGTCCCGCTCGACGACGGTCTCCCAGCCGACCGTGGTCCAGGAGTCCGCGAGGTCATGGGTGATGCTGCGGCCGCCCGCCTTGTCGATGATCTGCTCCGGTGCCGCGTACCGCCCCGCCGTGAACGGCTTGTCCTGGCCGCTGTCGTACAGGAACACACTCGGCCGCGCGTCCCCCTTCGGCGCCTTCTTCCGTACGTCCGCGACCCGCTCCTTGAAGTCCGCGATCAGCTTCCGTGCCCGGTCCTCCACGCCGAACAGCTTCCCCAGCTGGGTGAGGTCGGTGTAGAGGGCGTCCAGCGGCGGCATGACCCCGCGTGCCGTGCCGTGGCCGTTCCGGCAGGACTCGGTGAGGACGTACGAGTCGATGCCGAGCTTCTTCAGGGACGCCGGGGTGATCCCGTTCTCGCCGAAGCCGTAGCCGTAGCCCGCGAACACCAGGTCGGCGTGGGCGTCGACGGCCATCTCCTTGGTGATCGCCTGCTTCGACAGCCACCTCGTCTTCTTGTACGCGCCCTTCCACGGCACATGGTCCAGGTCGCCCTTGTCGTCCGGCATGACGTACCCGGCCATCCGGTTTTCCAGCCCCAGCGCGAACATGATCTCGGTGATGCCCACGTCGTTGGTGACCACCCGCTCGGGCACCCGGTCGAAGGTGACCTTCTTCCCGCAGTTCTCGATGGTCACGGGCCGCTGCCCGGCGGCCTTGCCGTCCCCGGACGGGGGCGCCACGCGCGCGCCGCAGCCGGTGAGCGCGAGGGCGAGGCTGAAGGCGCCGGCGAGGGCCGCCGCCGGGCGGATACGGGTCACGGTCATGCGGGCTCCTGGTCGGGGAGTTCGGTGGGGTCGATACGGTCGAAGAGCAGCTGGAGGGCGCCGGTCACAGGGTGGGTGACGCGGTGCGCCCGTACGCCGAACACCTCGGCCAGCAGCTCGGTCCGGAGGACGTCGTACGGCGGGCCGGCCGCGACGACGCGGCCGCCGTCGAGCACGTACAGCAGGTCGCAGTGGGACGCGGCGAGGTTCAGGTCGTGCAGTGCGGCGAGCACCGTGAGGCCGCTGCGCCGCACCAGGGACAGCACGTCCAGCTGGTGGGAGATGTCCAGGTGGTTGGTGGGTTCGTCGAGGACCAGGACCTGCGGCTGCTGGGCGAGGGCGCGGGCGATCAGTACGCGCTGCTTCTCGCCGCCGGAGAGCGAGCGGAAGCCGCGCCCGGCGAGGTGGCCCGCGCCGACCCGCTCCAGCGCGTCGTCGCACAGCGCGGCGTCGGCGGCGGACCGCCCGCCGAACGGAGAACCCCGGTGGTGCGGCAGCCGGCCCATCGCCACCACCTCGGCGGCGGTGAAGTCGAATTCGGCGGCGGACTCCTGGGGCAGCGCGGCCAGCCGGCGCGCGGCAGCGCGCGCGTCCATCGCGTGCAGCTCGTCGCCGTCCAGCCGTACCGTGCCCGCCGCGGGCCGCAACGCCCGGTACACGCACCGCAGCAGCGTGGACTTGCCGCTGCCGTTCGGCCCGACCACCCCGACGACCTGCCCGGCGTCGGCGCGCACGGTGATGTCCTCGACGATGCGGCTGCCCGCCAGCTCGACCGTCACCCCTTCGACGTCGACACGCATCAGCGGCCACCCCCGAACGCGTAGCCGCCGCGCCGCATCAGCAGCAGGAAGCAGGGCACGCCGAGCACGGCGGTGACCACCCCGACCGGAAGTTCGGCGGGCGCGAGCAGCAGCCGGGAGACGATGTCCGCCCAGACCAGCAGCACGGCCCCGGCGAGCGGCGCGAGGACCAGCACCCGCCGGTGGTCGGCACCGACCAGCATCCGTACGACGTGCGGCACCATCAGGCCGACGAACCCGATCGCGCCGGACACGGCCACGACCGCCGCGGTGACGGCGGCGGTGACCACGAACAGCTCGGTGCGCAGCCGGCCCGCGCGCACGCCGAGTGCCGCCGCGGTCTCGTCCCCCATCGCGAGCGCGTTGAGCTGCCCGGCGCGGGCGCCGAGGCAGAGCGTCCCGGCGAGCACGGTGACGGCGGCGAGCGGCACCGAGCCCCAGGTCGCGCCGCCCAGGCTGCCGAGCAGCCACATCATCGCGGACCTGGCCGCCTCGCCCCGCTCGGCGCGGAAGACCATCAGGGTGGTGATCGCGGAGAAGCCGTACGACAACGCGGTACCGGACAGGACGAGCCGCAGCGGCGTCAGCCCGTACGCGGTCCGGGCCGCGGCGTACACCAGCGCCATCGCCGCGAGTGCCGACAGGAACGCGGACACCGACAGCGCCCACACGCCCAGCGCGGCGAACGCGCCCAGCAGGAGCACGGCGTTGGCGCCGACCGCGGCGCCGGAGGAGACGCCGAGCACGAAGGGGTCGGCGAGCGCGTTGCGCACCATGGCCTGCACGGCCACACCGACCGACGCGAGCCCCGCGCCGACCACGGCCGCGAGCACGGCCCGGGGCAGCCGGATCTCCCAGACGATGGTGTACCCGCCGGTCTCGTCGGCCCCGATCGTCCCGCCGGTGATCCCGGCCGTCAGAAAGTGCAGCGTCTCGCCCCACGACACCCCGGCCGAGCCGAGTCCGACGCCGCACACGAGGGAGACGAGCAGCAGGACGCCGAGCACGGCGGCCGAGGCGGGGACCGGCAGGCGACGGAGCGCGGGCGGTCCGGCCGCGGCGGGTGCCGGGGCGGTGGATATGGCGGGCACGGGCGGGCGTCCTTCGCCTCGGGCCGCGTCCGTACGCACAAGGGGCGGCGCACCCGGCACAGGCCGGTCGTCCGTGCGTCATCCCTCTCGCAGTCCGCGGCGAGCAGTCGGGAGATGTGCCACCCCGCGGGTCATCGGACTCACGCGAACGCCACGTACGGATCCCGCCGACGGGTCCGTGCCGCGCGCTCGCGCACACCGTTGCGGGTCAGCGCCGGACTCTCACCGGACTTCCCCCACGGGACACCCCAGCAGCCTAACAGCGCCCCAAACCCCCAGATCACGGTCCCACCGGACACGGACCACGGCCCCGGTCAGTCCCCCTTCGGCGCGAAAGCCCGCGCCACCGCCAAGCTGTCCTCGTACACGTGGTGCCGGGTGATGAGGCCGTTCTCGACGGTGAGGTGGAGGGCGAAGCGGGCGCGGTAGGGGCGGTGCGTCGCGCGGGCGGTCCGGCGGATCTCGCCGGTCACGACGGCGTCCGGGCCGTCGACGAGGATGCGCTCGATCTCCGTGCCGACGGCCTCGGGTAGGTGGTGCTCGGCGAGTTCGCGGTAGTGCGCGGCGGCGTCGGCGCGGGTGGTGCGGTGCCGGATCCAGGGGGTTTCGGCGCGGCCGTGTTCGTCCTCGGGCCAGTCGAGCTTCCAGTCGGCGTCGTCCGCGTACAGCTCGGCGATGCGCTCGGGCTCACCCTCGCCGATGCGGCGCAGCAGTTCCGTCACGACATCGCGGGTGGTGTCGGCCATGGTGTCTCCCCCTCCGGCGCCGTCCGCGCGGGCGCGCGCACGGGCCGCCCATCCTGGCAGGAGGGGCGGCCCACTGCGATCTTTTATCGGTTCGGGCGGCGGGGCCGCCGGACGGTCACTTCATCGGCTTCAGTGCGCCGCCGTGGTAGCGCACCGCCGGGTTCCAGAGGAGGAAGGAGTGGATGCCGTCGTCCTCGGCGGCGCGGATCTGGGCGGCCACCTCGGCGTCGCCGTAGGAGACGCCGAGGGAGAAGTCCTGGAGCCAGGGGACGATCTGGGCGTCGGTGTGGCGGGTCTTCTTCACGAAGTCGGCGAGGGACTTCTTGGTGATGGGGTACGGGTGGGAGTTCGGGTCGGAGACGCCGTACTCGCCCTCGGCCCAGTGCGAGGGGTAGACCATCGGCGCGATGTAGTCGCACTGCTTCGCGAACTTGCCGATGTCCTGGGCGATCTCCTTCGGGCGGGTGACCGCGACGCCGAAGACCGAGACGCCGAGGAAGGCGCCGTGTTCGCGGGCGACCGCGCGGGTCCGCGCGACCAGGCCGGCGATGGAGTCCTCCGGCGAGGTCTTGCCGAGGCCGGGGAAGGACATGCTGCTGAGCTTGCCGTCGGGGCGGCGGATGTAGTCGTAGAGGATGTCGTCGAAGCCGAGCTTCGCGGCCTCGGCGGCGAGGTCGAGGTGGTACTGGCGGACGTCCTTGTTCGCGAAGTTGGTGAAGGAGAGGGAGCCGTACTTGGAGCCGGCGCCGTACGGGCCGCCGTCGGGGGTGCGGACCACACGGTCGCGGTGGCCGTCCTTCCAGGAGGCCGAGGCCAGGACCGGGTCGCGGAAGGCGACGATGCGGCCGACGACCGCGCCGCCCGCCGCATGGATCTCCTTGATGGCCTTCTTCGCGTCGTAGTAGCCCTTGGCCGCGCCTATTTTCTTCGCGAGCGGCACCTTCGAGTCGTAGCTGATCTCGCCCAGTTCGTCCTTGATGTCGAGCTGAACGGCGTTGATCTTGTGCTCTTTCAGCAGCTTCAGCACGGGCTTCCGCAGCTGGTCGGAGGCCCATGCCTGGCCGCTGACGTGCACCGCGCGCATCGTGGGCCGGCGGACGGTGATCACCGCGTCCTCCCGTGCGGTGTTCCCGGCCTCGTCGGTGGCGACCGCGGTGGCCTTGGCCGGCGGCCGCGGCAGGGTCACGGCGAACGCGCCGTCCTTCCCCACGCGCGCCGTCCGGCCCGCGACGGTCACCTCGGCGGCGTCCTGCGCGCGGCCCTTGACCGTGACCGGGCCGCGCAGGCTGCGGCCTTCGGTGTCGGCGACGGCGAGCTTCGGCGGCGTGGTGTCGACCTTCAGTTCACGGGTGAGTTCGGAGCCGCCGAGCACGGAGCCCTCGGTGGCGACCTTCAGTTCGTGCGTGCCGTCCCGCAGGCCGTCCAGACCCACCGTCAGGTGCCGCCCCGTCGTCGTCACCGGAACCCGCTTGCCGTCCACGGTGACCTCGGCGCCGTGCAGGCCCTCCCCCTCCGGCGCTGTCACCTCCAGCCCGCCCTTGCCGACCGCGGAGGCGTTCACCACCCCGCCGGCGGACGCCCCCGCCAGCCGGAAGTCGGCGCCGCTGTGCTGCCGTACGAGGAGCACGCCGCCGACGACCAGCGCCATGGCCAGTACCCCGGCCAGAAGAATGACCAGCGGTCTGCGCGGGGAACGGTTACTGGAGGAATCAGCAGAAGCAGTCGAGGAGTCGGACGCCCCTGAGGCGTCCGAGGTGTTGAGAAAGAGCTTCTTCCAGTCGAGCCGCACAGGCACGCCCCTTCCAGGAGGTTTCGTGCATCTCCGTCGCCGTCGTCCCGTTCCCCTGCGCCGCCGGGGTCTTGTCCTCCTGTCCCTCCTCACCCTGGCAGCCTCGGCCGTCTCCTGCGCCGAGTCCCGCGGCGGTGCGCCACCGCCGGAACCCTCGGCTCCGAAAACCACCGGTGGTCGGCAGGATTCCCCCTCGGCCCGGCCTGAACCCCCGTCACATGGCAAGTCTCCGGCCTCGGTGCACGCCGACGAACTCGGCGCGGTGCCGGTCCTGATGTACCACCAGATCGTCAAGGACCCGCGCAGCGACTACGACCGCACGCCCGCGGAGTTCCGCGCCGAACTGGAACGGCTCGCGAAGGAGGGGTACGTGCCCGTCACCGCGGGCGACTACAGCACGGGGAAGATCGACATTCCGGCCGGGAAGCACCCCGTCGTCCTCACCTTCGACGACTCCACCGACAGCCAGTTCGCGCTCGGCGACGACGGCCGGCCGGATCCGGACTCCGCGGTCGGCGTCCTGCTCGACGTGGCCGAGCGGCACCGGGGGTTCACCCCGGCGGCCACCCTCTTCGTGAACGGTGACGCCTTCCCCCGCACGGGCACGAAGAAGGCCCTGCGCTGGCTGCACGCGCACGACTTCGAGATCGGCAACCACACGCTGGACCACGCCAACCTGCGCGATGTCTCCGCCGGGGAGGCGCAGCACCAGATAGCCGCCAGCCAGCAGGTCATCACCAAGAGCGCGCCGGGTGCGAAGGTGACCTCGATGGCCCTGCCGTTCGGCGTCCAGCCGAACCCCGCGGAGCTGGACATCAAGGGCGCGGCGGACGGGGAGCGGTACGCGTACGAAGGCGCCTACCTCGTGGGCGCGGGGCCGGCCGCCTCGCCGTACGCCGCCGCCTTCGACCCGGTCGGCATACCGCGGATCAGGTCGGCGGGCGCGCACGACAAGGACGCCCAATTCGGTTCCGCGCACTGGCTGGACGAGCTGCGGGACGGCGGGGTGAAGCGGTACACCTCGGACGGCGACCCGGACCGCGTCTCTTACCCGAAGTCGTCCTCGGACCGGCCCGCGAAGGAGTTCAAGGACCGGACCCGGCCGTACTGAGCCGCGCCACTGGCGCATCGCAGCACATCGGGGCGCGCACGACATCGTGCGCGCCCCGAGGGATGTCCCTATGCCTCGGTCGTGGACACCAGCGGAAACGGCTCCCGGCTCACCCGCTGCGCATCCTCCAGCGCCCGCCGGGCCCGGTCGTCCCGCGGCGCGATGACATGGAAGGCGGTGCCCAGCGCCCGGGCCCGCCGGAAGACCCGGATCAGCGCCGGCACCCCGCAGCAGGCGCACACCAGGGAGCAGGCCCCGAGATCCACCAGGAGGCTCGCCGCGCCCCGGTTGAGGAGGATGAGCATCTCCTCACGGGTCTGGGTGACGCGGGCGCAGTCGAACTCCGGCGGGCGGAGCACCACGGCACCGCCACCCGACTGAGTGCACCAGGAAGACCGGGGAGGACTCGTCATCACTGCTCCTGAACGGCCGGGCCGGCGCGCCGCACCGGCAGGGAATGCATCTGCCCACACGTGGTCCGCAGCATTGACGTGCCGTTCGGAAATCCGGTCACTCGTGCTCGGGGGAATTCCACGGTAGGGCGGCGGGCCGATACCCCGCCACCGCAGGGCCCGCCGCCACACGGCATTCGACGCGGATTCGCCCCGCGGGTTTACTTCCCGGTGGCCTGCCGGTTCAGTCCTTCAGCTGCGGCAATACCTTTGTGCGATAGAAGTCGAAGAATCCGCGCTGGTCCTGCCCGATCTGGTTCACATAGACGGTGTCGAATCCCGCGTTCGCGTACTCACTGAGCGCCGCGACATGCGCGTCCGCGTCATCGCCGCAGGTCACGGCGGATGCCACCTGATCGCGGGTGACCAGGGTCGAGGCCTGCTCGAAATGGCGCGGGGTCGGCAGTACCTGTCCCAGTTCGCCCGGCAGTTGTTCGTTGGCCCACAGCCGGTGCGCGGTGCTGATGGCTTCTTCCTTGTCGGTCCCCCAGCAGACCTTGAGGCCGCCGTGCACCGGTTTGCCACCGCCGCCGCCCCGCCGGAACCGTTCGATGGCGTCCGCGTCCGGCGCGACGGTGATGAATCCGTCGCCGATCCGGGCGGCCAGTTCCGTGGCGGTCGGGCCGAAGCCGGAGACATCGATTCGCACCGGTTCCTCGGGCACGGTGTAGAGCCGCGCGTTCTGCACGGTGTAGTGCTTTCCGTGGTGGCTGACTTCCTTGCCCTCGAAGAGCGACCGCATCACCTGTATCGCTTCTTCCAGCATTTCCAGCCGGACGGAGGTCTGCGGCCATTCGCCGCCCACGACCTGTTCGTTGAGCGCCTCGCCACTGCCCACGCCGAGCCGGAACCGGCCGTCCAGCAGGACCGCGCTGGTGGCCGCCGCCTGTGCCGTGATCACCGGGTGCAGCCGCTTGGTCGGGCAGGTCACGGCGGTCTCGACCGGCAGCGACGTGGCCTCGGCAAGCGCGCCGATCACCGACCAGACGAAAGGCGACTGCCCTTGTTCGTCATTCCAGGGGTGGAAATGGTCGGAGATCCACAGCGAGGTGAATCCGGCCTGCTCGGCCATCCGCGCCTGTTCCACCAGATCGCGCGGGTCGTGCTCCTCGCAGGACAGGAAATAGCCGTATTCCGTCATCACAAGCTCCTCGGATTCCTGGTCGCCCGCACGATCCCGGCGGCGGCCAGCGCACCGGCCGCGGCGGCCGCGATCAGGGCGCGGGCATGCTCGGTGGCCCACAGCTGGGCGGAGCGTCCGTGCGACGCGTCGTCGAAGGAGCCGTGGGCGCCGTGGTCCCGGCCGTCCGCGCTGTCGACCGGCTTCCAGAGGTTGTCCGGGCCCGGCGGCCGGGACTCCTGGTCCGTCTGCTGCGCCTCGTATCCCGTACGCGCCAGATGGCGGTCCAGGAGACCGGGGACGAGCCGGTTGGCGAGCACCGTGACCAGGGTGGAGCCGCCCACGCAGTACTGCCGGCGGCGGGGGTGCGCGGCCGCGTGCACGATGCCGCGCGCGGCGACCTCCGGCTGGTAGATCGGCGGGACCGGCTGCGGACGGCGCGGCAGCCGGGAGAGCACCCAGGAGAACTGCGGGGTGTTGAGGGCGGGCAGCTGGACGACCGTGATCCGTACGTTGCTCCGGTCGTGCAGCAGCTCGGTGCGGACCGAGGACGTGAAGCCCAGGATCGCGTGCTTGGCGCCGCAGTACGCGGACTGCAGCGGGATGGAGCGCTCGCCCAGCGCGGAGCCGGCCTGCACGATCGTGCCCGCGTCGCGCGGCTTCATCCGGGCCAGCGCCGTCCGCGTACCGTGCACGTAGCCCAGGTACGTCACCTCCGTGACCCGCTTGAACTCCTCCGGGCGCACCTCGGTGAAGGGCGCGAAGACCCCGGCGAAGGCGCAGTTGACCCAGACGTCGATGGGCCCGAACTCCGCCTCGACCGCGTCGGCGGCGGCCTCGACCTGCGCCGGATCGGCCACGTCGGTGGGCACCGCCAGGGCCCGGCCGCCGGCCGCCGCCACTTCTTGGGCGGCGGCCTCCAGCCCGGCCTGCCCGCGCGCCAGCAGCCCGACGCGCGCACCCCGGAGGGCGAATTGGCGGGCGACCGCGCGGCCGACGCCCGCGCTCGCTCCGGTGACCACGACGGTCCGGCCCTGGGGCATCGGCGGTCTCCTCCTCGCCGGGGGCCCGGCGAACGGGCGTCAGCCCTTCGGTCCGGACTCCTCGGGGGTGTGCGGGGGCGGTAGCGGGTCGGGGGCGGGGCCGGGCTCCGGGCCCGGCGTCGGGGGTGCCGGGTTCGGCGGTACCGGGTCCGGCTCGGGGCCGGGGGACGGCGCCGGGGGCACCGGGTCGGGGCCGGGTGCGGGCACCGGCCCGGGTGCGGGGCCGGGCTCCGGTCCGGGCGATCCCGGTCCCGGGCCTGGCGTCGGAGGCACCGGGTCGGGCGTGGTGGGGCCGGGGCGTCCCGGCGGCTGCGGCGTGGTCACGGATCCTCCAGCGAGTGCGGGCGGCCGTCGCGCCAGGGCGGGGGCGGGGGCAGTGCGCCTGCCCGCCGACCCGCCGGCGTCCCACGGGTGCCCGCGGGGCTCCGCCCCTAACGCCCGGCCGCGGAACCGGTTCGGTCAGTGCGTCACCGGAGTGGACCAGCGCAGCAGCGCGCCGAGCCCGCCGGGCGGCATCTCATCGGTGCGGTGGAGCATCACGGCCTGCGCGCCGCCGGCCACGGCGGACCGCAGCAGCGCGTCGTCGGCGCGGGCCGGGGCCGGGTGCACCTCGCCCAGGTACTGCATCTCCGAGCCGCGCGCGGCCAGCTGGTCGGGGTCGGGGCCGACCCAGACCTGGCGGCCGGCGTCACCGCCGTCGGAGCTGATGAGCAGCGTGTCGATGCGGTGCTCGCGGGCGGCCTCGATCAGCTGGGGCACACCGGCGGTGACGTCGGACTCGCCGTTGCTGCGGCCGCTGCCGGCCTGGAAGCGCTGGATGACGTCCTCGGTGTGGTCGAGTTCGAGGCCGGCGCGGACGTGGGCGATGTCGCGTTCCAGCCGGGTGCTGTCGGCGCCCCGGGCCCGGCCGCCGTGCTCGCTCTCGTACGCCACGGCGCGCAGTTGCTCGGGCAGCCGGTCGCGCACGGAGCGGCGCTCGCGGGCGTCCCCGGCCAGCAGGATCAGGTCGGCGCCGGAGTGCTCGAACGCCTGGGCCACGGCCTCGGCGATCTCACCGGCGTTGTGTTCCCAGGTGTTCTCGACCTTGAGCTGGAAGTGGCGCTCGGACCAGTCACCGCTCGCGGTCCGGTGGATGGGGTAGTCGTCGCCGCTGACCTTTCCCGCGCTGTCCCGCGCCGTGTCGCTGCGCAGCTCGAAGTCGGCGCCGGTCCGGTCCACGTACGCCACGAGGCACACCGGGTTCTCGCCCAGCGCGTCCAGCAGCGGGGCCAGCCGGGGCACCGGCGACCAGGTGGCGCCGCGGGTGACGGGCGGCCCGGCCAGCGGGGTGTCCAGGACGACCTCGCCGCGGGTGGCGAAGACCGCGCGGCCCGAGTGGGCCAGCGGCTGACCGGGACGGCCGAGCGTGGTCAGGCAGTCGTACACGGCACGGCAGGTGGCCTCGTCGGCGCCGAGCGCCGACAGCTGGTCGGCCGCGTTGCGTGCCGACAGCTCCTGCTGCTTGGCCGCGTCCTCCGTGCCATGGCTGACATCGGCATAGACGGACGCCCACGGGCCGGGTCGTTCGACGATCGGTTGCAGGAGCGAGAGTCGCATGGCGCATCCTCCTCGGAATGGGGCGTTCACCAGGTACGGGGACCGCTGAGGCGGGCCTCGCGGGCCGTGGGTTTCCGCTCTCCAAAGGCATCGTCGCTGCGGTGAGTGCATCACTCTCCGGGGTGCCCTGTATGCCACTGTTCATGCAGTTCGTCTTCACTGCGGCTGCACTGCGGTTCTGCTGTCTCTCGGGCCCCTCCGGTCACGCCACAGGCACGTAATCTCACGGGTTGCGGCGCTCCCCCTTCTGGTCCAGTGAGGTTTCTCCGCTTCGGATAACGGTTACCTGGCGAGCCGAGACACATGCCCAGAAGCCCTCGTCGGCGACTCCAGCACGGCGCGGAGCGGGAAGGAGCCTTCAGAGATGGCGGACAAGAAGCAGGAGCAACGGGAGCGGTACTACGCGCACGACGCGAGCGACGGCCCGCTGACCACCGACCAGGGCGTGCCCGTCGACCACACCGATGACTCCCTCCAGGCGGGCGAGCGCGGCCCCACGCTGATGGAGGACTTCCACTTCCGCGAGAAGATCACCCGCTTCGACCACGAACGGATCCCGGAGCGCGTGGTCCACGCGCGCGGCTCGGGCGCGTACGGCTACTTCCAGCCGTACGAGTCGTGCGCGGAGTTCACCAGTGCCGCGTTCCTGCAGGACCCGAGCGTGCGGACGCCGGTGTTCGTCCGCTTCTCCACCGTCCAGGGGCCCCGCGGCTCGGCCGACACGGTGCGCGACGTACGCGGCTTCGCGACCAAGTTCTACACCTCCGAGGGCAATTACGACCTGGTCGGCAACAACTTCCCGGTCTTCTTCATCCAGGACGGCATCAAGTTCCCCGACTTCGTGCACGCGGTGAAGATGGAGCCGCACAACGAGATCCCGACCGGCGCGTCGGCCCACGACACGCTGTGGGACTTCGTCTCGCTGCAGCCCGAGACGCTGCACACGATCATGTGGCTGATGTCGGACCGCGCGATCCCCCGCAGCTACCGCATGATGCAGGGCTTCGGGGTGCACACCTTCCGCTTCGTGGACGCGCAGGGCCGCGGCACCTTCGTGAAGTTCCACTGGAAACCCAAGCTCGGCGTGCACTCCCTGGTGTGGGACGAGGCGCAGGAGACGATGGGCCGCGACCCGGACTTCAACCGCCGCGACCTGTGGGACTGCATCGAGGCCGGCGACTACCCGGAGTACGAGCTGGGCGTACAGCTGGTCCCGGAGGCGGACGAGCACAACTTTGACTTCGACCTGCTCGACGCCACGAAGATCATTCCCGAGGAGCAGGTGCCGGTCCGGCCGATCGGGCGGATGGTCCTCAACCGCAACCCCGACAATTTCTTCGCCGAGACCGAGCAGGTCGCCTTCCACACGGCGAACGTGGTCCCCGGTATCGACTTCACCAACGACCCGCTGCTCCAGGCCCGTAACTTCTCCTACCTGGACACTCAGCTGCTCCGCCTCGGCGGCCCGAACTTCGCGCAGATCCCGGTCAACCGGCCGGTCTCGCCGGTCCGCAACAACCAGCGCGACGGCTTCCACCAGGGCGAGATCCACCGCGGCACCACCAGCTACACCAAGAACTCCCTGGCCGGCGGCTGCCCCGCGGTGGCCGGCGCCGACGAGTCCGCCTTCCGGCACCTGACCGAGAAGGTCGCCGGACACAAGATCCGCCGGCGCAGCGACAGCTTCCAGAACCACTACAGCCAGGCCGCGATGTTCTGGAAGTCCATGACCGAGTGGGAGCAGCAGCACATCATCGAGGCGTTCCGCTTCGAACTGGGCAAGGTGAACACCAAGGAGATCCGCGAGCGGACCGTCGCCCAGCTGGCCCGGGTCGACCACACGCTCGCCGTGGCGGTCGCCGAGGGGATCGGCGTGGCCCCGCCCGAGCGCCAGGAGACCCCGGACGTCACGCCGTCCCCCGCGCTCAGCTTCGAGAACAACCGCGGTGACGGCTCGATCGCCACCCGCCAGATCGCCGTCCTCGTCTCGGACGGCGTGGACGCCGACCAGGTCGACACGATCCGCTCCGCGCTCACCGCGCAGGGCGCGAACGTCGAGGTGCTCGCGCCGCACGACGGCGAGTTCACCGGCTCCGACGGCGTCACCCACCCGGTGGACCGCGCGCTGCCCACCGTCGCCTCGGTCCTCTACGACGCGGTGGTGCTCCCCGGCGACCCGGCCTCCGTGCCCCGTACGGCGCAGGACCCGGCGGTGCTGAAGTTCGTCCGGGACTCCTACCGGCACGGCAAGGCCATCGCCGCGCTGGGCACCGGCATCGACCTGCTGAAGATGCTGGACCCGGCCCGGCTGCGCACGGCGGACGAGCACGAGCACACCGTGTCCGACGAGGGTGTCGTCACGCACCACCCGGTCGGCCCGGCCAGTGAGCAGTTCGCGCAGGCCTTCATCGAGGCGGTCGCCGCCCACCGGCACCGGAACCGCCCGCCGCTGCGCCGCTGAGCGCGCCGCGGGGACATGAGGAAGGGCGGGTGGTCCTCGGACCGCCCGCCCTTCTCTGTTGTCGCGTGGAGGGTCGGCTAGCCGTCGCGCTTGCGCCGCCGGTGGCTGGTGTCGCACCACGGGTACCGGCGACTGCGGCGACACCTGCACAGGGCCACGCAGAAGCGGTCGGAGGCGACCACGCCGCCGTCCTCCAGCCGTACCTCGACCGGGCCCTCCACCAGCATCGGCCCGTCCTTCTCCAAGGTGACGCGGCGGACGTCCCCGGCCGCTGCCGGGCCGGACGCCCCCGCACGGGAACCGGGCGCTTCACTCTGCGCCCCGGAGTCATGTCCTTCGCTCGGCACGGATCACCACCAGCTCTTCCTTCTCCTCGTCCGGTGCCACCAGGCCCCGGCTGTGCAGCCAGCGCTGCCGGGACCGCAGGACGGGCCCGAAGGGCACGCAGCGGTGCTCGACCACCACGGCGTCCAGCCCCGCGGCGCGCAGCGTCCGCAGCGTCGGGTCGGTGCCGCTGAGCGCCGAGTGCACCATGAGCAGCACGCCGCCGGGCGCGAGCAGGCCCGGCGCGTCCCGGCAGATCCGGTCCAGCAGCAGCCGTCCGTCGTGCCCGGCGTCCCAGGCCCGCGCGCTGCCGCGCCGGGGCAGCACCGCGGCGGGCGCCGGGACGTACGGCGGATTGGTGAGGATCAGCCGGTAGGAGCGGTCCGCCACGGGGGCGAGGAGGTTGCCGCGCACCACGCGTACGGGCAGGCCCGCGAGGCGGGCGTTGAGGCGGGCCGCGAAGACCGCGCGCCGGGAGATGTCGACGGCGGTGACCGCGCCGCCGCGCCGGGCGGCCGCGAGCGCCAGGGCACCGGTGCCGGTACCGATGTCCAGCACCCGCGCGCCCGGCTCCAGCGGCTCCTGGCGCAGCGCGTCGGCCAGCAGGGCCGTGTCGTCCTGCGGGGCGTAGACCCCGGGAAGCGTTATCAAAGGCACAAATCAGGAGTACCCGGATAACTCTCTTTCACCAGCTCGGTACGGGGCGGCGCGGCCCGGCACCGTGACGCGGCCCGGCACCGGGCCGCGTCACGGCACGTGGACGAGGTCCGGTTCGATGGCCACCCGCAGCGACGACTCCCCCGCCCGCCAGGCGCTCAGGAGCCGTTCGCCGAAGCGGTCGTCCAGGAAGCCGGTGGCGTCGATCCCGAAGGCGATGTCCCGGTCCAGATGCGGCTCGGCCGCCAGCAGACCGTCGACGACCTCGTGCCGGACGACCTGCTCGTGCACGGCGTCGGCCTCGACGTGCTCGGTGTAGAAGAACTCGGCCGCCGGGCCCGCGCCGGCCCGTCGCATCGCCCCGGCCAGCCGGCGGGAGGCGGGCGAGGAGGCCACCTCCACCGCGGCGAAGTGCCCGACCAGCGCCCCGCGCAGCGCCCGGTGCAGCCCGAAGAGGGACATCAGGTTGACCACGGCCAGCATCTCCGCGCCGGCCGCGTCGAGGTAGCGCCCGTACGTGGTGTCCAGGCCGAGGTCCGTCATCAGGTCGGCGAAGAGCCGGGCGTGCACCCGCTCGGGCCGCCCGCCGCCGAACTCGTCGAACTCCACCGCCGCCATGCCCGCCTTCGCCCGGCCCCACAGCCGCGGCAGCACCCAGGCGTGCGGGTCGGCCTCCTTGAGGTGGTAAAGGCTCCGCTGGGCGGCGTATTCGCGCAGCTGGGAGCGGGTGCCGGAGCGCTCCAGTACAGGGGAGACGCCGTCTCCGCCGACCGGTTCGACGAGCAGCCCGGCCAGGGCGTCCGCCGCGCTCGTGTGCACGGTGGCGTCGGCCCGCAGCGCGTCGAGGAAGCGCCGTTCCAGTACGGCCCGGAAGCGCAGCAGCTCCGGGTCCCATTCGCGCTCGGGGTCGACGCCCGCGAAGCCGCGGTAGTGGAGTTCGTACGCCACGTACAGCGCCAGCTGCAGGTCGTCGCCGTACGGATCCGCCGCGGCGGCCGCGTCGTCCTCCACGGCCGGCGGGCCGCCGTCCCGCAGCGCGCCGGTCATGGCTGCCGAGACCGGCCCCCGGTCCTGCGGCAGTCCGGGCCCGGTCCGCTCGTCTCTCATCGCTGTTCTCCACCCCTGAACGTGGTCGGTGACGGGCACCGCCGCCGAGTGCCCCTCAGGCCCGTGGTGTCACCTCGACCCGCACCAGCCGGCAGCAGCGCTGGAGGATGCGGGAGACGTGCATCTGCGAGATGCCGACCTCCTCGGCGATCTGGCTCTGTGTCATGTCACGGAAGAACCGCAGGTAGAGGATGATCCGCTCGCGCTGCGGCAGGGCCCGCAGGACGGGCGCCGCGCACAGCCGCTCCTCGACCAGCTCCAGCTCCGGGTCCTCGTCCCCCAGGAAGTCGGCGAGGTGGAAGGAGTGGCCCGCGTCCGTGCTCATGGGGCACTCCAGCGACAGCGCGGTGTACGCGCCCTGGGCCTCCAGCCCGAGCACCACGTCCTCCTTCGAGAGCCCGGTGTGCTCGGCCAGGTCGCCGATGGTGAGGGTGGCGGTGCCGTTGCGGAATTCCAGCTGCTCGCGCGCCTGGTGGACGGTGGCCCGCAGCTCCTGGGTCCGGCGGGGCACATGGACGGCCCACAGGTCGTCCCGGAAGTGCCGCCGCAGCTCACCGAGGATGGTGGGGATCGCGTACGCCGGGAAGGGCGTGCCCGAGGCGGCGTCGAACCGGTCGACGGCCTTGAGCAGGCCGACCGCGGCGACCTGCCGCAGGTCCTCCTCGGTCTCGCCGCGGCCGCTGTAGCGGCGGGCGAGCCGGTTGGCCATCGGCAGCCAGCCGCAGACGATCTCCTCGCGCAGCCGCTTCCTGACCGGGCCGTCCGGAAGCGTGGCCATTCGGGCGAATGCGGCGTCGGTGTCCGGGGTATCCGGATGGCGGCGGAGCGCGGTGGAGGCAGCCATGGCTCTTCCCTTCCGGTCGGGATTCCGGCACCGGCGGAATCGCCATGAACGAATGTGCATGACCGCCCGTGCCCCGACCGCCGGAGAGTTTTTACTTTCCGACTGAAACACTCGTTTCCGAATCCCTCGGCCAGGCACCCGAACAGGCCCGGGACCGCCCGGCGGCGAACCCTCGGTTCGCTGCCCACATTTTCTCACTTCGCCGCCCGGCGCACGCGGACACGGCTTTGTGCACCGCTCGTCCTACTGCTTCGACGGGGGTCACTCCGGTACCGCCCGGCGTACCTCCGGTCCCGGCCCCGGAATTCCGCGCTGGTCCAAATGTGTGACACGTGTCGATTCCGGTTCCCGCGGGTACCCGGCGGACATGACCAGCTACGAGTCCTTGGCGGCTCCCAACCGAGACCTGCTCGTCGGCATCGGTCCGTTCGTGGTGGGCCTCGTCGTCGTGCTCCTGCTCATCGGCGCCGTGGGATACGGCCTGCGGCGCAAGCGCCGACGTTCTCAGCCGGCCCCGAATCAGCCCAGCACGCCTACGGCAGGCGGGTACGAAACGGGAATGCGTACGGGTGACGAAGTGACCGCCGACGGTCACCGTCGAATGCCGTACGAGTTCGACCAGACCCGCGGCACCCGCCCCTCCGACGGCGAACCCCCGAAATGGCAGGAAGGCCACAGCGGCTCCTTCGGTAACGGCTGACACCGCGGGCCGCGGTGTCGCCACCCGCCCCCTGAGCGGCCGCTCACGGAAAACGTGACCGGCCGCTCTCGGTCATGCCCGCCCGTTCCGCCGGACGGGTGAATATCGCGGCCGGCCCATTTCCCCGTGGGCACTCACCTGAATTTCTCTCTCCAGCAGAGCGCCTGTCCCGGAGCGGCCATCATTCAGCGGCCGTCGTCCGCCGGCACACGGACAGCCGCCTGCGCCTGACCGTCGCCCCCCGAGCACGGGCCGTTCGCCCCACGGTCGGGTCATCGGCATCTCTTCGTCACGCAATGATCGTGAGACGGGGTTTCGCTGCGTCCTCGTACGCCGCAAGAATTGCCCTGCGCACCATGCGCCTCGTCCACCCCCCACCGACGAAGAGGTCACCTGCCCATGCCGCATCTGGACCGCCGCCGCTTCCTGCAACTCGCCGGAGGCACCGCCGCCTTCACCGCGCTGTCCGGCTCCCTCGCCCGCGCCGCCGCGATCCCGGCCCAGCACCGCTCGGGCACCATCGAGGACGTCGAGCACATCGTCGTCCTGATGCAGGAGAACCGGTCCTTCGACCACTACTTCGGCTCGCTCCGCGGCGTACGCGGCTTCGGCGACCCGCGGCCCGTGAATCTGCCCAGCGGCAAGCCGGTGTGGCACCAGTCGGACGGCACGAAGGAGGTACTGCCGTTCCGGCCGGAGGCCGACAACCTGGGTCTGCAGTTCATCCAGGACCTCAACCACGACTGGGCCGGCAGCCACAAGGCGTGGAACGAGGGCAAGTACGACCAGTGGATACCCGCCAAGTCGGCGACCACGATGGCGTATCTGACGCGCGAGGACATCCCGTTCCACTACGCGCTCGCCGACACCTTCACCGTCTGCGACGCCTACCACTGCTCGCTGATCGGCTCCACCGACCCCAACCGCTACTACCTGTGGAGCGGTTACACCGGCAACGACGGCGCCGGCGGCGGTCCGGTCCTCGGCAACGAGGAGGCCGGGTACGGCTGGACCACCTACCCCGAGCGGCTGGAGAAGGCCGGCGTCTCCTGGAAGATCTACCAGGACATCGGCGACGGGCTCGACGCGGACGGCAAGTGGGGCTGGATCGACGACGCGTACCGGGGCACGTACGGCGACAACTCGCTGCTGTACTTCAACCAGTACCGCAACGCCAAGCCCGGCGACCCGCTGTACGACAAGGCCCGCACGGGTACGAACATCAAGCAGGGCGACGGCATGTTCGACCAGCTCAAGGCCGACGTCAAGGGCGGGAAGCTGCCGAAGATCTCCTGGATCGTGGCGCCGGAGGCGTTCACCGAGCACCCCAACTGGCCGGCGAACTACGGCGCCTGGTACGTCTCCCAGGTGCTGGACGCGCTCACCTCCGACCCGGAGGTGTGGAGCAGGACGGCGCTGTTCCTCACCTACGACGAGAACGACGGCTTCTTCGACCACGTCGTGCCGCCGTACCCGCCGTCCTCCGCCTCCCAGGGCCTCTCCACCGTGGACGTCGGCCCGGACCTCTACAAGGGCGGCAAGGGCTACGCCGCGGGCCCGTACGGGCTGGGCCAGCGCGTGCCGATGCTGGTCCTCTCGCCCTGGAGCAAGGGCGGCTACGTCTGCTCGGAGACCTTCGACCACACCTCGGTCATCCGCTTCATGGAGCGCCGCTTCGGCGTCCACGAGCCGAACATCTCGCCCTGGCGGCGCGCCGTCTGCGGCGACCTGACCTCGGCCTTCGACTTCGCCAACCCCGACGCGCGGCCGACCGAGCTGCCGGACACCGAGGGCTACCGCCCGCCGGACGGCGACCGGCACGACGACTACGTGCCCAAGCCGCCCGCCGACCCGTCCCTGCCCCGCCAGGAGAAGGGCTCCCGCCCGTCCCGGGCGCTGCCCTACGCCCCGTACGCCGACGGCAGGGCCGACGCCGCGGCCGGGAAGTACACGCTCACCCTCAGCGGGGGCGACAAGGCCGGCGCCGCCTTCTACGTCTCCGCCGCGAACCGCGGCGACGGCCCCTGGACGTACACCGCCGCCGCGGGCAAGCCGGTCTCCGACACCTGGAACACCGCCTACTCCAAGGACGTGTACGACCTCTCGGTCTTCGGCCCGAACGGGTTCCTGCGCGTCTTCAAGGGCCCGGGGAAGACCGCGGGCCCGGAGGTGACCGCACGCCACGACGCCACCACCGGCAACGTGACACTGACGTTCACCAACCCGGGCCGCACCGACGCGGACCTCACCCTGGCCGACGCGTACGGCAGCCCCGCGCAGACCTTCAAGGTCCGGGCGGGCGCCACCGTCACGCACACCGTCGACCTGCGCCCCTCCAAGCGCTGGTACGACCTGACGGTGACGTCCGAGGCCGACACCGCGTACCTCCGCCGGTTCGCCGGCCATGTGGAGACCGGTGAGGCGGGCGTGAGCGACCCGGCGATCCGCACCGTCTGACGGGTACCTCCTGCGTCCGGCCGTCCGCCTGCAGGGCGGGCGGCCGGGCCGCGGACGCCCCACCGGCCCGGCGGGATCTCGGCCTCGGTTCGGTAACGGTGGAGGATATGTGTTGGTTCGACTGTGCAAATGTTGCTTAAAGTAACTTTGGCGGCGGCCCCGGGTGAAACCGATCCCCGCGGCCGCCCCCACTGAGAGGACTGACGAGCAGGAGCGGATGCGCGTGGAGCGAACTGCGGAGCGGAACGAGCGGTGAGCGGGCGCGTACATCCCGCCACGGCGGCCCTCGGCGCCCTCCCCTATGCGGTGATGGCCCTGGTCGCACTGGTGGACCTCACGGCCGGACCGGACGCCGGCTTCCTCCCGCTGGTCTCCCTGGGGCCTGCCTTCGCCGGACTGACCGGCAGCTGGCGGCGGACCGCCCTGATCGGCGTGGTCTCCTTCGTCCTCTGCCTCGTCCTCGGGGTGTACGACGGACTGTTCGCCGGACAGCGCGGCTACACCGCGCTCCTCTCGGTCGCCGGGGTCACGGTCGCGGGCGTGGCGGCCGCGGTGATGCGGCGGCGCCGGGAGGCGGAGCTGGCGAACGTCCGCTCCATCGCCGAGGTCGCGCAGCGCGTCCTGCTGCGTCCCGTGCCGCGCGGCGCGGGACGGCTGAGCGTGGCCGTCTCCTACACCTCGGCGGTCGCCGAGGCGCGCATCGGCGGGGACCTCTACGAGGTCGTGGCCTCGCCGTACGGCGTGCGGGCGCTCATCGGGGACGTACAGGGCAAGGGCCTGGAGGCGGTGGAGACGGCCGCGGTGGTCGTCGGCGCCTTCCGCGAGGCCGCGTACGACGAGCCGGACCTCGCCGCCGTCGGCGCCCGGCTCGAACGCGCCCTGGAACGGGACCTGCCGGACGAGAAGTTCGTGACCGCCGTGCTCGCCGAGACGGGCGCGGGCCCCACGATGACGCTGCTGAACTACGGCCACCCCGCGCCCCTGGTGGCCCGCCCGGAGGGGACCGTGGCGTACCTGACTCCGCCGCGCCGGGCGCTCCCCCTCGGCCTCACCGCACACGGGGAGGGCGGCCCGGAGCCGTACGACGTCGACTTCGCCCCCGGCGACCAAGTGCTCTTCTACACCGACGGGGTAACCGAGGCGCGGGACGGCGACGGGCGCTTCTACCCACTGGACGAGCGGGCCGGACTGCTCAAGGAACCGGACCCGCAGGCCGCGGTGGACGCCATCCGCGCGGACCTCGTGGAACACACCGGCGGCCCCCTGCACGACGACGCCGCCATGCTCCTGGTGCGCTACCGCACCACGTGACGGGTCAGAGCTCCAGGCGGTCCTCGATCGTGCGGAGCCAGCCGCGGGCGACCTCCGGGTCCGTCAGGGCGCGGTCCAGTACCAGGTAGAGGAAGACGCCTTCGTACCGGCGGCGCACGAGCGGGCGGATGAGGTGGTACTCGCTGTCCAGGGTGACGAGGATGTCCTCTATGCGTTCCTGGCGGTAGCCGAGGAGTTCGAGGGTGAAGAGCTTGGCACGCACGACATCGGTATCGCCCACCGCGGCCTTCTCCAGGTCGGGCCCCGCCTTGCCCACGGCGCCCAGCGTCAGCCGGCTGAAGTAGTCCACGACGGCTGCGCCCAGCACTCCGTCGATGCGCACGATGTCCCGCAGAGTCTCTTCGATGTCTGCCATTGGCCCACCCGCCCCGTACTGGTACGGGCATCCTGCCACGCGATCGTCACGCGCCGTGCCCGACCGTGGAAAGGGGCATGTGCCGCTGCCACGCGCGCCGCGAACCGCCGGTGACCCGGCATCAAGAACGCATAAACATTGCCGGGTTCCGGCAATGACTTGTTCGATCAATATCTGACAATATGAGGCTGACCAGGGAGAGAATGCGCAACGGGGGAGGTATTCCGATGGCCTGGTTTCTCGGTCTCGGCATCGCGGGGATTGTGGTGCTGGCCCTCTCGCTCGTCCTCGACGGCGTACTGGAAGGGCTCTTCGACGGCCTCGGCGTGCTCGACGGCCTCCTCGACGGAGTGCTGTCGCTGCCGGTGGTCGCCGGCTTCGTGTCCATGCTCGGCTTCGTGGGCGCGCTCGTCCTCGGCACCACCGGCCTCGGCGCCGGGGCCGCCGCGGCGGCCGGAACGCTCGCCGGGCTCGCGGCCGGCTGGCTGACCTGGCGGTTGTGCCGTGCGCTGAGGCACGGACAGACCGCGGCCACCCCGCAGGGGGACGATCTGCTCGGCACGGCCGGATCGGTGGTCACCGCCATCCCGGCCGACGGCTACGGCGAGGTGCTGCTGCGGCTCGCGGGCCAGCCCGTGAAACTCGCGGCCAAGGGCGAAGTGCCCCTGGAACGCGGCACCGAGGTATGGGTGGCGGCCACGCTCTCCCCCACCTCGGTCGCGGTACGCCCCGTCGAGCGCTGACCCGCGCTTCCGCGCGCCTCCTTCTCTCCCGCTGCACCAGTCTCTCCACTTTCCGACCGAACCGATCTGCCGTCCGTGCCACGGGGGCAGGGGGGAATGCACATGAATCCAGTCCTGACAGCGGTGGCCGGCATCGTCGTCCTGATCGTCCTCCTCGCGCTGGTCGTGATCACGCGCTACAAGGTCGCCGGGCCCAGCGAGGCGTTCATCGTCACCGGCCGGCGCGGCAAGAAGGCCACCGACCCCGAGACGGGCCGGGTGTTCACCGACAACAGCGGCCAGAAGGTCGTGGTCGGCGGCGGCGTCTTCGTCGTGCCGTTCGTCCAGCAGAAGTTCACCCTGGCACTCTCCAGCCGGCAGATCCCCGTGGCCGTGCGCGGCGCGGTGACCCTGCGCGGCGTGAAGGCGAACCTCGAAGGCGTCGCGATCGTCAAGGTCGGCGGCACCGAGGACTGCATCCGCGCGGCGGCCCAGCGGTTCCTTCAGCAGCAGGACGAGATCGTCGGGTTCACGCAGGAGGTGCTCTCCGGCGCGCTGCGGGCCATCGTCGGCCGGATGTCGGTCGAGGACGTGATCCGGGACCGGGCCGCGTTCGCCGGGCAGGTCGCCGAGGAGGCCGAGGCCAGCCTCTCGGGCCAGGGCCTGGTGCTGGACGCCTTCCAGATCCACGACATCACCACCGAGGGCTCGTACCTGGAGGACCTCGGCCGGCCCGAGGCCGCCCGCGCCCGGCAGGAGGCCGACATCGCCGAGGCCGTGGCCCGGCGCGCGGCCGAACAGGCCCGGCTGAAGGCCGAGGAGGAGATCGCCGTCGCCCAGCGGACGTTCGCGCTGCGGCAGGCGGAGATCAAGGCCGAGACGGACGAGGCCGCGGCGCGTGCCGACGCGGCCGGGCCGCTGGCCGAGGCCGCACGGCGGCAGGAAGTCCTCACCGAGCAGGAGAAGGTGGCGCAGCGCCAGGCCGCGCTGACCGACCGCGAGCTGGACACGAAGGTGCGCAAGCCCGCCGACGCGGCCCGCTACCAGGCCGAGCAGGAGGCCGAGGCCCGGCGGATCGGGCTGGTCAAGGAAGCCGAGGCGGCGGCCGAGCGGGCGCGGCTCACCGGTGAGGGCGAGAAGGCGCAGCGTGCGGCGCTCGCCGAGGCGGTGCGCATCGAGGGCGAGGCGGAGGCCGCCGCGATCGGCGCGAAGGGTTCCGCCGAGGCCGAGGCCATGCGCAAGAAGGCGGACGCGTTCGCGCAGTACGGGGACGCCGCGGTGCTGCAGATGCTGGTGCAGGTGCTGCCGGACGTCGTCGGCAAGGCGTCCGAGCCGCTGAGCGCCGTGGACAAGCTGACCGTGATCTCCACGGACGGCGCGGGCCGGCTGCCGCGCGCTGTCGCCGACAACGTCGCGCAGGGCGTCGAACTGCTCGGCTCCACCACCGGCGTCGACCTCGCGGGTCTCCTGAAGGGGATCACGGAGCGGCAGGGCGCCCCGGTGCCCGCGCCGGCCGCCGCGGAGCCCGCCGCCTCCAATGGGAAGATCGACATCACCGAGTGAGTCCCGCTTCCGAGGGGCGGCCGGCGGTCGCCCCTCGGAGGGCTATCCCCAGACGGCCCGGGCGACGGCCGCCCCCGCGAAGGCGGCGGCCAGGCCGGCCACCACGCTCCCCACCGCGTTGGCCGCGGCGAAGAGGCGGGCCCCGCCCTCGGCCAGCCGCAGCGTCTCGTACGAGAACGTCGAGTATGTGCTCAGCGCGCCGCACAGGCCGGTACCGACCAGCAGCTGCACCTGTGAGGAGGCTGCGCCCGCGGCGACCGCGCCCGTCAGCAGTCCCAGGATCAGGGAGCCGGCGACGTTGACGGTGAAGGTGCCCCAGGGGAAGACGGTGTCGTGCCGGGCCTGGACCGCGCGGTCGGTGAGGTAGCGCAGCGGGGCCCCGACCATGGCCCCGGCGACCACGAGCAGCCAGTTCACCGCGTGCGGCCCCCTTCGCCGCCCCGGCCGCCCTCGGGCTCGCCGCCGGCCGTCCGCCGCGGGGTCCCCGGAAGCACGATCTCGCACGGGTCGACGACGGCCAGCCCCTCGGTCATCAGTTCCTCCAGCTCCGGCAGGAACGCCCGGATCCGCTCCTCGGCGTCGACGATCACCACGGCCACCGGCAGGTCCTCGCTCAACGACAGCAGCCGGCTCGTATGGATCACCGAGGAGGCGCCGAACCCCTCGATGCCGCGGAAGACCGAGGCGCCCGCGAGGCCCGCGCGATGGGCCCGGTGCACGACCTCGGAGTACAGCGGACGGTGGTGCCAGGTGTGGCTCTCACCGACGAACACGGTGAGGCGGAGGGCGGAGCGGGTGGTGGTCACTGCTGCCTCCAGGACAGGACGCGCCGGGTGGCGACGGCCGCGGCCCACACCGCGGCCAGCGCCGTGAGCAGGGTCAGCGTCAGGTACGCGAGGCCGGTGCGGACCTCGCCGTGCTCGACCAGGCGCTGGATGTCCACCGCGTACGTGGAGAAGGTGGTGAAGCCGCCGAGGACGCCGGTGCCGAGGAACGGCCGGACCAGCCGGTGCGCCGACGGGGCCGCGGCGAGCACCGCCATGAGGACGCCGATGGCGGCGCAGCCCAGCGCGTTGACGAGCAGCGTCGTCCAGGGAAAGGCGCCGGGCGGCGTGGGCCACAGGAGCGAGGCACCGTAGCGCGCGACGGCCCCGGCGGCACCGCCGAGCGCGACGGCGGCCACGACGGGGCCCTGCCGGTGTCCGCGTACGGCGGTCCGCTTCGGGGCGCGCGGGCCGGTGCCGGGGTCGACCGGTTCGTTCAGCGTGGTGGGGTGGGGCTCTGGCACGTGCTGTCTCCTACTCGCCGGGGGCGCCGGCGGCCGCGCGTGCCACAGGCACGCGGCGCGCCGGCGCGCGTCGCAAGCAGGGACCGTTGGCGGCGTCGCTGCCGCGGTTCGGGTACGGCGGGCCCCACCGCCGCGCGGGATCCGGGGATCACCGCTCCCCCCAGCCTACCGGCCGCCCGTCCGGCGTCCCGCCCGCCCGTCCGCGGCCGGCCCCCGCTCACGCACGCGTCCGCCCTCCGCGGACGGGAGGGCGGACGCGACCGCACGAGGTCACGATGTCCGTACGCGGGTCACTGCATCGGGAAGATGTCCCCGCTGCCCATGCTCGACTCCTGCTCCGCCTGGCTCTCCAGCTTGCGGGCCTTCTCCTGGAGCCGCTTGCGGTCCTGCGGATCGCCGGTCCGCTCCGCGGCCTCCGACAGCTCCTTCGCCTTGTCCCGCATCTGCCGGATCCGGCCGCCGACCTCACCGTCCATACCCATGATCACTCCTTGCCCGTCCGAGACACCACGTCCGAGACGCCCGCGCCCGGGAGGACGCGGGCCCTTTCAGCGAATCAGCTCTGCGGCCGCCCCGCATCCGGGGAGCCCGGCCGTCAGCCGGGCCAGGTGCCGGTCAGGCGGCGGGTGGCGGTGGCGCCGCTGCGGTCCATCGCGGCCTTGACCGTGGCGAAGATGGCGCCTTGCAGCGCGGCTGCCAGCAGCACTTCCTGCCAGGTCCGCTCCTCGTCTCTGGCGCTCGGGGTGTCCCCCTCGTGCCCGAGGCGCTTCCACGCCTGCTTGAACAGCGCGCCCGCGATCATGCCGCTGCAGGCGCCCAGTGCCACGCCGACCGGCGTGTACACGACCTTCGCTGCGTTCATCGGAACCTCCTGGTGCGGCTGCCGCAGCGGCGGGACCCGACCGGGCCGCGCGGGCGGCCGCTGCGGACGGCGACGGTCCGGGCGCCGGCCTTGTGACCGCGGCCGTGCCGGCGGACCTGCAGCCAGATGAGGACGGCAGCGGCGGCGCTCACGGCCAGTGCCGGGACGGGGCCGCGCTCCGCGGCGTGGGCCGAGCCGTCCTGGGCCCGCGCGCGCGAATGCCCGACGGCACCCCGGACCTTGGCCTTGGCGTCGCCGGCCTTGCCCCGCACCTTCGCCCTGGCTTCGCCGGCCTTCTCCTTCGCCCGCGTCTTCACGTCCGCCTTGGCGGCCAGCTCCTCCACCGTCCGGCCCAGCTCCTCGCGGGTGTGCTCCACACGCTCCCGGAGCTGTTCCGGCGTGAGGGAAGCGGACTCTTTCCTGCCCTGGGTTTCGGTCATCGGTGCGCCTTCTCCTTCACCTCGGCGACATCGGCCTTGATGCCGGCGATCGCCTCCTGTGGCGTCGGCGGGGTCGCCCGGCCGATCTCCTTCTTGCCGACCAGCGCCAGGATCCCGGCCAGCGCGAGGAGCACGCCGGTAATGATCAGGGCCGACGCCCAGACCGGCAGTACCAGCGCGAGTGCCGCGATCGCGGTGACCACCAGCGCCTCCAGCGCGAGGAATCCGACCACGCCCGCGCCGCCGAACAGCCCGCCGCCGATGCCGAATCGTTTGCCCTTGCGCACCATCTCCGCCTGCGCCAACTGCATCTCCTCGCGCACCAGCTGGGAGAGCTGATGCGAGGCGCGGGAGACCAGCTCGCCCACCGACTCCTCGGTGTGCTGCGGTCGCGGGGGCGTGTCCGGATACGTACCGGGACGTACCGCCCGGTCCTCAGAAGTACTCATCACCGATCAACTGCCTTTCCTGGCCGCGTCCTGTGCGGATCAGACTTCGCCCGGGTTCTCGGCCCGTTCGCGTTCCTCCTCACTCCACGCGGTGGTGTCGCGCGGCTCGACGTACGGCTCGTCGCCCTGGGGGTGGCCACCGGCGACGGCCCGTTCGCGTGCCATCTCGGCGTCGAATTCCAGGCCGAGCAGGATGGCCAGATTGGTGATCCACAGCCAGACGAGGAAGATGATCACGCCGGCGAGGGTCCCGTAGGTCTTGTTGTAGGAGGAGAAGTTCCCCACGTACACGGCGAATCCGCCGGAGGCCACCAGCCAGATGACCAGGGCGAGGGCGCTGCCCGGGGTGACCCACCGCAGGCCGCGGCCCTTCACATTGGGCGCGCCCCAGTAGAGGATCGCGATCATCGTCGTGACCAGTATCAGCAGCACCGGCCACTTGGCGATCGACCACACCGTCAGCGCGATGGCTCCCACGCCCAGCATGTCGCCGACCTGCCGGGCGATTCCGCCGGTGAAGACCACGATGAGCGCGCTGAGGAGAGCCAGCAACATCAGTACCACCGTAAGGCCCAGTCGCCCCAGCAGCACCTTCCACATCGGGCGGCCCTCGGCCATGTCGTACACGACATTGGAGCTGCGCATGAACGCCGCCACGTAGCCCGAGGCCGTCCAGACACCGCCCAGCAGGCCGACCACCGCGATCAGCGAGCCGACCCCGGCGTTGCCCTGCAACTGCTGCACGGCATTGCTGATGATCTGTCGCACGGAGTCGGGTGCCAGTTGCTGGAGCGTGGTCACCACCTTGCGGCTGGCCGACTCCCCCACCAGCCCCAGCAGGGAGACCAGGACGAGCAGCGCGGGGAACAAGGACAGCACCCCGTAGTACGTCAGCGCCGCGGCCCGGTCGGTCAGCTCATCGCCCTTGACCTCTTTGACCGTGCCGCGCAGCACGGCCCACCAGGACTTCTTCGGCAGGGCGGTCAGCTCGTCCGGTTCCCGCCGCTTCACCAGCGGGTCGGGGCCCGGAGTCGGTGCCGCGCCTGCCTCCTGCCGCGCCGCGGGTACCCGGGCGGTCGGCTCCCCGGGACCGTCGCCGGCGCGATGAGTGGGGCCCTCCCGGCCCCCCGGTCGCGATATCGGTGCCATACGTCGTGGGTTACCGCCCGCCCCGAACCGAAACGGGTCCGGTGCGTACGGGCACGGCGGTGACCACTGATCCACGCGGGGAAACCCCGCTGCCGCGACTCCACCGAACGGGTGACGGGAGGCCGGTACGCGGCCTCCGCGGGCCATTGCTCCGCGATGCCGGTCCGCTGTTCCGCTGTGCCGGCCTCGCCACGTGCGGACCGGCTGATCAGGGCAGCCCTGTGGGCATCTCGCGGGTAACCTCGCCCCCGAAGATCACATGTCCGTCCGAGGCGGCTCCGGAGAGCGCCCACAGACCGGCCGCGCAGGCGAGGACGGCGAGCAGCAGCACGACCGCGGCCAGGACGGCGCGGCGTCGCCACTCCTTGCGCCGCCAGTGCCGCCGGGCGTGGCGGTAGGCGTCGGGAGACGGCTGGACGGTCTCGGCGACGCCCAGGAGCGCGGAGCGCAGCCGCTCTTCGGCGGAGGGCGGGGTCCGGTTCATCCGGCGGCTCCCTTCATGATCCGGCTCATCCTGGCCATGCCTCTGGAGGCGTGGGCCTTCACCGCGCCCGTCGAGATGCCCAGGGTCCGGGCGATCTCCGCCTCTTTGAGGTTGAGCCAGTACCGCAGGACGAGCACCTGGTGCTGACGGCCCGGCAGGGACCGTAACGCCTCGTTCACCAGCCGGTGTTCGTCCCGCACGAGGACCTGGCTCTCGGCGGACGGCACCACCCTCTCGACGTGCCGCTGGGCGTACCGCCTGACGACGCGCAGGTGCCGCAGCCGCATACGGGAGAGGTTGCACACGGTCGATCTGAGGTAGCCGAGTGCGGCCTGCGGGGTCCGCAGCCGGTGCCAGCGGCGGTGCAGCTGGTAGTACGCCTCGGCCACCACGTCCTCGGCCTCGCCCGCGGAGCCGAGCAGGACCGCCAGCCTGAGCAGGCCCTGATAGTGCGTCTCGAAGAGGTGGGCGATGGCGGCGTCCCGGTCCGCTTCGGTCAGGTCGAGCGGTTCCCGGGAGGACGGCTGGTCCGGCTCCGGCAGCCCGTCGTCCACCGCCGTGCAGCCGTTCACAGGGGAGTCCCCGGCGGACGGGCCACCGTGCATCTCATGGGTGAGGGAGTGCATCCTGTGCTCCTGTTCAGTCGACCCGTACGGCGAACGGGGAGCCTTTGCGCCGCCGGGCGCCGGGCTCGGTCAGGGCCTCGCTCCTGCGCGGCACACCGATCCGGTCGAACAGCACGGTCAGGGCCACGGCCACGAGCAGGTTCACCACGAGCGCCGTGACGGCGACGTACACGGGAAGGCCGACCGGGCCGATCCCGACGTAGGTCACGGACGCGAAGCCGCCGCGCACGGTCATCCCCGTCCCCACCGCCATGCCCACCGCCCAGCCCACGAGCAGCGCCCGGTGGTGGAACCAGCGGGTGAACGGCGCGAGGCCGACGGCGGGCGCGGTCTGGACGATCCAGACGCCGCCCAGCAGATGGAGGTTGATCGCGTCCTGCGGAGGGAGGGACAGCGCGAAGGCGAGCGCACCGGCGGTGAGCACGGCGGCGGCGAACCGGGCCGCCCGCACCTCGTGCTTCGGGGTCGCCGTCGGGTTGAAGAACTCGCTGTAGATGTTGCGCGCCACCAGGGTCGCCATGCCGATGGAGATCACCGCGGCCGGCACGAGCGCCGCGACGGCGAGGGCTCCCAGCAGGAGTCCGGCCGGCCAGTGCGGGACGAGCCGGGTGAGGAGCGCCGGCACCGCCAGTTCCGCGTGGCCCGCCGGGGTCTTCACCCCCAGCGCGAGCGCCACGAAGCCGAGATAGGCGAAGAGGCCGAGCGAGCCGGTCCACAGCGGCAGCGCCAGGGTCGCGCGGCGGACGGTGTCGGCGCTGCGCGCGGCCAGCGCCACGGTGAGCAGGTGCGGGTACATCAGCTGCGCCAGGACGGAGCCGAGGGCGAGCGTGGCGTACGCGGAGTACGAGCTCGGCGGCGTGACCAGGGAGAGGTGGTCGGCGGCCAGCCGCCGGGCGGACTCGGCGAACACCTGTCGCGGGCCGGCCGTGTGCCGGGCGACCAGGAACAGCGCCACGGCCAGGGTTCCCATGAGCAACGCGGCCTTGAAGCAGGCGAAGACGACACCGTGCCGCAGTCCGCCGGGGAGCAGTACGGCGGAGAAGACCGCGAACACCACCACGATGGACAGCACGCCGGTCGCGCCCGTGGGGCTGACGCCCATGGCGCGCAGCGCGGCTTCCAGGCCGACGGCCTGGAGTGCGAGGTAGGGCATCGCGGCCACGACCCCGGTGACCGCGACCGCCAGCGCGAGTGCGTGCGACCCGTGCCGCGCGAGCGCCAGGTCCGCGGTGGTGACCAGGCCGTGGCGGCTCGCCAGGTCGCGGAACCGGGGCAGCACGACCAGCGCGACGGGTGTGAGGAGCAGGGTGTACGTCAGGGCGTAGAGCCCGAACCCGCCCGTGCTGTAGGTGAGTCCGGGTACGGCGACGACCGTGTAGGCCGTGTAGACGGTGCCGCCGAGGAGGACGGCGACGCGGCCGGTGCCCAGCTCGCGCCCGGCGAGTGCCCAGCCGGCGGGGTGCGGCAGTTCGGCGGGGGCCGACCGGCGGGCCAGCAGCCCCGCGGCGCCGACGACACCGGCCACGAGCAGGGCGAAGGCGACGAACGCACTGTTGAAGGACATCCGCCACCTCTGCTGTCCGACCCGCCGCGCGGGCTCCCCGATGCAGGACGGTAGACGTACTGACCGACCCGTGCAACAAATTTCGGAATCTTGATTCCGCAATACAGAAGCAACGGGCCGGTCTTCCGACCGGCGCGCGGAGCACCGGCCGCACGGCGGGGCGCGTCAGGCGGCGGGCTCGGCGGGGGTCCGGACGAACCGCCAGGTGAGCAGCGCGGAGAGGGCGTACGCGAGGCCGATGACGAGGAAGGAGGCGGCGGCACCGCGGTGGACCGAGTCGAACCCGCCGAGCAGGACGGCCATGAGGGCGATGCCCACGAGCGCGCCGATCTGCCGGTTGGCGTTGAGCGCGGCGCCCGCGATATTGGCCTGCTGCGCCCCGGCCGCCTCCATCATCGACGCGGTCAAGGCCGGAACAATCATGCCGACGCAGAAGTTCGCGATCACCATGAGGCCGGCGAGCAGCCAGTACGGCATGGCGGCGGAGACCGTGACCAGCGCGAGCGCGCACACGGCCGCCACGGAGAAGCCGGCGAGCAGCAGGCTCCTGGCGGTGTACTTCTGGGAGAGCCGGGAGAAGGTCAGATTGCCCACCAGGATCACCGCCATGACCGGCAGCAGCTGCAGGCCCGCGGCGAACGGTGACGCGCCGCGCCCCTGCTGCAGGTAGAGGCTCAGCATGAACGAGCCGCCGAACAGCCCGACGTTGAGCAGGAACCCGATGGCGTTGGCGGCCGAGAAGCGGGGGTCGCCGTAGAGCGCGCGCGGGATGACGGGGGTGCCGGCGCGCCGCTCGTGCACGACGAAGAGCGCGCCGCAGAGCACGGCCGCCGCGCCCGCCGCGAGGATGACGGCCGAAGTCCAGCCGTACGACCCGCCTTCGATGAGCGCGAAGCACGCCGCGGCGAGGGTCGCGAAGCTGAGCAGATGACCGGTGACGGCGGAGGTGCCCGGCGCCGGGTCCGGTGCGGGGATCAGGCGCGCGGTGAGGACGAGGCCGATCAGCCCGAGGGGCAGGTTGAGCAGGAAGATGCTGCGCCAGCCCAGGAGTTCCACCATCACACCGCCCACCACCGGGCCGAGCCCCGTGGCGGTGGAGACGATCGCCGTCCAGATGCCGAGCATCCGGGCCCGTTCGGCCTTGTCCGGGAAGGAGAGCACGAGCAGCGTGAGGGAGCTGGGCATGAACAGCGCGGCCCCGACGCCCTGCAGCAGCCGGGCCGCGATCAGCACCTCGGCGGAGGGCGCCAGACCGCAGGCCAGCGAGGCCAGGACGAACAGCCCCATGCCCCACGAGTAGGCCTTCTTGGCGCCCACCCGGTTGGCCAGGGAACCGCCGAGGAGCAGGAAGGCGGCGAAGGTGAGGACGTAGCCGTCGACCACCCAGGCGAGTTGGGACAGGCTCGCGTCGAGCCGGTCCTTGATGCTCACGCCCGCCACGTTGACGACGGTGGCGTCCAGCGTGGCCATGACGAAGCCCATGGCCAGCGCCACGAGCCTGGCCGTTGCCACGCCCGGGCGGGCGGATGGTGCCTCGGCGGGCGAGCCGGTGCTCGCCGTCTGCGTCGTGGTCATGGCTCCTCACATCTCGTTGCCCCACGCGCGTGGGGGTAAGTACCCTGTCCAGAACCCGAATTCCGGATCCGATGAGAACTTACCCGAACCGGAGTTCCGGTTCCGTAGGTGCGGATGGAAGTGAGGAGCGTCACATGTCGGCCGCAGAGGCGAAGGCGACCAAAGTGCTGCGCGCGGACGCCCGGCGCAACCAGGACCGGATCGTCGAGATCGCGGAGGAGCTGTTCACCCGGCACGGCAAGGACGTGCAGATGAAACAGATCGCCGAGCGCGCCGGCGTCGGCGTGGCCACGGTCTACCGGGTCTTCGCCTCGAAGGACGCCATGGTCGGGGCCATCGCCGCACGCCGCTTCGAACGGTGCCTCGCGGCCGCCGAGGAGACCCTGGAGAAGGACGGCGCGGCGGCGGCACTCCGGGAGTTCCTCCGCCGCCTGGCCGCCGTGTTCCAGGGCAGCGGCGCCGAGCTCCGCTCCCTGCTCTCCGAACTCCCCGCGGACCAGCGGCCCACCAAGCAGAGCGACCTGGTGCCGCGCCTCGTCGCCCTGCACGGCACCTGGATCGCGGACGGCGCGCTGCGCCCGGCCCTCACCGTCGAGGACCTGCGCGCCGTCATCTGCGGGCTCACCACCTCCGTGGCCTGCGGCCTGGACGCGGACCTGGCGACCGACGTTTTCCAGGCCGGTATCACCGCCTGAGGTGCTTCACCCCGCGAGGCGTTGCATGAATTCCCCGCCGCCGAGTTCCGGATTCTGTCCCAGAATCTTGGTTTCCATGATGCGCAGCGGAAGTGACGGCTCGATGCCGAGTTCGTCCGCGAAACGCCTCTTGAGTTCGCGGTACGCATGGAGCGCCTCGACCTGCCGGCCCGCCCGGTAGAGCGCCAGCATCAAATGGGAATGCAGCTGTTCGCGGAATGGATGAGCGGCCGCGCAGGACATCAGTTCCGGAATGACCAGATGATGCCGGCCCAGGTGGATCTCCAGGTCGAAGTACCGTTCCAGCGCGGCCACGCGCTCCTCGTCGAGCTGCGCGGCGGCGGCCCGTAGAGCCGGGCTCTCCAGGCCGTCGGCGGCGGGCCCCCGCCACAGCGCCAGCCCCTCGCGCAGCAGCGCCGCGGCGTCCGTGCGGCGCCCGCCCGACTCCGCGTCCGCGGCCTCGCGCAGCAGCCCGCCGAACCGCTGGACGTCCACGCACCCCTCGGGCACGCACAGGCGATATCCGCCGGTCTCGGTGCTGATGGCGCCCGGCAGACCGCTCTCGGCGAGCAGCTTGCGCAACCGGGAGACGCAGATGCGCAGTTGCGCCGCCGCCGTCTCCGGCGGCCGCTCGCCCCAGATGCCGTCAATGAGCCGGGCGGCGGTCATGGTCCGGCCGGATTCGAGCAGCAGCAGACACAGCAGCGCCCGCTGCCGGGCTCCCGGGACGGGCACCGGCCGGCCCGAAACATGGAATTCAAGAGGCCCGAGAATTCGAAAATCAAAAACCTTCTCTTGCGCAGCTGAATGCACAGTATCCCCCGTTCTGGACAGCCGAGTTCGGCGGCCGAAAGCGTACTGCTTACCGACGAGTAACCCTCGTGACGAGGGTCACAGGAGAATCTTTACCGTCCAGGTAAACCCTTTTACGGGGTCGCGCAACAATACGAAACAAGGGCGCCGGAAAAGGCTTTCGGGAAGGCCCCGGAGACCGCCCCGACCGCCCCTGCGGCGGGCGCAGTACGTCCGTGATGCACGGCGGATACAACCCGGATAGGCGGCTTCCGCACAGTGGTTCCGCCACGAGGGCTGCTCGCTCCCGGGGCCTTCCCAGTTCGTCCGCCCTTTCCCGAAAGGCATTCGTCATGCGTGCCCTCATGCCCGCCCCCGACGCCCCCGCCGGCCTGGCCCTCGCCACCGTCGACGCGCCCGAGCCCCGGCCCGACCAGGTGCTCGTCGAGGTCCGCCACCTCTCCCTCAACTACGGCGAGCTGCACTTCCTCTCGCGCTTCCCCGCGGGCGCGATCCCGGGCTGGGACGCGGCCGGCGTCGTGGTCGCCGCGGCGGCGAACGGGTCGGGCCCCGCCGTGGGCACCCGGGTGCTCACCTACGGGATGGGCGGCGCGTGGGCCGAGCTGCGCGCGGTCGACCTGGACGAACTCGCCGTGGTCCCGGACTCCGTCGACCTCGCCCGCGCCGTGACCCTGCCCGTGGCGGGCGTGACCGCGCTGCGGGCGCTGCGCGCCGCCGGACCCCTGCTGGGCCGCCGGGTACTGATCACCGGGGCCTCGGGCGGCGTCGGCCGGTTCGCGGTACAGCTCGCGGCACTGTCCGGAGCGCAGGTCATCGCGAGCGTCGGTGCCGAACAGCGCGGGCGCGGGCTCGCCGTGCTGGGCGCCGACCAGGTGACCGTCGGCCTCGACGGCATCACCGAGCCCGTCGACGTGGTGCTCGACACCGTGGGCGGCCCGCAGCTGGTCGCGGCGTACCAGCTCCTCGCCCCCGAGGGCACGGTGCTGAGCATCGGCTGCGCGTCCGGCGAGGCCGCCGTCTTCCCGCCGTACTCGACCGTCGGCCCCGGCCGGTCCCTGGTCTCCTTCCGCATCGGCAACCGGCTCGGCGCCGACATGGCGGTCCTGCTCCACCTCCTCGAACAGGGCCGGCTGAGCCCGGAGGTGGCCCACCACGCGCCGTGGGAGAAGGCGGCCGACGCGGTGGACGCCCTGTTCGGCCGGCAGCTGCGCGGCAAGGCCGTCCTCGACGTGAGCGCGGCCTGAGCACCGGTGCGCAGCCACCGGACCTCCGTCCGGCCCCGGCAGATACCCGTTCGTCCGCAGGAACTCAGCTGTTCCGGAAAGGAATCACCGCGACATGTCCGTGCAGGCGCAGACACGGCCCCGAGGGGTGGACGACCTTCTCGGGCCGGGTGAGGGCCGGTTCTTCGGCGCGGGCTTCCGCCGCATCCGGCACACGCTCACCGCTCTCACGGCCGACGTGCCGGCCCCCGGCACCGGCACGCTGCGGGCCACGGTCGGCCTCCACTACCCGGGCGACTGGTCGTCGAAGCCGGGCCAGGAAGCGCTCCGCCCGCATCTGAGCAGCGTCGACGCGTTGGTGATCGGCGTCCAGCTGTGCGAGGTACTGCTCGCGCACGCCTACGGCCTCGGCGCCGAGGAGCGCCGGGCGACCTGGCTGCGCGGCTTCGAGATGCGCTCCGGGGCGAACCCGCAGGAGGAGCTGGCCGACTTCGCCGTCTCGGCCGAGCTGGTCACCACGGAACCGGTCGCCGACCCGCTGTCCCGTGCCGCCGTGTCGACGCTGCAGTGCAGGGTCGGTTCGATCAAGGTGCGGTACGAGATCGCGCACCCGCCCGGCAACCACCGGACGGGCACGGCGACGTACGCCGATGCCGTCGAGGCGCTCGGCCCGGCGGAGCACCGCTTCTACGGGGAGCGGTACAAGCGGCGCCTGCACCGGATCGAGGACATCGCGACAGCCGCCGGCACGCCCGCGCTGACCGCGCTGGTCGCCGTGCGCGACGAGGACGCGGGGGCGGTGGCCGACCCGGGCCTGGGCGGCGCCTTCCCGCAGGCCGTGTCCATGGTGGACAGCACCATCGTGCTGGCGCAGATGGCACAGGTGCTGCTCTACGAACTGGACGGCATCGGCCGCGCGGAGAGCGACACGCTCTGGATGCGCCGCATCCACATGACCGCGCAGAGCCCCCTGCAGCCCATGCTCCACCCCTTCGTCGCGGCGACCTCCATCGTGCGGCACAAGACGCTGCCGATGGGCGGGGACACCTGGCGCACCGCGGACTTCGCCGGTGACGTGCAGGGCATCCACGCCGAGTACGCCCTCGCGCACCGCCTGCCCCGGTCCGCCGCGCGACCCCACTGACCACGGCCGGCCCGCCGCCGGTACCCGCCCGGCGGCGCCATGCCCGCCGCCCACCGAACTTGAGGCACACATGAAGATCGCCGTATCCGGCACCTACTCGTCCGGGAAGACGACCACGTCGCTCGCCCTGGCACACCTCACCGGCATCCCCAGGACGCACGCCAAGACGATGCGGGAGATCCTGCCGGAGGCCCTGCCCGGCAAGCGCCTGGAGGACTGCACGGCGCCCGAGCTCTTCCAGCTGGGCATCCGCCGGTACGCGGAACGCGCCGTCCACGAGAGCCACTTGACGGACGGCTTCATCTCCGACGGCTCCTCCATCCACGAATGGGTCTACGGCAAGGTCCGCGTGCTCGTCGGGATCCACCCCGACGACTCCGTCGAGACGCCCGGCGAACGCACGGCGGAGATGGCCTTCTACGAGGAGGTCATCGACAACATGGGCGCGGTGATGAAGCAGCACGCCCGGCGCACGTACGACGTGTTCGTGCACCTCCCCGTGGAGTTCCCGCTGGTGGCCGACGGACACCGGCCGGTCTCCGAGCGGTTCCGGAAGCTGTCCGAGGAGCTGCTGCTCAACACCCTCGACGAGTACGCCATTCCGTACCACGTCGTGGGCGGCAGCATCCCCGCGCGCCTCGAAAAGATCGTCGAACTGCTCCGGCTGCCCGTCCGCATGCCCGTCGAGGACGCCGTGCTGCGCGCCGAGAAGGAGATGGCCCTGATGGACACCGCGCCGGAGACCGAGCGCGCGCCGGCCGCCGCCTCCTGACCCCTCCTCGCGGCCGGCGGCCGGCCGTGTCCCGGCCGCTCCGCGCGGCCGGCCCCACGCCCCGCCCTCGCCCCTCTCCTCCCCTACACCGATCGGAAGCCTCACCATGACCTCCGCCCCCGCCCACGACGCCCACCCCTCCGTACAGCCGCTCTTCGAGCCGCTCGCCCTGGGCGACGTCACCCTCGACAACCGTTTCGTGATGGCCCCCATGACCCGCAGCGCCTCGCCGGGCGGGGTGCCCGGGGAGGACGTGGCCGCGTACTACGCCCGGCGCGCGGCCGGGGGCGTCGGCCTCGTCATCGCCGAAGGCGTCACCGTCGACCACCCCGCCGCCTCCAACGGCACCGCCGTACCCCGCTTCCACGGCGAGGACGCGCTCGGCGGCTGGTCGCGCGTGGTCGAGGAGGTGCACCGGGCCGGCGGGAAGATCTTCCCGCAGCTGTGGCACGTCGGGGCCGACCGGCACGGGGCGGACCTGCCGCACCCCGACGCCACCCCGGTCAGCCCGTCCGGACTGCTCAACCTGCAGACGCCCAACGGCGAGCCGCTGACGCAGCGCGGCATCGACGAGCTGGTCGCGGCGTTCGCGCGGGCCGCCGCCGACGCGCGCCGTACCGGTTTCGACGGCATCGAACTGCACGGCGCGCACGGCTACTTGATCGACCAGTTCCTCTGGCAGGGCACCAACCGGCGCACCGACCTCTACGGCGGCGGCCTCCGGAAGCGGGCCCGCTTCGCCGCCGAGGTGGTGGCGGCCTGCCGGGACGCGGTGGGCAGCGGCTTCCCGATCGTCTTCCGGCTCTCGCAGTGGAAGATCACCGACTTCTCCGCGCAGCTGGCGGCCACCCCGCAGGAGCTCGAAGAGCTGCTCGCGCCGCTGGCCGAGGCCGGTGTCGACGCGTTCCACTGCTCCACCCGCCGGTTCTGGCTCCCGGAGTTCGGTGACTCCGGGCCGGGCCTCGCCGGCTGGGTGAAGAAGGTCAGCGGCCTGCCGACCATCACGGTGGGCTCGGTGGGGCTGGACAACAGCGAGTTCCAGACCGCGCTGCTGGAGGGCAAGGGCGCGGCGAACGCGCCGCTCGACCCACTGGTCGAGCGCTTCCTGGCGGGCGAGTTCGACCTGGTGGCCGTGGGCCGCGCGCTGCTCGGCGACCCGGAGTGGGTGGCCAAGGTCCGCGAGGGCCGTACGGACGAGCTGAAGCCGTTCGACGCCAGTGCGCTGCAGGGCCTGCACTGAACCCGAGGGGCGGGGCCGGCCCCGCCCCGAGCACGTGAGCGATCTGGAGACCGACACACATGGTAGCCGCGACACCCGCCCCCGGGGCGGGGCATCGGCCCACCCCGCCCACCGTTCTGTGCGCGGGAGTTCTGATCATCTTCGAGGGCGCCGCCCGGATCCGCTGGGCGGTCGACGGGACGGGCGACTGGACACCCGTGGGGCTCTGGCCCGGCGCCCGGGAGGCCGACGAGGTCGCGGAGCGCCTGGCACGGCGGCAGCCGCTCCTCGTGGTCCTCGACGGGCTCGACATGCCTGAGGGAGTCGACACGCCTGACGGGATCAACGCCCATAGCGGGATCGACGCGCATGACGGGATCGACGGGCGTGCCGGGCTCGACGCGCATGACGGACTGGACGGGCTCGGTGTCACCGTGCCCGTGTGGCGCGCCGAGCTGGACCGGGCCCCGGCGGATCTCGCCGCCCTGGCCACCGGCGACGGCGACCTCCTCGACCTGCGGGTGCCGGCGCTGACCTGGCTGCCGGCGGAACTGCGGCAGCGCGGTACGGAGTTCTGGCGGGCGACCGGAGCCCGTACGGCCGACGTGCCGCCGGCCCTCCTGCCGCCGCTGCTGCTCGACGGGGCGGGCGAGGCCGCCGACGGCTCCCGCGGCGCCCACCCGCACGTGCGGTTCGCCCGCCGCTCCCGGCCCTCCGCCCTCACCCCGCGGCACCTCGCGGCCGCGGCCGCCCACGCCTTCCCGCACCAGGAGACCCCCTGTGTCTGATCCGCTCCCCCTCGACGGCCGGGTCGTCGCCCTCACCGGCGCCGGCCGCGGCCTCGGCCTCCGCACGACGCGGACCCTCCTCGAACGCGGCGCCCACGTCATCGCCAACGTACGGACGCCCACGGACGAGCTGACGGCGCTCGGCGACGCGCACGCGGGCCGGCTGCACGTCTGCCGGGGCGACATCGGCGAGGAGTCCACGGCCGAGGAGATCGTGCGGTGTGCCGCCGGGCTCGGCCGGCTCGACGCCCTCGTCCACAACGCCGGCATCGCCAAGGACCAGCCGCTGGTGCGGATGCCGGCCGAGGACTGGGACGCGGTGCAGCGCGTCAATCTGCGCGGCGCCTTCCTCGCCACGAAGCACGCGCTGCGGCCGATGATGCGGGCCCGCTCGGGCCGCCTCGTCTATGTCTCCTCCGTCGTCGCGCAGACCGGCAACGCGGGCCAGGCGAGCTACGCGGCGAGCAAGGCCGCACTGCACGGCCTGTCGCTCAGCGTCGCCCAGGAGTACGCCCGGTACGGCATCCGCAGCGTGGTCGTCTCCCCCGGCCTGCTCGACACGGGGCTGGCCGGGGCGCTGCCGGAGAAGGTCTTCGAGCAGAAGGCGGCGCGCTCGCTGACCGGCGTGGTCCCCGCGGAGCGGGTCGCGGCCGCCATCGCGTACCTGCTCCACCCGGACTCCGCCGACATCAACGGCACGGTCCTCCGCGTCGACGGCGGCATCGCGTACTGACGTACGCCGCGACACAGCACGAGAGAACGCGACACACCACGAGCGAAACGGAGCACGGCCCCATGCCTTTGGACCCCGAGGTGCGGCGCGTCGTCGGCACCCTGCCGACGGTGGACTGGGAGTCGGGCCCCGACCCGGCGGCACTCCGCGCCGCGCGCCGCCGCCTCCCGGGCCCCGTCCCGCCCGGCCTGGAGATGCACACGGTCGAGGACCGCACGGTACGGGCGGAGTCCGGCGCTTGCGACGGCGACGGGCACGGACACGCGGTGTCCAGCGGCGGTGACGATCACGCGGTACGGGCGCGGGAGTCCAGCGCCTGCGACGGCGACGGCCACGGGCGCGGGCGCGGGCACGCGGTACGGGTGCGCTGCTACCGGCCGTCGGCCCGGCGCGATCTGCCCCTGGTGCTGTTCTTTCACGGCGGCGGGTTCGTCCTCGGCGATCTGGACACCCAGGACGCCCTGGCGCGCCGTATCGCCCGGGACGCCGAGGCCGTCGTCGTCTCGGTCGACTACCGGCTGGCGCCCGAACACCCGTGCCCCGCGGCCCCCGACGACGCGTTCACCGCGTACCGCTGGGCGTTGCGCCATGCCGCCGCGGAGCTGGGCGCCGATCCCGGCCGGATCGCCGTCTGCGGGGAGAGCGCGGGCGGGAACCTGGCGGCGGGCCTGTGCCTACGGGCCCGGGACGCGGGCCTGCCGCTGCCGGTCCTGCAGCTGCTCTGGTACCCGAGCACCGACTTCCGTGACACGCCCTCCCGGCACGAGAACGCGCACGCCCCGCTGCTCAACCGGGCGGCCCTGCGCTGGCTGGACGCCCAGTACCTGCCACCGGCGCTGCGGGCCGAACCGCCCTCGTGGGCCGCGCCGGCCCGCGCCGCCTCCCTGCACGGCCTGCCCGCCGCGTACGTCCTGGTCGCGCAGTACGACCCGCTGCGCGACGAAGGGGCCGACTACGCCCGGAGGCTGCGGGACGCCGGGGTTCCGGTCCGCTTCGACCTGTGCCCGACGATGCCGCACGGCTTCCTGAGCCTGATCGGTTCGGTGCCGTCCTGCGCCGCGGCGGCTGCGGACTCCTTCGCCGCGCTGCGGCAGGCGCTGTGGCCGCACACCCCCACGGCCGGCGACCTGCCGCCCGCCCCTCCCACCGCCCGACGGAGCCAGTCGTGACCCACCGCGCCCTTCCCGCCCCGGCCAGGACCGCCCACCCCGGCATCCTGGGCGTCGGCGGCTACCGACCGCACCGCGTCGTCCCCAACGAAGAGATCTGCCGGCACATCGACTCCTCCGACGAGTGGATCAGGACCCGCAGCGGCATCCGCACCCGGCGCTGGGCGTCCGCCGAGGAGACGCTCGTCGCGATGGGCGCCCACGCGGCCGGCAAGGCGCTCGCCCAGGCCGGCGTCCGGGCCGACCAGGTCGACTGCGTCATCGTCGCCACCTTCACGCACATGCAGCAGACCCCGGCCGCGGCTCCCATGATCGCCGACCGCATCCGGATACGCGGCGCCGCCGCCTTCGACGTGTCGGCGGGCTGCGCGGGCTTCGTCCACGCCCTCGCCCTCGCCGCCGACGCGATCCGGGCGGGCACCTCGCGGTACGTCCTGGTCGTCGGCGCGGAACGGATGACCGACCTGCTGGACGTGACGGACCGGTCCACCGCGTTCCTCTTCGGCGACGGCGCCGGAGCCGTCGTCCTGGGTCCCGTGGGCGCCAACGCCGTCGGCCCCGTCGTCTGGGGCGCGGACGGGGCCCAGGCAGACGCCATCGCCCAGACCACGCCCTGGAACGAGTGGCACGGGACGACCGGGGAGCACGCCACCCGCCGTCCCGCGCTGCGCCAGGACGGCCAACGTGTCTACCGCTGGGCCGCCTTCGAGATGGCGCGGGTGGCTCAGCAGGCCCTCGACGCGGCCGGCCTGACGCCCGCCGACCTCGACGCGTTCGTCCCGCACCAGGCCAACGTCCGCATCATCGACCACCTCGCCGACCGGCTGCGCCTGCCCTCCCACGTCGCGGTGGCCCGGGACGTGGAGACCACGGGCAACACCTCCGGCGCCTCCATCCCCCTGGCCCTGGACCACCTCCTCCAGCAAGGCACCCTCGCCCCGGGCGCCCGCACCCTCCTCCTCGGCTACGGCGCGGGCCTCTCGTACGCGGCAACGGTGGTCACGCTGCCGTGAGGCCCCGGGGCCCGCCGGGGCGGGTGAGCGGCGCTCAGGCCCCGTCGATGCCCTCGAACCACGTGGGCGCGTCCTCCGTGGCCTGCTTGATCCGGTCGAGCGCGAACGCCTCCATCGGCGGCAGCGCGTCCCGCTCGAACCAGCCGACCTCCAGCGACTCGTCGTCGTTCACACGGGCCTCACCGCCCGTGGCACGGCAGAGGAAGCAGATGTCCATGAACTGGCAGCGGTCGCCGTTGGGGTACGTGACCGGATCCAGGGCCTGTACCAGGAGGACGCGCTCCGGAACGCAGTGGACGGCGGTCTCCTCCAGGACCTCGCGCACGGCGCAGACCGCGGGCTGTTCGCCCGGGTCGGGAATGCCGCCGATGATCGACCAGCGGCCGCTGTCCGCGCGTCGTCCCAGCAGCACCCGGCCCTCGTCGTCGAGAACGATGGCGCTGACACCTGGCATCCAGAGCAGCTGGTGGCCGGCGGTCGCGCGGATTTCGCGGATGAAGTCGGGTGTCGCCATGCCCCGCACCCTAGCGAGCGCCCGGCGGCGGAACGAAATGCTTCCGGCGCGTTACGAGGCTTTCCGCCGTCCGTGCGACCGGGCAAGTGGTGCGGGCCGCCGCTGGGCGGTGACGCGGGCCCTCGCTGGGCGGTGACCTGGCCGGGAGCCGCCGGTTACGCGGTGTCCTGGGCGGGGTGCGGCCCCAGGCCGAGGCGGGAGCGGATGCAGCGGACGGCGGCCTCCGCGTCGTCCACGGTGACGGTGAAGGTGCGGCCGTCGCCGAGCCGGAGGATCACCGCCTCGCCGCGCCGCACGATCACGGCCGTGCCCTGCTCGGGACGCCAGCGGTAGCCCCAGCCGCCCCAGTGGCAGGGCGTGACGCGGGGCGCGAAGTCGACGTCCACCACGTGCGAGAGCGGGATGCGGCGGCGCGGCAGTCCGATGTGGCCGCAGCGCACTTCGAGGCAGTCCTTGTCGACCCGTACGGCCACGTGGACGAAGGCGAGCGTGCCGAAGAGGACGAGCAGTCCGGCGGCGACGCAGCCGACGACGGCCATGAGCAGCGGGGTCGCGCCCGACGTCCAGGCGTTGTCGACCGCCAGCTCGATGCCCAGTGCCATGCACGCCGCTCCTGCAGCGGCCAGCAGCCACTGGAAGCGGTTGGTCGCGCGGCCGTGCCAGACCTCGGGGACGGCCGCGCAGGGCGAGTCCTGCGCGCCGTTGCTGTGGGGGGCAGCTGCCCCCTCCTGGGGGTGGTCCCTCATGGTTCGCAGCGTACGCGTCTTCCCGTCGTGCGGCAGCGGGCGGTACGACGCTCCGTGACGTCTGAGACGTCGAGCGGTGAGTGTGCCGAAGGAGGCGGAGCCGATCCTTCAGTTGACGCACTCCGTAATGGGGCGGCTCCGTTGCGTGCCAAGCCGTTGCGGGGCCGCTGCGCCCGAGGGGCGCGCCTGCGCTGCACCCGAGGAGGGGCGGCCAGCGGGCCCTCTGCGGGTGGAGGGGACGCTAACGGGCCGGTTCGGCGGTGGGCTCTCCGGGTGCGGGGACCGCGGCACCTCGAGGAGCGGCGGAACCGGCGTCCATACCGGCGAGCAGCCTGCCCTCTTCGTAGGCCAGCGCCGTCCCCGGGAGCGAGCCGGCGCGTCCGCTGAGGATGACGGTCAGCTCGCGGCTCGGAGTGGCCGCGGGAGCCGGCTCGGCACCGATGCGGCGCAGCGCCTGCGCGGCGACCGCCTCCGCAGAGCCGTACAGGGTGAGCGCGGGCCCCTCCGGGCTCTGGAGCGCGTCCCTGATGCGGTCGGCGACCAGCTCGTAGTGGGTGCAGCCGAGCACGACGCCACGTACGCCCGGTGGAGTGAGGGCAGCCGCCGCGGTGACCGCGGCGGCGATCGCCGCGTCGTCGGCGGCCTCGACCGCGTCGGCGAGACCGGGGCACGGCACCTCGGCGACCTCGATGTCCGCCGCGAACGACCGGATCAGGCCCCGCTGGTACGGGCTGCCGGTGGTGGCGGGCGTGGCCCAGATGGCCACCGGGCCGCCGGCCGCCGCCGCGGGCTTGATCGCGGGGACCGTCCCGATCACCGGGAGGCCCGGCTCCAGCTCGGCGCGGAGCGTGGGCAGCGCATGCACGGAGGCCGTGTTGCAGGCGACGATCAGGACGTCCGGACGGTGCGCTGCGGCGTTCCTGGCGACCGCGAGCGCGCGCCCCGTGAGGTCGGCCGCGGTACGCGGGCCCCAGGGCATGCCATCGGGGTCGGAGGAGATGACGAGACCGGCGTCGGGGCGGAGCCGCCGCACGGCCGCGGCCGCAGCGAGCAGGCCGGTACCGGAGTCCATCAGCGCGATCTTCACCCGGACACTTTACTCAGCCGGACCCGGTACGGGCCGCACCGGGCCGGTTCCACGGCGGAGGATGCGCCGTGCGGCACACTGCCGGGGTGGCTGTGATGGCGTGGATCGCTGGGGCGTCGCTGGTGGCGTGGGGCTGGCTGCTGGCGGGCCAGGGCTTCTTCTGGCGGACGGACGTACGGCTGCCACCCGGCACGGACGTACGGCTGCCTCCCGGGACGGACGCAAGGCTGCGACCCGGCACGGCCCCACGGCCGCCGGACGGCCGCGCAGGGCCCGTGCGGGGGCTTCCCGAGCCGCCCGCCGAGTGGCCCTCCGTGGCCGTCGTCGTCCCCGCGCGGGACGAGGCGGAGGTGTTGCCGCTCAGCCTGCCGTCGCTGCTGGCGCAGGCGTATCCGGGCCGTGCCGAGATCGTCCTCGTCGACGACGACAGTACGGACGGCACCGGCGAACTGGCCCGGGCGCTGGCCGACGGACACGGCGGGCTGCCGCTGACCGTGACCTCGCCCGGCGAGCCGGCCCCGGGGTGGACGGGCAAACTGTGGGCGGTGCGGCACGGCATGGCGCTCTCCCGGGAGCGGACGGACGCGGAGTACGTGCTGCTGACCGACGCGGACATCGCGCACGGACCGGACAGCCTGCGCGCCCTCGTGTCCGCGGCCCGCGCGGCCGACCTGGACCTGGTGTCGCAGATGGCGCGGCTGCGGGTGACGGACTTCTGGGAGCGGCTGATCGTCCCCGCCTTCGTGTACTTCTTCGGCCAGCTGTACCCGTTCCGCTGGGTGAACCGGCCGGGCACGCGTACCGCGGCGGCGGCCGGCGGCTGCGTCCTGCTGCGCCGGGACGCAGCCGAGCGGGCCGGCATTCCGGAGCGCATCCGGCACGCGGTGATCGACGACGTGACGCTGTCCCGCGCCGTGAAGCGCTCCGGGGGCCGGCACGGTCCGGGCACGGGACGGATCTGGCTGGGACTCGCGGACCACGTGGACAGCGTGCGGCCGTACCCGCGCCTGGCCGACCTGTGGCGGATGGTGGCGCGCAGCGCGTACGCACAACTGCTGCACAGCCCGCTGCTCCTGGTGGGCACGGTCCTGGGCCTGGCGCTGGTCTACCTGGCGCCGCCGGTCGCGCTGGTCGCCGGCCTGGTGGGCGGCAGCGCGCCGGTCGCGCTCCTCGGGGGCCTCGCCTGGGTGGTGATGACGGGCACCTATCTGCCGATGCTGCGCTACTACCGTCAGCCGCCGTGGACGGCGCCCCTGTTGCCGTTCACCGCGCTGCTGTACCTCCTGATGACGGTCGACTCGGCCGTGCAGCACTACCGGGGGCGCGGCGCCGCCTGGAAGGGACGGACGTACGGGGCGCCGCCCTCGAGAGCGGGGACCACTTCCGAGGAGGCGTCCGAAGGCGCGTAGCCGCGCGGCCGGGCACGGGCCCGTGCGGCTGCTCGGCTCACTTCCGGCCCGGCGCCCACCGCATTCCCCAGCCGTACGCCTGGTCCACCGTGCGCTGCGGGCTGACGCCCCGCTCGGGGACGAGGTAGCGGGCCTCTCGCTGGACGACCAGTTCGCTGCCCGTATTGAGGAGCAGCGCCAGTGCGCACACGTTGGACGGCACGGTGCACTCGTCGAGGGAGAAGTCGACGGGCGCGCCGCGCTGCGGGGTGAGGGTGACCGTGGCGTTGAGGTCACCAAAGCTGCGCGCGCCTTCGTAGATGGTGACGAAGAAGAGGATCCGCTTGATGAGGTGCTGGTGGTCGAGGTTGACCGTGAGGTTCTCGCCGGCGGCCACGGCGCCGGTGCGGTCGTCGCCGTCGAGGTGGAGGTAGGGCGGCGCGTGCAGGGAGCCGAAGGCGTTGCCCAGGGCCTGTACGACGCCCTTGCTGCCGTCGGTCAGTTCGTACAGCGCGCCCAGGTCCAGGTCGAGGGCGGCGGGACCGGCGAGCGCGCGGCTCAGCTTGCGGCCCCAGCCCGACCCCTGGGGCGCCGGGCGCATCTGCCAGTTGAGGTTCACCCGCAGCGCGCCCGAGGTGCCGCCCTGCTTCGTCAGCGAGACGGCGGGGGCGTCCTTCGTGAGGGTGACTTTCGACAGACGTACGGGGGTGGGGGCGGACGGGCTTGCGGTATGCGCCGGGGGCGCGGGGGTTGACGCACCGGGTTGACCCGGCGTCGCCGAGTGCGCCGGTGCGGCCACGGGCGCCCCGGGGGCGACGGCGGGCGCCGGGGCAGGAGGCTGCAAGGGGGCCGGAGCGGGCGGCTGCGCGGGCGCCGGGCCCGGATCGTCCACGCTGATCCCGTAGTCCGTGGCCAGTCCGGCCAGCCCGCGGTCGTAGCCCTGGCCGACCGCGCGGAACTTCCAGCCGCCCTGCCTGCGGTAGAGCTCGCCGAGCACGAAGGCGGTCTCCACGGTGGCGTCCTGGCTGTCGAACCGCACGAGTTCGGCACCCCCGGAGGCCGCGACCGCGGCCCCCGGAGAGTCGGCGCCGCCCGCCTTCGTGCCCGTCGCGTCGAGGACCCGAATGCTCAGCTCCGGTACCTGCCCGAACGTTCCGCCGTCCGCGGAGGCCGCGAGCACCACTCGCTCGACCGCCGGTTCCACGGCGGTGAGGTCGACGGCGAGGACGTCGGCGGCGGTGCCGTCCGCGGTCCGCTTGCCCTCGTGGCGCACGGCGCCCGAGGCGTGCGCCGGCTGGTTGTAGAACACGAAGTCGCCGTCGTCCCGCACCTTGCCGCCGGCCAGCAGCAGCGCGGAGGCGTCCACGTCCGGGACGCCCGGCCCGGTCCGCCAGCTCAGCTCGATCCGTACCGCGCCGGCCTCCACCGGAGCGTTGCCCCCCTTGGGCATCGACATGGCCGCCTCCTTCGGTTTCGCGCGCCCGCTTCGCGGCACGCCGTCTCCCAACCTAGGGGGTCTCCGACATGCTCCGGACCTGGCGGCGAAGGCAAGATTTCACCTTCCGGTGAGCGGCTCTTTACACGTTTCAAACGGGTGTTGGCGACCGATTTTCCCAGGTTCACCCACATTGGTGATCCGCCACCACTACCGACACGTAAAACAACCCTCTTTTCAGGCTCCCCAACCAGCACATCGTGGGCTTAACTTAAGAGGCATGACCTCCCCCCGCTCTACCTACGGCGGCGGCTACTACGCTTCGCCCTCCTTCCCGGACACCCCGATCTACGACAGCCTCGTCGCCGAGCGCGGCACACCCCAGATCGCGCCGATCAGGGTCCAGCCCCCGTACGACATCGGGTCGTCGTCCTCGTACTCCGCACCGGCCCTGCCGGCGCTGCCCGCGCTCCCCTCCGGCCCGTCCCACACGCCCGCCCAGCAGGGGTATCCCGGCCAGGCGCCGATGCAGCCGGCACCCGCGCCGTACATCCCGCAGCAGTCCGCGGGACAGGGCTATCCGAGCCAGCACCAGCAGCCCCGGCGCCCGATGAGCACCGGATACGAGGCGATGCGCCCGGCGGCCCCGGTCGCGCCGCGCCCCGCTCCGTACGAGGACCCGTACGGCCGCCCGCAGCATCCGCGCGGCTACTGACGCCGACGTCCGGACAACTGTCCTGCCGCCCGGCCAATTGTCCGACCCGGCTGGCAGGATGGGCACATGCCGAACTCGCGCCTCCGTGCCCTCCAGCTGTACCCGGTGAAGTCGCTCGCGGGGACCGCCCCCGGCTCCGCCGACGTGGAGCCGTGGGGCCTGGCGGGAGACCGGCGCTGGCTCGTCGTCGACGAGCAGCGGCGGCTCGTCACGCAGCGGTCGCGGCCGCGGCTGGCGCTGGCCGCGGCGGAGGCAGGGCCTGACGGGGGAATCAGGCTCAGCGCGCCGGGGATGACGGACCTGTCCGTGGCGGTCCCCGACCCCGGCGCGACGGTGCCGGTGCAGGTCTTCCGCGACAAGGTCGAGGCCGTGCCCGCGTCCACCGCGGCAGCGGACTGGTTCAGCACGTACCTGGAAACCGAGGTCACGCTCGTTCACATGGACGACCCGGCCGTCCGCCGGCCCGTGCGCCAGGACTACGGACGGCCGGGCGACACGGTGAGCTTCGCGGACGCGTTCCCGCTGCTGCTCACCACCGTGTCGTCGCTGGACGCCCTCAACTCCCTCATCGCCCAGGGCGACCACGCCGACGAGGGACCGCTGCCGATGGACCGCTTCCGGCCGAACGTCGTCGTCGAGGGCACGGCGCCATGGGCCGAGGACGACTGGCAGCGGGTGCGGATCGGCGAGGTGACCTTCCGTGCCGTCAAGCCCTCCGACCGCTGCGTGGTGACCACCACCGACCAGCGCACCGCCGAGCGGGGCAAGGAGCCGCTGCGCACGCTCGCCCGGCACCGCCGCATCGGCGACGACCTCGTGTTCGGGCAGAACCTCATACCCGAATCGCGCGGCACTCTCCGCGTCGGTGATCCCTTCGAGGTCCTGAGCTGACGTCAGCACGTGTTCTTACGCCGTCGCCACCACGCCTTCGCAAGCCGTCGCGTCCACGCCGCAGCGCCCTTCCGTGCGCACTCCACGGAGTGCGGCGCAGCCGGGCTACGCACGTTGCTGTGCGCACGGCGCACCCCTAGTCAGCCGCGTTGCGGGGCCCTGTCCCGCCTGCCTAGAGTGAACGCACTGCGGTTGCGACAGGGAGATTCACTTGCGGAGGACCGCCGGGGACGCGACGGGAGATCGCCTCATCCCCGTGCACCACATGCGCCCGGGCGACCATGCCTTCGTCAGTTACGACAACGACGAGGTCCGCTGGGAAGTCCTGACCGCCTTCACCCGTCTCGGCCTTGCCCGGGGCGAGCGGGTCATCGTCTTCCCGCGCCCCGGCACCCCTCAGGAAGAGGTCCTGGCGCGGCTGGACTTCCCGAACCGCACCACGGCCACGGCCCGCATCAGAGGACAGTTGGTGCTCAGCAGCATGCGCCGGCTCATCAGCCCCGATCCCGTCTTCACGGCGGACCGGCAGTGGAGCCGGCTGCGCGAGGAGACCGCGCGGGCTGTAACGGAGGGGTACACGGGCCTGCGGACGTTCATCGACATGCACTGGGTGCCGGCCCTCGGCGCGGACGTGCGCACGATGATGCACCGCGAGTCGAACGCCCACGACCTGTTCACGGGGCGCCCGTACAGCGAGATCTGCGCGTACGACCGGCGCTGGTTCACGCCGGAGGTGCTCACCGCCATGGCTGAGGCGCATCCCCGCAACCTCCTCGAAAAGCTCGGCGCGCTGCGTACGGTGCGCGCTCCGGACGGCGCGCTGCGCTTCGTGGGCGAGGCCGACGCCGCCACGAAGCAGCGTTTCCTCACCGCCGTGGAACTCGCCCTCCTGCAGAGCACGGGCGCCGGCCGGCTCGCTCTGGACCTGACCGGGCTGCACTTTCTTTCGGTCGGCTGTGCCGCCGGTCTCCTCACGCTCGTCCAGGAGGCGGGCCGTCATCACCGGGTCGGGATCCGGTGCGGGCCCGTGCACATCGGCCTCCTGCGGAGGCTGGGAGCGGGGTCGATCCCGCGGCTGACCCTGTCGGAGGTGGCACGCCCGTGCTGATCCCCGAGTCCGCCCGCCCCCAGGGCACGGGCAACGAACCGAGCGTCAGATACCTGCTCCAGCGGCGGTTCACGGCCCGGCTGCTCCCCCAGGTGCGCCTGCTCGTCGAGGAGTGCGCGGCCCGTGAGGGGCTGGCCGAGCCGCGGCGCGGGGAGTTCGTGCTGGCTGTCGACGAGGTGGCGAGCAACGCCGTGGAGCACGCGGGCGGCAGCGGCCGGCTGGTGCTGCGCCGGACCGACCACGAGCTGGAGTGCCTGGTCATCGACTCGGGTCCGGGCTTCACCGAGGCCGTCATCCCCGAGCTGCTGCCGGGCCTGGACGGTGCGCCCACCGGTCGCGGGCTGTGGATGGCCCGGCTGGTCGCCGACCGGCTGTCGATCACGCCGGGTCCGACGGACGGCGCGATGGTCACGCTGGCCGTCCGGCTGCCCTGATCGCCCCGGGAGGGCCACTGGACGGCCGCTGAGCGCCCTGCCGCCGCCTCCCGCGCCAAGACCCCCACCGGTCACGTTCCGGGGCCTTCTCGTGGCCGTTTCGCGATCTCCCCACCGCCTTCACCGCATCCGACGGCGATAGGATGGAGCCCCGTACCGGGTGGGCGCCGGATGCCTCGCGCCCCGCAGCACCTTGCCCCTCCCGCGCCACGCGCCCTGTCGCAGCGGCTGCCGCGGAGCACGGTCATGTCCCGTGATTTTGCTCTCCACTTCGCGAAAACCGTGCATGAAGGGCCCGGAATGAGGTAGTTACGCACACGGAAGGGGGGTGCCGGACGGTGCGAGCGATGAGTGGGGTGTGGCGTTGGCGGCGGAATCCGCTGCGACGCAGAACTGATCTTGCAGAAGCATGGCTGGCGCTCGCCGCCGCCGTGCTGATCGCCCTCGGGGGCACGGCGGTCGGCTGGGCGACCGCCCGGACCGCCGACGAGGCGCTCCAGCAGGGCGTGCGGGCCCAGCAGTCCCAACGGCACCTGGTGTGGGTGCAGGTGGACCGGCTGCTGCCGCATCCCCCCGTGGACCCCGACCCCGAGACGGCCACCCGCCGCGACGCACACCGCAGGGTGCTCGCCAACTGGCGCGGCGTGGACGGCAGCCGGCACCTCGGACCGGTCGCGGCCCCGCGCCCCGTGGAGCCCGGCGACCGCTTCCGCATCTGGACCGACGACCGCGGCCGGCCCATGGCCCGCCCCATGGACGCGTCCACCGCGAGCTCCCACGCGGTACTCGCCGGACTGGGCGCCGGCGCGCTCGCCGGAGCCGCCGTCGAGGGCGGCCGCCGGCTGGTGATGTGGCAGCTGATGCGCCGCCGGTACCGCCACTGGGACGAGGCGTGGGAGCGCGCCGGCCAGGACTGGGGACGGGCCGGCGCCGGCAGCTGAGCCGCCCGCCGCCCCCTCGTGCGGCAACCCTCACCCCGTCGTGCGGCAAGCCGGCGACCACGTCAACTGCCTTGCCCGGAGCGCGCTACGGTGGTGCAGCCAGCCGCTCGGCTGGGGCCTGCGAAGCCCGTACGCGGACATACACGCGCGTACCACCGCGGGCCGGAAACAGCCGCACGAGGTGGGGGCACGACATCGCCATGGCACAGGGCTCGGTCCAGGTCACGCACTCCGGGACGTCGCGCTGGCGGCGTCGCACAGGGGAGTACAGCTCCCTGGCCGCCGCCCTCGAAGCCGCCGGGGACGGCGATGTACTGACCGTCGCGGCCGGCACCTACCGGGAGAACCTCGTACTGCGCCGCGCGGTGACGCTGCGCGGGCCCGACGGGGCGCGCGGTTCGGTGCGGATCGCCCCCACGGACGGCGTGGCGCTGACCGTACGGGCCTCGGCGACCGTGCAGGACCTGCACGTGGAGGCGCAGGACTCGGCGGCGCCCGCGCTGCTGGTGGAGGACGGCGCACCGGAGCTGTCCGGGCTGCGCGTGGTGACGCGGTCGGCGGCCGGCATCGAGGTGCGCGGCGGCGCCCGGCCCACGGTGCGGCGGTGCACGGTCGACAATCCGGGCGGCGTGGGCATCAGCGTGCTGGACGAGGCGGGCGGCGTCTTCGAGGAGTGCGAGGTGCTGGCGGCCGGGCAGGCGGGCGTAGCGGTGCGCGGCGGGGCGCATCCGCGGTTGGAGCGCTGCCGGGTGCACCACGCGAGCGGAGCGGGCCTCTCGGTGAACGGCGAGGGCAGCGCGGTCGAGGCGATCGGCTGCGAGCTGTACGAGATCAAGGGCGCGGGCGTGCAGGTCGCCTCGCGCGCGACCGGGCACCTCACCGACTGCACGGTGCACCGCACCTCGGCGGACGGCGTCACCCTCGACACGGACGCGGTGCTCACGGTCGCCGACTGCGACATTCACGACATACCCGAGAACGCGCTGGATCTGCGGTCGCGTTCGGTGCTGACGCTGACGCGCAGCCGGGTGCGGCACTTCGGACGCAACGGCCTGTCCGTGTGGGACCCGGGCACGCGGGTGGACGCCAACCAGTGCGAGATCCACGACAGTACGGGCGACTACCCGGCGGTGTGGGTGAGCGACGGCGCGACGGCCGTCCTGGACTCGACCCGGGTGCACGACGTGCCGGACGCGCTCTTCGTGCTGGACCGCGGCTCGCGGGCGGATGTGGTCGATTCCGATCTGTCCCAGGTACGGAACACCGCCGTCTCGGTCAGCGACGGGGCCACCGTGCAGCTGGACGACTGCCGCATCCGGGAGGCCGCGACCGGCGCGTGGTTCCGGGACCACGGCAGCGGCGGCACGCTCTCGGGGTGCACGTTCGAGGACACCCAGACCGGCGTGATCGTCACCAAGGGCGCCGACCCGACGATCGAGCGGTGCACGGTGAGCGCGCCGGCCGAGGCGGGCTTCTACGTGTCGGCGGAAGGCCGCGGCACGTTCCACGGCTGCCGCGTCACGGGCAGCTCCGGGTACGGCTTCCACGTGATCGACGGCTGCCGTACGACGCTGACGCGGTGCCGTACGGAGCGGTGCGCGCGCGGCGGGTACGAGTTCGCCGAGGACGGGCCGACGGCGGTGGACTGCACGAGCGACGAGAGCCGGATGACGCAGCCGGCGGCCGCCGCGGCGCCGACCGTCCCGCCCATGCCTGCGACGGCCCCGGCGATCGCCCCCGCCGCACAGCCCGGCGCGGTCACGGCGGGCCTGCTGGGCGGCGCCCCCGCGGCGCCGGCGGCGGCCGCGGCGACCGCCCCGCCGGTCCCGGACACCCGCCCCTCCGACGAGGTCCTCGGCGAGCTGGACACGCTGGTCGGCCTGGACAGCGTCAAGCGCGAGGTGCGCAGCCTGATCAACATGATCGAGGTGGGCCGGCGCCGGCAGCAGGCGGGCCTGAAGGCCGCCTCGGTCCGCCGCCACCTGGTCTTCACCGGCTCCCCCGGTACGGGCAAGACCACCGTCGCCCGGCTGTACGGCGAGATCCTGGCGTCCCTCGGGGTGCTGGAGCGGGGCCACCTCGTGGAGGTCTCCCGTGTGGACCTCGTGGGCGAGCACATCGGCTCGACGGCGATCCGTACCCAGGAGGCGTTCGACCGGGCGCGCGGCGGGGTGCTCTTCATCGACGAGGCGTACGCGCTGTCCCCGGAGGACTCCGGACGGGACTTCGGGCGCGAGGCCATCGACACCCTGGTGAAGCTGATGGAGGACCACCGGGAGGCGGTGGTGGTCATCGTGGCGGGCTACACCTCCGAGATGGAGCGCTTCCTCGCGGTCAACCCCGGTGTCGCGTCGCGTTTCTCGCGGACCATCAGGTTCGGCGACTACGACCCCGAGGAGCTGCTGCGGATCGTCGGGCAGCAGGCCGAGGAGCAGGAGTACCACCTCGTGGACGGCACCTCCGAAGCGCTGTTGAAGTACTTCACCGCGCTCCCTAAGGGTCCGTCGTTCGGCAACGGGCGCACCGCCCGCCAGACGTTCGAAGCAATGGTCGAACGCCACGCGAGCCGCGTCGCCCAGCTCCCCGACCCCAATACCGACGACCTCACCCACCTCTACGCCGAGGACCTGCCGACGCTGCCGTGAGGGCGGGGGCTCTGCCCCACCCTCACGGCTGGTGGCCATGAAGACCGTTTACGGGGCGCCGCTGACTGTGCCAGCCTGACGCGAGATCAAATACCCGTGTGAGAAGGGTTTTCACCATGGGCGCCACACGCGTCACGGCCATCCTGGCGGGACTCCTGCTGGCCCTCTCAGGGCCGGTGAGCACCGCCGAGGCAGCACCCTCGGCCGCCCCGTCCGCGAAGAACGCCGCGGCCTACGGCCACGCGGCCCCGACCAAGACCTACTGCATCCTCAAGATCAGGAAACGGGCCACTGCCTCCTCGGGGCAGCTGTGGGCCATGCACAACCGCAACGGCAGCTGTCCGGGCTCACGCGGATACGACACCATCCGCTGCTGGCACAGCAAGTGCACCGGCTCGGTCCGCGGCGGCACATACCGGTGCAAGTCCGGTGGCGCTCGCCACGCCACCTGGCTGCCCGTCAAGTACATCCATCAACGCGCATGGGTGCCGATCAAGTGCGGCACGTACGTCCTTCCGTAGGTCCGCGAGGCACTGCCGGTCGGACAGCGGGCCGAGCCGGTGGCTCGACCCGCGCGGCGGACCGCCGGAAGTGCCCTCAGACGCCCTGAGACACCGTGGCCGGCCCACCGGGGCCGGTCTCCCGCTCGGCGAGCGGGCCGGTGGGTTGTGGTGGCACTCCGGGGGCCAGATGGGCGAGGAGTTCGGCGCGGGTCGCGTCGAAGGTCGGGTCCGCCTGGTAGTCGCCGTGGCCGAGGATCTGGGCGGGCAGCGGGTGCTGGAGGGTGCGTCCGAAGACGAGCGGGTCGCGGAGCGGCCCGCGGTCGATCTCGGCGCCGTCCTCACAGGTGAGGCGGACCGGGCCGCCGATGGGATCGGTGAAGCGCCACAGGTTGCGCCAGGCGTCCATCTCGCGGTGCAGACCGGTGAGCGCGGACGGCCCGAAGAAGGCGGGGAACCAACGCCCGTAGAGGCGCTCCAGCGGTGAGCCGTAGGTGAGGAGCGCGACCCGGCTGCGCGTCACCGGGTCCAGCTGCCAGACGGCCGCTGCCGCGAGGACGCTGCCCTGGGAGTGCCCGGAGAGGACCAGGCGGCCGTCGTGCGTCTCGGTCCAGGTGGCCATCCGCCAGGTCAGGTCCGGCACGGCGCGCTCGGCGTAGCAGGGCGGCGCGAAGGGGTGCGCGGCGCGCGGCCAGAAGGTGCCGACGTCCCAGAGGATGCCGATGGTGCGGCGGGCCGACTGGTCCTTGTAGGCGCGGCGCCCCATGGCGAGCAGCAGGACGACGCCGGCGCCCATCAGCCAGGAGCCGAGCGCCTGGGCGGTCTCGGCAACGGCGTCCACGAAGACGGGCGCACCGTCCAGGGCGCGGCCCGGCGGCAGCCCCGTGAGGTGGGCGCCGACCACCGCTCCCGTGCCCAGCACGAAGGTGGCGGCGGTGATCACGCCGATCAGCAGCGGCGCCCGGTCGGTGAGCCCGGCGCGGGCGATGGTCCCCGCGATACGCCGGGCGCGCTGCGCATCGGGCTTCTCCTCGTCCTCGTACAGGCCGGGGATGTCCGGAAGGACCCTGCGGCGCACGGCGCGCACCTGGAAGGCGGCCACCACGACCAGTACCAGGACGACGATCAGCAGCACCGGGATGACCGAGGCCTGCCACGAGAGCAGCACGGGCGGGCCCGCCATCGGGGCATGCGGGTCTCCCGGGGTGGCGCCGCGGTCCAGCCAGTCGGCGGCGCGCTGCGCCACTCCCCCGGTGAGGACGCCGCCCAGCGCGCAGGCCAGCAGTGCGACGGAGGCGCCGGCCAGGCCCCCGGCGGCGGTGCGCTCCGTACCGTGCGCGGCCCGCTGGAGCGCCGCGGCGGTGAGCAGCAGTCCGACGACCAGGACGCCCTGGAGGACGGCGATGACGGCGAAGGCGCCGGCGCCCGGGAGGTGCCCGGAGGAGGTCCAGCCGGGGCGCGCCCAGGCGGTGTGCAGGGCGGTCAGGCCCAGTGCGCCGAGCGAGGCCCACGGCAGCCACCGCACGATGGGCCGGTCGGTCTCCACGTCGGGCTCCGCCTCGCTGCGCGCGGTGCGGCAGACGATGACGGCGCTGAGCGCCGCGAGCACGGCGACCAGCGCGGCCAGGACGTACCCGGTCCAGCGCAGCACCGTGTCGGCGCCGGCCCTGCCGTCGGCGTCGTGCGCGGTCAGCAGCAGGGCGGTGGCGATGGTGAGCAGCCCCGCAGCGGCGTGCGCGGAGCGCAGCCGGGCGACGACCCGGCGGCCGTACCAGAAGCCGTCCAGGCAGAGCGTGGGGCGCTCCGAGGGCGGGGTGTCGCGCGAGGTGCCGGGGCGGCGCGGCGGCGGGGAGGCCGACTCGTACGCGCTCCACGTGCGGTGCGAGAGCCACCAGAGCAGGCCCACGAGGAACAGCGGCAGCGCACCGGCGACCACGAGGCGGCGGCCCGGCAGGCTCCACCAGCCGTCGTGCGCGGTGTTGAGGAAGCCGAGCCAGGAGCGGTCGCTGGAGCAGGCATGGCTGCCGGCGCACTGCCAGGCGATCAGGTCCAGTGCCACCTCGCAGGCCCCTGCGGCGAGCAGCACGGTGAGGGTGAGCGCGAGGATCCGTACGAGGACGTCGTAGATCCGCTGGGCGGGATGGCCTCTGGGGGCGGCGGGCCGCATCCAGTGGGCGAGGTTGGCGACCATGAAGGGCAGCAGGATCAGCCAGAGGGCGCGGCTGCCGTTGCCCGAGGTGAGGTTGCACCAGACGTACGCCTCGCGGACCGGCTCCTCGGGGGCGCCCTCGCGCGGGTCCACGGGGCGTTCCTCGGCGTCCGCGTCGGCGGCGCGGCGGTAGATGGCGGCGGTGTCGTCACCGGTGACGCGCACGACCCTGGGGTCGTCGAGCATCTCGGCCGGTGTGGTGCCGCCGACGCCGTGCACCCGGATTTCCAGGGCGATCCGGCGTGGTCCGTGCGCGGCGGCGGTGTCCCCGTCGTCGTCCGGGTCCGTCGTGGCCGCGGGCGCGGACCGGTGCGTAGTGTCCACAGTGCTTCCCCCGTTGTCCGTACTTCGATGTGCGCTCCGGATTCTTTCTTGCCCGCCCCGGGAGCGCATTCACCTCATCCGGCTCCGGGAGTCCGTGTCGGTGCCTCGTGCGAGGATGTCTCCGGACAGCGGCGCTGGTGCGGCATGGCGCGCGGGCGCACCGGGGACGAAGGGACAGGCCGGGTGAGTGACAACCAGAATCTCCTCGCCGAGCAGCGGCGTGCCCTGATCCTGGACGAGGTGAGGCGGCGCGGCGGTGTCCGCGTCAACGAGCTGACCCGCAAGCTGAGCGTCTCGGACATGACGGTCCGTCGGGACCTGGACGCGCTGGCCCGTCAGGGTGTGGTGGAGAAGGTGCACGGCGGCGCGGTCCCGGTGAGCGAGCCGAGCGCGCACGAACCGGGGTTCGAGGCCAAGTCCGCGCTGGAGCTGTCGGCGAAGGAGGCCATCGCCGAGGCGGCGGCGCAGATGGCGGCGCCGGGCAGCGCGATCGCGCTGGCGGGCGGTACGACGGCGTTCACGCTGGCCCATCAGCTGCTGGACGTGCCGGACCTGACGGTGGTGACGAATTCCGTCCGGGTGGCGGACGTCTTCTACGCCGCGCAGCGGGCGGCGGCCGGTTCCGGCAGCCCGCGCCCCGGGGCGGCCACGGTCGTGCTGACCGGCGGCGTGCGGACGCCGTCGGACACCCTGGTGGGCCCGGTCGCCGACGCCGCGATCCGCTCGCTCCACTTCGATGTGCTCTTCCTCGGTGTGCACGGCATATCGGTCGAGGCCGGACTGTCGACGCCGAATCTCGCCGAGGCGGAGACCAACCGGCACTTCGTGCGGTCGGCGCGCCGGGTCGTGGTGGTCGCGGACCACACGAAGTGGGGCACGGTCGGCCTGAGTTCGTTCGCCTCCCTGGACCAGGTGGACGTGCTGGTCACCGATCCCGGCCTGCCGGCGCGGGCCCGCGCCGAGTTCGCGGAGTTGCCGCCGCGTCTGGTGGTGGCCGGTGAGCCGGACGACGACACAGACATATGACGAGACGCCAGCTATGGTGTGCGTCGCCGGTATGTTCGACTGTGGGTACCGGAATCGTCACTCTGTGCAGGGGGTGCTCGTACCGATGATGCGCCGACTGAGCCCCGTGGGGCTCGACTTCGCCGAGTCAGCGCCGCTGCGGATGGTCTTCGCGGCCGGGCTGTCCGCGCCTCCGGAGGCGGTGTACGCCGCGCTCGCCGACGATGTCGGCTCCTGGTGCGCCTGGTTCACCGGCGTCTCCCGGATCACGCCCACCGACGAAGGCAAGGGCCGTGCGGTGCGCCTGACGGGCGGCACGCACTTCCGTGAGAGCGTCATGGCCGCCGAGCGCCCCGAGCACTACGCCTACCGCGTCGACGAGACCAACGCTCCGGGCCTGCGGGCCCTGCTGGAGGACTGGCGGCTCGCCCCGGGCCCCGGCGACGGCACGCTCGTACGCTGGACGTTCGCCGCCGACGGCCCCGCGCCGTTCCGCACGGTGATGCAGCTCAGCCGTCCGATGCTGGGCCGCGCGTTCCGCGATTCGATGCGGCAGCTGGACCGGCGGCTGGTCACGGTCTGAGCGGCCGGCCCGTCACTCCGGCCAGGTGCCCTCGGCGAGGAAGGTCCGCAGGGTCCTGGCGTACGGCGTGATGTCCAGGCCCTGCTCGGCCAGCCAGCCGTCGGAGTAGTACTTGTCGAGGTAGCGGTCGCCGGGGTCGCACAGCAGGGTGACCACCGAGCCCGTACGGCCCGCCGCGACCATCTCGGAGACGATCTTCAGGGCGCTCCACAGCCCCGTGCCCGTCGAACCGCCCGCCTTGCGGCCGATGGCGGCCTCCAGGGCCCGTACGGCCGCCACGCTCGCCGCGTCCGGCACCTTCATCATCCGGTCGATGGCGCCGGGCACGAAGCTGGGCTCCATCCGGGGCCGGCCGATGCCCTCGATGCGGGAGGCGGTGCGGCAGTCGGTCTCGGCGTCGCCGTTCAGCCAGCCGTCGAAGAAGCAGCTGTTCTCGGGGTCGGCGACGCAGACCCGGGTGTCGTGCTGCATGTAGTGCACGTAGCGGGCGATGGTCGCCGACGTACCGCCGGTGCCTGCGGTGGCCACGATCCAGGCGGGATCGGGATACCGCTCCAGGCGCAGCTGCTGGAAGATCGACTCGGCGATGTTGTTGTTGCCGCGCCAGTCCGTGGCCCGCTCGGCGTACGTGAACTGGTCCATGTAGTGGCCGCCGGTCTCGGCCGCGAGCCGGGCGGAGACGTCGTAGACGGTCCGCGGGTCGGCGACCAGGTGGCAGGTGCCGCCGTGGAATTCGATCAGACGGGTCTTCTCCCGGCTGGTCGTCGCGGGCATCACCGCGATGAACGGCACGCCGATGAGCTTGGCGAAGTACGCCTCGGAGACGGCCGTGGAGCCGCTGGACGCCTCGATGACGGGCTTTCCGGGGCGGATCCAGCCGTTGCACAGCCCGTAGAGGAACAGGGAGCGGGCGAGGCGGTGCTTGAGGCTGCCGGTGGGGTGCGTCGACTCGTCCTTGAGGTAGAGGTCGATGCCCCACTGCTCGGGCAGCGGGAAGTACAGCAGGTGGGTGTCGGCACTGCGATTGGCGTCCGCCTGGACCTTGCGTACGGCGTCCTTCAGCCAGTCGCGGTAGCCGGCGTCGGTGCGGTCGACGTCGAGGGTCGACAGCGGCGCGCCTTCGGGGGCGTCCGGAGCGGCACAGGAGGCATCGTCGTCGCCCGTGAGGCCGCCGTCCCGCCCGTCCAGATGCTGTGCGGTACTCATGGGCGTGCTCCTCGCGGTCGTTCCGGCCCGCCGCGTCCGCCGGGCTTCCCTCGATCATAACCATCCGCCACACGCTTCTCACCTGCATAAACAAGGCTTTGAGCATCCCCAAGGAGCAGCCTGGGTACCCGTGTTCGACAGGCCCGCGACCAGGGGAACTGGTGCCCGGGCCGCGATCCGGGCAGACTTCTTGATGGGCGGGGGCCTCACCCCGAGCCATGTGCGTCGAGGAGGCGGTGCTCCATGAGGGAGCCGGAGTTCAACGCGACCGGTGTGCGCATCGAGCGCTGGCTGCGTTCGCTGACCCGTGCGGGTCAGGTCATCATCCGTGACGGCAGACTGGCGCTGCTGACGAGCTACGGCACGGAGATCGACAGCGCCCCGCTGACATCGGTACAGGCGCACCGCCCACGGCTGTTGTCCCGGGACCGCGCCTACGCCACGCTCAACGGCCACCGGTATTCACTCACCATGGGAGCCCCGGAGCGCTTCATGGACGCGGTGCGGGCAGCCGGAGCGGCGCACACCTGACGCCGCGGAGCGGCGGACGGACACGGCACGGCGACGGGGCCTGCGGGCCGCGTGCGGACGAGGACGGGACCATACGGGTCCGCATGCGGGGGAACGCCGACTGCATTCGAGTGAAGTCCGGTGGGACGCGCTGGGGTTGCGCGTGGCCTGCGGTTGCGGGAGTAGGTGAGCGGGCCGACCCTGGTACTCGTATCACCGAGGGTTCACCAGCGGTGACTCTCCGGTGAACGGGACATCGCCGGACCCGGTCCTCGCGTTCCGTAGCGGCGGGCGCGCCCGGCCTCATCAGGGGAGTCGCGGTCGTGATCAGGCAACCCAGCAGGCACTGCGCGGTGGAGCTCCAAGCCCTGCCGGCACGCATCGGACAGATGCGCAGAATCGTATCGGCACAGCTGCGTTACTGGCGCCTCGACGCCTTGATCGACGCCGCGACCCTCGGGGTGACGGAGCTGCTCGCCAACGTCCATCAGCACGCCGTTCCGAGTAAGCAGTGCACGGTCGAACTGTCCGTCCTGCTGGATCAGTTGACGGTCTCGGTGCGCGACTTCGACCCCCGGCTGCCGCAGCCCGCCGCGGCCGGCCCGCTGGACATCGGCGGCCGGGGCCTGATCCTGATCGCCGAGCTGAGCGAGAGCTGGGGCGCCCGTCCGGAGGACAGCGGCAAGGTCGTCTGGTTCACGCTCCCCGCCCTCGGCCCCGCCCGCCAGGAGCCGGGCCACGCGCTCGCCGGCCTGCCATCGGCATCGCCCGAGGCGGAGCACACGGAAGCGAGCGGCGGAGTACGCACAGCCGCACGCGGCGCACACGTGGGCTGAGCGCCCGGTCCCCCGAGGGGGCCGGGCGCTCAGCCGTTCGTGGGGCGACTGCCCCTCATGGGGCGAGCGGTCCCGCCCCCGACGACGGGCGCGGTCACTCCGCGCCTCTCTTGCGCTTGCCCCGTGCCCCGAACTGCTCTTCGAGGACCGAGAGCCGCCGCCAGTATTCGTCCTCGTCGATCTCACCGGAGGCGAACCGCCGGCCGAGCACCGAGAGGGGCGAGGGGCCGGCGTGCGCGCCGTCGGCAGCCCCGCCGGGCCCCTGCCAGGGCCCACGGCCGCGCCAGACGGTGCGCCGCAGCAGGGTGATCACGCCGATCACCACGACCGCCCAGAACAGCGGGAAGAACAGGATCCAGGGTCCGGGGCCACCGTCGGACCAGGGTGTTGCGAGCACATCCATCATGATCGGCTCCTCGGAAGGTCGCGCCGTTTCGCTTCTCCTCCGAGCCTGATCCGCCGGCCGCCCCACGTCGTCGTACGTACAGCGGCACCGCGGCTACCCCTCGGGGAGTACGCCACGGATACGCCATTCACGAGACACTGTAACTACTGGTATGTACATTACTTCCATGGCCACACCTCGACGCCTTGCAGAGCCCTCGTCCGCCGCGCTCCGTACCGTCCTGGGCGACCTGCCCCCTGACACGCTGGAGGGCCGCTGCGACGCCCACGACCATCTCTTCCTGACCAGCCCGCAGCTGCCCGGACAGGAGCTGGACGATCCCGCCGCCGCGGCAGCCGAGCTGCGCGCCTTCAAGGAGGCCGGCGGCGGCACGATGGTGCAGTGGACGCCCTACGGGATGGGGCGCCGCGCAGCCGAACTGGTGCGTCTCTCACGAGAGACGGGCGTACGGATCGTCGCGGCCACCGGGCTGCACCAGGCGGGGCACTGCGCGCCGGACCTCCTCGACCGGGTACGGGGCGATCTGGCGGCCCTGTTCGTCGGGGAGCTGACGGAGGGCATCGGCGGCCCCGGAGGGCCGCGGGCCGGCCTCATCAAGGTGGCCGGCGGCTTCCACGGGCTGGACGCGCACGCCCGGCACACATTCGCCGCGGCGGCCGAGGCGCACCACGCCACGGGCGCAGCGATCGCCGTGCATCTGGAGCTGGGCACCGGCGCGCTCGACGTGCTGGACCTGTTGTGCGGCACGGCGGGCGTGGCACCGGAGTACGTGGTGCTCGGGCACCTGAACCGCTTCCCCGAAGCGGCCGTCCAGCGCGCGGCCGCGGAGGCGGGAGCCTACCTCGCCTTCGACGGCCCGTCGCGCACCCACCACGCGACGGACTGGCGGCTGCCGGACACGCTGGCGGCGCTGGTCGACGCCGGGTTCGGCGACCGGCTCCTGCTGGGCGGCGACACGACCACGGCGGCGGCCCGGTCGGTCGACGGCGGCCCGGGCCTGACGTACGTCGTGAGCGGGCTGCCGCGCCGCCTCTCGCTCACGCTGGAGGAGGCGGCCGTCGAGCGCATGCTGACGGACAACCCGGCACGTGCCTTCGCGACGGTGTGGCGGGCCTGAGGCGGCGCCGGCGGGCGCGGGGCCGGTCGCCCGGACGCGTCAAGCGGTGGCGTCGGCCCCGAGGACGATCAGCGGGTCGTCCAGCACCGGCTGCCAGGCCAGTTCGGCCGCGCCGACCAGCCCGTTGTGGTCCAGGGTGCAGGGCAGTATCGGCACGCTGCCGCTGCGCCCCCAGAGGCTGCGGTCCGCCACGACGGCGCGCAGCCGCTCGGGGTCGGCCTCCAGGAGCGCGCGGTGCAGCCCGCCCAGGATGATGCGGTCGGGGTTAAGGATGTTGACCAGCCCCGCGATGCCCAGGCCGAGCCGGTCGATCAGCAGTTCCCCGGCCGTCCTGATCGACAGGTCCGCGTACTCCTCGCGCAGCAGATCGGTCGCCTGCTTGAGGAGCGAGCCCTCGGGCCCCGGAGTGCGGCGGGCCGCGCCCAGGAAGGCGAGCGGGTCGGCCTCGACGTCCAGGCAGCCGCGGCTGCCGCAGTGACAGGGGGCACCCTCGGGGTTGACGGTGAGGTGGCCGACCTCCAGGGCCAGCCCGGAACTGCCGCTGTGCAGCCGCCCGTCCAGGACCAGCGCGCCGCCGACACCGCGGTGGCCGGACGCCACGCAGAGCAGGTCGCGGGCGCCGCGGCCGGCCCCGTGGCGGTGTTCGGCGAGGGCCGTGAGGTTGACGTCGTTGCCGCTGAAGCCCACGTCGGGGGTGACGCCCGGTACGCCGGCGTCGGTCAGCGCCTGAAGGAACAGCCGCCGTACGGGGGCGCCGGCGGGCCAGGCGAGGTGCAGCGGGTTGAGCGCCTCACCGTCCGGCTCGGCGACCGCGGACGGCACGGCGAGGCCCGCCCCCAGGCAGCGCCGCCCGCTCTCGCGCAGCAGCCCGGAGCCGGCCTGTACGGCCTCGGACAGGATGTGCGCGGGGTCGGCGGGGATCGTGCCGCAGCCGGACGTAGTGGCCACGATCCGGCCACCGAGACCCACCAGCGCGACCCGGTAGCCGTCCGCGTGGATCTGAATGGCCAGGACGACTGGCCCGTGCTCCGCGATGAACAGCCGGTGCGAGGGGCGCCCCTGGGTGCCCGCGGCGGCGGTCGGGTGCGCGTCGACGGTGATGAAGCCGAGCGCTTCGAGCTCCGCGGCCACCGCGCCGGCCGTCGCACGCGTCACACCGAGTTCGGAGGTCAGCACGGCGCGGGTGGGCGCGCGTCCGGTGTGTACGAGCTCCAGCGCGGGTCCGAGCGCGCCGCGGCCCCGCTCCAGCCTGGTCGTCCGAGTGTGGGTCACGCCGTCCATTCTGGCTTTGTATCCGACATGAACAAAACACGGCCCGCCGCCTCACGGAAATCGCCCCGTCGCGCACCGCACACCGAGACGCTACCTCCCGTCCTCCCGTGCAGCCGCACCCGTCCGGTCGGTACGTGCGCTGCGGGTCCGGCGCGCACGCGACCGGAACCGAGCACTGACATCCGCCGGAGCCGCCTCGATACTTGAGTACGGACACCGCCGCGTGAGTACGAGAGCGGATGTCCGTCCCGCCCGGAGCACGTACGACTGGACGCGTACCGCTGTATCCGCACTTGGACCGCCCCTGGGGGGACACATGAACGCGACGCCCCGGCTCCGCGACCCCGAAACACCCCGCCCGCACGCGCACCCGAAGCCGTGGCTGCGCGACGTGGGACGGCTGACCTTCGGCAACCCCGTCTCGCGTGTCTATCTGGCCCTGTTCGCCGCGGCGGTGGTCTTCGCCGTCGTCGACTCGCTCTTCGTCGGCCGGCCCGACGCCTCCATGTCCGGTGTCTGGGCCGCGCTGCTGACCTCTCCGACCCTCTTCCCGCTGTGGTTCGCGGGGGACGCGCTGTGGCCCGACGCGGGGGCGCCCGCCTGGTACACGGTCACCACCCTCGGCGTCGCCGCGCTGCTCAACGCGCTGCTGCTCGGCCTGGTCCACCGCGGTCTGCGCGGCCGGCCCGCCGCGCCGGGGGCCGTTGTCAGTGCCGGCTGGCACACTCAACGGCATGGAGATCACTGACTTCGCCGAAATGCTCCGCAGGGAAGGCCGGTTGCTGGCGGACGCCGCGGACCGGGCGGGCCCGGACGCCTCCGTCCCCGCCTGCCCGGACTGGCAGGTCCGCGACCTGCTCGCGCACATCGGCAGTGTCCACCGCTGGGCGACGGGTTACGTCACGGGCGCGTCGGAGGGCCGTACGCGCCCGCCGGCGGCGCCCGACCTGGACGGCGCGGAGCTGGTCGAATGGGTGCGGGACGGCCATCGCGCGCTGGTCGACGCGCTGGACGCGGCGCCCGCCGACCTGGCCTGCTGGACCTTCCTGTCCGCGCCCTCGCCGCTGGCGTTCTGGGCCCGCCGGCAGGCGCACGAGACCGCGATGCACCGCATCGACGCCGAGACGGCCCTCGGCGAGGGCTTCTCCGCGCTGGACCCGGCCTTCGCCGCGGACGGCATCGACGAGCTGCTGACCGGCTTCCTCGCGCGCGACCGCGGCCGCGCGCGCACGGCGCCCGCGAAGGAGTTGTACATACGCACCACGGACGCGCCCGGACTCGACGGTTCGGGCAACGCCGCCTGGCGCGTACGGCTTTCGGACGCGCCGCCGCACACGGAGCGGGTGACCGCGACCGGCGAGGGCGCCGGCTCGGCCGACGGGACACCCGAGGCCGTCGACCCGGCCCCGGACTGTGTGCTGGAAGGCCCTGCCGCGGATCTCTACGCGATGCTGTGGAACCGCCTGCCGTGGCAGAGTTCGGCCGCCGTGACGGTGAAGCCGGACGACGACGGCTCGTCCCACCGGCTCTGGCAGGAGGCCTTCACCGTCTGACGATCGCCTCGGCAGAGGCTGTTCGGCGCCTGACCGCTGCCGCCTCGGCAGGGGCTCTGCGGACTGCTGTCGTACGAGGGGAGCGGGCCGCGTCCGCCGTCGTACGGCTCGGCCCCTCAGCCCGCGAAGGCCGGCTGCTCCAGCCCCCGGCCCGCGCCGGGGACGACGAGCACCGAGCCCTCCAGCGGGTGCCGCGGGGTGGCCTCCTGCGCCGTGGTGATGAAGAGGTCGGTGAGGTCGCTGCCGCCGAAGGCACAGGCCGTCGGGCGGCGTACGGGGAGGTCGACCGTGCGGTCGAGGGTGCCCTCGGGCGTGTAGCGGCGTACCTGCCCGCCGTCCCACAGCGCCACCCACACACCGCCCTCCGCGTCCACGCACAGACCGTCCGGGAAGCCCGCGCCCTCCTCGATCTCCACGAAGGGACGCCGGGTCGGTACGACCTTCGCGGCCGCGCCCATCACGTCACCCGCGTCGAAGACGTCGATCCGCCGGGTCGGGGTGTCGACGTAGTACATCAGCCGGCCGTCCGGGCTCCAGCCGATGCCGTTGCTGACCGCGACGTCCGACAGCGCCGGCTCCGCGCTGCCGTCCGGGGCGACCCGCGCCAGCGTCCCGCCGCCCGCCGCCTCGTCGTACCGCATGGTTCCGGCCCACAGCGCCCCGTCGGGGGCCACGGCCGCGTCGTTGCCGCGCCGCCCCGGCACGACCTCGTGCACCAGCCAGGAGAAGGCCCCGTCGGCGTCGTAAACACCCACGCCGTCCCGGAGGTTGACGACCAGGCCGCCGCCCGCCCGCGGCTTCGCGGCACCGACGTGCTGTTCGGTGACCATCACGGTCCGGCGGCCGGTGGCGGGGTCGTAGGTGTGCACCCGGCAGGTGAGGATGTCGACCCAGAGCAGCCGCGCCTTCGCGGTGTCCCACGTCGGCCCCTCGCCCAGCCGCGCACTGGACCGTACGGCAACATCCCAATGCCTCATGACCGCTCGCCTTCCTCCGGCGCCGGTTCGCCCGGCGCGCGTACCTGCGGCACGAGGCGTGCGCCACCGCCGTGCATGCGCTGGTCCCGGCCGGTGACCGGCCGGGCACGCTCAGCCTATGAGCGGCCGGAGGGGAGCGGCAATCCCGTGCGCATGACAGACTCCCACCGTGCCTCCGACCCGCTCACAGGCCCAACGGGACGCCGTCACCGTCGAGATCGCGTTCGCGGTGGTGACCGGCGCGCTCGCGGGCGGCCTCGTCTTCCTGCTCTGCGCGGCGCCCGCCCTCTGGGGCCCGGTGGCCGCCTCCTGGCGCGGCTCCTGGCTCATGGCATCAGCCGTACTGGGTGGCGCCGCCTGCGCCTTCCGCGTGGTGCGGGTCCTGTGGCGCTGGGGTCACCCCAGCCACCCGGGGCGCACCAGCCCGGACTCGTAGGCCAGCACGACCAGTTGCGCCCGGTCGCGGGCGCCGAGCTTCACCATCGTGCGGCTGACGTGCGTCTTTGCCGTGAGCGGACTGACGACGAGCCGGCGCGCGATCTCCTCGTTGGAGAGTCCGATGCCGACCAGCGCCATCACCTCCCGCTCCCGTTCGGTCAGCCGCCCCAGCCCCTCCCCCGCGGCCGGTTCCTTCGACCGGGCGGCGAACTCCGCGATCAGACGCCGGGTCACGCCCGGGGACAGCAGCGCGTCACCGGCCACCACCGCACGTACGGCACGCAGCAGTTCGTCGGGCTCGGTGTCCTTGACGAGGAAGCCGGAGGCTCCCGAACGGATCGCCTCAAACACGTACTCGTCCAGCTCGAAGGTGGTCAGCATGACCACCTTCACCGCGGCCAGCCGTTCGTCCGCGGTGATCCGCCGGGTGGCGGCGAGCCCGTCCACGGCCGGCATCCGGATATCCATGAGCACGACGTCGGGCCGCAGTTCCCGCACGGCCGTCAGCGCCTCGTCGCCGTCGGCGGCCTCGCCGACCACCTCGATGTCGGGCTGCGCGGCCAGCAGCGCCCGGAAGCCGGCCCGTACGAGCACCTGGTCGTCGGCGAGCAGTACCCGGATCACGCGCCCTCCTCCTCATTCCCGGCCGCCGTCCGGCCGCCGCTCGCACCATCGCCGCCCCGCAGGGGGATGGTGGCACGTACGGTGAAGCCGCCGTCGCCACGCGGCCCCGCCTGCACCTCGCCGCCGAGCGCGGCGGCCCGCTCCCGCATGCCGACCAGGCCGTTCCCACCGCCGGTCGGCCCGCTCTCACCGCCGGCCGGTCCGTTCCCGGTGGCCGGGCCGTCGTCGTCGATGCGGAGACGCAGGGCATCGGGCGCCCGCGCCACATGGACCCGTGCCGTGCGCGCACCGGAGTGCCGCACGATGTTCGTCAACGCCTCCTGGACGATACGGAACGCCGCGAGGTCGGCGCCCGGCGGCAGCCCCGCCACCCCGCCCTCGGCCGTCACCGCCACGTCCAGTCCGGCGCTCCGTGCCTGCTCGGTCAGTTCGGGCAGCCGGGCCAGTCCGGGCGCCGGGGACCTGGGGGCCCGCCCCTGCGCCCGTAGCGTGTCGAGCACCTGCCGCACCTCCCCGAGCGCCTCCTTGCTGGCCCCCTTGATCGTCGTCAGGGCCGTACGCGCCTGTTCGGGGTCGTCGTCGAGCAGGGCGAGCCCGACGCCGGCCTGGACGTTGATGACGGAGAGGCTGTGCGCGAGCACGTCGTGCAGCTCGCGCGCGATCCGCAGCCGCTCCTCGTCGGCCCGCCGCCGCTCCGCCGCGGCCCGCTCGGCCCGCGCGTGGGCGAGCTGCTCGCGGCGTACGCGGCCCAGTTCGGACGCGGCGACGATCGCCACCACCCAGGCGGTGACGACCAGCTCCTGCCCCCAGGGCGCCGCGTCGTCGGTGCCGGGCGGCAGCCACCGGTACAGCCAGTGCGCGACGAGGAGGTGCCCGGCCCAGACCAGACCCACGGCGCTCCAGGCGGCGATCCGCCGCCCCGCCACGACAGCGGCGAAACAGCCGACCGCCACGAGCAGGAAGACCGGACCGTACGGATAGCCGCCCCCGAGGTAGAACGTCGCCGTGACCGCCGTACCGAACGCGACGACGCGCGGGAAGCGGTGCCGCACGAGCAACAGGAGGGAGCCCGCCAGAAGCAGCACTTCGGCCGCACCGTCCAGCGCCACCCGCTCCGGCTGCCCGTGCGCGGCGAACCGCGTACCGACCTGCACGAAGACGGCGATGAGCAACGTCGACCGCCAGGGGAGGCGGGACGGCGCGCGGACTTCGGTGCCAGGGAGGGCGGTGCCGGGGAGGGCGCTTTCGGGGCGAGTGGTGGGGGCGGAGGTCGTCGGCGTGCCCGCATGCGTGGGTCGGTGACCGCGCACGGCATCGAGGCAGTACCGCACCCACGACGGCCGTCCCTTGTCCATACCGCCACGCTAGCCCGCTACCGCCTCCCGCGACGTCCGCCGAACGCGGTGCCCGGGCGTACTCCCGGGGGAGTACGGTCGGCACGTCGTGGGCTCCGGCCCAGCACGTCATGGGCTCCGGTTCGCTCCGGGTTCAGCGGCTCGCCGGCCGGCGGTTCACCGGCCCGTGGCGCGCCGGTTCAGCGCTCTGCGGGTACGGGCAGCCCTACCGAGCGGGCGAGCTGCAGGACGGCGTGCTCGAAGAACTCCTCGCGGGCGTCGACCACCCGGTTGAACTGCCCGAAGAGCTCGAAGCCCACCAGCCCGAACAGCTGCGCCCAGGCGCCGACCAGCCGTGTCGTCACCACGGCGGGCAGCTCCTCGCCCAGTTCCGCGGACAGCGCGAGCATGTTGCCGACCACGGCGTCCGGCAGCGGATCGGCGGGTTCCCACAGCACGCCCGCCACGTACGCGTCCCGTACGACCGCGAGCAGCGCGCGGGCCACCCGGCCGGCGGGCTCGGCGGTGGCGTCCGGCGCGTGGTAGCCGGGCACGGGAGACCCGTAGAGCAGCGCGTACTCGTGCGGGTGCGCCAGCGCCCACTCCCGTACGGCTCGGCACACGGCGGTCCACCGGGCAGCGGGCGGCGCGCCGGCGCCCGCGCGGGCGGCGCTTCCCGTACCGCTCGCCGTGTCCGCTGCGGCGAGCGCCGCCTCCGCGGCCTCCCCCAAGGCGTTGTACGCGTCGAGGATCAGGGCCGTGAGCAGGTCGTCGCGGCTGGGGAAGTAGCGGTAGAGGGCCGAGGAGACCATGCCGAGTTCGCGGGCGACGGCGCGCAGCGACAGTTTCGCGGCCCCCTCGGCCGCGAGCTGCTGCCGGGCCTCGTCCTTGATCGCGGTCGTGATCTCCCCGCGGGCCCGCTCCCTTGCTCCCTTGATCGCAGTCATACGGAGCAGTGTGTCACGTTGCGGAGCACCGACCAATAACGAGAGCGGTGAAATCAAGCGAGAGCAGTGCTCTTGCTTTAGTGCAGCGGTCCGTGCACACTGCTCACAGATGGAAACGAGAGCACTGCTCTCGCAGTGCATCACCGCTCTGGTGACACTGGCGGATCTGACGGACCCGGCAGGCCGGGCAGGTCCGGCAGGTCGGGGAAGCCCGGCAGGTCCGGCCGTTTCCGCCGCTTCGCTACCGAATGAGAATGAGGGAAGGCTCCCCATGACCGGTAACCGACTCCCGCAGCCTGAATCCCACCAGCCGTCACAGCCTCGATCGTCGTCGAAGCCCCAACCGACGCTTCAGGCTCAAGAGGCCCAGCAGCCCCAACAGGCTCAGCAGCCCGTGCAGCCCGTGCAGCCCGAACGATCTCAGCGGTATCTCAGGCCCGGGCGGTTCGGGGCTCGGCTCAATGGGGTGGTCGGGTGGCTGGCGCGGCGCGGTGTCAGCCTGGCCGGCAGTGCGGATCTCGCGGTGCGGGGGCGGAAGAGCGGCGAGTGGCGGCGGGTTCCGGTGAACCCGCTGACCTTCGAGGGCGCTCAGTACCTCGTTTCGGCGCGCGGGCATTCCGAATGGGTCCGCAACATGCGGGCGGCCGGGGGCGGGCAGCTGCGGGTGGGGCGCAGGACCCGCGCGTTCACGGCCGCGGAGTTGGACCCGGCCGAGACTCCCGCGATCCTGCGGGCGTATCTGGAGCGCTGGGGCTGGGAGGTGAAGCAGTACTTCGGCGAGGTCACGGCCGGCTCGGCCGACGACGTCCTCCTCGCGGCCGCCCCCAACCACCCGGTCTTCCGCATCACCCCGACCGAGTGATCATCATCGCCCGTATCCCGGGCGAGGGCACAGGGGGTACCCACACCTCGGCTGAGCGGTCACCTCAGCCGCACGGGCAGCCCGGCCGCACCGCCGCCCCGACCGAGCAGTCGCCTCGCCGGAGCGGCCTCCTCAGCCGGAGCGGTCGCCTGGGCCAAGCGGTCGCCTCGCCGGAGTCGTCGCCTGGGCCCAGCGGAGGCCGCAACCGCCCCATCGGCCGACCCGGCAGCCCACTCAACCGCACCGGCCACACCAACGTCGCGATGCCGACGGGGCGACGCCCTGCGCCGGCCCAGGACCGGCCCAGCACCGGCGCAGGACCGGCGGCCCGGCCCACAGACACAGAGGCCCGAAGACCGCACAGGCCCAGGACCGACAGGCTCAAGACCGCACGGCCCCGGCCGCCAGAGGCCCAGGCCCAAACCTGCCCCGGCCCATGCCCCACTCCCCCACCGGGCCCCCGGCCACGCCCCTCCGTACGAATCGGCATCGGCCGCCCCGGTCCGTCCCTACCGGTCCATAGCCGACAGTGCCCGATGGGCCAGCGGATGTGTGCGGACGATTTCGGCGAGGGTGGTGGTGCCTCGGGTGATCTTCGCGAAGGCGTTCCACGCCGGGCGGAAGCCGGTGATCGCGGCGTGCAGGACGCCGGGGCGGCGGGAGAAGACCGCCAGCATCCGGCGGCCCACGCTCATCTCGACGCCCAGCCCGGCCTTGATCGCGAAGGCGTAGTTCAGCGCCTGGCGCCGCGCGTCGACCGCGTCGTGCGCCTCGGCGACCCGTACCGCCCACTCCCCCGCCAGCCGGCCCGACCGCAGCGCGAAGGAGATGCCCTCCCGCGTCCACGGCTCCAGCAGCCCGGCCGCGTCCCCGCAGACCAGCACCCGGCCGCGCGACAGCGGCGAGTCCTCGTCCCGGCACCGCGTCAGGTGCCCCGACGAGATGCTCGGCTCGAAGCCGGCGAGTCCCAGCCGCCCGATGAAGTCCTCCAGGTACCGCTTGGTGGCGGCGCCCTCGCCGCGCGCGGAGATGACGCCGACGGTCAGCGTGTCCCCCTTGGGGAAGACCCAGCCGTAACTGCCCGGGATGGGGCCCCAGTCGATGAGCACCCGCCCCGCCCAGTCCTCGGCGACGGTCGGCGGTACCGGGATCTCCGCCTCCAGTCCCAGATCGACCTGGTCGAGCTTCACGCCGACGTGCGCGCCTATCCGGCTGGCGCTGCCGTCGGCGCCGACGACCGCCCGCGCGAGCACCGTCTCGCCGCCGCTCAGTACGACGGCGACCGTGCGGCGGTCGGGGACGGCGCTGCCGTGCTGCTCGACGCGGCTGACCGTGACGCCCGTACGCAGCTCGGCGCCCGCCTTCTGCGCGGCCTCGACGAGCTGGGCGTCGAACTCGGGGCGGTTGATGAGGCCGAAGAGCATCTGCCGGGAACGGCGCGTACGCGTCAGCCTGCCGTTCAGGGAGAACGTCACGGCGTGCACACGGTCCCGCAGCGGCAGCTCGAAGCCGGGCGGGAGCGCGTCGCGCGAGGGGCCGATGATGCCGCCACCGCAGGTCTTGTACCGGGGAAGTTCGGCCTTCTCCAGGATGAGGACGCGGCGTCCCGTACAGGCCGCGGCGTACGCCGCCGAGGCGCCCGCAGGCCCCGCGCCGACCACCACCACGTCCCACACCGTCCGGCCGTCCCGGTCTGCGCTCTCGCTGCTCACCTGTGCTGCTACTCCCGATCGATCCCTGGCACGGATACCTGGCACTCCTCCACGGCACGCGTCCGGCACCGGAACGAAACCGGTTCCCGGCACGAGTCCGGTACCGGAACGAAACCGGTCCCGGCACGAGTCCGGTACCGGAACGAAACCGGTTCCCGGCACGAGTCCGGCGGCTGCGCGTACCACCGCGGCGCCGCGCGCATCACCACCGCGACGCGCACACCACCGCGACCGCCTCAGCGCACCATTGCGCCTGACCACCCGGACACTGCGCGTACTACTCGCACCACATGCACTCGCACCACTCGCACCATTGCGCGTACTGCCCGCACCTTGCGCGTACCGCCCGCATCCTACGGCTCGCTGATCGCGGAGGTGCCTGTGGGAAGATCGGAGGCACCATCCCCTACGTACGGACGCGGAACGTACGGGCGCACCGAAGCGTTCCGTACGGACACTCACGGACGGGATCCGCGCCGCTCCGGGCGCCTGGCGCCACCCCTCGACCACGGCCCGGGCGGGCCGCGCGGGCACCGTCCCTCAGGACAACGTCGCGCCCAGAAGGAGCGTTCCATGCCTGACAGCCCGCTCTCCACCACCGTCGCCGCACTGCAGTCCCGCGCCAGGGCCGAACTGACCGAGCTGGTGGCCTTCAAGTCGGTCGCCGATCCCGCGCAGTTCCCGAAGAGCGAGTGCGAGGCGGCGGCCCGGTGGATAACGGGCGCGCTGCAGGCCGAGGGCTTCGAGGACGTCGCGGTCCTGGAGACGCCGGACGGCACCGAGTCCGTGTACGGCTTCCTGCCCGGCCCGGCCGGCGCCCCCACCGTCCTGCTGTACGCGCACTACGACGTGCAGCCGCCGCTGGACGAGAGCGCCTGGCTGAGCCCGCCGTTCGAGCTGACCGAGCGCGACGGCCGCTGGTACGGCCGCGGTACCGCCGACTGCAAGGGCGGCCTGATCATGCACCTGACGGCGCTGCGCGCGCTGAAGGAGCACGGCGGCGTGCCGGTCAACGTCAAGGTGATCGTCGAGGGTTCGGAGGAGCAGGGCACGGGCGGCCTGGAGCGGTACGCCGAGGCCCACCCCGACCTGCTGGCCGCGGACGCCATCGTCATCGGCGACACCGGCAACTTCCGCGTCGGGCTGCCGACCGTCACCGCATCGCTGCGCGGCATGGCCATGCTCCGCGTCCAGGTGGACACGCTGGCGGGCAACCTGCACTCGGGGCAGTTCGGCGGCGCCGCGCCCGACGCGCTCGCCGCGCTGATCCGCATCCTGGACTCGCTGCGCGCCGAGGACGGCTCGACGACGGTCGAGGGGCTGGCGGCGGAGGGGGCCTGGGACGGGCTCCAGTACGACGAGGCGGAGTTCCGCAACGACGCCAAGGTGCTGGACGGCGTGGAGCTGATCGGTTCCGGCACCGTCGCCGACCGCATCTGGGCCCGGCCGGCCGTCACGGTCATCGGCATCGACTGCCCGCCGGTCGTCGGCGCCACCCCGTCCGTGCAGGCGAGCGCACGGGCGCAGGTCAGCCTTCGGGTGCCGCCGGGCCAGGATGCCGCCGAGGCCGCCAAGCTGCTGACCGCGCACCTGGAGTCGGCGGCCCCGTGGGGTGCCCGCGTGACGGTGGAGCAGATCGGCCAGGGCCAGCCGTTCAGCGCGGACCTGAGCAGCCCGGCGTACGAGTCGATGGCGGCGGCGCTGCGCGAGGCGTACGACGGCACCGAGATGCAGTCGGCCGGCATGGGCGGCTCGATCCCGCTGTGCAACACGCTCGGCGCGCTCTACCCGGAGGCGGAGATCCTGCTGATCGGCCTCAGCGAGCCGGAGGCGCAGATCCACGCGGTGAACGAGAGTGTGTCGCCGGAGGAGCTGGAGCGGCTGTCGCTCGCGGAGGCGCTGTTCCTCCAGAAGTACGCGGGCAGCAAGGCGCAGGCGTAGCGGCGGGACGGCCCATCGGCTCGGTGGGGCAGCCCGCCCGGGCCGATGGGCCGTCCCGGCCCCGCTCCTCAGCCCACCGGAACTCCCGCCTCCAGGTTGAGCGTCCGGCCCTGCGCCCGGGCGCGGAGGGCCCACCGCAGGCGGTTCCAGCGGACCGGCGGGAGCATCGACTCGGCCTCCTCCTCCGTGACGAAGCGCCACGCGCGCAGCTCCGACCCCGGCAGCAGCAGGTCCCGTATCTGCTCGTCGGGCAGCCGTCCGCCGTCGAACAGCAGCCGCAGGCCGCCGAACCCGGGTGGCACCGGCGCCTCCCAGTCCAGCACCAGCAGGCGCGGCGTGGTGGGGAGCCGGATGCCCAGTTCCTCGGCCACTTCCCGTACGCCGGCCCGGGCCGGCGGCTCGCCCGCTTCCACGACGCCGCCGGGAAACTCCCAGCCGGGTTTGTACGTCGGGTCCACCAGCAGGACCCGGTCCTCCTCGTCGAAGAGCAGTACGCCGGCGGCCAGGGTCTCGGCGGTCGGTTCCGGCGTCTGCACGATGTCGCACGCGCCGCCGCCGTTCCGTACGGCCTCGGCGATGCGCTCGGCCGTCTGCCGCGGCCCGATCCCCGACGTGTCGATGACGTGCGCGTCCGTACGCAGCCAGTCCAGCGCCTGCTGGTACGGCTCCAGGTGCGCCAGGCTCCACGCACGCGTACGAGCCCCGTCGCGTTCCTGCACACTGTCGGGCTCATGCACACCGTCGTGCTCGTCCACACCGCCCGAAGCGACCGCTCCACCCGCGTCGGCCAACCTGTTCGGCCCGTCCGGCCCGTCCGGCGCCGCCTCGTCCCGCAGGGCTATCCGCTCCCGAAGGATCGTTTCCTCCGCATGGAGCAGAACATGCCGTACGGGAATGCGGCGGGAGGCCAGGCCGCCGAAGATCTCGTCGCGGTACTCCTGGCGGAGCAGAGTCATGGGCGCGATAAGCGGACCCGGTACCTCCGTGAGCAGCGCGGCGGCCGCGTCGACGACGAGTCTGCGCCAGGACGGCAGGTCCTGGTAGTCGTCGACGTCGTCCAGCCGCTTTGCCGGCAGCATCTCCTTCAGCCCATGGCCGACCAGCTCGGGGTCGAAGAGCGTGCTCCCGGGGAGCAGGTCCAAGAGTTCCTGTGCCGCGGTGGTCTTGCCCGCACCGAACGCGCCGTTCAGCCAGACGATCACGGTTCCCCCTCATCCCTAGACCCCTGTGAGTTGCCCGCAACACCCTGCCACGGAAACGCGCCACATACGGGCGCTCCCGTCCGCTCGCCTCCGTCCACTGTCAACCCCTCGCGCCCGCGGACGCCGCCTGGTACCGGCCGAACGCCGCCGGCCCCGTCCCACCTCGGACGTACGGCGGCCGGGATGCGAGACGGTGCGGCGGTCGATGACCGCAGGTCGCGCTGTGGACGTGGGGCCGCTCAGGCCCGTGGGGCGGGTGAGGTGAGACGTTCGACGGTGGGGGACATTCCGGTGGGCTTGAAGATGCCTTTGTAGGCGCTGATGGCGGACACGGAAGCGATCAGGACGTTGGTGACGAGGTCCTTGCCGGCGAAGTCCCCCGCGAAGGCGGCCGTGCCGAGGCCGACGAGGACCGAGACGGCCACTTGTACGGAGGCGCGGGCGGCGCTGGACCAGTGGGGCCGGTTGACGACGGAGATCAGGAGGGGCGAGAGGAATCCGACGATCAGGGCCCACATTTGCGCGTTCGTCATGGAGGCAGCGTCGGGGCGGGCGCGGGCAGCGGCAAGAGGGCCGGGGGAAGCAACGGAAACGAATGGCGTAGTACGTGGCGTAGAAGGGGGGCGCCACCGGCCGCGGCCGCGGCCGGCCGGTCGGCGCCCGCCGTCAGCAGGTGGGGAGGCCCGGTACCGGCCGGTCGTTGGCGCCGCCCTTGAGGTAGACGACGCTGATGTAGACGCCGGTGTTGCCGCTGTCGTCGTCCGTCTTGGCCCACCAGACGTTGGTCCACCGGCCGTACGTCTCGCGGCGGTCCAGATCGGCCTGGCAGGAGAAGTAGTTGGTGCCGGCCTTGAGGGTGCCGACCCGTTCGTAGTTCCCGGTGTAGGAGTCGGCGGCGCGCCAGACCTCGCAGTGGTACTTGCCGCCGCCGGCGGAGGTGCAGGAGGGGGCGGCGGAGGACGAAGGGGTGGGAGCCGAGGAGGCGGAGGGGCCGGGGTTCGCGGAGGCGGGCGCGGACGGGGCCGCGGGCGTCGCGGTGTCCTGCGCCGGCGCCGAGTTGTCCCGGGGCGGCGCCGGGGCGCCGTCGGCGGCCGGGGTCCGGTGGTCCCGCTCCCCCTGCCCGAGCAGCGCGTACGCCGCTCCCCCGGCGGCCAGCACCAGCACGGCCGCGACAGCCGCGAACCACACCCGCCGTCCCCCGCCGCCACCCGCCGGGCCCGGTACGGGAGCGGAGGCAGGCCCCGGCGCGGGAGTGGCGGCAGAGGGCGCGGGAGTCGGGGCGGGAGGCGGCGCGTGGCCCGGGGGCGGGCCGAAGCCCGGGGGCGGGGCCGCGCCGGGCGGCCGTACGTCGCGCTCCGTCGGGGCGCGGAGTACCACCGTGATCTCCGGGGAGCGGCCCTCGGCGACCGCCCGCAGCATGTCGCGGGCCTGCGCGGCCGACGGGCGGGCGGCCGGGTCCTTCGCCATCAGGGCGCGGAGCACCGGCGTCAGGGGACCGGCGCGCCGCGGTTCCGGGAGCGGTTCGGAGACGATCGCGGTGAGCGTCGACCACACCGACGTACGACGGAAGGGGGCGGCGCCCTCCACCGCGGCGTACAGGGTCATCCCGAGGGACCAGATGTCGGAGGCGGGTCCCGGCGCCCGGTCCTGGGCGCGCTCGGGAGGCAAGTAGTCGAGCGAGCCGACGAGTTCACCACTTCGAGTGAGGTGGGTACGCGCCCCGTCGTCCGGCGCGTGGATGCTGGCGATGCCGAAGTCGGTGATCACGACGCGGCCGTCGCGGTCGAGCAGCACGTTGCCGGGCTTGACGTCGCGGTGCAGGACACCGGCCCGGTGGGCCGCGTCGAGCGCGTCCATGACCTGCGCTCCGATGCGGGCGGTCGCCCTCGGGTCCAGCGGGCCGCGGCGCTCCATCTCGTCGTCCAGGGAGGTGCCCTCGACCAGTTCCATGACGATGACGGGCCGGCCGGCCTCGTCGATCACGTCGTGGACGGTGACCACGCCGGCGTGCCGGATCCGGGCGGCGGCGCGTGCCTCGCGCCGCATCCGCGTGCGCAGATCGGCCAGTTCGGCGGCCGAGGCGTCCGTGAAGGCGCGCAGCACCTTGACCGCTACCTCACGGCCGAGCACCTCGTCGACGGCGCGGCAGACCACGCCCATGCCGCCGCGGCCGAGCATGCCGGTGACGCGGTACCGGCCGCCCAGCACCCGCCCGGTCAGGTCCGCGCCGGACGCCCCGTCCCGGCGGTCCCCCGGGGGCTCGTGCGCTCCCGGTGGTCCGTACTCCCCCGTAGACACCTTGTCCGTTCCCCTCGTCCGTCCCGCGCGAGCGTGGTGACGGAAGACAGACTAGGGGCGGAGCGGCACATGGGGCAGCACGCCATCCGGGCGCCGAGCCCCCGCGACGGCGGTCCGTACGGGGACCTCCCACCGGCCGTCGGCCCCGCGCTGGCGGGCCGGCGGAGCACCCCTCGACGGCTCCCTCAGGCCGAGCTGGCCGCCAGTGCGTCCTCCCGGTACTGCTGTGCCGCGGCGGCCGCACCGACCACGCTCGCGTCGGTGCCCATCTGGGCCGGTACGACCGTGATGTCGCGGGCGAAGGAGAGCGTGGCGTACTCGCGCAGGGCGCGGCGGAGCGGGGCGAAGAGGACGTCGCCGGCGCCTGCCACGCCGCCGCCGATCACCGCGATCTCGATCTCGACCAGGGTCGCGGTGGCGGCGATGCCGGCCGCCAGGGCCTGTGCCGCGCGGGCGAAGGAGCGGAGCGCGACGGCGTCCCCGGCGCGCGCCGCGGCGGCCACGGCGGCGGCGGTGGCGTCACCGTCCGGGCCGGGCCGCCAGCCCTCGGCGAGCGCGCGGCGGGCGATGTTCGGGCCGCTGGCGATGCGTTCGACGCAGCCGCGCCCGCCACAGGGGCAGGGGTCGCCGTCGAGGTCGACGCTGATGTGACCGATGTGTCCCGCGTTGCCCGTGGGGCCGGGGTGCGGGCGGCCGTTCAGGACGAGGCCGCCGCCGACGCCGGTGGAGACGACCATGCACAGGGCGTTGCGGTGGCCGCGTGCGGCGCCCTGCCAGTGCTCGGCGGCGGTCATGGCCACGCCGTCGCCGACCAGTACCACCGGCAGGTCGCCGGTCCGCTCGCGTACGCCCGCGACCAGCGGGAAGTCGCGCCAGCCGGGGATGTTGACCGGGCTCACGGTGCCCGCCTGGGCGTCCACGGGGCCCGCGCTGCCGATGCCGACGACCGACGTGCGGGACCACTCGGGCGCGGCGGTCAGCTCGTCGAGCACCGCCGCCACCGCGCGCATCACGGCCGCGCCGTCCTCCTGGGCGGGGGTGGGGCGGGTGGCACGTACGAGCAGCCGGCCCCGGTCGTCCACCAGCGCCCCGGCGATCTTCGTACCGCCGATGTCCAGGGCTGCATTGAGGTCGGTCTGCATCGGCGTGGAATCTCCTGGTCGGCGGCTGGTCCGGGGCGGAGCGCCCCGGCGGGCAGGAGGCCAGTGTCGTCACTCTTGACAACGTTGTCCAGACGGCGTTGTGCAGACGTTATGCTCTTGGCCACACCGCCGCACCCGACAGGACGAGGATCTCCGCACCGTGACCGACACCGCCCGGAGCACCACCCGCTACGGCACCCGGCCCACGATGAAGGACGTCGCGGCCCGTGCCGGCGTCGGCCTCAAGACGGTCTCCCGCGTGGTGAACGGCGAACCGGGCGTCACCCCGGACACCGAACGGCGCGTACAGGAGGCCATCACCGCGCTGGGCTTCCGTCGCAACGACTCGGCGCGGGTGCTCCGCAAGGGCCGCACCGCCAGCATCGGACTGGTCCTGGAGGACCTCGCCGACCCCTTCTACGGGCCGCTGAACCGCGCCGTGGAGGAGGTGGCGCGCGATCACGGCGCGCTGCTGATCAACGGCTCCAGCGCCGAGGACCCGGCGCGCGAGCAGGAGCTGGTGCTGGCGCTGTGCGCCCGCCGGGTGGACGGGCTGGTGATCATCCCGGCCGGGGACGATCACCGCTACCTCCAGCCGGAGATAGCGGCCGGGGTCGCCACGGTCTTCGTGGACCGGCCCGCCGGGGAGATCGACGCGGACGTCGTCCTCTCCGACAGCTTCGGGGGCGCGCGGGACGCGGTCGCCCATCTGATCGCGCACGGCCACCGCCGGATCGGCTTCATCGGCGACCAGCCGCGCATCCACACCGCCATAGAGCGGCTGCGCGGCTACCGTACGGCGATGGCGGAGGCCGGGCTGCCGGTCGACGAGTCGTGGGTGGCGCTGGGGTCGACCGAACCGGAGCGGGTACGGACCGCCGCAGAGGCGATGCTCGACGGTCCGGAGCCGGTCACCGCGCTCTTCTCGGGCAACAACCGCGTGACGGTCACCGTCGTCCGCGTACTGGCGGGCCACGCGCGCCAGGTCGCCCTCGTCGGCTTCGACGACTTCGAACTGGCCGACCTGATCACGCCCGGCATCACCGTCGTCGCCCAGGACGCCGCCCGCCTGGGCCGCACCGCCGCGACGCTCCTCTTCCGCCGCCTGGAGGGCACCGACGAGCCGCCCCAGCAGCGCGTCATCCCGACCCGGCTGATCCCCCGCGGCTCGGGCGAACTCCCGCCCGCCTGACCCCGCTCCCCCGCACTGCCGCCACCTCCTTCACAAGCCGAAAATTGCCCGTTGAAATACCCCCCGGGGTACCCCTGTTATGGTGGGTACTCATACCCCCGGGGGTACAGGAGCATGGGGTACCGGTTTCTCCATCGGAGGGAAGGGACGCGCTGTCGTGTTCTTCGTCGACACCCTGGAGTTCGAAGGTCTGGGCAACCGCAGTTACCTGGCCGGCGGCCGGGCGGCCGCGGTAGCGATCGACCCGCCGCGCGACGTCGACCGCGTCGTCGCCGCCGCCGCGCGGCGCGGGGTGCGGATCGCGTACGTAGTGGAGACCCACGTCCACAACGACTACGTCACCGGCGGACCGGAGCTGGCCCGAATAACCGGCGCCCGCTACCTGGTCCCGGCCGACGCGGCGGTCGCGTTCACGCGTACCCCGGTCGCCGACGGCGACACGGTGCTGGTCGACGAGGACCTGGTCCTGCGGGCGGTGGCGACCCCCGGGCACACCCCGCACCACACCTCGTACGTGCTGGCCGAGTCGGGCCGCGACGTCGCCGCCTTCACGGGCGGCTCGCTGCTGATCGGGACGGTCGGCCGGCCGGACCTCGTCGAGCCGCGGCTGACCGCGCGGCTGGCCCGTGCCCAGCACGCCTCGGCGCACCGGCTCGCGGCGGAGCTGGCCGACGAGGTTCCGGTCCTGCCGACGCACGGCTTCGGCAGCTTCTGTTCGTCCGCGCAGGCCGAGGGCGACGCCACCACGATCGGCGCGGAGCGGCGGTCCAACGACGCGCTGACCAAGGACGTGGACACCTTCGTCGCGGAGCTGCTGGCCGGTCTGGAGGACGTGCCGGCGTACTACGCGCACATGGCGCCGGCCAACGCGGCGGGGCCCGCTCCGGTGGACCTCACGCCGCCGCGGCCCGCCGACGCCGAGGAGCTCGCGCGGCGGCTGGCGGCCGGCGAGTGGGTGGTGGACCTGCGCAACCGGGTCGCGTTCGCCGCCGGTCACCTCGCCGGCTCGTTCAACTTCGAGGGCGAGGGCAAGCTCGCCACGTACCTGGCCTGGCTGATCCCCTGGGGCAAGCCGGTCACGCTGCTGGCGGAGACGCCCGAGCAGGTCGCCGACGCGCAGCGGGAGCTGGTCCGGGTGGGCATCGACCGCCCGGCGGCCGTGGCGACCGGGACACCGGAGGGGTGGGTGCGCGACGGCGAGAAGCCGCGCTCGTTCCCCCGCGCCACCTTCGCCGACCTCGCGGCCGTCCCCGAGAAGGAGCGGCGGGACCTGGTCGTGCTGGACGTGCGCCGGGACTCGGAGCGCGCCGAGGCGTACGTCGAGGGCTCCGTGCACGTACCGATCCACGAGCTGCACGGCCGCGTCGGGGACGTGCCGCCGGGCGTGGTGTGGGTGCACTGCGCGGGCGGGATGCGGGCCGCGATCGCGGCGTCCCTGCTGGACGCGGCGGGGCGGGACGTCGTCGCCGTCGACGACCGCTTCGACGCCGCCGCGCCGGCCGGCCTCCCCCTGATCCGCCCGGAGTCGGCCGCCCGGGAGCGGCGGGACAGCGATGACCGCGCCCTGTGAGTACGGTGATTCTCGCGCTGGTCGCCGGGGCCGTGGTCGGCCTGGCACTGGGCGCGCTGGGCGGCGGGGGCAGCGTCCTCGCCGTCCCCGCGCTGATCTATCTGCTCGGCTTCACGCCGGCCGCGGCGACCACCGCGAGCCTGCTGATCGTCACGGCCACCTCGCTCACCGCCCTGTTCGCCCACGCACGGGCGGGCAATGTCCGGTGGCGGGCGGGGGCGCTGTTCGCGGCGGCGGGGCTCGTGCCGGCGGCGCTGGCGGGCGCGGTGGCGGCGCGGCTGCCCCACTGGCTGCTGACCCTGGCCTTCGCCGCCGTGGCGGGGCTGGCGGCCGCCCGGATGCTGCGCTGCGCCCGGCCGGACGCCGAGGGGCAGCGGCAGCCGCCCTCGGTGCGGCCGGCGAAGGCGACGGGCTGCGGAGCCGGGCTGGGCGCGCTGACCGGGCTGCTGGGCGTCGGCGGCGGCTTCCTGGCCGTGCCCGCCCTGGTCACCGTGCTGGCCTTCGAGATGCAGGCGGCGGTCGGCACCAGCCTGCTGGTCATCTCGGCCAACTCGCTGGCCTCGCTGGCCACTCGGGGCGCGACCATGGGCCACCTCGACTGGGGCGTCATCGCGCCCTTCACCGCCACCGCGGTCCTGGGCGCGTGGGACGGCAAGCGGCTGGCCGCCAGGGCTTCGGGCCCCCTGCTGCAACGCGCCTTCGCCGTCGCGCTCCTGGCGGTGGCGGCATTCATGGCCGTGGACGCGGTGATCTGACGCGCGGACGGTTACCCGTACCGCTCCGACGCGCCGTACGCGCGCGGCAAGGAACCCGCGGCGTCACGGGTCCGTCGAAGGACTCATCACGTCCCGGGTTCGGCAAGGAACAGCACCACGAAAGGCACCTCCCATGACCTCCACCCCCACCGCTCTCACCGTCGAGCAGGCCGACGCGCGGCTCGGCGAACTGACCGTCATCGACGTGCGGACGCCCGGGGAATACGCGGCGGGCCATCTGCCCGGCGCGTACAACGTCCCGCTGGACCGGATCGACGAGGCCGTGCCCGCGCTGCGGAGCGCGGCGTCGCGGGCCGAACTGCTGATGGTGTGCGCCTCCGGCAACCGGTCGGCGCGGGCCTGCGCCGAGCTCGCCGAACGGGACGTATCGGCCGCCACCCTGACCGGCGGCACCGAGGACTGGCTGCGGCACGGCCTGGAGGTGCGGCGCCCGGCGGACGCGCGCACCGTCTGGGCCATGGAACGCCAGGTCCGGCTGGCCGCCGGCGGGCTGGTCCTGAGCGGCCTGCTCGCCGGCCGGCGGTGGCCCGCCGCCCGGCTGCTGTCGGCCGGCATCGCCGGCGGACTGGTTCTCTCGGCCGTCACCGACACCTGCGGCATGGCCCGGCTGCTGGCGAAGCTGCCGCACAACCGGGCGCCGCGGGCCGAACTGTCCGCCACCCTGGCCGAGCTGGGCGGCTGACGCCCCGTACGGGGACCAGGGTCACCCGGCCCGGGTCGGCCGTCCCGCGAGGCCGTCCAGGTCCGCGCGGGTCAGGCCGGTCAGCCGGGCGACCTCGGCGGTGTCCACGGCGCCGCAGTCCAGGCCGCGCAGCAGGTAGCCGCTGAGCGCCTTGGCCGTGGCGGGCTCGTCCATCACGGCGCCGCCGGTCTTGGCGACGTACGCGGCGAGGCGCGCGGCGGCCTGCTCCAGGCCCTCGCGGTAGAAGGCGTACACGGCCGCGTACCGGGTCGGCAGGTGGGCCGGGTGCATGTCCCAGCCCTGGTAGTAGGCGCGGGCCAGCGAGCGGCGGACCAGGCCGTGGTGGAGCCGCCAGGCGTCGTGGACCTGGGCGGTGGCGCCGACCGGGAGCACGTTCGTGGAACCGTCGGACAGCCGGACCCCCGTACCGGCTGCCGCCACCTGCATGACGGCCTTGGCGTGGTCGGCCACCGGGTGGTCCAGCGACTGGTACGCCGCGCTGACGCCGCACGAGGCGCTGTAGTCGAAGGTGCCGTAGTGCAGCGAGGTGGCGCGGCCCTCGGCGGCCTCGATCATGCGGGCGACGGTGGCCCGGCCGTCGGCGCCCAGGATCGACTGGGTGGTCTCGATCTGGATCTCGAAGCCGATCCGGCCCGCTTCCAGGCCGTGCTCCTTCTCGAAGGCCTCCAGCAGCCGGACCATGGCGGTGACCTGCTCGGCGTAGGTGACCTTGGGGAGGGTGAGCACGAGACCCTCGGGGAGGCCGCCGGCCTTCATGAGGCCGGTGAGGAAGATGTCCAGGGTGCGGATGCCGCGGTCGCGGACGGCGGCCTCCATGCACTTCATGCGGATGCCCATGTACGGGGCCGCGGTGCCGTCCTGGTACCCGGCGGCGATGGTGGCGGCGGCGCGGGCCGCGGCCTCGTCCTCCTCCGCGTCCGGACGGTTGCCGTAGCCGTCCTCGAAGTCGACGCGCAGGTCCTCGATGGGCTCGCGCTCCAGCTTGGCCCGTACGCGGTCGTACACGGGGCCTGCGAGCTCGTCGGAGATGCCGAGGACGGAGGCGAGCGCGGCGGCGTCCGGGGCGTGCTCGTCCAGCGCGGTGCGCGCGGCCTCGCCCCAGGAGCGGATGGTGTCGGCGGCGAAGATGTCGCCGGGGACGTAGACCGTGTGGACGGGCTGGCGGGTGCCCGGGTCGCCCGGGTAACGCCGCGCGAGGTCCGCGTCGACCGCTGCCAGGGCGGTTCCGATCTCCTCGCGTACGGTGCTCGCAAGGCTCGTGGCCACGGGCTCCTGCTGCGGCATTCGACACCCTCCCGATAAGGGGACGTTTCCGTCCCGAGGTTCGCTAAAGAGTCGCGTAAGTTCCGCTTCATGGAAGCAAAACTCCGCATAGCGAAGCTATCCGCGCCGTCTGTCCAGGTCAACACCCATCTTGTCGCCGCGCGCACTTCGCGCCCCTCGCACACACCGGGCCCCGTACGCGGCGTACGCGTACGGGGCCCGGTGACGTGCCGTGGGACGGGTCAGCCCTTGCGGGTCTTGATCTCGTCGGTCAGGGCGGGGACGACGTCGAAGAGGTCGCCGACGACGCCGTAGTCGACCAGCTCGAAGATCGGGGCCTCGGCGTCCTTGTTGATGGCCACGATGGTCTTCGAGGTCTGCATGCCCGCGCGGTGCTGGATCGCGCCGGAGATGCCCGCGGCGATGTACAGCTGCGGGGAGACCGACTTACCGGTCTGGCCGACCTGGTTGGTGTGCGGGTACCAGCCCGCGTCCACCGCGGCGCGCGAGGCGCCCACGGCCGCGCCGAGGGAGTCGGCCAGGGCCTCGATGACGGGGAAGTTCTCCGCACCGTTGACACCGCGGCCACCGGACACGACGATCGCGGCCTCGGTCAGGTCCGGGCGGCCGGTGGACTCGCGCGGGGTGCGGGAGACGACCTTGGTGCCCTTGGAGGCGTCGGCCACGGTCACCGCGAGGGCCTCGACCGCGCCGGCGGCCGGGGCGGCCTCCACGGCGGCGGAGTTGGGCTTGACGGTGATGACCGGGGTGCCCTTGGTGATGCGGGACTTGGTGGTGAAGGAGGCGGCGAACACCGACTGGGTGGCCACCGGGCCCTCGTCGCCGGACTCCAGGTCGACGGCGTCGGTGATGATGCCGGAGCCGATACGGATCGCCAGGCGGGCACCGATCTCCTTGCCCTCGGCGGAGGAGGGCAGCAGCACCGCGGCCGGGGAGACGGCCTCGACGGCGGCCTGGAGCGCGTCCACCTTCGGGGCGACCAGGTAGTCGGCGAACTCGGCGTTGTCGGCGGTCAGGACCTTGACCGCGCCGTGCTCGGCGAGCGCGGCGGCGGTGTCGGCCGCGCCGTTGCCGAGGGAGACGGCGACCGGGTCACCGATGCGGCGGGCGAGGGTGAGCAGTTCGAGGGTCGGCTTGCGGACGGCGCCGTCCACGTGGTCGACGTAGACAAGGACTTCAGCCATGGGATTGCACTCCTGCGAAAAGACGATGCGGTTGAGGGGCGACCGAGCCGGGGACGCACCCCGGCCGCAGGGGCCTTAGATGAACTTCTGGCCCGCGAGGAACTCGGCGAGCTGCTTGGCGCCCTCGCCCTCGTCCTTGACGATCGTGCCGGCGGTGCGCGCCGGGCGCTCGGTGGCGTCCTCGACCTTGGTCCAGGCGCCCTCCAGACCGACCTCGTCCGCGTCGATGTCCAGGTCGTCGAGCTCCAGCTCCTCGACCGGCTTCTTCTTCGCGGCCATGATGCCCTTGAAGGAGGGGTAACGCGCCTCGCCGGACTGGTCGGTGACCGACACGACGGCCGGGAGCGCGGCCTCCAGCTGCTCGGTGGCGGTGTCGCCGTCGCGGCGGCCCTTGACCGTGCCGTCCTCGACGGAGACCTCGGAGAGCTGGGTGACCTGCGGGACACCGAGGCGCTCGGCCAGCATCGCCGGCAGCACGCCCATGGTGCCGTCGGTGGAGGCCATACCGCAGACGACCAGGTCGTAGCCGGTCTTCTCGATGGCCTTGGCCAGCACCAGGGAGGTGCCCACGGCGTCGGTGCCGTGCAGGTCCTCGTCCTCGACGTGCACGCCCTTGTCGGCACCCATCGACAGCGCCTTGCGGATCGCGTCGTTCGCGTCCTCGGGGCCGACGGTGAGCACGGTGATCTCCGCGTCGTCGGCCGCTTCCTTGATCTGGAGAGCCTGCTCGACGGCGTACTCATCCAGCTCCGAGAGCAGACCGTCCACGTCGTCGCGGTCGACGGTCAGGTCCTCGGCGAAGTGCCGGTCGCCGGTGGCGTCGGGCACGTACTTCACACAGACAACGATCCTCAGGCTCACGCCGGCTCTCCTACCTGCTTCGTCGCTTCACAACTGCCTTGTGCTGGCAGCATAGGCGCCTGTTGGGGCGGCTCCCGGTCGGGTGCGCGTCCCCGCGCCGACCGAAATATTACTCGCCAGTACACCTATGCGTATCCCCGATATCAAGCTCGTCGAACTGTGACCTTGACAACGGCCCCGACCTGGCGTGTCGGGGCCGCCGGACGGGGCGTCAATCACGTAGGGCGGTGAACCGTCCCTGGTGGTACAGCAAGGGCTTGCCGTGGCCCGTCGGATCCCCGACGACGACCTCGGCGAGCACGATCCGGTGGTCCCCCGCGGGCACCCGCGCCACGACCCGGCCGACCATCCAGGCCAGCACGCCGTCGAGGACCGGCACGCCCTGGGGGCCGGTGCGCCAGGAGGTGGGCGCGGCGAAGCGGTCGGCGCCGCTGCGCGCGAAGGTGGCGGCCAGCTCCTGCTGGTCCTCGCCGAGTATGTGGACGCCGACGTACTCCGCCTCCGCGACGACGGGCCAGCTGGAGCTGCCGGTGCCCACCCCGAAGGAGATCAGGGGCGGCTCGGCGGCGACGGAGGTGAGGGAGGTGGCGGTGAAGCCGACGGGGGCGCTGCTGCCCTGCGCGGTGATCACGGCGACCCCCGCCGCGTGCTGCCGGAAGACCGAGCGCAGCAGTTCGGGAGAGGCCAGCTGTGGTGCGGCGAGGTCGGGCGAGACGGTCATGAACGAGTCCTTCTGCCGTGGCGTACGTGCCGGAGCGGTGCTGTCGTCGCTGCTCACTCGCCCGGACAGCACGCGCTCGCAGTGCGCAGGAGGTCCACGTGGGCGCGTCCGTACAGAAGGGGGTCAGGCCGCATGACGTCAGACTGACGATGCGTGCGTGATGCAGTCAAGTGCTCACCGGCAGGTGCGACAACAATCACGCAGCGTGCAAAGGAGCACGTCGTCGCGGGCGTCACGAGTCCACGGCGGCACCCAGCGCCGCGATGACGTCCGCCTTGCGCGGCTGCCCCGCGGCCCGGCGGACGATCGCGCCGGCGCCGTTCAGGACCAGGACGGTGGGGGTGCGGTCGATGCGCAGCTCGCGTACGAGGTCGAGGTGGGCCTCGGCGTCCACCTCGACGTGGGTCACGCCGGGCACCATCCCGGCGACGTCCTCCAGAGTGCGGCGAGTGGCACGGCACGGCTGGCAGAACGCGCTGGAGAACTGCACGAGCGTGGCCCGCTCCCCCAGCCCGGCACCGATCCGCTCCGCGGTCAGCCGCTCCGGTCCCTGCTGTCCTGCTGCCTGCCCTGCCACCTTCGGCCTTCCGTCGCCGCGCGTCCCTCACGTACTTCTGGACCAGCGTAGGCAGGCCGGCGGTCATTCCCGGCGGCCCGCTCCCGAGGGGACGGATGCCCGCGCGGTGCCGTGGCGCCGGGCCGCGCGGGGTAGATGTGCGGTGACCCCCGCACCATGACGTGACGAGGATCTCCCGTCCCGAAGCGGCGCGGCGGTGGCCACTGCGGCCTTCTTCGGGCACGATCTCCCGAAAGCCGCAAGGCTACGGCCGCGTAACTTCCCGCCGGGAGAACCCCTCCCCAGGCACACAGAAGGGGAACCCCCGACATGGCAGAGCTCGTCTATCCGCCCGTCATCGGCTTCGCCCGGACGGCGTTCAAGGCGCTCGACCTCAAGTTCGACATCGCGGGCACGGAGAACATCCCGCGGCGCGGTGGCGCGGTCCTCGTCAGCAACCACATCGGCTACCTGGACTTCGTCTTCTGCGGCCTGTCGGCCCGCCCCGCGAAGCGGCTGGTGCGCTTCATGGCGAAGGACTCCGTCTTCCGGCACAAGGTCTCGGGCCCGCTGATGCGCGCCATGAAGCACATACCGGTCGACCGTTCCCAGGGCGTGCACGCCTACCGCCACGCGCTGAGCGCGCTGCGCGGGGGCGAGATCATCGGGGTCTTCCCCGAGGCCACCATCTCCGAGTCCTTCACGCTGAAGAACTTCAAGTCCGGCGCGGCCCGGCTGGCCCAGGAGGCCGGCGTGCCGCTGCTCCCGATGGCGCTGTGGGGCACCCAGCGGCTGTGGACCAAGGGCCACAAGCGCGACCTGGGCCGGAACCACTTCCCGATCACGATCCGGGTCGGCGAGCCGCTCGAGGCGCCCGCCGACGAGCAGCCGGAGAAGATCACCGACCGGCTGCGCACCCGGGTGCAGGACCTGCTGGAGGCGGCCCAGCGCACCTACCCCGTACGCCCCAGGGGCCCGGAGGACACCTGGTGGGTACCGGCCCACCTGGGCGGCACGGCACCCGCACCGCGCGCGGTGAGCTGACCTCAGCGGCGGATCTCGCCGAGCTGGATGCGCGCGCCCGGGGAGAACTTCTCCAGCGTCTCGGCGAGTTCGGCACCCGCCTCCTCCAGCGCGTCCAGGGACATCGGCGCCATGCGCTCCAGGAGGAACAGCGCGCGGGTGGAGTCCTCGGTGAGGCGGGTGCGGACGCCCTGCCGCCAGTTCCAGCGGCGGCAGGTGACACCGGCGGCGTCCCGCCAGACGACCTCGCCCGGCTCGGGGTGCTCGACGACCTGTTCGCCGCCCGCGGCCGTCTCGAAGGGCTCGTCCCCGGTGGCGCGTACGAGCCGCATGTCGCCCTCGATGCGGTCCAGGTCCTCGCCGCCGACCGGGACGGCGTGCGCGACGCTGATCGCGTTGTAGACGTCGACGAGACGGTTCACACGGGGCAGGCCGCCCTCGGTCAGCGCGCGCCGGGCCAGCGCCTCGGCGGAATTACGGGTGCGCGAGGGCTTGGCCCCGAAGGCGGTGTACGCGGCGCGCCAGGCGGCGATGTGCGGTTCGTCCTGCGGGGGCGCACCGCCGAGCCGTACGGCGAGCCGGGCGGCGGCTTCGTCGAGGAGCGCCGAACTGGCCTCGTCGCTGGGCCCGTTGACCAGGTCGCGGGCCTCGACCACGAGGTGCGCGAAGCCGGGGGCCAGCGCCCGGACGTCGTCGGAGACGGTGACGGAAATACTCATGCCCGGCATTCCAGCACGCACGGACGCGGTTCAGCAAACTGACCTTTACAGTACAGTCCACTGAACCGCGTCAGGGGTGATTCCCAGCCCGTACGGGTCAGGGCTTGCCCATCTCCTCGCGGAGCGCGGCGACGAACCCGTCCACGTCGTCCTCCGTGGTGTCGAAGGAGCACATCCACCGGACGTCGCCGGCCGCCTCGTCCCAGAAGTAGAAGCGGTAGCGCTTCATCAGGCGCTCGCTCACGTCGTGCGGCAGCCGCGCGAAGACGGCGTTGGCCTGGACCGGGTAGAGGATCTCCACGCCGTCGACGGCGCGCACCCCGGCGGCCAGCCGCTGCGCCATCGTGTTGGCGTGCCGGGCGTTGCGCAGCCACAGGTCCTTGGCGAGCAGCGCCTCCAGCTGCACCGACACGAAGCGCATCTTGGAGGCCAGCTGCATCGACAGCTTGCGCAGGTGCTTCATGGCGCGCACGGCGTCGGGGTTGATGACGACCACGGCCTCGCCGAAGATCGCCCCGTTCTTCGTGCCGCCGAGCGAGAGGACGTCCACGCCCACGGCGTTGGTGAACGCCCGCATGGGAACGTCCAGCGACGCCGAGGCGTTGGCTATCCGGGAGCCGTCGAGATGGACGACCATGCCGCGCTCGTGGGCGTGCTCGCAGATGGCCCGGATCTCGTCGGGGGTGTAGAGCGTGCCCAGTTCGGTGTTCTGCGTGATCGACACGGCCTGCGGCATGGCCCTGTGCTCGTCGTCCCAGCCGTACGCCTCGCGGTCGATCAGCTCCGGGGTGAGCTTGCCGTCCGGGGTGGGGACGGTCAGCAGCTTCAGGCCGCCGACCCGCTCCGGCGCGCCGCATTCGTCGACGTTGATGTGCGCGGACTCCGCGCAGATCACGGCGCCCCAGCGGTCCGTCACGGCCTGGAGGGCCACGACGTTGGCGCCGGTGCCGTTGAAGACCGGGAAGGCCTCGGCGGTCGGCCCGAAGTGGCTGCGGATGACGCGCTGGAGATTCTCGGTGTACTCGTCCCCGCCGTAGGCGATCTGGTGACCGCCGTTGGCGAGGGCGAGCGCTTCGAGGATCTCGGGGTGCGTGCCGGCGTAGTTGTCGCTGGCGAAGCCGCGCACCGACGGGTCGTGGTGGCGCCGTGCGTCGGTCCTGCCGGTGCCGGCGGCGGATTCCGTGGCCCGCTCCGCCCGGCCCACCGCTTCGCGCACGGCGGGGCCCACGGCCTCGGTCACGGCCTTCGCTACGGCCTCGGTCACTGCCTCGGTCACGGCTTGGGGGTCAGCCACAGACGCTGTCCATTCACTTCCCGGGCGGGCCGGTCCCAGACGCCGACGACGGCTTCGGCCAGCTCCGTCACGTCCGTGAAGCCCGCGAATTTGGCGTTCGGTCGCTCGGCGCGCATCCGGTCGTTGACGAGCGCCTTGACCACCAGGATCGCAGCCGCCGCACGCGGTCCGCTCTCGCCCCCGGCCTTGCGGAAGGCGTCACCCAGCGCCAGGGTCCAGGCCTCGGCCGCGGCCTTCGACGCGGCGTAGGCGGCGTTCCCGGCCGTCGGCTTGCTCGCGCCGGCCGCGCTGATCAGCAGGTAGCGGCCGTTCCCGCTGCGCTGCAGCGCCCCCTCGAAGGCGAGCGAGGTGTGCTGGACGGTACGGACCAGCAGCTTCTCCAGCAGGTCCCAGTCGGCGAGGTCGGTCTCGGCGAAGGAGGCCGAGCCGCGCCAGCCGCCCACGAGGTGCACCAGCCCGTCGATCCGGCCGAACTCCTTCTCCGTACGGTCCACCCACTCCCGGGTGGCGGCCAGGTCCAGCAGGTCGACGGTGTCGCCCGTGACGGTCGCGCCGCCGTGCGCGTACCGCGCGGCGTCCACCGCCTCGGCCAGCCGCTCCGCATCCGCGTCCGAGGCGACGACCGTGGCCCCCGCCTCGGCCAGCCGCAGCAGCGCCGCCCGGCCCGCCGGGCCGCCCGCGCCTGCCACCGCGACGACCGCGCCGTCCAGCACGCCCTGGTTACCGGTCGAAGTCGTAGTCATCTCCGCCTCCCGCTGCTTCTCGTCCGCGCTCACGCCGCCGCTCCGGCCGCTGTACCGGCCGTGATGCCCTTGGTGGAGGCAATCACCTCACGGAGCTTCTTGCGCAGGGCCTCATAGAACATGCTCAGCGGGAATTCGTCCGGAAGCACCTCGTCGACGAGTTTGCGCGGCGGCAGGCTCAGGTCCAGGGCGTCGGGACCCTTGGCCCAGACCGAGCCGGGGTGCGGCGCGAGGTAGGTGGAGACCAGGTCGTAGGCGGCGAACCAGTGGACCAGCTTGGGCCGGTCGATGCCGTCGCGGTAGAGCTTCTCGATCTCGCCGCACAGCTCCTGCGTCACCTGCGGGATCCGGTCCCAGTCGATGTGCAGGGTGTTGTCCGTCCAGCGCACGGCGTCGTGCTGGTGCAGGTAGGCGAAGAGGAGCTGGCCGCCGAGGCCGTCGTAGTTCTTCACGCGGTCACCGGTGACCGGGAAGCGGAACATCCGGTCGAAGATCACCGCGTACTGCACGTCCCTGGCCTGCGGCAGGCCCTCCGCCTCCAGCTTCACGGCCTCCTTGAAGGCGGTGAGGTCGCAGCGCAGCTCCTCCAGGCCGTACATCCAGAACGGCTGCCGCTGCTTGATCATGAAGGGGTCGAAGGGCAGGTCACCGTGGCTGTGCGTACGGTCGTGGACCATGTCCCACAGGACGAACGCCTCCTGGCACCGGTCCTGGTCGGACAGCATCGCCCGGACGTCGTCCGGCAGCTCGATGCCCAGCACCTCCACGGCGGCCTCGCTGACCCGGCGGAACCGCGCGGCCTCGCGGTCGCAGAAGATGCCGCCCCAGCTGAAGCGCTCCGGGGCCTCCCGCACGGCGATGGTCTCGGGGAAGAGCACCGCGGAGTTGGTGTCGTACCCGGCGGTGAAGTCCTCGAAGGTGATGCCGCAGAACAGCGGGTTGTCGTAGCGCGTGCGCTCCAGGTCCGCGAGCCACTCGGGCCAGACCATGCGCAGCACGACGGCCTCGAAGTTGCGGTCCGGGTTGCCGTTCTGGGTGTACATCGGGAAGACGACCAGGTGCTGGAGGCCGTCCTCGCGGCCGCGCGCCGGCTGGAAGGCGAGCAGCGAGTCCAGGAAGTCCGGCACCCCGAAGCCGCCGTCGGCCCAGCGGCGCAGATCGGCGACGAGCGCGCGGTGGTACGCGGCGTCGTGCGGCAGCAGCGGGGAGAGCGCCTCGACCGCGGCTATGGCGCGGTCCACCTCGCGGCGGACGGCCTCGGCGGCGGGCGCGCCCTCGGCGCCGAGGTCGATGGAGCCGTCGCCGGACTGCCAGGGCCGCAGGGCCTCGACCGCGTCCTTGAGGACCGGCCAGGCCGCGTGCTCGACGACGCGCTCAGCGGTCGAGGTACCCGCCTGGACACTCACAGGCGAAAGAATTTCCGTCATGACTGCCCTCCGGCAGGAGATCGTGTGGTGGGGACACCGTAACCAGGGAGGCTTCGGACTCTCAAGGGGGTACGAAGGAAATCATCCTGCCGTACCCCCGTTGCCGGAGATGTTTTTCCTGCGATCGGGCCGCTCCTCGGCGTTTTCTGTCCTACCCGGCCATTCGGGTGACAGCCGTACCGGGACCGGACGGAACCGGTCGTCATCCGCTCATCGCACGATCAGCGGCCGCTCAGGACCGTGCGGAAAGACGCGATCTTCGGGCTCCGCGACCGCGCCGCCCCGCCGCGCCTCCAAGATGGCCGGACCAGCACGCCGCACCGCCACCAGGGGGCCACCACGTACCCGCGACTTCCCGTCACCGCCTGGGCGGTGCTCGGGCTGCTCTCCTTCCGTGACGACCGCACCGGCTACGACCTCAAGAAGTGGGCCGACGCCTCGCTCCGCTTCTTCTACTGGTCGCCGGCCATCAGCCAGATCTACGCCGAACTGCGCCGCCTGGAGGAGCTGGGCCTGGTCACCTCCCGGCGCTCGGGCCCGGAGGAACCGCGGGCCAAGCGCCGCTACACCATCACCCCGGACGGCCGGGACGCGCTCACCGCCTGGGCGGAGAGCACCCACGACTGCGGCCCGCCGGTCCTCAAGCACCCGCTCGTCCTGCGCATCTGGCTGGGGCACCTCGCCGTGCCCGGCACCCTGCGCACCCTCGTGGAGCGGCACCGCGACCGCACCCGGGCCGCGCTGCGGGAGGTGCGGGAGGCGCTCTCCGGGATCGGGGCGGAGCGCGAGGGCGACTTCCCGCGCGTCGCGCTGGGCTGGAGCGAGCGGCAGCATCTGGCCGAGCTGGAGCTGGCCGAGGCCATGCTCGCCGACCTGGAACGGCTGGGGTGCGGGACGCCGGAAGGGGCCCGGCGGGCGGCGGACGGCCGGGGCCGGAGCGCGCCGCCGGCGCCCCGGCGTCAGCACGCGGAGGACGCGCCCACGCACGGGTGACCGGATTCGCGGCCCCGCGCCCCGCCCGGATAAGACAGGTGCTCTCCGCACCGCCCGCCGACGAGGGAGACACCCCGCGTGAGCACCCGTGCCGTACTGGTCGCCGCCGTCATCACCGGTCTTGTGCTGGGCGTCGCGAGCGCCCGCGCGGGGCACGCCGCGACGACATCCGGTGTTCCCTTCGCCGTCAGCGTGGCCCGTTAGGCTGGCCGCCGTTTCCGGCAGCCGTGCCCCAGCCGGCTGCCGGTGCCGTACTGCCAGCCACAGCCGACAGCCACAGAAGCGAGGCAGCCTTGTCCTTCCTGACCATCGGACACCGCGGGGTCATGGGCGTGGAGCCGGAGAACACCCTGCGTTCCTTCCGCCGCGCCGAACACGAGGGGCTCGACCTCATCGAGCTGGACCTGCACCTCAGCAAGGACGGTGCGCTCGTCGTCATGCACGACGCGGAGGTGGACCGTACGACGGACGGGCACGGGCCGATCGCCGACCACACCCTCGCCGCGCTGCGTGAGATGGACGCGGGCGAGGGCGAGCGGATCCCCGTCTTCGAAGAGGTCGTCGAGGCCGTGAAGGCGCCGCTGCAGGCCGAGATCAAGGACGTGGCGGCGGCCCGCGCGCTGGCCGACGTGCTGCGCGAGCGGGACCTCGTCGACCGGGTCGACGTGATCTCCTTCCACGACGAGGCGCTGGCGGCGGTCAGCGCGCTGCTGCCGGACGTCCGCACCGGCCTCGTGGCCAGCCGGTACGGCAAGGACGTGGTGGACCGGGCGCAGGCGGTGGGCGCCGGGTACGTCTCGCTGAACATCCGGCGGCTCACCCTGGAGCTGACCGAGCGCGCGCACGCGGCGGGCCTGCGGGTGCTCGCCTGGACCGTGAACACCCACGACCAGCTGCGGATCGCCCGCGGACTCGGCCTGGACGGCGTGATCACCGACTTCCCCGAGATCCGCCGGGCGACGCGCTTCACGGCATGACGGCCGCGACGCGGGCCCCGTCGGGCCGGCTTCCCGACCCGCGTCAGGCCAGCTTCTTGACCAGCAGCTCGAACTCCAGGTCATCGCGCTGCGGGATGCCGAACCGCTCGTCGCCGTACGGGAACGGGGTCATCCGGCCGGTGCGCGCGTAGCCGCGGCGCTCGTACCAGGCGATCAGCTCGGCGCGCTGCCGGATGACCGTCATGTGCATCTCGCGCGCTTCCCACTCCTCGGCCACAAGGCGCTCGGCCTCGGCGATGATGACCTTGCCCAGGCCGCCGCCCTGGCGGGTGGGGCGCACCGCGAACATGCCGAAGTACGCGTGCTCCCCGCGGTGTTCGAGCTGGCAGCAGGCCACCAGCTCGCCGTCCTGCTCGGCGACCAGGAGCCGGCTGCCCTCGGCCTCGACCACCGCGGCGACGCCCTCGGGGTCGGTGCGCTGCCCCGCGAGCAGGTCCGCCTCCGTGGTCCAGCCCGCGCGGCTGGCGTCGCCCCGGTACGCCGACTCGATCAGCTCGACGAGGGCGGGGACGTCGGACGCGGTGGCGGGTCGGAAGGTCAGCTCGGGGGCTGGCGTGGTGGCCATGACGGGCGGGGGTCCTCTCGGGGGCGGGCGGGCCGGGGGTACGCGCCGGGCGGACGGCCCGGTGGCTGCGCGCCGGGCGGGCGTGGCGCCCGGTGGTGTCGAGGCTAACAAGGGGGCGGACCCGCACGCCGCCGTGTTCCCCGAGCCCGGGAACCTTTAGGGTCCGTGCCATGGTGCAGGTACTGAGCAGCAGAGTGCTGGTGCGGCCGGCCGACGCCGAGCGGTCGCGGGAGTTCTACGGCAAGGCGCTGGGCCTTCCCGTGTACCGGGAGTTCGGTACGGGGCCCGAGCGCGGGGTCGTGTACTTCCTCGGCGGCGGCTTCCTGGAGGTCTCGGGCCGGTCCGAGGAGCCGCCCACCCCGACGCTCCAGCTCTGGCTCCAGGTCGCGGACGCGGCCGCGGCCCACGAGGAGCTGGTGGCGAACGGCGTGGAGATCCTCCGGCCGCCGGTCAAGGAGCCGTGGGGGCTGATCGAGATGTGGATCGCCGACCCCGACGGCCACCGGATCGTCCTCACCGAAGTCCCGGCGGACCACCCGATCCGGTACCGGCCGGGGATCTGACCCGAGCCGTCGGCCGGCGGAGACCCGGCGGCCGACGGCCATTCGCACACGCGCTCCCTAGTGCGCCTGTGCGCTCCCGTGAAGCAGGTTCCCGATGGGCATCCTGCGAGCGGAAGAGATCGTTCGCGCCGGAGATCCGGCGCGCGCGGTCCGTAGGTGCTCCAGGGGGAGGTACACCGTGCACGGACCGGTGACGGCCGGCTGGCTGCTGGTCGTGCTGTGCGCAGCGGCGGGCATGTACTGCCTCGTGCGCTCGCGGGCGGGGACGGAGCGGGACGCGGGCCTGCGCGGGCGGGCGCGCGGCGAGGCGGTGATGGCGCTGGGCATGGGGGTGATGGCGCTGCCCGCCTCGGCCGTGCCCGTGCCGGGCTGGACGGCATGGGTCTTCGTGGGGGTCTTCGGGGCGACGGGCGTGTGGGCGGTCGCCGCCCGCCATCGTCACCACGCCGTGGGTTCGCTCGCCATGGTCTACATGGCGCTGGCGATGACGGCGGTGCCGGCCGGTACCGGGCACGGCGCCCACGGCGGGGCGGGCGGCATACCCGTCCTGACCGGCCTGCTGCTCGCCTACTACGCCGCGCACGCCGTCGCGTCCGGCCTCCGGCTGATACCGGCCCCCGCCGTGCTGGCGGCGGGGAGCGCGCCGGGCGGCGGGGTGGCGGCCGTGCCGAGGCCCGAGCTGCTGAGCGCCTGCCGGACGGCCATGAGCATGGGGATGTTCACGATGCTGCTGGCGGTGTGAGGCGCGGCGGTGCGGAGCCCGCGGCGAGCCGTGGCGGCTCTCCCGAGCACCTCACACCTCAACTGCCGGTGGTATGCGTCACTCTCTGGGCGAGACCGTACCTCTCAGTAGCCTCCCGCTCATAAAGTGACGGCCATGATGGTCCCCTTCGCGCTGATCCTCCTCGGCGCGCTGGCGGCGGCAGTGGCGCCGCGCCTGATGGCCCGTGCGAGCTGGCCCGACCGCGAACCGGTGCTCGCCCTCTGGGTCTGGCAGTGCGTGGTCGCCGGTGTGCTGCTGTGCTGTGTGCTGGCCATGTCCCTGAGTGCCGCGGCTGCCTGGGAGGCCGTCCGGGGCAACGTCTTCGCGCTCGCCCCGCGCGGCGTCATCGAGGCGTACGCGCTCGGTGCGTACGGCTCCTGGGCCGCGCCGCTGGCCGTCCTCCTCGCCTGCGGCGGGGCATGGACCGCCGTCGTGCTGACCCGAGAGGTGCGGGCCGCGCGGGCGCGCCGCAAACGGCACCGCGCCGATGTCGCGCTGCGCTCCCCGCTGCTGCCCGGCGAGGAGCGGACCGGCGACCCGATGGTGGTGCTGGAGGGCGACCGCGCCGAGGCGTGGTGGCTGCCCGGCCTCTCGCCCCAGCTGGTGGTCACCACCGCCGCGCTGCGCCGCCTGAAGGGGCAGCAGCTCGACGCGGTGATCGCGCACGAGAAGGGCCACGCCCGTGCCCGCCATCACCTGTTGCTGCACTGCGCGGCGGCGCTGGCCGTCGGCTTTCCGCAGGTACCGGTCTTCGCCGCGTTCCAGGACCAGGTGCACCGGCTCGTGGAACTGTCCGCCGACGACATCGCCTCCCGGCGCTTCGGACGGCTCACGACCGCCCTGGCGCTGGTCGAACTGAACGAGGACCGCGGGGTCTTCGGCCCCACCCCGACCCAGTGCGCGCAGGTCCCGGCGCGCGTCGACCGGCTGCTCTCCCCCGCGCCCCGGCTCACCCCGGGCCGTCGCCTGGGCATGACGGCCATGGCCGCACTGGTGCCGGTCGTCCCGCTGCTCGTCACCTTCGTACCGGGGCTGAGCGCCCTCACGTGACGGCGGCGAACGACGCGCGCCACCAAGAGTGGCCCTGACCGGGGTCGTTCCGTCAGGATCGGGGCATGGGATCTCCGTCGCCTCCGTCGTCTTCCGGGATCGACAGGGCCTCCGGGCCCGCCGTGCCGTCCGGGCCCGCGACCAGCGCGCGGGCGCTCCGCGCCGCGGGATGGCTCGCCGCGGTGGCCGTGGCGCTCGCCGTCCTCGTGATCGTCCGCTGGCCACCGCTGATGCACGCGGACCGGACGGTCGCCGGGGAACTGCACCGGGTCGCGCGCACCTCGCCGGACTGGACCGCGGTGAACCGCATCCTCAGCGACTGGGTGTGGGACCCCTGGACCATGCGCGCGGCGCTGGTGGTGCTGGTGGGGTGGCTGTTGTGGTGCGGGGTGCGCGTCCTCGCGGCCTGGGTCGCGGCCACGTCCGTCGCCGGGACGCTGCTGCAGCAGGGCGTCAAGGCCGCGGTGGACCGCCCGCGCCCGGTCTGGCCGGACCCGGTCGACTCGGCGCACTACGCCGCGTTCCCCTCGGGGCACGCGATGACCGCCATGGTCGCCGCCGGACTGGTGCTGTGGGTGCTGCGCGAGCGCGGCGCGCCCGTGACGTGGCTGCGGGTGGTGGGCGCGGTGGCCGTGGTGTCCGTGCTCGGCGTCGGCGCCACCCGCCTCTACCTGGGCGTGCACTGGCTCTCCGACGTCCTGGCCGGCTGGCTCCTCGGCGCCGCCCTGGTGGCCGTGGCGGCGGGCCTGTACACGCGCCTCGCGTCAGCGGCGGCGACGCCCGCGCCACCCGGCCAGGACTGACCGTCCACCGCGGCGGGTGTGTTGCGTCGGTGCAGCGGCCCGCCACGGCGGTCGTGCTTGGTCCGGGGCGCCGGACGGGTCAGGATGTGGTCATGGCGTACAAGGGTGTGCTCTTCGACTTCTCCGGGACGCTGCTGCGGATCGAGCCGGTCACCTCGTGGCTGCGCGGCGCGCTGGACGAGACCGGTATCACCATGACGGAGGAGGCATTCGCCCACACGGCGCGGGAGTTGGACCGCGCCGGCGCGCTGCCCGGCGGGTCCTCCCCGGAGGGGCTGCCCGACGGGCTGGCGGAGTTGTGGCGCATCCGGGACCGTACGGCGGAGCACCACCGCGAGCTGTACACCGCGCTCGCCCGCCAGGTGCCGCTGCCGGCCGAGGAGTTGTACGACACGCTGTACGTCCGCCACAAGTCGCCGGCCGCCTGGGCGCCGTACCCGGACGCAGCCGACGTGCTGCGCGGGCTGCGCGAGCGCGGCGTGGCGACCGGGGTGGTCAGCAACATCGGCTGGGACCTGCGGCCGGTACTGCGGGCGCACGGACTGGCCCCGCTGATCGACGCGTACGTGCTCTCCTACGAGCACGGCATCCAGAAGCCCGACCCGCGCCTCTTCGAACTGGCCTGCCGGGAGCTGGGGCTCGCCCCGCAGGACGTCCTGATGGTCGGCGACGACCGGCACGCGGACGGCGGCGCCCGGGCGCTCGGCTGCGGTTACTTCCCCGTCGACCACCTCCCGGCCGCCGAACGCCCGGACGGCCTGCGCCCGGTGCTCGGTCTGGTCGACTGAGCCCGGTCCCGGTCGACCGGGCTTCGACAGGGCCCAGGCCTCCCGGGAGGCCTGGGCCTTTTCACGTCCGGGTTGTTTCCGCAGGTGAGGGACGCCTCGCCACATTGCGGGTCAGCAAACCATCAGCATCAGCCCTTCCCCACAGCCCCCGAAGCCCGTGCGCTGGTCGGGCATCCCACGCCGCGAAACGTGACCCACATCACGTTACCGGCGGTATCTGAAACAGCGTGTCGCAGGTAAATTGCGGGAACGCAACAGCTGTGGAACCACGCGTGAACACGTGAACAGTCGTCAGTGTCCCGAGCGGCGGCGGCCCCGCACCTGTCTCGACCAGGGCCCCGCGAGCGAGAGTTAGGACCTCCGCACATGGAGCAGCAGCACGTCGACGTCCTGGTCATCGGCGCCGGCATATCCGGCATCAGTGCCGCGTCCCACGTCCTGCGCGACGAGCCCGGCGCGTCGCTCGTCGTGCTCGAGCGTCGCGCCCGGGTCGGCGGCACCTGGGACCTCTTCCAGTACCCCGGGATCCGCTCCGACTCCGACATGCCCACCTTCGGCTTCGGCTTCCGCCCCTGGCGCGACGCGCGGATCCTCGCCGACGGCGCGCAGATCCGGCAGTACGTCGAGGACGCCGCGGCCGACCGCGGCGTGCTGGAACGCATCCGCTTCAACCGCCGCGCGATCAGCGCCGACTTCTCGCACCGCACCGGCCGCTGGGACGTGGAGGTCGAGGACGAGGCCACCGGCGAGCGCGAGTCGTACAGTGCGGGCTACCTCATCGGCGCGACCGGCTACTACGACTACGACCGGCCCTACCGCCCGCAGTTCCCCGGCGAGGAGGACTTCCAGGGCACCTTGGTCCACCCGCAGCACTGGCCGGAGGACCTCGACCACAAGAACAAGCGCGTGGTCGTCATCGGCTCCGGCGCCACCGCCATCACGCTGCTGCCCGCGATGGCCGACGAGGCCGCGCACGTCACCATGCTGCAGCGCTCGCCCACCTACATCCTCACCCTGCCCAAGGTCGACCCGCTCACCTCCGTGCTGCAGAAGGTGCACGCCCCGGCCCGGCTCACGTACAAGGTCGTCCGGGCCCGCAACATCGCGCTGCAGCGCGGAAGTTACGCCTTCTGCCGCAGGTACCCCCGCCTGGCCCGCAAGGCGCTGCTCGGCCTCGTACGGGCGCAGGCCGGCAAGGGCGTCGACATGCGTCACTTCAGCCCGCACTACAAGCCCTGGGACCAGCGCCTTTGCGTGGTCCCCGGCGGTGACCTGTTCAAGGTGCTCAAGAGCGGCAAGGCGGCGATCGCCACCGACCACATCGACACCTTCACCGCCGACGGCATCCGCCTGAAGTCCGGCGAGGAGCTGAAGGCCGACATCATCGTCACCGCCACCGGCCTGAGCGTCCGCCTCATGGGCGGCATGGACCTCTCCGTCGACGGCCAACCCGTGGACGTCAAGAACCGCGTCCTCTACAAGGCCGTCATGCTCGAGGGCGTCCCCAACATGTCGCTCGTCATCGGCTACACCAACGCCTCCTGGACCCTCAAGGCGGACCTCGCGGCCGACTACACGGCCCGCCTGCTGGCCCACATGCGCCGCAACGGCCACGACATCGCCACCCCGGTGGCCTCCGACGGCGACCGCTCCGAGTTCTCCGTCATGGGCGAGGCACTGACGTCCGGCTACATCGCCCGGGCCAACGAGGTCATGCCGCGCCAGGGCACCCGCGACCCGTGGCGGCTGTGGAACAACTACTACCGCGACCGCGCCATGCTCCAGGAGGCCCCCATCGAGGACGGGCCGCTGCGCTTCGAGAAGGCGACCGGTACGGCCGCGGCGGCCGCCGAGACCCCGGAAACGACCCGCGCGGCCTGACGGCCCGGTGTGTCCGGCCGGCAGGTCCGGGCACACCCCGCACGCACACCCACACGGATTCATCCACGCACACCCGCATCACGCATCTCCCCCAAAAAAATCGAGGACGAAGATGTCTGCGAACCTGACCCGGAAGGTGTACGACGAGCGCCTGCGGACTCTGTCCGAGGGCTCCGTCAACGTCAACTTCAACGCCTTCACCGACATCAAGTGGGACGACCCCGAGTTCGCCGTGGACACCAGCGACCCGCGCTGGGTGCTGACCTCGGCGGACGCCCTGGGCGCCCACCCCTGGTACCAGGAGCAGCCGCTGGAGACGCAGATCCGGATCGGGATCTGGCGCTGGGCGGTCATCGCCAAGGTGGGCATGCAGTTCGAGAACCTGCTGATGCGCGGAGCGCTCGACTACATCTATCAACTGGACAACCGCAACCAGGAGTTCCGGTATCTCACGCACGAGATAACCGAAGAGACCCACCACACCCAGATGTTCCAGGAGCTGGTCAACCGCACCGGCGTGAACACCGCGGGCGGCAAGCGCTGGTTCCGTCAGCTCAGCCGCGTACTGCCGCTGTTCGGCTCGATCTACCCCGAGGCGTTCTTCACCGGCATCCTGGCCGGCGAGGAGCCCATCGACCACCTGCAGAAGGGGGCGCTGCGCAGCGGTGAGCCGGTGCACCCGCTCCCGCAGCGGATCATGCAGATCCACATCGCCGAAGAGGCCCGGCACATCTCCTTCGCCCACGAGTTCCTGCGGCTGCGCGTCCCGAACTACGGCAAGGCCCGCCGCGGCGCCCTGTCCGTCCTCTTCCCGGTGATCATGCGCGTGCTGTGCGACGTCATCATGATCCCCGACCGGAAGTCCGCCGCGGAGGTCGGCATCCCGGCCTGGGTGATCAAGGACGTCTTCTGGAAGTCCGAGGCCGGCGAGAAGATGCTCCGCAACCTCTTCTCCGACGTGCGGATGCTGGCCGAGGAGATCGGCCTGATGAACAAGGTGTCCCGCCCGGTGTGGCGGGCCCTGCGCATCGGCGGCCGCCCCGCGCGCTTCCGCGGCGAGCCCGCCGTGCACGCCGACTGAGCGCCCGCACGCCGCGTACCACCCTTCACCGAACACCCGAACGGAGACCAGCCCGCCGTGCCGTACGTCGTCACCCGATCCTGCTGCGCCGACGCCTCCTGCGTGCTGGCCTGCCCGGTCAACTGCATCCACCCCGCGCCGGGAGAACCCGGCTTCGGGACCGCCGAGATGCTGTACGTCGATCCGCGCACCTGCGTGGACTGCGGCGCCTGCACGACCGCCTGCCCGGTGGACGCGCTCAAGCCCCACACGGCGCTCGGCGAGGCGGAGTTGCCCTTCCTTGAGCTGAACGCCTCGTACTACAAGGAGAATCCGCACGACGATCGCGCGCCGATGTACGTACTGCCCAAGCAACGCAGCCTCCCGGCAGGCGAGTTGAGCGTCGCCGTCGTCGGCGCCGGTCCGGCCGGCCTGTTCGCGGCCGACGAGCTGCTGCGCCACCCCGGCGTGCGCGTCACCGTCTACGACCGACTCCCGACCCCGTACGGACTCGCGCGGGCCGGCGTCGCACCGGACCACCAGGACACCAAGCAGGTCACCGAGCTGTTCCGGGCCATCGAGTCCCAGCCCGGTTTCCGTTACCGCCTGGGGGTCGAGGTGGGCGCGGACCTCACCCACGCCGACCTGCTGCGCGAGCACCACGCGGTGATCTACGCGGTCGGCGCGGCGACCGACAAGCGCCTCGGCATCGAGGGCGAGGACCTGCCCGGCAGCGTCTCCGCGACGGACTTCGTCGCCTGGTACAACGGCCACCCCGACCGCGCGCACGACACGTACTCCCTCGACACCGAGCGGGCCGTCGTCATCGGCAACGGCAACGTGGCCCTGGACGTCGCCCGCATCCTGACCGCCGACCCCGAAGCCCTGGCCCGCACCGACATCTCCGACCGTGCGCTCGCCGCACTCCGCGCGAGCAAGGTCCGCGAGGTCGTCCTGCTCGGCCGCCGCGGTCCGGCCCAGGCGGCGTTCACGGTGCCCGAACTCCTGGCGCTCTCCGCGCTGAAGGACGTGGACGTACGGGTGGAGGGCTGGCCCGAGGGCCTGGCTCCGGACGCCACCGAGAAGACCCGCCTGCTGTCCGACCTGGCGGCCCGTGAACCGGTGGCGGGCCGGCGCCGCATCGTGCTGCGCTTCCTGACCAGCCCGGTCCGCCTCACGGGCGAAGGCTCGGTCGACGCCCTGGAGATCACGCCCACGACCCTCCACACCGATGAGACCGGCACGGTCCGCGCACGCCCCACGGGCGACACGGAGTCCCTGGAGACCGGTCTGGTCCTCCGCTCGGTCGGCTACCGGGCCCGCCCCGTCCCCGGCCTGCCCTTCGACGAGGCCGGCGCGACCGTCCCGCACGAGAACGGCCGGGTCGAGCCCGGTGTCTACGTCGCCGGCTGGATCAAGCGCGGCCCGACCGGCTTCATCGGCACCAACAAGACCTGCGCCCACGAGACGGTCGAGTCCCTCCTTGACGACTTCGCAGGCGGCCGCCTCGCCGGGCCGGCCGCCGGCGCCGGCGTGGCAGTGGATGCGCTGGGCCTGGACGCCTGGCGCGCGATCGACCGCGCGGAGCGAGCGGCGGGCGAGGCGGAGGGCCGCCCGCGGGTGAAGCTCACGGACACGGAGTCCCTGCGTCGCGCGGCGAACGGCACTGCGGCGGCGTGCGGTTGACGCGGCCGGCCCCCTGAGGCCGCAGACGTCAAGCCCCTTCCAGGGCCGACACCTTCTGCTGCGGGGACAGCTCGACGCCCAGATCCCGCAGCGTCGCGTCCAGCACCGCCCACACCGAGCGGCACAGCATCGCCCGCAACTCGTCCTCGGACACCTCGCGCTGAGGATCGCGCACCCACTGGTTGACGGAGGTGTCCACGAACCCCACGATGCCGACCGCGACGGACCGGATCCGCGCGTCCGGTACCCCGAGCGCCTTCAGTACCTCCCCGAACCGCTCGCTCAGCATCAGCGCGATGGCCGTCTTGGTGTCCGCCACCAACGAACCGTCACCCATCGCGTGCTCGCCGACACCCATGTAGGCGTACAGGCGCGGGTGCTCGGCCACCCAGTCGAGGTGTGCGCCCACCACCCGCTGCACGGACTCCTCGATGGTGCCCTCGAAGCTGAGCGTGGGCTCCATCCGCCGCATGAACGACTGCACCACGCGGCGCCGGATCAGCTCGTCCAGGCCCGCACGGTCCTTGAAGTGCCGGTACAGCACCGACCGCGACAGCCCGACGCGCTCCGCCAGGCGCTGCACCCGGAACGGCGCGCCCTCCTCCTCGATCAGCGCGACCGCCGCATCCACCAACTCCATCCGGCGCTGCGCCTTGTGCCCGTCCCAGCGGGTGGAGCGTCCGTCGATCTGCGGCTCACCGCCGGTTGTCTCAGCCATCACGCCAGGATATCGACCACTTGCGGACGCGAACGCACCCGGCGGCGGAGGGGCCGGCTGCAGCCATGACCGCGCAGCCAGGTGAGGTGTTCGGCGGAGAAGTGCGCCCTTCAGGGCCGTTTCACGTCCGTGTGTATGGCCAGCTTGAACTGGGCGTGCGTGATCGGGACCGCGACCTTCGTGTCACCGCTCCCCCGCGCGGAGATCTTCAGGCCGATCGGAGTGCCGGGGTGCACGAAGATCTGCCACATGTAGGTCTTGTACTGGCCGCCGCCGGTCTTCCAGGTGTCGGTGGTGGCGGTGGAGTCGTAGCCGCTGCCGGTGTTCAGCGGGTCGCGGACGAAGCGGGCGCGGTACTCGTTCGGGCGGGAGTCGGCGGCCCAGAAGACCATCGCGGAGAGCACGCCCCAGCCCTCGTGGCTGGGCCAGATCAGTCCGGAGCGCGCGTCGGGGAAGGCCGAGGCGGAGCCGCCGCCGTTGGCCGGGTCGTGCATGCGCCACGGGTCGTAGCTCTCGTCCGACTCGCCGTACGGGAACCGGACGAGGTGATAGCCGTCGCTGCCGTACGAGATCCGCTGGGTTCCGGCGCCGTGCCGGTTCGCGTCCCACAGCAGGGAACAGATGGTGACGGACACCTGGGCCTCCTTCGGGCGGCGCACCACTCGGGAGCGGCGCGGGGCAGAGGGGGGAGGGCAGAGGGGGGAGGGACGAACGTATGGGGCGGCGCCCCGCCGGTCAATGGGCCCGCGCCCGGCGGACGGCGGTCAGCTCTCGTCCGGTGCCCGCCCGGGCACCGGGCGCGCGGCCCAGGCGGCGAGGGCGTCGAAGTCCTCGGGCAGCAGGCCCACTGCCGCGTCGACGCGGTACAGCAGCGCGGGTCCGGTGTGGTGGTGGGCCACCCAGCGCCGGTCCGGCCGGCCGATCTCGTCGTCCACCCAGATGAAGGGGCGGCCCGCCACGCTGCGCACCAGGTGCCGGGTCTTCCAGTGCACGCCGGAGGGGTCCGCGTGGTGTCCGTCGGGCCAGTCGAGGTAGGGCAGCGGGGGCAGGCCGAGGACCGGCCCGATCCAGGTGTTGGCCGCGTCCTTCCAGGTGGTGGCCCACACCAGTTCGCAGCCGAGGGCGAGGAGGGCCGGACCGTGCGCGGGATTGAGCCGTACGAGCAGCGGATCACGCGGCGGCTCCCAGCCCGGCGGCCGCATCCGGTGCGTGGCGTAGCCGGTGGCGCGCCGCGTCTCCGGCGCCAGCCAGGGGTTGAGCGGGCCGTCGACGTCGAGCAGGAGCAGCGGTCGCGAATCCGTCACGCACCGATGGTCCCTTTCCCCGGGGCCCGCCGCCACCGGATCGGCCACAGGACGCGGATCGTTCCGCCGCGCGGCGGATCGTCCGGCTGCGCGGCGGAGCGGTCCGCTCCGCAGAGGCCCCACAGGCAGGTGGGCGACAGCTTCGGTGGATATTCGGCAGCGGACCGGTCCGATGTGGGCTCAGCCGGTCGGTTGCGCTGCACACCCATGCAGTTGCTGCCCAGAGCCGCCGCGGCACGGACCGGTTCGCCTATGTTCGCTGCGGCAGTGACATGGGTGCGCTCCGGACGGCGGCGCGACGGAAGGCGACGGGTGATGGCCGGGGAGCAGCGACGCCACGGCACGTTGCCCGTACAGCGGATGCGCTCCGGGGACCACGCGTTCTGCCGGTACGCGGCACGGCCGGCATGGGATCTGGTGGCCGCCTACGTGTGGCGGGGCCTGGAGCGCGGCGAGCGGGTGCTCGTCTGTCCCGCGCCGCAGACCGGGCCGGATGAAGCCCGTACGCGCCTGGAGGAGAACGGCCCCTCGCTGGACCTCGTGTGCGCGCGGGGGCAGTTGGAGTTCTCCAGCATGCGCAGGCTGCTCCACCCCGCGCCCCGCTTCACCGCCGCCCGCCAGTGGCAGCGCATCCAGGAGGAGACGGAGCGGGCGCTGGCGCATCGCTACTCCGGGCTGCGCACGTTCAGCGACATGCACTGGATCGCCGACCTCGGCGCGGACCTGGAGGAGGTGCTGGCAGGGGAGGCGAACGCGGCGCATCTGTTCACAGCACGCCCGTACAGCGAGGTCTGCGCGTACGACTCCGGTGCCTTCGAGCCGGCGGTGCTCGATGCCGTGCGCGCGGCCCACCCGCACGACCTGCTGGAAGCGCCCGGCATGCTGCGGGCGCTGCACACGGCCGGGCGCGTCCGGCTCATCGGCGACGCCGACCTGGCGACCCGGGGCGACTGGCTGGCCTCGCTGCGCGAGGCGTTCACGGGCGGGCCGCCCGAAGGCCGTCTGGTGGTGGACCTGTCCCGGCTGTACTTCCTCAGCGTGGGCTGCGCCTCCGATCTGCTGAACCTGGCCACCGACGCCCGGCACAAGCGGATCGAGGTACGGCTGGGCCGCCATCAGGCCACCCTGCTCGCCCGGCTCGGCAGCCACTACCTGAGGCACGTCACCCTGATCGAGGACCGCGACTCCTGACGCCGCCGTCTCCCCCGCAGGCCGGCGGCGGGCCGGGGAGACGGCGGGTGTTCAGCGTCCCCAGCGCAGTACCAACGGGTCGTGGCGGCGGGCCAGTTCGAGGAGACTCTCGCGGGTCTCGGGCGGAACCGGGCCGAAGGGGGCGCGGGTGCGGTCGGAGCCGATGACGCCGCCCTCGACGAGCAGGATCTTCTGTGCGCGCAGCCCGCACTGGCGGTTCTCGAAGTGGATCAGCGGCAGCAGCGCCTCCCAGTCCTCGACCGCGCCCTCCCGGTCGCCCGCGTGGTAGCGGCGCACGATCCGGCCGAGCCGGTCGGGGACCGTCGAGCTGGACATGGTGCCGACCGCGCCGGCGTCCAGGTCCGGTATGAGGGTCACCGCCTCCTCGCCGTCGAACGGGCCCTCCAGCCGGTCGCCGACGGCGGCGATGAGGGTGCGGAGCTTGTCGGCGGCGCCGGGCGTCTCGATCTTGGCGTACCGCAGCTGCGGCACCTCCTTGACCAGGTGGACGAGGACGCCGACGGGGAGCGGAGTGGTGGACATGGGGGCGTCCTGGACCATGAGCGGCAGGTCGGTGGCGGCGGCCACGGTGGTGAAGTAGTCGGTCAGCGCCGCCTCGGGGACCGCCATCGTGGCGCCGAAGAAGGGCGGCATCAGCATCACCATGTCGGCGCCCATCGCCTGCGCCTCCTTGCCGCGGCGGGCGGCGACGCGGGCGCTGTAGTGGCTGGTCGTCACGACCGTCGGGACGCGGCCCGCGGTGTGTTCGAGGACCGTGCGGCACACCCGGTCGCGCTCCTCGTCCGTCAGCGAGAACTGCTCGGAGTAGTTGGCGAGGATGCACAGCGCGTCGGCGCCGCCGTCGATGAGGTAGTCGACGACCCGGGTCAGTCCGGCGAGGTCCAGCTCCTCCTCGTCGTCGAAGACCGTCGGGACGACCGGGATCACACCGCTCAGGGGCGTCGTCAGCATGGGAGCCTCTCTGGTTGCGTTCGATATTTCGAACGCTGTCCGACCTGTTGAGCGGGAGCGTAAAGCCGCCCTCTGAGCGGCGTCAATGAGCGGGAGAGGGGGCACCCCTGAGGGCACGTCAGGCCGCGAGCGCCGACGGAGCGGACGGGGAGGCGTCGTTGACACCCCTCACCCCCGGTCCTAGCGTGCTCCGGATATCAACCGCTGGCCGATATCTCGAACACCCGACTGTCCGGTCCCCGCTCCGTCCACGTATCGAGGTGCTCATGGTCCTGCCCGCCACCGCCCGCGCCCTACGCCTACGGCCCCAGGACGACGTCGCGATCGCGGTCGCCGACCTGTCGGCGGGCGCCACGGTCGACGCGGACGGCCTCGCCGTACCGCTCCGCGGTGACATCCCCCGCGGCCACAAGATCGCCCTGCGCGCCGTCCGCCGGGGCGCGCCGGTGCTGCGGTACGGGCAGATCATCGGCTTCGCGGCGGCGGACATCGCGCCGGGCGACCACGTCCATCTGCACAATCTGGAGTACCGGGAGTTCGAGCGCGCCTACGAGTTCTCCGTGGACGCCCGGCCCACGGAGCTCCTGCCGGCCGCCGAGCGGGCCACCTTCCAGGGGTACGTACGCGCCGACGGCTCGGTCGGCACCCGCAACTACCTGGGGATCCTCACCAGCGTCAACTGCTCGGCCACCGCCGCCAAGCAGATCGCCGCACGGCTCCGCCACTCCGGCGTCCTCGACGACTACGGCCACATCGACGGCGTCGTCGCCCTCACCCACGGGCAGGGCTGCGGGCTGGCGGCGGACGGCGAGGGCATCGAGGTGCTGCGCCGCGTGATGCGCGGCTACCTCACCCACCCCAATTTCGCCGGCTTCCTGCTCCTCGGGCTGGGCTGCGAGGACAACCAGGTCAAGGCGCTGACCGACGGGCTGCCGCTCCGCTCCGACCTGCCGGTCTTCGCGAGCACGATCCAGGAGCTGGGCGGGACGCGGAAGACCGTGGCGGCCGGGATCGAGCGGCTGACCGACATGCTGCCGGCCGCCGACCGGGCCCGCCGGACGACGGTGCCGGCGAGCGAACTGATCCTCGGCACGAACTGCGGCGGCTCCGACTCCTACTCCGGCATCACCGCCAATCCGGCGCTCGGCGACGCCGTGGACCGGCTGGTCCGGCACGGCGGCACCGGCGTCGTGGGTGAGACCCCGGAGATCTACGGCACGGAGCAGCTGCTCGTGCGCCGCGCGGTCACCCGGGAGGTCGGCGAGAAGCTGCTGGAGCGGATCGCGTGGTGGCGCGAGTACACCGCGAGGAACGGCGGCTCGATGGACAACAACCCCTCCCCCGGCAACAAGGCGGGCGGCCTCACCACCATCCTGGAGAAATCGCTCGGCGCCGTCGCCAAGGGCGGCACCACCGCGCTCGCCGACGTCGTCGACTACGCGGCGCCGGTCACCGGCAAGGGCTTCGTCTTCATGGACACCCCGGGCTACGACCCGGTCTCGGTGACCGGCATCGTCGCCGGCGGCGCCCAGGTCGTCTGCTTCACCACGGGGCGCGGCTCGGCCTTCGGCTGCGCTCCCGTACCGAGCCTGAAACTCGCCACGAATACCCCGCTGTACGCGCACATGACCGAGGACATGGACATCGACACCGGCGGCATCATTGACGGCGTCAGCACCGTCGAGGAAACGGGGCGGGCGATTTTCGAACGGGTCCTCGCGGTCGCCTCGGGCGAGCCGACGAAAAGCGAAGCCATGGAATACGGCGAGGAAGAATTCGTGCCGTGGCACATCGGTACGGTGATGTGACCGGGCAAATACCGGCACGGACGAGACGTATCACCATGTGAGACAGCGGAGCGTCGCGTTGCGGTGATCTGCGCGGTTGTCCGACACTCCCTGGTCGGGAACACCACCCTCTGTTCCCGGGTAACCCTGAGAGTTCGGATGAACACCGTGAGTCTGCTACGAAAGAAGCCCCTCGAACGCGCAATGAAGGAGGCTCGCGGAGAAGGCGAACAACGCCTGCGCCGTGACCTTTCCGCGCTGGATCTCACCATCCTCGGGGTAGGTGTCATTCTCGGCACCGGAATCTTCGTACTGACCGGCACGGTGGCCCGCGACATGGCCGGCCCGGCCGTCGCGCTCTCCTTCGTCGTCGCCGCAGCGGTCTGCGGCTGCGCGGCGCTGTGTTACGCCGAATTCGCGTCCTCGGTGCCGGTCGCCGGGTCCGCGTACTCCTACTCCTACACCTCGCTCGGCGAGCTGCCCGCCTGGATCATCGGCTGGGCCCTGAGCCTGGAGCTGATGCTGGCCACCTCGGTGGTCGCGGTCGGCTGGTCCGGCTATCTGAACTCGATGCTGCACGGCATCGGCCTGCACCTGCCGGCCGCCGTGAGCGGCGGCGACGGCTCCGTGATGAACCTGCCGGCCGCCCTCCTCATCCTCGTGCTCACCGGCGTGCTCATCGCGGGCGGCAAGCTGTCCAAGGGCGTCACGAACGTGCTCGTCGCGGTCAAGCTGGCCATCGTGCTGCTGGTGATCATCGCGGGCGCGTTCCTCATCGACACCGCGAACTACCACCCCTTCATCCCCGACGCCCAGCCGACCGGCAAGGTCTCCGGGCTCCAGGCCCCGCTGCTGCAGGTGCTGACCGGCATCACCCCGACCGCGTTCGGCGTGTCCGGCATCCTCAGCGCCGCGGCGCTGGTCTTCTTCGCGTACATCGGCTTCGACATGGTCGCCACCACCGCCGAGGAGACCCGCAAGCCGCAGCGCGACCTGCCGATCGGCATCATCGCCTCGCTGGTCATCGTCACCGTGCTCTACGTCGCGGTGTGCCTGGTCGTCACCGGCATGCAGCACTACTCCGAGCTGTCGGTGCAGGCACCGCTCGCCGACGCCTTCACGGCGAAGGGGCACCCGGGCTTCGCCACCGTCATCAGCGTGGGCGCGGTGGTCGGCCTGACCGCCGTGAGCCTGATCTGCTTCCGCTCCCAGAGCCGGGTGGTCTTCGCGATGGCCCGTGACGGACTGCTGCCGAAGGCGCTGTGCAAGGTGGACCCCAAGCACGGCACGCCGAAGATCAACCTCTGGGTGCTGGGCGTCCTCATGGCGTGCCTGGCCGCGTTCCTGAAGTTCGACCTGCTCGCCGAGATGGTCAACATCGGCACGCTCTTCGCGTTCGGCGCGGTCTCCGCGAGCGTGCTGATCCTCCGCCGGACCGCGCCCGACCTGCCCCGGGCCTTCCGTACGCCCTGGGTGCCGGTCATCCCGCTGGTCTCCCTCCTGTGCTGCCTGTACCTGATGCTCAACCTCCAGGTGTTCACCTGGATCGGCTTCCTGGTCTGGCTCGCGGTCGGCCTCGCGCTGTACTTCGGCTACGGCCGGCGCCACAGCCTGCTGGGGAAGGAACAGGAAACCCCCGCGGTGCGGCCCGAAGCGGGCTGACGACCTGGCTGTGGTGTGCCACGGGCGACGTCGCCTGCCATGAGCGGCACCAGGAAAGGGGCGGCGCCGGAATCCTCCGGTGCCGCCCCTTCCGGTTATCCGCCCGCCGGCTCAGGAGCCCGACATGACGTCCCCGAACATGGGGTCCTCCCCCGACTTCCCGATCCCGACGGACGACGCACCGAAGCTCACCGCGCCGGTGGCCGTGGTGCCTCCGGTGGAGCCGCGCAGGACCCACACGGCGCCGTCGTCGCTGTTCTCGCCGCCCGCGCCCACCGACAGGTCGGCGCGGCCGTCCTTGTTGTGGTCGGCGAGGTGGATGGCGTCGCCGAACATGTCCGACGACTCGTTGGCGCCCGGGACACCCGGGGTGCCCTGGTGGAAGGACTGGGCGCCGTTCCCCGTCAGGCCGGCGGCGCCACCGTGCAGCACCCAGACGTTGCCGGTGTGGGAGGCGGAGCCGATGGTCTCGAAGCTCGCGCCGACGGCGAGGTCCGGGTAGCCGTCGCCGTTGACATCGCCCGCGGCGAGGGTGCCACCGAACAGGTCGTCGGACTCGTCCGCTCCCGGCACCCCCTCGGTCGCCTGGCTGAAGACGGCGCTGCGCGTGGTGTCGACGCCCGCAGCGCCGCCGTAGAACACGGTGGCGTAGCCGCCCTCGGCCGTCTGGTCGAAGATGGCGAGGAAGTCGGTGCCGACGACCAGGTCGTCGTGCCCGTCGCGGTCGAAGTCGGCCACGGTGAGCGCGCCCGCGTAGCCCGGGCCCGCCTCGGTCTGCAGCGTGGGCCCGGTCGAGGTGCCCCGGTAGACGAAGTTGCCCGCGGACGACCCCACCACCACGTCGTCGACCCCGTCGTCGTCGAAGTCCCCGGCGGCCATCTGGACGGCGCCCTTGGGGTACCCGCCGGACTCGATCTGCGCGTCGAAGCGCAGCTTCCCGGCCGCGCCACCGGACTTGGTGAAGCCGCCCTTGAAGATCCACACGTCCTTGCCGGTGGAACCGACCGCCAGATCGGCCTTCCCGTCACCGGTGAAGTCGCCGACCGCGAGGGACTGGCCGAACCGGTCGTGGCCCGAGGCGTTCGGGTCGCCGACCGTCGTGCCGCCCGACAGGCCGGAGGCGCCGCCCCAGAGGATCGTGACCGAACCGCCGTCGGCATCGCCGCCGACATCCTCCTGCGGTGTGCCCACGACGAGATCGCCGTAGCCGTCGTTGTTCAGGTCGCCGTGCGCGAGTTCGGTGCCGAAGCGGTCGGAGGTCTCCGAGGCGCCCGGCACGCCGGAGGAACTCTGCGTCGTGGTCTTGTGGCGCGCGGCGCTGATCCCGCTGGACGAGCCGTAGTTGACGACCACGGCACCCGCCTTGGCCTTCCCGTTCGCGACCGCACCCGGGGCGGCGGTCGCCAGATCGCGGTAGCCGTCACCGTTGAAGTCGTCGGCGAGGCCCGACGCGGCAGCACTTGCGCTGCCGGGCAGGGCGATGAGCAGTCCGCCGGCCAGGGCGGCTGCGACAACGGTGGCGCCCAGGGCGACGGAACGCCGGGAACGCTTGCGAGGGGGCTGGGACATACGTTTCTCTCCAGTTCATCCATACGAACTCCGAGATGACCTCCGGCGAGCCCGAAGGGTTGTACGGGAAGGGAGAGGTGTGGGTGGCCACGCGGTAATCTCCCGCCGAGGCCGCGGCACGGGCGCGGCACGGGGGAAGGGAGCACCGGTGACCACCGAGAGCGCCGGCAGTGTCGAACGGATCGGGCCGCCGGTGCGCGGCGGGGAACGGGAGACGCTGCGCGCCATCCTCGACTACCACCGCGCCACGCTCGCGATGAAGTGCGAGGGCCTGACCGACGAGGAGCTGCGCCGCCGCTCCGCTCCACCGTCCACGCTCACCCTGCTCGGCCTGGTACGGCACATGGCCGAGGTCGAGCGCACCTGGTTCCGCCGGGTGATCGACGCCGAGGACGTCCCCCTCGTCTGGTCGGACGAGGGGGACTACCAGGTCGCGTACGACGCGCGCACCGCCTCCCGCGAGGAGGCGTTCGCCGCCTGGCGGACGGAGGTCGCACACGCCCGCCGCATCGAGGCGGCGGCCCCCTCGCTCGACGTCACCGCCCACGCCGCCCGCTGGGGCGAGGACGTCTCACTCCGCCTCGTCATGCACCACGTCACCCTCGAATACGCCCGCCACAACGGCCACGCGGACTTCCTCCGCGAGGCCATCGACGGCACGGTGGGCGCCTGAGAGCGCGCTAAGCCGCCTCTCGTTCCGCCGTGACCTGGCGTACCAGGTCCACGGCGCGGCCCAGGGTGGCGAGGCGGGCCTCCGGGGTGTCGCCCGCGGGGTAGAGGCGTACGGTGTCGACGCCCGCGGCCTGCCAGACCCGCAGCCGGTCACGGACCCGCTCCTCGGTGCCGATGAGGGTGGTGCCGAGCACCATCTCGTCGGTGACCAGCCCGGCCGCGCCCTCCCGGTCGCCGGCCTGCCAGCGTTCCCGTACGGCGGCGGCGACCTCGGCCCAGCCCTGGCGGCTGTAGGCGGCGTTGTAGAAGTTGGTGCGCGCCGAGCCCATGCCGCCCAGGCTGAAGGCCAGTTCCTTCTTCCGGCCGGCCACCATCGCGCGCAGCGCGTCCTCGTCGTCGGCGAACGCCACCTCGGCGCCCTGGCAGACGTCGAGTTGCGCACGCGTCCGGCCGGCGGCGGACAGCCCCGCGTCCAGGTGGTCAAAGTAGGCAGCTTTCGCCCCCTCGGGCACGAAGGACGTGCCCAGCCAGCCGTCGGCGATCTCGCCGGTGAGCCGGAGCGTCTTCGGCGAGAGGGTGGCCAGGTAGACGGGGATGTCGTGCTCGGCGCGCATCGACAGGCGCATCGGCCGGCCCTCGCCGCCCGGCAGCGGGACGGTGAACTCCCGCCCCGAGTAGTCGATCTTCTCGCCGGACACCGCCTGCCGCACGATCTCGACGGTCTCCCGCATCCGGGTCAGCGGCCGGGCGAACGGCACACCGTGCAGCCCCTCGATCACCTGCGGCCCGGACGGCCCGAGGCCGAGCAGGAAGCGGCCTTCGGACAGCTGCGAGAGGGTGAGCGCGGCGCGTGCGATGGCCACCGGCGTACGGGTCGCGAGCTGGATGACGCCGGAACCGAGCAGGATGCGGTCGGTGCGCGCGGCGAGGTACCCCAGCGCGGACGGCGCCTCGGCGCCCCAGGCCTCGGCCACCCAGCAGATGTCCAGGCCCAGCTTCTCGGCCTCGGTGACGTGGTCCACCAGCTCGGGCCAGGGCGCGCCGGACGCCTCGATCGTGGTCGCCGTACGCATCAGGCGCCCGCCGCGCCGGAGGCGGCGCCCGCGCCCTCGGCCCGTTCCTTGAGTGCTCCGAGGGTGGCGGTGATGTTCCGCTCGAACTCCCGCAGCCGGACGTGGACGATCTTCTGCTCCTTCTCCGGCATCCGTTCGATGGCCTGCGAGAGGCCGGACCGGCCGGGCCCCAGCCGGACCCACTGCCGCAGCCGGGTGCCGCCGTCCTCGGGGGTGAGGGTGAACCGCCAGGTGGCGGAGGGGTGTTCGGGGTCCTCCACGGCCCAGGCGAAGGCCCGCGGCGGAACGCACTCCACGACGTGGGAGGTCGTCCGCCACTCCCCCAGCGCCTCGTGCGCGCTGCTGCCGGTGAAGCGGGCGCCGAGGGCCGGGCCGGCCGCGCCGTCCAGCCACTGCGCCGCCTGCAGTTCGCCGCTCAGCTCGGGCATCAGCTCGATGTCGGACACCAGGCCCCAGACCCGCTCCGGCGGCGCCCCGATCCAGGTGTCCACCTCGACCGTCGGCCCGTCCGCGTACCGTGCGCCCGTCCACTCCATGCCCGTCCGGCCTCCTCGGATCCTCACGAAAACGTTCTGACCACCAAAGTTGCGTAGATGAACTCACCTGTCAAGGGTCGGCCGCGGCGAACACGGCCGGGGGCGGCGCTCGCACCCCGGCAGGCCTCAGCGTGCGAACCGCTCCTGTACGTCCGGGCGTTCGGCCAGCTTCGCCGGATAGCCCGGGCCCATCCGGGCGTGGGTGTTCTCCGCCGTCATCGGCTCGCCGCAGTCGGCGCAGACCACCTCGGCGTGGCTCTCGTGTCCGCACGGATCGTGGTGGAAGACGACCGGCGGCCCCTGCTCGCCGGCCAGCCAGCGGTCGCCCCAGCGGTTCATGGCCAGCAGGACGGTGAAGAAGTCGCGGCCCTTCTCGGTGAGGACGTAGTCGTACCGCACCGGCTCGGTCTGGTACGGCCGCTTCTCCAGCAGCCCCTCGTCCACCAGCCGGCGCAGCCGGTCCGTCAGGGTGTTGCGGGCGATGCCCAGCGCCTCCTGGAGCGCGTCGAACCGGTGGATTCCGTAGAACGCCTCGCGCAGCACCAGCGGCGTCCACCAGTCGCCCAGCAGGTCCATCGTGCGGGCGATCGAGCAGGGCCAGCGGGCAAAGGAAGTGCGCCTCATGGCCGCCAGGATACGGAAGGCCGGGCGCCAGGTCTTTTGACGAGACCCAGCAGGCAGGAGCCGCTACGTCACCCGGCAGGCCGGAGCCGCTACGTCCGCTTGCCGCGCGCGAGGAGGCCGACGACGGAGAGGGTGCCCCAGCCCACGGAGACGGCGACGGCCTTCCGCCGCGTGGCCGGGTCCGGGAGCGTGGCGCCGAGCAGGACCGCGTCCCCGAAGTCGGCGGCGATCCGGACCAGCGCGGCCGTCCGCAGCGCGGGCCCCTCGGGAGCCAGGGCCAGCGCGACACCGCTCGCCGCGTCCCGCCAGGCGAGCGGCCGCAGCGAGATCCGGGCCTCCTCCGCCACCCGGCCGTCCGCGTCCGCCAGCCCCGAAGGGCGGGCGAGCAGATCGGGCACGGCCGTCACGGCCACGCCGTACAGCGCCGTCGCCGCGCCCACCGCTCGTAGCAACCCCACGCGCATGTCCCCGCCTCGCTGTTTGTCGCCGTCCGCCGCTGTCCGTGGCTCCGGCCATTGTCACGGTACGGGCGCCGGAAGCGCGGCCGGACACGGGGACCGGCGCATACCGGTCGGTATCTGCTCAGTACACCTTTCCCTGTCGCAAGGGTGGACGCCGCTGATCAGCGCGGCCTAGCGTGGCCCTGCCCCGACGAGCCGGAGGAGCCGAGTGAGCGACGTGAGCGGGACGCCCGAGACCCAGGTACGCACCACTACGCCCGCGCCGGGCGTGCTGCAGATCGCGCTGGACGGCCCGGCCCGCCGCAACGCACTGGGCAACGGCGCCATCCGCGGTCTGGAGGACGCGGTACGGGAAGCCGAGGACGACGCGGTACGGGCCGTCGTCCTCACCGGCACCGGCGGGCACTTCTGCGCGGGCGCCGACCTCAAGGCGCCCCGGATGCCTGGCCGCGGCGTCGCGGGACCGGCCAAGCGGCTGGGGCTGCTGCAGGGCACGGTGGACCGGCTGCACCGGCTGCCGAAGCCGGTGCTCGCGGCGGTGGAGGGCGCGGCGGTCGGCATCGGCTGGTCGTACGCGCTGGCCTGCGACATGACCGTGGCCGGCGAAAGCGCCTTCTTCGCCTCGCCGTTCGTGGAACGCGGCCTCGTGCCGGACGGCGGCTGCGCGTGGTTCCTGGCCCAGGCGGTCGGCACCCGGCGCGCCGCGGAGCTGACGATGCTGGGCGAACGGCTGCCGGCCGCCGGGGCTGAGGCGATGGGGCTGGTCAACCGGGTGGTGCCGGACGGCAGCGCGCTCAAGGAGGCGCTGGAGCTGGCGGTACGGCTGGCCGCCGGGGCGCCCGACGCGCTGATGCTCACCAAGCGCATGCTGACCGCGGCCGGCAACTCGCCCTCGCTGCGCGACTATCTGGACCAGGAGTGGCTCGCGGCGGCCCTGGACCTCACCGGCCCGGACCCGGTCGAGGGCGTCGCGGCCTTCCGCGAGCGGCGCGCCCCCGACTTCCGCCACCACTGACGGCCGCTACTCGGCTCCCTCCGTGAACCGGGCCCGCAGCTCGCGCTTGAGGACCTTGTGGCTCGGGCCGAGCGGGTAGGCGTCGACGAACTCGACGCGGCGCGGGTACTTGTACTTGGCCAGCCGCTCCCTGGACCAGTCGATGATCTCCTCGGCGGTGGGCGCGGGGTCCGCGTGTTTGTCGCGAATGAGGACGGCGCAGACCTCCTCGCCGTGGGTGGCGTGCGGCAGGCCGATCACCGCGGCCTCCGCGATGCCCGGGTGGCGCAGCAGCTCCTCCTCCACCTCGCGCGGGTAGACGTTGAACCCGCCGCGGATGATCAGGTCCTTCTTGCGGTCGACGATGCGGAGGAACCCGTCGGCGTCCTTCGTGCCGATGTCCCCGGTGCGGAACCACCCTCCCCCGCCGGCTACGCCCTCACTGCCAGGGGCACCCCCACCCACCAGGGCCGCCGCGGTCTCCTCCGGGCGGCCGAGGTAACCGGCGAAGACGTTGTGGCCGCGCACGACGACCTCGCCCGGCTCGCCGGCGGGCAGCAGCTCGATGCGGTCGGCCGGTTCGGGCGCCGCGATCTCCACGTCCACGCCCCAGATCGCGTGGCCCACGCTGCCCGCGCGGGTGCCGAAGACGGGCTGGTTGACGGCCGCGGTCGGCGAGGTCTCGGAGAGCCCGTACCCCTCGTACACCTCGGTGTCGAACACCTCGGTGAACTTCTCCAGCACCGGCACCGGGAGCGAGGCGCCGCCCGAGACGCACCGGCGCAGCCGGGGCAGTTCGGCCGCCCCGCCCGCGGCCTCCAGGAGCCGTACGTACATGGTCGGCACGCCCTGGAAGGTGTTGACGCCCTCCCGCACCATCAGCTCCAGGGCCGCGGCGGCGTCGAAGCGCGGCTGGAGGACGAGCGTGGCGCCGCGGCGCCAGGAGGAGTTCATGCTCGCCGTCTGTCCGAAGGTGTGGTAGAGCGGCAGCGCTCCGAGGGTGATGTCGTCCGGCTGCACCTCGTGGGAGTCGAACGCGTTGACGGTGGCGTTCATGACCAGGCTGAGGTGGGTGAGGACGGCGCCCTTGGGGACGCCGGTGGTGCCGCTGGTGTAGAAGACCACGGCCGGGTCCTCGGCCTCGCGGGTGGCGTAGGTGGGCAGCGGCGCCACGGTCTCCGCCAGGTCCTCCAGCCGGCCGTCGGCGCCCGGCACCCTGGCCTCGGGCCCGATCGTGACCATCCGTGCGCCCGTGGCGGCCGCGGCCTCGCCACCGGTCGCCGCCTGGCCCGCGTGGCAGAGCAGCAGCTTCGCGCCGCTGTCGCGCAGCACGTGCGCCACCTCGCCCGGCGAGAGCAGCAGGTGGACGGGGACCACGACCGCGCCCGCGGCGAGGATCGCGTAGTAGGCACGCGGGAATTCGGCGGTGTTCGGCGCCATCAGGGCGACCTTGTCGCCGGGCCGCACGCCGAGCGCGCCGAGCGCCGCGGCCTGGGTCCTGGCCTGCCGCCACAGCTCCGCGAAGGTCAGCCGCCGCTCGCCCTCGACGAGGGCGAGGTGGTCGGGGCGGCGGCGGGCGGCCTCGGCGAGGATCGTGGCCAGGGACAGGGTGGTCATGTGCGGATGCTCCTGTTCGCCGTGTACGACGCTGTGTACGACGCGCCCGCTACCCGTAAACTAGCGGTGCAAGTTTTTCGCACCCTACTCCGCCGTAACGCCGCTGAAAAGGGGTGCTCCGCGACCGTCCGGGCACGCACCGTGTAGGGTCCAGCTCCCGCCGGCCCCGCCCAGGAGGTACACCGTGGCCCGCCCGCGCCAGCCACTGCTCAGCCGTGACCGGATCACCGGTGCGGCCCTGCGGATCGTGGACGAGGAAGGGCTCCAGGCCCTCTCGACCCGGCGGCTCGCGGCCGTCCTCGGCGTGACCGGCCCGTCCCTCTACAACCACTTCCGGACCATGGACGCACTGGTCGACGCGCTCGTGGACCAGGTCGTCGGCCAGGTCGACCTGTCGATGTTCGGCCGCCTGGACTGGCGCACGGCACTGCGCGACTGGGCCCGCTCCTACCGCGCGGCCCTCGCCGGCCACCCGAACCTCGTCCCGGCCCTCACCCGTCGGGCCGCGCACCGCCCGAACTCCCTGCGGCTGGCCGACGCCGTCTTCGGCGGCCTGGTCGCGGCCGGCTGGCCCCGCGCGCACGCCACGCACATCGGCGCCTCGATGCGGTACTTCATCACCGGCTCGGCGCTCGGCTCGTTCGCCGCCGGCTTCCCCACCGACGCGGAGCTGTACGCGGGCACCTACCCGCACCTCGACCAGGCCCACCTGCTGGCCCAGCACCAGCGGTCGGTCGACGAGGGCGCCTTCGAGACCGGGCTGGAGGCCCTGCTGGAGGGGCTGGCGGCCCAGTACGCGCGCGTCGTCGGCACGGCGGAAAATCCCCGGTCCGGCGCCGCGCAATGATGGCATGCTGTGGGGGTGAACGGTCCGGAGATCACCATCAACTTCGCCTCTGAGCTGCACGGACTCGCCGCGCCCGCCCGACGCAAAGGCACCACGGCCTTCGTCACCGACGGGTCGTCCACGCTCGGCCACATCGTCGAATCGCTCGGGGTGCCGCTCACGGAGGTCGGCGCGGTGCTCGTCGACGGCCGCGAGCGGCCGGTCTCGTACGTGCCGCGGGAGCGGGAGAGCGTCGAGGTGCTCGCGGTCCGCCGGCCGCAGAACGTGCCCGGCGCGCCGCTGCGCTTCCTCCTCGACGTCCATCTCGGCACGCTCGCGCGCCGGTTGCGGCTGCTGGGCGTGGACGCGGCGTACGAGAGCGAGGACATCGGCGATCCCGAACTGGCCACCCGCTCGGCGGCCCAGCGCCGCGTGCTGCTCTCCCGGGACCGCGGCCTGCTGCGCCGCCGGGAGCTGTGGGCGGGCGCGTTCGTCTACAGCGACCGGCCGGACGAGCAACTCCGGGACGTACTGGGCCGGTTCGCGCCCCGGCTGGCCCCGTGGACGCGCTGCACGGCGTGCAACGGCGAGCTGACGGACGCGGACAAGGAATCGGTGCGCGAGCGGCTGGAGCACGGCACGCGGCGCACGTACGACGTCTTCGCGCAGTGCACCGCCTGCGACCGGGTCTACTGGCGCGGGGCGCACCACGCGAAGCTGGAGGCCATCGTGGACGAGGCGGTACGGGAGTTCGGGGACGCGGTGGCCTGACGGGCCCGCACCGGGCCCGTCAAAACCCGGGCCCGCGTCCCCGCCAGGCTCAGCGCAGCAGCGTCGGGGCCGCCCGGTCCAGCACCTCCTCGATGCGGTCCCAGGCCGCCCGGTCGCGCGGCAGCGGCGGCAGCGCCTCGCCCTCCCCCGCGCCCCAGGCGGTCGCGAGGGCCACCGGGTCGTCCCCGGTCACCGCGCCGGCGGCCAGCGCCGCCGCGCCGAGCGCGACCAGTTCGGTGTGGTGCGGCACGACGAGCGGGCGGCCGGAGAGCCGCCGTACGGTGTCCCGCCAGAAGCGGCCCTGCGCGCCGCCGCCGGTCAGCCGCAGCGGGCGGTCCCGCACCTCCGGCGCCGCGGGGTCCAGGCCGCAGGCGCGCAGCAGTTCGTCCAGCGCGCGCAGCACGGTGAACGCGGCGCCTTCGTACGCCGCGCCGAGCAGCTGCCGCGGGGTGGTGTCGTGACGGATGCCGGTGAGCAGCCCGGAGGCGTGCGGCAGGTCGGGGGTGCGCTCGCCGTCGAGGTACGGCAGGAGGACCGCCGTCCCGCCCGGCTCGGCGTCCGCGCGGTCCAGCCCGAGCAGGGCCGCGACCTTGTCGACGGCGAGCGTGCAGTTCAGGGTGCAGCCGAGGGGGAGGTGGCCGCCGTCGGCGGCGGCGAAGCCCGCGATACCGGGTGCTGCGGGCCGGGTGCGGCTGGCGGCGAAGACGGTGCCGGAGGTGCCGAGGCTGACCACGGGGTGGTCGAGCAGGCCGGCGCCGCCCAGGCCGAGGCCGACGGCGGCGGCCATGTTGTCCCCGGTGCCCGCGGCCACGACGGTGCCGGCGGGCAGCCCGAGCGCGTCGGCGGCGGCCGGGGTCAGCGTGCCGACGCGGGCCGCGCCGGTCGGCGCGACCTCGGGCAGCAGCTTCGCGTCCATGCCGACGAGGTCGAGGAGGTCCGGGTCGTAGGCGCCGGTCGTGGTGGCGTACCAGAGGGTGCCCGAGGCGTCGCCGGGGTCGGTCACGGCGGCGCCGGAGAGGCGCTCGGTGAGGAAGTCGTGCGGCAGCCGGACGGCGGCAGCGGCGTCGGCGGCGGCCGGTTCGTGCTCCCGCAGCCACTGCCATTTGGTGGCGGTCATGGAGGCGACCGGCTCCGACCCCGTACGGGCGAGCCAGCCGGCCGGACCGCCGAGCGCGTCGGTGAGGGCGGCGGCCTGCGGCGCCGAGCGGGTGTCGTTCCACAGCAGGGCCGGGCGCACGGGCCGGCCGGCCGCGTCCAGCACGACGAGGCCGTGCTGCTGCCCCGCGACGGCGATGCCCGCGACGGCGGACGGGTCGGCGCCCGCGTCCTTCAGCCCGGCGGCGACGGCCTCGCCGAGCGCGCTCCACCATGCCTCCGGGTCGCTCTCCCGGGCGCCGTCGGCGCCGGTGACGGTGTGCGGGGCGCGCCCCTGTCCCCGCATGCGGCCGGTATCGATGTCGACGACGACGGCCTTGGTGGCCTGCGTCGAGCTGTCCACGCCGATGACCACGCGCTGCTGTCCGCGCACGCTTCCTCCTTGACGGATTTTCCGGTCGGTCCGCCGTGGGGCTTCCCCGCGACTGCGCCGCATACTAATTTGTTTTCTGCCCTTACTAATAGGTCGGCAGCCTAATAGGTGCGACGCAAGAGAGGTGTCCCATGAGCTACACCCCCACCCCCGAGGACCGGTTCACGTTCGGCCTGTGGACCGTCGGCTGGACCGGCACCGACCCCTTCGGTGTGGCCACCCGACCCGCCCTGGACCCGGTGGAGTCCGTCGAACGGCTGGCGGAGCTGGGCGCGTACGGCGTCACCTTCCACGACGACGACCTGATCCCCTTCGGGTCGGCGGACGCCGAGCGCGACGCGATCGTCAAGCGGTTCCGCGCGGCGCTGGACGCCACCGGCCTGAAGGTCCCGATGGCGACCACGAACCTGTTCACCCACCCGGTCTTCAAGGACGGCGGCTTCACCGCCAACGACCGCGACGTACGCCGCTTCGCGCTCCGCAAGACCATGCGCAACATCGACCTCGCGGCCGAGCTGGGCGCCGAGACGTATGTGGCATGGGGCGGCCGGGAAGGCGCGGAGTCCGGCGGCGCGAAGGACGTGCGCGACGCGCTGGACCGCATGAAGGAGGCCTTCGACCTGCTCGCGGAGTACGTCACCGAGCAGGGCTACGGGCTGCGCTTCGCCATCGAGCCGAAGCCCAACGAGCCGCGCGGCGACATCCTGCTGCCCACCGTCGGCCACGCGCTGGCCTTCATCGAGCGGCTGGAGAGGCCCGAACTGTTCGGTGTGAACCCGGAGGTCGGCCACGAGCAGATGGCCGGGCTGAACTTCCCGCACGGCATCGCGCAGGCCCTGTGGGCGGGCAAGCTCTTCCACCTCGACCTGAACGGCCAGAACGGCATCAAGTACGACCAGGACCTGCGCTTCGGCGCCGGCGACCTGCGACAGGCCTTCTGGCTGGTGGACCTGCTGGAGACCGCCGGTTACGCCGGCCCGCGCCACTTCGACTTCAAGCCGGTGCGCACCGACGGCTACGACGGCGTGTGGGAGTCCGCGAAGAACTGCATGCGCAACTACCTGATCCTGCGCGAGCGGGCCGCCGCGTTCCGGGCCGACCCCGAGGTCCAGCAGGCGCTGCGCGACTCCCGCCTGGACCAGCTCGCGCAGCCCACGGCGGCCGACGGCCTCGCCGCGCTGCGCGCCGACCGCGCCGCGTACGAGGAGTTCGACGTGGCGGCGGCCGCGGGCCGCTCGATGGCCTTCGAGCGCCTCGACCAGCTCGCGATGGAGCACCTGCTCGCGGTCCGCTGACGAAGCGTCGCGGAGGGGCTAGTCCGGCTGCCCCTCCGTGTACGCCACCGGGTCCGCCAGGACCTCCCGTACGACCTGGGCCGCGGCGCCCCGTGCGGCGTCCCCCGAGGAGGACGAGGCGCGCAGCCGCCCGCCGTCCGCGCTCCACAGGCCCGACACCACCCGCCGGGCCAGCTCGGCGTGGGTGGCGGGCGCCAGCCACGGCATGAGCAGCCGGTAGCTGCCGCCGAGCACCACGGCGTCCGGGTCGAAGAGGTTCACCGCGCCCGAGAGCACCAGCCCGAGCCGCCGCCCGGCCTCCTCGATCGCCGCCACCGCACGCGTATCGCCCTGCCGGGCCCGCCGCTCCAGCTCCGTGACGGCGGGCGCCCCGGCCGTGCCCTGCTCCAGCCCCGCGTTGCGCAGCAGCGCCGCCTGGCCCGCGTACTGCTCCAGGCAGCCGCGCGCCCCGCAGCGGCACTCGGGCCCGTCCGGGTCCACCACCACGTGCCCGATCTCGCCCGCGAAGCCGTGCGCCCCGCGCAGCAGTTCACCGTCCAGCACGAGCGCGCCGCCGACGCCGGTCTCGCCCGTCAGGTACAGGAAGCTGCGCACCCGGTCCAGGCCGCCGAACCACAGCTCGGCGAGGGCCGCGCTGTTCGCCTCGTTGTCCGAGCCGACCGGCAGCGGGCGTGCGCCGGGCCGCAGCCGGGCCAGGGCCTGCGCGAACATCCCCTCGGCCGCCACCCCGTTCCAGCCGAGGTTGGGAGCCTGGCGCACCGTGCCGCCGGAGACCAGGCCCGGCACCGCGAGCCGCACCCCGGCCGGGCGCAGCTCCTGCTCCGCGGCGGACTCCAGGGTGCGCGCGGCGATCCGGACGGCGCGGTCGATGACCTCTTCGGGAGGCACGCCCCGGTTGTCGAGGTGGGTGGTGAGCCGGACCCGGTCCGTGCCCGCGAGGTCCACCACGCACACCGAGACGTAGTCGATGTTGATCTCGACGCCGAGCCCGGCCGGGCCGGTGCCCGCGACCTTCAGCACGGTGCCGGGGCGGCCCGCCTGGCCGCTGAAGGTCTTGCCCGACTCGACCAGGAAACCGCCGGCCATGAGCTGCTCGACCAGCGAGGACACCGCCGCGCGGGTCAGCCCCACGCGCGCCGCCACCGCCGCGCGGGTGACCTCGCCCTCGTCGTGCACCACCCGCAGCACCAGGCTGAGGTTGTGCCGCCGCACGGTGGACCTGTCCGCCTTCGCCGCCGGCGGCACCTGAGTGTTCTTCATCGCCCGGTGAGCCTATGCGACCGGGCCCCGGAGCGGACCACGTGTACCGTGGCGAGCCCGTACGCCAGGGAGGCCGCCCGGTGCGTCTGCTGCTGACCGCCGACACCCATCTGCCCAAGCGCGCCAAGGTCCTGCCGGACCCGCTCCTCGCGGAGATCGCGCGCGCGGACGCCGTGCTGCACGCCGGCGACTGGGTGGACACCGCGACGCTGGACCTGCTGGAGGCGCGGGCCCGCCGGGTCATCGGCGTGTACGGCAACAACGACGGGCCGGAGCTGCGGGCCCGGCTGCCGGAGGTGGCACGCGCCGAACTGGGCGGGCTGCGCTTCGGTGTCGTGCACGAGACCGGCGCCGCGCAGGGCCGCGAGCGCCGCTGCGCCGAGCGCTTCCCGGACCTGGACGTGCTGGTCTTCGGCCACAGCCACATCCCCTGGGACACCGTCGCGCCGGGCGGCCTGCGGCTGCTCAACCCCGGCTCCCCGACGGACCGCCGCCGCCAGCCGTACTGCACGTACCTCACCCTGACCGCGGCCGACGGCGAGCTGAGCGACGTGGAGCTGCACCGGCTGCCGCCGCGCCGCTGACGCTTCACCTCCAACGATTCGCCTCCAACCAACGAAAAGTACAGTCCATTTGGTCCGTACCTCTTGACGCTATGTCGCCATGCGATGAACATGCGTCGGGCAAGAGAGCGCTCCCAGGGAATCCCCACCATTCATTTCCTGAACAAGGAGAGACGCCATGCCCGCACGCCGCACCGTCCTGGCCGCCATGGCCGCAGCCGTCCCGGCGGCCGGCCTCCCGGCCCTCGCCACCCCCGCCGCCGCGGCACCCGCCGCACCCGGGAGGCCCGCCGCCCTCCCCGGCGGCGGCGACCTCGGCCCGAACGTCATCGTCTTCGACCCCGGCACCCCGAATATCCAGGGCAAGCTGGACGAGATCTTCCGGCAGCAGGAGAGAGCCCAGTTCGGCACCGGCCGGTACGCACTGCTCTTCAAGCCGGGCACGTACCAGGGCCTCAACGCCCAGCTCGGCTTCTACACCTCCATCGCGGGGCTCGGCCTCTCCCCCGACGACACGTCCATCAACGGCGATGTCACCGTGGACGCGGGCTGGTTCAACGGCAACGCCACGCAGAACTTCTGGCGTTCCGCGGAGAACCTCGCCCTCACCCCGGTCAACGGCACCAACCGCTGGGCGGTCGCGCAGGCCGCGCCGTTCCGCAGGATGCACATCCGCGGCGGGCTGAACCTCGCGCCCGACGGCTACGGCTGGGCCAGCGGCGGCTACATCGCCGACAGCCGCATCGACGGCACGGTGGGCCCTTACTCGCAGCAGCAGTGGTACACCCGCGACAGCTCGGTGGGCGGCTGGACCAACGCGGTGTGGAACATGGTCTTCTCCGGCGTCGAGGGCGCCCCGGCGCAGAGCTTCCCCGAACCGCCGTACACCACCCTGAACACCACCCCCATCTCCCGCGAGAAGCCCTTCCTCTACCTGGACGGCAGCGCGTACCGGGTCTTCCTCCCCGAGAAGCGCACGAACGCCCGCGGCACCACCTGGGGCAACGGCACCCCGCGCGGCACCTCCCTGCCACTGGACCAGTTCTACGTCGCCAAGCCCGGCGTCACCGCCGCCACCCTGAACGCGGCCCTGGAGCAGGGCCTCCACCTGCTGTTCACGCCCGGCATCTACCACGTCGACCGGGCCATCGAGGTCAAGCGCGCCAACACCGTGGTGCTCGGCCTCGGTTACGCGACGATCATCCCGGACAACGGCGCGACGGCCGTGAAGGTCGCCGACGTCGACGGCGTACGGCTCGCCGGCTTCCTGATCGACGCGGGCACCACCAACTCCGCCACCCTCCTGGAGGTCGGCCCCACCGGCGCGTCCGCCGACCACTCCGCCAACCCGACCACCGTCCAGGACGTCTTCATCCGGATCGGCGGCGCGGGCGCGGGCAAGGCCACCGTCAGCATGGTGATCAACAGCCGGCACACGATCGTCGACCACACCTGGGTCTGGCGCGCCGACCACGGCGACGGCGTCGGCTGGGAGACCAACCGCGCCGACTACGGCGTCCGCGTCAACGGCGCCGACGTCCTCGCGACCGGCCTGTTCGTCGAGCACTTCAACAAGTACGACGTGGAGTGGCGCGGCGAGCGCGGCCGGACCATCTTCTTCCAGAACGAGAAGGCGTACGACGCGCCGAACCAGGCCGCGATCCAGAACGGCAGCCTCAAGGGCTTCGCCGCGTACAAGGTCGCCGACTCGGTCACCACGCACGAGGGCTGGGGCATGGGCAGCTACTGCTACTACAACGTGGACCCGACGATCCGCCAGGACCACGGCTTCGCTGCGCCCCGCACCTCCGGGGTGAAGTTCCACGACCTGCTGGTGGTCTCGCTCAGCGGCCACGGCCAGTTCGAGCACGTCATCAACGACACCGGGGCCGCCACCTCGGGCACCGACACCGTGCCGTCGAAGGTGGTCTCCTACCCCTGAGGAGCCCGGGGGCGGACCCCCACCGCCCCCGGCAGCATCACAGCATGATCGCGTAGGCGAGGAAGAAGACCGCGCAGAGCACGACCACGATGCCGATCGCGATCAGCGGCCCCTTGCCCCAGCCCTTGGCCGGGTTGTACGTCTCCTGCGGACCCGCCCAGGGAGTGCTGCCCTCGGCAGGCGGGGTCTCGCCCGGCGGCACGCCACCGCCGGGCTCCAGCCCCGGCGTGCGCCGCGGGTCCGGGTCCGGATTCTGCTCGGTCATACGAACGCCTCTCCTGTTCACGGCGCGGGGCACGCAACATCTACCACGGTGCTCCCGCGGTGCCGGGGTACCGGCGCGTGCTCAGCGCGGCGCCCCGCCGGGTGGCGGAACCCCCGGTGCCCACAGGATCCGGCGCGCCGCCGTGGGGCCCGTTCACATAGCCGCGGAGCGGGACCGCGCGCAGGATCCGGTGCGGTGCTGTACGACGGGTTCCCGGAGGTGCGCATGCGACACGTTCTTCCCTGGACGGCGGCAGGGCTGCTCCTGCTGCTCGGCAGCGTGCCGGCGCCCCCGGCACACGGCGCGGCCCCCGCGGACTGCGCGGACCTGCGGGGCACCACCGTGCCGGCCGCCGCCATCGGACTGCCCACCGGGGGCGGCGAGGTGACGACCGCCCAGGAGGTGCCCGGCACCCAGTCCCTCGGCGCGTACTGCCGGGTGGAGCTGGCCGTGCGCCCGGTGGACCGCGCGGCGCCGGACATCACCGTACGGATCGGCCTGCCGGCCGGCTGGAACCACAAGGCGGTGATGTTCGGCGGCGGGGGCTACGACGGCGCCGTGCCGGACGTCGCGGGCAACGTGCCGTTCGGCACGGCAGGCGGCCCCACCCCGCTGGCGCGCGGGTACGCCACCTTCGCGAGCGACTCCGGCCACCGCTCGCAGGCCGCCGATCCCTCGCTCGACGGCTCGTTCGCCCGCAACGACGAGGCGCTGCGCAACTTCGCGGGCGACGCGCTGAAGAAGACCCGCGACGCGGCGCTGTACGTCATCGGGAAGCGGTACGGCGACGGGCCGCCCCGGCAGTCCTACTTCGCGGGCGGCTCGACCGGCGGGCGCGAGGCGCTGGCCGTCGCGCAGCGCTGGCCGCGCGACTTCGACGGCGTGATCTCCGCCTACCCGGCCTGGAACGCGGCGAGCCTGGACCTGTTCTTCGGGTACGAGGCACAGGTCCTGGCGCGCCCCGGCGCGTTCCTGAACCAGGCGGAGCAACGCCTGCTGTACGACCGGGTGCTGGCGGCCTGCGACGGCGACGACGGGCTCCGCGACGGTGTGATCTCGGACGAGGCGGGCTGCCGCTTCGACCCGCGCGTGCTGCGCTGCCGGGACGGCGCCGACCGCGGTGACGCCTGCCTCTCGGACCCGCAGATCCGCGCCGTGCGCATGCTGTCCTCGCGCTTCACCTGGCCCTACCGCATCGCGAGCGGCGAGCGGAGCTACCCGGGCTTCCCCTTCCTTTCCGGGGCCGACATGACCACGCCGCGGCTGGGCATGGGCACCACGGCGCCGGCCGACCCGATGCCGGCGACCAGCGGGTACGGCGTGCGCTTCTGGGACCAGTGGGTGAAGCATTTCGTCACCCGCGACCCGGCGGCCGGCGCGCTGTCGGTCGACCCGCGCCGGCCGGGCCCCTGGCGGGAGCGCATCAGCGCGCTGTCGGCCCTCCAGGATGTCAACGATCCGGACCTGCGGCCCTTCGCGGCGGCCGGCGGGCGGCTGCTGCTCCTGCACGGCACCGCCGACGAACTGGTCAGCCACCGCTCGACCGTGGAGTACGCCGAGCGGATGCGGAAGGTCATGGGGAAGCGGGCGGCGGACGCGTTCGCGCGCTTCTACCTCGTGCCCGGCGCCAACCACGCCAACGTCGACGCCGCGTTCGCCGCGGGCTGGGACTCGCTCGGCGCCCTCGACACCTGGGTGGAGCGCGGCACCGCGCCCGCACACCCGGTGGTCGCGGACAACTCCCCTGCCGGGAACGGCCGTACGCGGCCGCTCTGCGCCTACCCGGGCCGGCCGCGGTACACCGGCGGCGACCCCGGCCGCGCGGACAGCTTCCGGTGCGTCCGCTGACCCCGGCGGCCGGGGGGCCGTCCCCGGTCAGCGGCTCCCGCGGGCGGCGAGGGCGTGGACCACGTCCGCCGTCGCCGGATAGAGGTCGCGGTACAGCCCGTACAGCTCGGCGTACTCCGCGGCGGCCGCCGGGTCCGGCACGACCGTCTCCCGCACCGGGTTCCAGTCGTCGGCCGTGACGTCGCCGAGGAGCTGAGCGGCGAGCAGGGCGCCGCCGTAGCTCGCGCCGATGGAGGTTGTACGAACCTCCTGCTCACGGCCGGTGACGTCGGAGACGATCTGCGTCCAGAGCCCGCCCTGCGTGCCGCCGCCCACCGCGACGGCCCGCCGGATGTCGCCGCCGACCGCCTCGATGGCCTCGATGTTGTGCCGGACGCCGAACGCGGTGGCCTCCAGCGCCGCGCGGTAGAGGTCGCCGCGGGTGTGGGAGAGGGTGAGGCCCGCGATGACGCCGCGGGCCTGCGGGTCCATGACCGGCGTCCGTTCGCCCGCGAAGTACGGCAGCATCAGCAGGCCGTTGGCCCCGGTGCCGGACGCCTCGGCCGCCCGCAGCAGATCGGCGTGGTCGGGCGCGCCGGTCAGATCGCGCAGCCAGGCGGTGACCGCGCCGGAGGTGGCCATGCCGCCGGCGAGGTTGCGGGTGCCGGGCAGCGCGCCGACGGTGCTCCACAGGGCGGGCGCGGTGAGCAGCCCCGGCACGGTGTGAACGAGGAACATCGTCGTGCCGTACATCAGCATCAGGTCGCCGACGGAGTGCGCGCCGACGCTCAGGGCCTCGGCCCAGGCGTCGACCGTGCCGGTGATGACGGGGATGCCGGCCGGCAGGCCGGTCTGCCGGGCGGCCTCGGCGGTGACGGTGCCGGCGGCCTCGCCGGACCAGCGCAGCGGCGGAAGTTCCAGGTCCGGGCAGATCAGTTCGGTCCACGGCGCGTACCAGTCGCGGGCGACGGTGTCGTAGAGCGGCGTGGTCTGGCTCGCGGAGTGGTGGTCCAGGACGTAGGCACCGGTGAGCTTACGGACCAGCCAGGAGCTGGGCATGTAGAGGCGGCGGGCGCGGGCGAACACTTCCGGCTCCTCGTCCGCGACCCACGCGATCTTCGCCCCGGCGGCCTGGCTGCTGAGCCCCGATCCGCAGCGCGCCCGGATCTCCTCGGCGCCCAGCCGCTCTTCCAGCCGGGCGATCTGCTCGGTGGCGCGGGTGTCGACGCCGTACAGGATCGCGGGCCGCAGCGGCACGTCGTCGGCGTCGGTGAGCAGGACGCACGGGCCCATGCCGCTGACGCCGACGGCGCCGACCTCGGGCCCGCCGTCCGCGGTCAGCTCACGGACGAGCGAGCCGAACTCCTCCCACCAGACGGCGGCGTCCATCTCGACGTGTCCCGGGGCCGGCCGGTCGACGGTGTGCTCGCGGACGGCCGAGCGGAGCAGTGTGCCGTCCGGCCCGACCAGGACGCCCTTGCTGCTGGAGGTGCCGATGTCGACACCGATCACTGCGTGAGGAACCATGCGCACACGTTCGCAGAGTCCGCGGGCGCCGGCCGGGCCCGGGGCCGTCAGAGGTGGACGGCCGGCACACGCTCCGCGTCGCGGGCCCCTTCCCCCGCGTCCGCCGGGACCGCCTTGATCGCGAGGGCCGTGACCATGGCGAGGGCCAGCAGCGCGAGGGCGGCCTCGAACGCGCCGGTGTACGCGGCGGAACCGGTCGCCCCGCCGGTGCTCGCCGCGGTGATCAGCCCGGAGGCGAGGGCGGTGCCGAGGGAGGCGCCGATGCCGAAGCACGCGCCGGTCAGGCCGGTGAGCGCGCCCTGCTGGTCCTTGGGCGCGGAGACGACCGCGAACCCGTTGAGCGCGGTGATGCTGAGGCCGTTGTACGTCAGGCCCAGTACGGCGAGCGCGGCGAAGAGCGCCCAGGGCTGCTCCCTGAAGGGCACGGCGACCGCGAAGGCCAGCAGCGAGCCGGCCGAGCCGACGAGCGCGACGCGGCGCCAGCCGACGCGCGGCCCGAAGTAGCCCGCCAGCGGGGCGCCGATCACGCCGATCGCCGCGGCGGGCGTCGCGTACAGCAGTGCCGAGCGGGTCGCGGAGAGGCCGTATCCGGCCTGCGGGTCCTGCGTGAAGAGCGGGATCGTCAGGGCGAGGGCGCCGAACGCACCGGCGAGGGTGAGGGTCACCGTCAGCAGCAGCGGCCAGGCCCGGCGCGAGGCGAGCAGCCGGATGTCGATGACGGCGGTGGTGGTGCGGGCGGCCGGGCGGGCGTCGGCACCGGCGGCCGTACCGGGGTCCGTGCCGCCGCCGGCCGAGCGGGTCCGCTGGACGAGGACGAAGGCGGTCAGCGCGGCCAGGCCGCCGAGTACGCAGCCGAGCGTGGCCGCCGAGGTCCAGCCCCAGCCGGCGCCCTGCGCCAGGCCGACGAGCACGCCGGACAGTCCCAGCCCGAGCAGCGTCGCGCCCAGCCAGTCCATGGCCCCCTCCGCCTTCGGCGCCACGGCCGGTACGTACCGGGCCACGGCCGCCGTGCCCACGACCGACAGCAGCAGACCGCCGAAGAAGATCGCGCGGAAGCCCACCGTGTCGGCGAGCCGGCCGCCGACGATGGCGTCCACTCCCGCGAAGCCGCCGTTGACGGCGCTGATGATGCCGGCGGCGCGGCCGAAGGCGGCGGGCGGGAGCAGGTCGTTGAGGGTCAGGAAGGAGAGCGAGAACATCGCGGCCGACACACCCTGCAGGACGCGCCCGGCGAGGTAGACGGAGATGTCGGGCGCCAGGGCGCAGGCGAGGTTGCCGAGGATGAGCAGCGCGCCGCACAGCAGCATGATCGGTTTGCGGCCGCGGTAGTCGCTCAGCCGCGCCATCGTGACCTGTCCGACGGCGGCGAGCAGGAAGAACAGCGTCTGCGACAGGCCGACCAGGCTGCTGCTGGTGTCCAGCCGGCGGGCGACGTCGGGCAGCGCCGGGCTGAGCATCGTCGCGTTGATCTGGTACCCGAGCACGGCCAGCACCAGCGCGGGCAGCAGGAAGCGCGGGGTGGCGGGCGGCGCGGTGACCACGCGCTCGCGGCTCCGGAAGGGCATGACGGCTCCTGGGACTGAGGGGAGAGGCGGCGGGCGGACGCGTCGCACGGTCGCGGCCGGGTCACGGCCCGCTGCACCGGGCGCCCGTCCCGCACGGAGGGCGTCAGCAACGCTCGTGCGCGTCACGTGGCATCGGCGACGCTCGTTCGGCGTCACTTGTCAGACAGGAACGCGTCGTGCGCTCTGGTCTACCCCTCGCCCCGGAGGGTGTCAAGAGTTCACCTGAAGATCACCAACGACGGGACCGGACCCCACCACCCCTCCCTTCGGGCTGCGTACGCCCCGTTCCCGCGATGCGAAACTGGGGGCCGCGCGCTGCCGCGAGCGCGCGGCCAGCCACCCCCGCGCGGGGGCGACGTCGGACCGCGGCCCCAGGGAGATGAACATGGCCGGCAGACAGCCCGCACCGCCTCAACGGCGGCCGGTCGTCGTGCTGTACGAGCGCCTGATCGAAGCCATCCGGGACGGCACCTACCCGCCGGGCTCCACCCTGCCGACCGAGCCGCGGCTCGCCGCCGAGCTGGGCGTCAGCCGCCCCGCGCTGCGCGAGGCGCTGATCCTGCTGCAGGAGGACGGCGCGATCACCGTACGGCGCGGGGTGGGCCGTACGGTCAGCCCGCACCTGCCGCCGCGCGGCTTCGAGTACCTCAAGCCGGTGGAGCAGCTGCTCAGCGAGGGCCGGCAGGTGCGGACCTCGGCGCTGGCCCGCGCCCACGAGGAGCCGACCGACTTCTCCACCCAGCACCTGCTGCTGCCGGGCACCAGCCGGGTGCGCTTCTGGGAGAGCCTGATCGAGGTCGGCGGGCTGCCGGCCTGCCTGACCCAGGAGTGGGCGGCCCGCGACGAGACACTGGACGAGCTGCTGCCGGACGCGGCGGCCGCGTTCGACGGACCCGCCTCGACCACCTCGTCCATGCTGGGGATACTCCTGGAGACCGGCCGCGAGCTGCCGCTGACGGGCAGCAGCAGCATCGTGGCGACCACGCTCGGCCGCCAGCGGGGCGAACAGCTCGGCCGCCCGGCCGACTCCCCCGCCGTCCTGGTCACCCAGGTCGTACGGCTGGACCGCACCCCGCTGCTCGCGGCCAAGCACATGCTGCCCGCGGGGGCACCGGCGCTTCCCGTGTGGCAGGCGCGCTGACAGGACCCTTCCCGGCGTCCCGGGTGCGGTGCCGGCCGGTCGTCGATGAGACGCGGTCGCTCGCACCCGGGACGCCGTGTCATACTCCGACCCCATGACGCTGTCTGACAAGTACACCGACGCTCCGCACTCCCCCGCGCACCCCCTCGCCGAGGACCTCGTCCGCCGGGCCCCCAAGGTGCTGCTCCACGACCACCTCGACGGCGGCCTGCGCCCGCGCACCGTCGTGGAACTGGCCCAGGAGGCCGGCTACGACGCGCTGCCCACCACCGACCCCGCCGCGCTGGGCGAGTGGTTCCGCGACGCCGCCGACTCCGGTTCGCTGGAGCGCTACCTGGAGACCTTCGCGCACACCTGCGCCGTGATGCAGACCGCCCCCGCGCTCTTCCGCATCGCCGCCGAGTGCGCCGAGGACCTGGCCGCCGACGGCGTGGTCTACGCCGAGGTGCGCTTCGCCCCCGAACAGCACCTCGCCGCGGGGCTCACCCTGGACGAGGTCGTCGACGCGGTGAACGCCGGCTTCCGCGAGGGCGAGCGCCGGGCCGCGGCCGACGGCCGCCGGATCCGCGTCGGCACGCTGCTGTGCGCCATGCGGCACGCCGACCGCGCGCTGGAGATCGCCGAACTCGCCGTCGCCCACCGCGACAGCGGCGTGGCCGGCTTCGACATCGCGGGCGGTGAGATCGGCAACCCGGCGAGCCGGCACGCCGCGGCCTTCGACCACCTCCGCAGCGAGGGCGCCCGGGTGACCGTGCACGCCGGTGAAGCCGTCGGCATGGAGTCCATCCGGGAGGCGGTGCTGCGCTGCGGCGCCCACCGCATCGGCCACGGCGTCCGCATCACCGACGACATCGAGATCGCCGACGACGGTTCGGTACGCCTCGGCCGGCTCGCCTCCTACGTACGCGACATGCGCATAGCCCTGGAGGTCTGCCCCACCTCCAACCTGCAGACCGGCGCCGCGGCGAGCTACCCCGGCCACCCGATCGACCTGCTCCGCCGGCTCGGCTTCCGCGTCTGCCTCAACACCGACAACCGCCTGGTGAGCGGCACCACCATGACCCAGGAGTTCCAGCACCTGGCCACCGCGTTCGGCTACGGCCCGGCGGAGCTGGAGGAGTTCACGGTCAACGCGGCGAAGGCGGCCTTCCTGCCCTTCGACGAGCGCACCGCCCTCATCAACGAGGTCATCCGCCCCGGCTACGCCCACCTGCACTCCCGCGCCCTGGGCCACGTCCCGGTGCGCGGCGCGGCGGCGGCCTGACGCGGAACGGGGCCGGAACGGCCGGGAGGTCGCCCTCCCCGCCGTTCCGGCCCCGCGTACTTCCGCCGGGTTCCCGCGGCTACTTCTTGAACCCGTAATCCATCAGCTTCTTCGCGTCGGCGGTGCGGTTGGCCACCGAGGTGGACGCGAGGACGGTGCCGATGACCGTCTTGCCGCTGCGGGTGGCGGCGAAGACCAGGCAGTACTTGGCCTCAGGACCCGAACCGGTCTTGACGCCGATGGTGCCCGAGTAACTGCCGAGCAGGTTGTTGGTGTTGCTCCACGACATGTAGCGGTAGCCACCGCTCTTCGTCGTGACCTTCTGCTTCGTGGACTTCGTCTTCACAACCGTACGGAACGTGGAGTACTTCATCGCACTGCTGGCCAGCTTCGTCAGGTCGCGCGGCGTCGAGTAGTTCGCGCCCTTCCCGATGCCGTCGAACGAGTCGAAGTGGGTGTTCTTCAGCCCGAGGCTCTTGGCCGTGGTGTTCATCTTGCCGATGAAGGACTTCACGCGCGCGGACCGCGTGGATCCCGTGCCGAACTTGTCGGCCAGGGCATAGGCGGCGTCGCAGCCGGACGGCAGCATCAGCCCGTACAGCAGCTGGCGGACCGTGACCTTGTCGCCGACGATCAGCTTGGCCGAGGAGGCCCAGTTGTTGTCGACGATGTAGTCGCTGTACGCCTTCTGGATCGTGACCTTCGAATCCAGGTTCAGGTTCGCCTGCGCGAGCACCACCCGGGCGGTCATGATCTTGGTGGTGGACCCGGTGGAAAGCCGGGAGTCGGCGGCCTTGGTGAAGAGGCTCTTCCCCGTGCCGTTGTTCATCACGAACCCGCCCTTGGCGGTGATCGTGGGCGCCTTGGGCGTGGCGGCCTGCGCCGGGGCGGCGAACGCCCCGGCGGCCAGCACCGCACCCGCGGTCACCAGGACCGCGGACGCACGACGCGTGCCATTGATGCCAATGTTCAAGTCGAGTACTCCATTACCCTGCCGTGCGGTCACATGAGAGTGCCGCTCACTCTTGAGACGCACGAATCGCAGCAATGGATGCGCTCCCCCGTCCGCCTCACCCTTCGCACACCAGTCGGTCAACCGGTGACGCGGGAGAACCGACGTGACGGAGGTTGACGGAGGTGGCCGTGGCCGATTGCGAGCGGCCCACCGGACAAGGCAGGGTTACGCCATGTCCTACGTGCGGCTTGAAGCCTGGATCGGGGGTGCATGGCTCGAGGTGAACTGCGTGAGCGTCACCGTCATGGACTCTGCGCTCACCCTGTCCTTCGAACGCCAGCGAACCGAGTCCGGCTACCAGGAGCTCATCTGGCAGCCCCTGGAGAAATTCCTCAAGGAGTACCGCGACGAACCCCTCGTCGTCGTCCCCCGGGGCCAGGACCTGCCGGCCATGTACGGCCCCGGCGCCGCGGGCCCCTTCCGCCTGACCAAGATCACCGACTGACCCCGGACCGCCCGCACGAAGGGCCGCACGGACACCCCGTACGGCCCTGCGACTCCCCGCCGGCACCCGGCTACGGACAGATCCCCAGCTCTCGCAGCGCCCGGTTCTGGGTCGGGGTGGGCCTGGCCGGGAAGTAGAGGTAGCAGACGCCGCCGGTGCCGGACTTCACGGCGCCGCTCGCGTCCTTGCGCTTGGTGCGGAGCCAGATGTTCTCCCACTGGCGGCGCTTGTAGATGTGGCGGACGGCGACGTTGGAGGGGGAGGCGGGGTCGTTGGCGATGATGTCGCCGGACTGCGTGAACCCGATGACCGTCATCAGGTGGCCCGACGTGCCGTAGCCCGCGCCATCCAGTTCCGAGGCGATGAAGGACTGGGAGGTGATGACGGGGATGCCGACGTGGATGAGCTTCTCGATGTCGGTGAGGGAGTGCAGGCGCGTCACCACGCCCTGGAGGTCGTGGTACGTCGCGGCGTAGGCGGCGTTGAAGGGCCAGTTGCCGCAGCCCTCGTACTGGTAGTCGAAGGTGTAGCGGGCCGCGTGGCAGACCTGGGGGTCCGCGTAGTCGGGGTTGACCCATGCCAGGTCGTCGGGGCTGGGGCGGCGGCCCCAGGACTCGATGATCATCTGGGACGAGGTCGGGCTGCACCACGCCTCTCCCCCGTTGTCGTACTCGGGGTACTGGCCCTTGTGGATCTCCTGGGAGTACCGCGGGACGGCCAGCTCGCGGCCACGGGCGATGCCGGGCTTGGAGGCGGGGACGGTGTAGCGGTCGGGGATGTCGGATCCCATGGCGCCCACCCGCCACACCGTGGGCGTGAGGTCCGTACCGGGTTTGCGGTAGAGGGTGACGCGCAGTTCGTACGAGACGATGCGGAGGCCGCTCGCCGGGGAGTCCACCGAGAGGGTGTCGGTGTAGACCGTGCTCTTGTCGTCGGTCTGGTCGTCCACGGACGTACGGCGGATGTCCTGGTCGCCCGCGGCCCAGCGGCCCATGACGTACCACGGGGTGCGGGACTTGTCCGAGTACATGCCGCGCACCTCGACGGCGATCCAGGTGCCGGCGGGGGTGTGCGCGTTCCAGGACGCGATGATCTCGGTGGCCGGGACCCTGAGCTTGTGGGCCGGGGAGGTCCAGGTGGCGTACTCCCACGTCGAGGTCTTGTTCAGGTGCGGGTCGCGGTAGTCGATGGTGCCGATCGGGACCGCGATCTGCACGCCGGGCCGGGCGCCGGGCTCGATGCGGGTGCCCTGCCCCGAGCCCGCGAGCCAGTCGGCCACTCCGGTCCAGCCGTGGTAGTCCACGAGCGGGGCGGCGGCGGGGTGCGCGGCGCCGTGCGGGTCGGGCGTTCCGGAGCGGCCGGCGGCGAAGGCGGGCAGGGGGGTCGCGGCGCCGGCGGCGACGGCGAGGGCGGCGGCCAGCACGGTGCGGCGGGGAGCGTATCTGGTCATGGGCGTCAGGTCCCCCAGTCGGGTGCGGGATGAGCGTCACGGCAGTCGTGGCTCAACTATCACCGCACCGTCGCGGTTCGGCCAGCGGTTCGACGCGCGTCGCGCGACGAAATATTGGTGTGGACCAGTGTCGTACGCTGGCCCGATGGAAGGTGCCGCCGATCTCTCCCTCGCCGCGCTCGCCGCGCGTCTGCGCGCCCTGCCCCCTTCGTGCGGTCCGGTGCGGCTGGTGGCCGTGGACGGGCACGCGGGGTCGGGCAAGAGCACGTTCACGGAACGGCTGGCGGCGACGCTCGGAGCGGCAGCGGCAGCGGCCGAGGAAACGGCGGAAGCAGGGCAGGTCACGGCGGCGGCCCCCGTCATTCACCTCGACGACCTGGCGACGCACGACGAGCTCTTCGGCTGGGACGAGCGGCTGCGGGAACAGGTGATCGAGCCGTTCTCCGCGGGGCGGAGCGCGCGGTACGGGGTGTACGACTGGGTGCACCGCCGCTTCGCGCGGGAGCGCACGCTGGCGCCCGCCCCGGTGGTGCTGCTGGAAGGCGTCGGCGCCGGCCGCCGCGCGCTCCGCCCGCACCTGGCGTGCCTGCTGTGGATGGAACTGCCCGACGAGACCGCCTGGTCACGGGGGCGGCGGCGGGACGGGCCGGAGCTCACCGGGTTCTGGGATGGCTGGATTCCGGCGGAGCGCGCGCACTTCGCGGTCGATCCTTCCCGCCCCCACGCCGACCTGTTGGTGACACAGGGACAGGTGGGGTACGAGTGGCTTGCGGGGCCGGTGGACGCGCGTTGACTCCCCCATTCCTTCACACTCCGTGACGGGCCGGGGCCGGCGCACCGAGGCGGGCCGACAGGCTCCCGCCGAGTGCCCCAACTCGGCTTGACCTGGGGGCCGTACAGGACTTACGTTCTCAATGTGCGGTTCTGACGGACCGCCCACAGACGCGAAGCCCCCGGTTGTTCCCCCGTGATCGGGGGCTTCGTTCTGTCCTCATCCCCCGAATCCCGCGCTTCGCGCCGCTTCTCCCTCACCCTCGGTCACCGGCCCCTTCGCGCCGCCGAGTCCCAGCTTCCCCGCTGCGCCCCTCTTCGGCAGGCGTCCGCACCGCAGGTACGATGCCAGTTCGTGCCACCCGAGGACACGAACCGACGGGCGCGCGACGGCGTGCAGATCCCGTCCACAGCACGCTGCTTCGATCACGCCGCTGCCGGGTAGCCACCTGGCGGGCACGGGCGCGGGGGATCATTTGTGGGGGACAGGATGGATTGTGGCGCGCAGGGCACGGCGGCCCCGGCCGAACTCGCCTGGCTGCGCGCGGTGGACGCGTACACCATGGGCGCGTACGCGCAGGCCGAGGAGGAGTTCCGGGCCGCGGTACGCATCGATCCCTCGATGGCGGACGCCTGGCTCGGACTGCACGCGCTGCGCGCGGACACCACCACGGCACTGCTGCGCATGTACCGGCACCGCGACCGCTTCGGCGAGCAGCGCGCCCGCCACCGCCGCACCCTGAACTCCTGGTACTGGCTGGGCTGGTGGGTGCAGCCGGTGCTGGAGACCGGCCGCGACCTGCTCCTCGCGCACGCCTCGCACTGGCTGGACGGTCGGCACGTCGCCGAGCTGGACCAGGCGCTGGCCGGCTGCCCGCCGGTCGACACCGACCCGCAGGTGCGTTTCCTGCACGCCTGCCGCGCGTACCTGGTCAAGGACTGGGAGCAGCTCGTACGGCACACCGAGACGCTGATCGACGATCCGCTGCTGGGCATCGAGTCGGGGCTCTTCGGGGGCATGGCGCGGGTCCGGCTGGAGATGTACGGCCAGGCCGAACCGCTGCTGTCGGCCGCCCTGATGCGGTGCCGCAGCGAGCAGCCGCAGCGCAAGGAGCTGCGGTACTGGCTGGCGCGGGCGCACGAGGGCACGGGCCGCAGCGCCGCTGCCCTCCCTCTGTATCGCGCCGTCCACCGCGTGGATCCGGCCTTCATGGACACCGCGGCCCGGCTCGCGGCCATCGCCGAGTGCGACGGGCTGGAGGAGGGCGCCGACCTGGCCACCGTCCCGGCCGGGCTCGGCCAGGAGAACGGCGCGGACCTCGACCCGCTGGCGCCGCTGGACCCGGTGGACGGCCGGGAGCTGCTGGCGACGGCCGACCCGGACGGGCCGGACGACAGTGATCTGCTCGGCACGCCGGCCGCCGGCGTCCCGGGCCCGGCCCGCGTCAAGGGCGTACCGGAGCAGCGCACCGCCGACCAGCTGCCGGCCGGCCCCGCCGACCCCGTCCTGCTGGAGCAGGCGCTCCAGGAGCTGGAGCGGATGGTGGGCCTGGAGCCGGTGAAGCGGCAGGTGCGGGCGCTGTCCGCGCAGCTGCGGATGGCGCGGCTGCGGGCCGGGCAGGGGCTGCCCGTCCAGCCGCCCAAGCGGCACTTCGTCTTCTCGGGCCCGTCCGGGACCGGCAAGACGACCGTGGCACGGATACTCGGGCGGGTCTTCTACGCACTGGGGCTGCTCGGCGGCGACCATCTCGTGGAGGCCCAACGCGCCGACCTGGTGGGCGAGTTCCTCGGCCAGACGGCGGTGAAGGCGAACGAACTGATCGACTCGGCGCTGGGCGGCGTGCTCTTCGTCGACGAGGCGTACTCCCTCTCCAACTCCGGTTACACCAAGGGCGACGCGTACGGTGACGAGGCGCTCCAGGTGCTGCTGAAACGCGCGGAGGACAACCGCGACCGGCTGGTGGTGATCCTCGCCGGGTATCCGGAGGGCATGGACCGGCTGCTGGCCGCGAACCCCGGGCTCTCCTCGCGCTTCACCACCCGGGTGGACTTCCCCAGCTACCGGCCGCTGGAGCTGACGGCCATCGGCGAGGTGCTGGCGGCCGACAACGGCGACCGCTGGGACGAGGAGTCGCTGGACGAGCTGCGCAGCATCGCCGGGCACGTCGTGGACCAGGGCTGGATCGACGAGCTGGGCAACGGCCGCTTCCTGCGCACGCTGTACGAGAAGAGCTGCGCGTACCGGGACCTGCGGCTGTCGACGTGGTCGGGCACGCCGTCCCGCGAGGACCTCGCGACGTTGCGGCTGCCGGACCTGATGCAGGCGTACGGCGAAGTACTGTCGGGGCGGGGCCCGGCGCCGGACCCGGGAACGTGACGGGGGCCTGAACGCGCGGCGGGCGCGGCTGTCACAGCCGCGCCCGCCCGTTGCCCGATGCGAGCCGTCAGCCCGCCATCGCCCGCTCCCCCGGCTGGACCTCTCCGGTCCGCAGGTCGCCGGCGCCGCGCGGCTCGGCGATGCGGGCGGGCTCCGCCGTGTCGCGGTGGGCGGGGTCGCGGACCTCGCCGACCAGCTTCTCCAGCACGTCCTCCAGGGCGACCAGACCGAGCACCCGGCCCGCGCCGTCGGAGACCGCCGCGAGGTGCGAGGCGGCCCGGCGCATCGCCGTCAGCGCATCGTCCAGCGGGAGTTCGGCGCGCAGCGTGGTCATCGGGTGCCAGATGCGCTGCGGCACCGCACGGTCCCGCTCCTCCAGGTCCAGTACGTCCTTGACGTGCAGATAGCCCATGTAGGCGCCGCCCGGCGCGCACACCGGGAAGCGGGAGAAGCCCGTCTTGACGGTCAGCTCCTCGACCTGCCGGGGGGTGACGGACGGGTCGACGGTGACCAGGGCCGCGCGGTCGATCAGTACTTCGGTGACCGGGCGGCGGCCCAGCTCCAGCGCGTCGGAGAGGCGTTCCTGCTCCCCCGGGTCCAGCAGCCCGGCCTGTCCCGCGTCGGCCACGAGGTGGGTGAGCTGCTCGGTGGTGAAGACCGCCTCGACCTCGTCCTTGGGCTCCACGCGGAAGAGCCGCAGGATGCCGCGGGCGCACGCGCCCAGCAGGGCGGTGACCGGGCGGCACATCCGGGCGAAGACGACCAGGCCCGGGCTGAACCAGAGGGCGGTCTTCTCGGGCGCGGCCATCGCGAGGTTCTTCGGCACCATCTCGCCGATCACCAGGTGGAGGAAGACCACCAGGGCGAGGGCTATGGCGTAGCCGAGCGGATGGATCAGCGCCTCGGGGAGGTGCACGGCGTGGAAGAGCGGCTCCAGCAGCCGGGCCACGGTGGGCTCGGCGACCGCGCCCAGCGTCAGCGAGCAGACGGTGATGCCGAACTGCGCGGCGGCCATCATCTGCGGCAGGTTCTCCAGGCCGTACAGCACCCGCCTGGCCCGCTTGGAGCCTTCGGAGGCGAGCGGTTCGATCTGGCTGCGGCGTACGGAGACCAGCGCGAACTCCGCGCCGACGAAGAAGCCGTTGGCGAGGACGAGGAGGGCGGCGACGAACAGCTGCAGTGCGCTCATCGGACACCTGCCCGCCCGCCGGCCTGCGCGGCGACGGCGGTCGGCGCCGGCCCCGTACGTATCAGGCGTACCCGGTCGGCACGGTGGTGCGCGACCAGCCGCACCCGCAGCCGCCAGCCGTCCAGCTCGGCGATGTCCCCGGAGGCGGGGATCCGGCCGAGGGTGTGGGCGACCAGTCCGGCCACGGTCTCGTACGGGCCGTCCGGAGCGGCCAGCCCGATCCTGCGGAGGGTGTCGACGCGGCAGCCGCCGTCGGCGTCCCAGGCGGGATGTCCGTCCTCGGCGGGCGCGAGCACCAGTTCCGGCAGGTCCGCGTGGTCGTGCTCGTCGCGGACCTCTCCGACCAGTTCCTCGATGATGTCCTCCAGGGTCACCACGCCGGCCGTGCCGCCGTACTCGTCGACGACCACGGCGATCGGCTGTTCGCTGCGCAGCCGCTCCAGCAGCGGCTGCACCGGCAGGCTCTCCGGCACCAGCAGCGGCGCGACCGTTATCCGGCCGACGGGCGTGCGCAGCCGCTCCTCGGCGGGCACGGCGAGCGCGTCCTTGAGGTGGACCATGCCGACGACCTCGTCGATCCGGGTGTGGTAGACGGGGAAGCGGGACAGGCCGGTGGCGCGGGTGAGGTTCAGGACGTCCTCGGCGGTCGCGGAGGACTGGAGCGCGGAGACCCGCACCCGCGGGGTCATCACGTTCTCCGCGCTCAGCTCCCCGAGCGAGAGGGTCCGGACGAACAGGTCGGCGGTGTCCTGCTCGATGGCGCCGGCCTGTGCGGAGTGCCGGGCCAGCGAGACCAGTTCGCCGGGGGTGCGGGCCGAGGCCAGCTCGTCGGTGGGCTCGACGCCCATGGCCCGCACGAGGCGGTTGGCCACGGTGTTGAGCAGCGCGATGACGGGGCGGAAGAAGCGCGAGAAGGCGTTCTGCGGCCCGGCGACGAAGCGCGCGACCGTGAGCGGCTTGGAGACCGCCCAGTTCTTCGGGACCAGCTCGCCGATCACCATCTGGACGGCGGAGGCCAGCAGCATGCCGATGACGACGGCGATGCCGGGCACCGCGCCGGCGGGCAGCCCGGTCGCGGCGAGCGGCCCGCCGAGCAGGTCGGCGAGGGCGGGCTCGGCGAGCATGCCGACCACCAGGGAGGTGATCGTGATGCCCAGCTGGGTGCCGGAGAGCTGGAAGGAGAGCTCGCGCAGCGCGGTGACGACCGTACGGGCGCGGCGGTCACCGGCGTCGGCGGCCCGTTCGGCGGCCGCCTTCTCGACGGTGACGAGGCCGAACTCGGCGGCCACGAAGAAGCCGTTCGCCAGGATCAGCACGAAGGCCGCGGCGAGCAACAGCAGCGGAACTGTCATGCCGCCGCCTCCGTGGTACTCAGGACAGCCGCGGTGCGCGGGCGCTGTCCGGGAGGGGCGGCGCAGGTACTACAGGACGATCCGTCCATTGCTGGAAGGAGTCACTCCTCGGGTCGCAGGGTCCCCGCGAGGGGGGCGGGGCCGCGGCACGGCCCCGGGCTACAGAGTAAACAGGCCGGGCGTGGCAAGGGGAGAGCGGACGGGCGTGCGGTATGCCGCAGATTCGGTCCGCCCTGATCGGTACGGCGGGGGAAACCGGTCAGCCGGCGTGGTCGCCGCTGCCGTGCGTCTCGGCGAGAGTGCGCAGCGTACGGGCGTCCTGCACGGCCTGCTGCTTGGCGATGCCGGGCTGGATGCCCATCGCCGGCAGGCTCGTGCCGTCGGCGAGGTCGAGATGGACCCAGGCGTCGCCGACCCGCAGATTCACCCGCAGGACCTCGGCCCAGGCCAGCGTGCGCCTGGTCGTGAGGTTGACGACGGTGATGCCGCGCTCGGTGGCCACGACCTTGGGCCGGGCGAGCAGCAGCAGGACGCCCAGCACGATCAGCCCGGTGAACACGAAGCTGATCCGCTCGCCGCCGCTGAGGGCCGGCAGCAGGAACGCGATGATCGTCAGGGCCACCAGCTGGGCGATGCCGACGACGTACAGGACGGCACGGGTGCGGGCGGGCCGGAAGGTCACCGGGAGGTCGGGCAGAGGCGCGGACACGTCGTCGTCTTCCGTGGCGGGGTGGCGGCGCGGGCCGTACGCCGGCCGCGAGGCGGTGCGTACGGCCCGGCCGTGCGGGCGGTCAGAAGAGCCCGGGAACAGGCTCTAGAGGCGGCAGGCGTGGATGCCCGTGGTGAGGATCGCGCGGGCGCCGAGGGCGTACAGCTCGTCCATGATGCGCTGGGCGTCCTTGGAGGGGACCATCGAGCGGACCGCGACCCAGCCTTCGTGGTGCAGCGGGGAGACGGTCGGGGACTCCAGGCCCGGGGTGAGGGCCACGGCCTTCTCGACGTGCTCGACGCGGATGTCGTAGTCCATCATCACGTAGCGGCGGGCCACCAGGACGCCCTGCATGCGGCGGAGGAACTGCTGCACCTTCGGGTCGTCGACGGGCGCGCCCTTGCCGCGGATGACGACGGCCTCGGACTTCAGGATCGGCTCGCCGATGATCTCCAGGCCCGCGTTGCGGAGGGTGGTGCCGGTCTCCACGACGTCGGCGATGATCTCGGCGACGCCCAGCTGGATGGCGGTCTCCACCGCGCCGTCGAGGTGCACGACGGAGGCGTCCACGCCGTTGTCGGCGAGGTGCTGCGTGACCAGCCCGGAGAAGGAGGTCGCGACGGTCATGCCGCCGAACTCGCTGACGTCCTTGGCGGTGCCGGGCGTGGTGGCGTACCGGAAGGTCGAGCCGGCGAAGCCGAGCTGCATGATCTCCTCGGCCTTGGCGCCGGAGTCCAGCAGCAGGTCACGGCCTGTGATGCCGATGTCGAGCTTGCCGGAACCGACGTAGACCGCGATGTCGCGCGGACGCAGGAAGAAGAACTCGACCTCGTTCTCGGCGTCGACCAGGACCAGCTCCCTGCGGTCCTTGCGCTGGCGGTAGCCGGCCTCATGGAGCATCGCCGACGCAGGCTCGGACAGTGAACCCTTGTTGGGGACGGCGATGCGCAGCATGAGAGGGACTTCCTTTGTACGAGGGAGTGATGAGGAAAGGGAAGAAACGGCGAGAACGTGCGGCTCAGAGATGGGCGTAGACGTCGTCGAGGCTGATGCCCTTGGCGACCATCATCACCTGAAGGTGGTAGAGGAGCTGGGAGATCTCCTCGGCGGCGGCGTCGTGGGATTCGTACTCCGCGGCCATCCACACCTCGGCGGCCTCTTCGACGACCTTCTTGCCGATCGCATGGACGCCGGACTGGACCAGCTCGGCGGTGCGGGAAGTGGCGGGGTCGCCGGTGGCGGCCTTCTGCTGGAGCTCGGCGAAGAGCTCCTCGAAAGTCTTCTTGGACATGGTGGTACCCACCCTAGCGGTCGCCCGCCCCGGCTCAGCGCCAGGGTTCGGATACTGAACGGAGCGTGGCGGCGGTGGCGACGGCCGCGGTGACCGCCTCGTGGCCCTTGTCCTCGTTCGAGCCCTCAAGGCCCGCACGGTCCAGCGCCTGCTGCTCGTCGTCGCAGGTCAGCACGCCGAAGCCGATGGGCACGCCGGTGTCGATGGAGACCTGCGTCAGGCCCTGGGTGACGCCCTGGCAGACGTACTCGAAGTGCGGGGTGCCGCCGCGGATGACCACGCCGAGCGCGACCACCGCGTCGTACCCGCGGCCCGCGAGCACCTTGGCGACCACGGGCAGCTCGAAGCTGCCGGGCACGCGGAGCAGGGTGGGCTCGTCGATGCCGAGCTCGGCCAGGGCGCGCAGCGCGCCGTTGACCAGACCGTCCATGACCTGGGTGTGCCACTGGGCCGCGATCACGGCCACCCGCAGGTCGCCACAGTTCTTCACGGACAGTTCGGGTGCGCCCTTGCCGCTCACGTTGCTCCTCGTACTGGTGGTGCGTAATAGGGAAGTGGGATGTGTGTCTTACTGCGCTGTGCGTGCCTACTGGCTGTTGCAGGCCGAGGCGCGGTCCGCCGGGTCCAGCCACGGCAGGTCGTGCCCCATCCGGTCCCGCTTGGTGCGCAGGTACCGCAGGTTGTGCTCGCCGGCCTGGACCGGCATCGGCTCCCGGCCGGTGATGTGCAGGCCGTACTCGACCAGGGCCGCGGTCTTCTCGGGGTTGTTGGTCATCAGGCGCAGCGAGCGCACGCCCAGGTCGGTGAGGATCTGGGCGCCCGCGGCGTAGTCCCGGGCGTCGGCGGGCAGGCCCAGCTCCAGGTTGGCGTCCAGGGTGTCCCGGCCGCGCTCCTGCAGCTCGTAGGCGCGCAGCTTGGAGAGCAGTCCGATGCCGCGTCCCTCGTGGCCGCGCAGGTAGATCACCACGCCGCGGCCCGCCTCGCTGATCCGGCGCAGCGACTCCTGGAGCTGCGGGCCGCAGTCGCAGCGCAGCGAGTGGAAGATGTCGCCGGTCAGGCACTCGGAGTGGATCCGGACCAGGACGTCCTCGCCGTCGCCGAGGTCGCCCGCGACCAGCGCGACGTGCTCGACGCCGTCCACGGTGGAGCGGTAGCCGTGCGCGGTGAAGTCGCCGAAGGCGGTGGGGAGCCGCGTGGTGGCCTCGCGGCGGACGGTGGGCTCGGCGCTGCGGCGGTACGCGATCAGGTCCTCGATGGAGATGATCGCGAGGCCGTGCTTGCGGGCGAAGGGGATCAGCTCGGGCAGCCGCAGCATGGTGCCGTCCTCGCCCGCGATCTCCACGATCGCGGCGGCGGGCCGCAGCCCGGCGAGCCGCGCGAGGTCGACGCCGGCCTCGGTGTGGCCGTTGCGTACCAGGACGCCGCCGGGCTTGGCGCGCAGCGGGAAGATGTGGCCGGGGCGCACGAAGTCGCCGGGCCCGGACTCGCCGGAGGCCAGCAGGCGCAGCGTCATGGCGCGGTCGGCGGCGGAGATGCCGGTGGTGACGCCGTGCTCGCCGGTGGCGTCCACGGAGACGGTGAAGGCCGTCTGCATGGACTCGGTGTTGTGCTGGACCATCTGCGGGAGCTCCAGCCGGTCCAGCTCCGGGCCCTCCATGGGCGCGCAGATCAGGCCGCGGCACTCGCTCATCATGAAGGCGACGATCTCGGGGGTGGCCTTCTCCGCGGCGAGGACGAGGTCGCCCTCGTTCTCGCGGTTCTCGTCGTCGACGACCACGACGGGGCGGCCGGCCGCGATGTCGGCGATGGCGCGCTCGACGGGGTCGAGGGTGAGGTCGGTCGCGTCGGGGCCTTCGTACCAGTTCTGCTGTGCGGTCATGCCGCCGCTCCTTCCAGGACGGGCTGCGGGCTCGTGCGGGAGCGCAGCCACCAGTCGCGCAGGCCCCACAGGACGAGACCGAGGTAGACGACGTAGACCAGGCCCGAGAAGGCCAGGCCGCTGCTGAAGGCCAGCGGGACGCCGACCACGTCGACCAGCAGCCAGGCGAACCAGAACTCCACGAGGCCGCGGGCCTGGGCCACCATCGCGGCGAGCGTGCCGACGAAGATGTAGGCGTCCGGCCAGGGGTTCCAGGACAGCTGGGGGACTTGGGTGAAGAGGAAGCCGACGGCGAGGGTGCCGACGACGGTGCCCGCGAGGAGCGTGGAGCGCTCGCGCCAGGTGGCGAAGCGGACGGCGATCGTCCCGTCCTGGGCCTGCTGCCGGCCGCGCTGCCACTGCCGCCAGCCCCACAGGGCGACGGCGATGACCAGCAGCTGCTTGCCCACCCCGCCGCTGAGCTGCGCTGACGCGTACGCGGCGACGAGGATGACGCCGGAGAGGAACTGCGCGGGCCAGGTCCAGATGGAGCGCCGCCAGCCGAGGGCCAGGGCGAGCAGGCCGACGGTGTTGCCGATCATGTCGGACCAGATGACGTGCTGGCCGAAGGCGGCGAACGCCTCACCGTTCAGCCAGGTCAGGGCGGTCATCGCGCGCCTCCGTCGCTGTCCTTGCCGAGCAGCCGCTCGACGTACTTGGCGAGGACGTCGACCTCCAGGTTCACCGGGTCGCCGACCTGCTTGATGCCGAGGGTGGTGAGGTCGAGGGTGGTGGGGATGAGGCTGATGGTGAAGTAGTCGTCCCCGGCCTCGACGACGGTGAGCGAGACCCCGTCGACCGTGATGGAGCCCTTCTCGACGACGTACCGGGCAAGCCCGTCCGGCAGGGCGACCTTCACGATCTCCCAGTGCTCACCGGGGGTGCGCTCCGCGATGGTGCCCGTACCGTCGACGTGGCCCTGGACGAGATGGCCGCCGAGCCGCCCGCCGAGCGCCATCGGGCGCTCCAGGTTGACCCGGGAGCCCTTCTCCAGCGCGCCCAGGCTGGAACGCTTCAGCGTCTCGGCCATCACGTCGGCGGTGAACTCGCCCTCGGCGGTCTCCACGACGGTCAGACAGACGCCGTTGACGGCGATGGAATCGCCGTGCTTGGCGCCCTCGGTGACGACGGGGCCGCGCAGCCGGAAGCGGGAGGCGTCCGTCAGCGTCTCGACGGCGACGACCTCACCCAGTTCTTCGACGATTCCGGTGAACACTTCAGTTCTCCTCGTGGAGGGCAGGGGTGGCGGTGATGCGCAGATCCGGGCCGAGCCGTTCGGTGTCGGTCACGTCGAGGCGCAACGCCCGGTCGATGGTGGAGATTCCGGCGTCGCCCAGCGCGGCCGGGCCCGCGCCGAGCAGCGCGGGGGCGAGATAGCCGACGACCTTGTCGACGACGCGGGCGGCGAGGAAGGACCCGGCGAGGGTGGGGCCGCCCTCCAGGAGGACGGACCGCACGCCGCGGTCGTAGAGCGCGCCGAGCAGGGCCGGCACGTCCAGGCCCCGGCCGTCGGCCGCGCGCGGCAGCCGGACGAGGGGCGCGAGTTCTTCGAGGTGGGCGGTGTCGGCGTCCTCGGCGACCGCGATCAGGGTCGGGGCCGTGCCGTCCAGGACCCGGGCGCCGGGCTTCACGGCCGTGGCGGAGGAGTCGACGACCACCCGCAGCGGCTGGGTGACCTCGCTGTCCGGCAGCCGGGCGCCGAGCTGCGGATCGTCGGCGCGGGCGGTGCCGGAGCCGACGATCACCGCGTCGGCCAGGGCGCGCAGCCGGTGCACGTCGGCGCGGGACTGCGGGGAGGTGATCCACCGGCTGGTGCCGTCGGCGGCGGCGATCCGGCCGTCCAGGGTGGCGGCGTACTTCCACAGTACGAAGGGGCGGCGGCGCAGTACGGAGGTCAGCCAGGCCTCGTTCCCGGCGGCGGCCTCGTCGACCAGCAGCCCGCCCTCGACGTCGACGCCGGCCGCCCGCAGGGTGGTGGCGCCGCCGGTCGCGGCGGGATTGGGGTCCGGTACGGCGTAGACGACCCGGGCGACCCCGGCGTCGACGAGGGCCTGGGCGCAGGGGCCGGTACGGCCGGTGTGGTTGCAGGGCTCCAGCGTGACCAGCGCTGTGCCGCCGCGGGCACGCTCGCCGGCGGCGCGCAGGGCGTGGATCTCGGCGTGCGGGCCGCCCGCCTGCTGGTGCCAGCCCTCACCGGCGACGGCGCCGTGCGCGTCCAGGATGACGCAGCCGACGACGGGGTTGGGGCTGGTGTGCCCGAGGCCGCGCGAGGCGAGCGCGATGGCCCGGCGCATTGCCGTGGTCTCAGCGGGGGCTGTGGCGGCCACCGGGTCCTCCTGCCTCTTCGGGCACGGACTCCGGGGCTGTCGCGAGCGACAGAAGCGGTACGGAACAGCACGGTCACCGAGGCCGGAGAGGTGATCCCGACCGTCGTGGACGGGACCGCCGGCGGCGGTGTACCGGTGTTGCTCGCCCGCCGCGCACTGCCTCCCATCCGGACTTTAACCGTCGGTGCAGGAATTTCACCTGCTCAACCGGCCGCTGGCTGCGGACGGGTCGCGGACTGTAACCGCCGGTTCGGACTTTCACCGACCCCGGAGTGCGCTGCGTATGTCAGTACCCCTCCAGTCTGCCACGTCTGATCGTCGGCCATGCGGGCGCATGCTTGTGGGCTGGCTCACACTGGGTGGCGGGGCATGTACGCACCGGCCCCGGGAGTTCTCCGCGCGTTCCCGGGGAGTTCTTACGGTGACAGACTGCGCCCGGCGCGGTCGCATGACAGGACAGCCTCCGGGAGGAGCGGGCGATGACGACGTTTCTGGTGACCGGCGGGACGGGGACCCTGGGGCGGGTCGTGGTGGACCGGCTGCTGGCCGATGGACACACCGTGCGGGTGCTCAGCCGCTGGCCGCACACCCGGACGGAAAACCCCAGGCTGCGCTCGTACGCCGTCGATCTGCGCAACGGTGTCGGGCTCGCGGACGCGACGGCCGGCGCCGAGGTGATCGTGCACTGCGCGTCGACGCCGGCCGGGGGTGACCTGGACGCGGCAGGACAGTTGGTGGACGCGGCGCGGACGGCGGGCGTACGGCATCTGGTGTACATCTCCATCGTCGGCGTGGACCGGGTGCCGTTGCGCTACTACCGCACCAAGCGCGAGGTGGAGCGGCTGCTGGCGGAGTCGGACGTGCCGTGGACGGTGCTGCGCACGACGCAGTTCCACGATCTCGTGCTGCGGCTGGTGAAGTCCGGCGCGCGCTCGCCGGTGCTGCCGGCCCCGGCGGCCGTACGGGTCCAGCCCGTCGACGTCCGCGAGGTGGGCGCGCGGCTGGTGGAGCTGGCGTACGGGGAGCCGGCCGGGCAGGTGCCGGAGATGGGCGGCCCCGAGGTGCTCGACGCCCGTGAGCTGGTCGGTCTCACGCTGCGCGCGGGCGGGCGGCGCCGCATCGTGCTGCCGGTGCTGCTGCCCGGGGCGACGTACCGGGCGCTGCGGGCGGGCGGCAACCTCGCCCCCGACCACGCGGTCGGCAAGATCCGCTACGCGGACTTCCTGGCCGAACGCGGCGGGCACGTACCGGGGTTGCGCATGGTGGGGACCGGCAACGCGTCGGACGGCTGAGCGCCCGGCGGGTCAGCTCTCCGGCCGGTCCGGTGCCGGGGGCGGCCAGGGCCCCGTGGGGTCGCCGATGACGACGTCGGCGAGGTCGCGCATGCGCATCTGGTGTGCCCGGGCGTAGGTGCGGAGCAGTTCGAAGGCGCCCTCCGGGGTGAGGCCGAACCGGCCGGCGAGGATGCCCTTGGCCTGCTCGATCGGGACGCGGGACGACAGGGCCCGCTGGAGCTGGCCGGCCCGGGTGTGGCAGTCGGTGAGCGTCCGCTGGAGCAGCAGTCCGGTGGTGGCGGCGCTGGCCAGGCTCTGGGCGCGCTGCCGGTGGCGCGCGCCCAGCGTCCCCGCGTCGCGGAGGTAGAGGTTGATGACCCCGACGACGGCGTCGTGGTGACGCAGCGGTTCGGCCCACATCGCCCGATAGCCCGCGGCCCTCGCCCGCACGGCGAGTGCGGGCCAACGGCGTTGCCGGCCGGTGAAGTCCGCGACGTGGTGGGGACGGCCGGTGCGCACGGCTTCCATGCACGGCCCGTCCGCGCTCTCGATCTCGTACAACTCCACGCTGCGCAGCACCTCGTGGGAGGTGGCGGTCACCTCGACGCTCTCCCTCGGGGAGTCGGCGCGCTTCCCCTCCTTCGGCGCCGCGGGGACGACGAGGATGACGCCCGCGGCATCGACGGGCAGCAGGGCGAGGCAGTGCGAGACCAGGCGGCGGGAGAGCGGGCCCGCCGTACTGTCGGCGCGCACCTGGATGAGATTGAGCAGGGCCCTGGCGAGGGCCCCTTCCTGCTCGTCGGGGACGGAATCGGCACCGGGGTCGGGATCGGGATCGGGCATCGCGGGTCCTGGAGGTGAGCGGGGTCCGGGCAGGCGGATGGCGGCAGCCTCACCAGATCTCGTCGGAGCCCGCTTCCACCCGGTTCAACGCGCTTCATGGTGCCCCTCGTCCCCACGTGAGATGCTGCGGTCGACAGCACTTCGAGATCCGGTGCTCCAGTGATATCGCGGCAGGCTGGCCGCCTCCTGCACGCCGGATCAACGCCGGATCAACTCTGCGAGCCACGCGGGAACACCGTTGCCGTCACCTTCCGGGCCGACCCGGTCCAGCGCCGCAGTGAGCAGCGTGCCGGCCACACGCCGGCCGGTGGTCGCGCTGATCGAGGACGAGCCCGACCTGGTCGCGATGTCCTGCGCCTACTTGGAACGCGAGGGCTTCACCGTGGTGAGCGCGCCCGACGTCCGGTCGGCGCGTGCGGTACTGCGATGCCATCAGGTCGACCTCGCGGTGCTCGACCTGGGGCTGCCCGACGGCAACGGCCTGGACCTGCTGCGCGGCATGCGCGACGAGGACGGCCCGCCGGTGATCATCGTGACCGGGCGCGGCGAGGAGACCGACCGGGTGCTCGGCCTGGAACTGGGCGCCGACGACTATGTGGTCAAGCCGTTCTCGCAGCGTGAACTGGCCGCCCGCGTCCGGGCCGTACTGCGCCGCACCGCGCCCCGTCAGGACAGGGGAAAGGCCGAACGACGGCCGGTTCTCCGGCTGGGCGACCTCATCGTGGACACCGGGGCGCGGCAAGTGCGCAGCGTGGGCGGCCCGATCGCCTTCACGCCGCGCGAATACGCGCTGCTGGAGTTCCTCTCGGCCTCCCCCGGCCAGACGTTCTCCCCCGGCCAGCTGCTGGAGCGGCTGTGGGAGGGCGCCGACTGGCAGGACCCGGCCACCGTCACCGAACACGTCTACCGCGTACGGCGGAAGCTGCTGGCCGCCGGGGTCGGGGCACCGCAGATCACGACGGTACGCGGGTTCGGCTACCGGCTGGACGTGGCGGACGACCCGCCGGACGACCCACCCGCACTCCGCACGAGGTGACACGCCATGGCCCAGGGGCCCGACCGGGACAGCACCGCTCGCCGCGATGCCCCGCAGCCGGACTATCACGCACTGTTCGACGCGACACCCTCGCCCTACCTGGTCCTGGACCCCGAACTGCGCATCGTCGAGGTCAACCGGGCGTACCTGGCCGCCACCGTCACCGACCGGCGGTCCCTCCTCGGCCACCCGATCTTCGAAGTCTTCCCCGACAACCCCGCCGACCCGGCGGCGGACGGCGTCCGGAACCTGGCCCGCTCCCTGCGCACCGTCCTGGCCACCCGCCGGCCCGACACCATGGCCATGCAGCGGTACGACATCCCGGCCGGCCCCGGCGGCGCCTTCGTGGAGCGGTACTGGTCACCGGTCAACACCCCGGTCCTGGACGGCTCCGGCACGCTCACCCACATCATCCACCGGGTCGAGGACGTCACCGAGTTCGTACGTCTGCGCCGCGCGGGGCGGCGCCAGCGGCGGGCCGCCGCCGAACAGCAGCAGCGCGCCGACCGGGTGGAGAGCGAGCTGTTCGCCCGCAGCCGGGAGGTCCAGGAGGCGAACCAGCGGCTGCGGCAGGCCAACGACGCGCTGACCACCGCCGGGGCCGCGCTGCGCGAGCAGCAGGAGGCCAAGGACCGGTTCATCGCCACCCTCTCGCACGAGCTGCGCAATCCCATGGCAGCCCTTCAGGCCGCCGGCGAGCTGCTCGCGCTGGACGGTCCGCCGCCGCGCGAGGCGCTGGCCGTACTCCAGCGGCAGATCACGCACATGGCGCGGATGACCGACGACCTGTTGGACGCGACGAGGGCGCTGACCGGCCGGCTGAACCTGGCGCGCGAGCGGCTCGACCTGCGCTCCGTGGTCACGACCGCGGCCGAGGACATGCTGCCCGAGTACGCCAGGACACGGCGCAGGCTGCTGGTCGTGATGCCGTCCGGGCCGGTGCACGTCGAGGGGGACCGCGTCCGGCTCGCGCAGCTGACCGCCAATCTGCTCAGCAACGGCCGCAAGTACACCCGGCCCAACGGCCGGGTGGAGGTCGAGCTGGACACGGTGGCCGGCTCCGGTGCGGCGGGGGCGGGGCACGCGGTGCTGACCGTGCGCGACGACGGCATAGGGTTCGATCCGGCCGTCGCCGGCACCCTCTTCGACGCCTTCGTCCGCGCCGTCCCGGCCTCGGACACCACGACCGGCGGGCTCGGGCTCGGCCTGCCCATCGTCCGCGGCATCGCCGAACTGCACGGCGGCACCGTACGGGCGCACAGCGACGGCCCCGGCAGCGGCGCGTGCTTCCGCATCCGGCTGCCGCTGGCCGCCCCCGCGCTTCCGGCCGAACGCCCGCCCGACGAGGGGGAGGCGGCCCTCCCCCGCCCGCCGCTGCGCATCCTGGTGATCGAGGACAACGCCGACCTGGCCGTCGGCTACCGCGCCCTGCTGGAGCGGGGCGGCGACCGGGTGACGGTGTGCCACACCGGCGTGGAGGGGCTGGCCGCCGCCCACGCCGCCCCCTTCGACCTGGTACTGAGCGACCTGGCGCTGCCCGACGTGCACGGCCACGACCTCGCCGGCCGGCTGCGGCAGGCGCTGCCGGCCGGCCGCACGCGGCTGATCGCCGTGTCGGGCTTCAGCCAGCAGGCCGACCGCGACCGGTCGGCCCGTGCCGGGTTCGACGCGCACCTGGGCAAGCCGCTGAGCTTAGCCGCCCTGGACCGCCTCCTGGCGGGCTGGGCCGCCGATCCGTCCCCGTGGCCGCAACAGGAGGCGTCCGGGCCCCCTCTGTTGTGAACCTGCTGAACCGCCCCGGCGCGGTTCAGCGCGCCGCGCCCTCCGGGGCGAACAGGTCGTCCTGGGCCGCGTCCTTGGCGGCCAGTACGGCGCCGCGCAGCACGGCACGGCCGCCGACCGTGCTCGCGCGCACCTCGGTGTGCAGCGGTGACATGCCGGCCGCGCAGGCGGCCACCCGTGTGGCGAGCGCCGCGCCGCCCGCCCGGCCGATCTCGCCGCCGAGCACGACGCAGCCGGGGTCGAGGAGGGCGGTCACCGCGGCCACGCCCACTGCGATCCGCCGCGCCAGCGCGTCGAGGAAGTCCGCCCCTGCGGGCCCCGCGGCCACTGCGGCGCGGACGACGCGCTCGGCGGCCGGCGCCTCGTCGTCCGTGCCGGAGCCCGTGTCGCCCCCGGCCCCCGGCCCGGCGGGCACTCCGGCGAATCCGTACTCCCCCGCCAGCTCGACGATCGCGCCGGAGGCGGCCAGCGAGTGGAAGCCGCCGTCGCAGCCGGTGGCGCTGGGCAGGGCCGGCGTGCCGGGCACGGGCAGGAAGCCGATCTCGCCGGTGCCGCCGGAGGCACCGCGGCGCAGCCGGCCGTCCAGCACGACCGCTGCGCCCACTCCGTGGCCCAGCCACAGCAGGACGAAGGTGTCCCGGTCCCGGGCCGCGCCGTCCCGCCGTTCGGCGATCGCGGCGAGGTTGACCTCGTTCTCCAGGAGCAGCGGTACGCCGAGCCGGTCGCGCAGCCCCGCGACCAGCGCGCCGTGCCAGGAGGGCAGCGTTCCGGTGCCGGTCAGCCGGCCGCTGGCGGGGTCCACGAGGCCGGGCGCGCCGACCACGACGGTGTGCGGCCGGACCCCGCCCGCGCGCTCCAGTGTCCGGTCCAGCGCGGCGTACGCGCAGGTCAGTGCCGTCTCCGGCGCGGCGTCCGCGGCGACCGGCACGGACTCCTGTGCGCGGACGGTGCCGAGCAGGTCGGCGACGGCGACGGTGACGCCGTGCGTGCGGACGTCGATCCCGGCGAGGTGGGCGCGGCCGGCGACGATGCCGTAGAGCCGGGCGTTGGGGCCGCGGCGGTCGGCACCCGCCTCGCCGACGACCTCGATCAGCCCGGCACCGCCCAGCCGGTCCACGAGGTCGGCGACCGTCGGCCGGGACAGGCCGGTCCGCTCCTTGAGCTGATGGGCCGTCAAAGGACCCTCGGATTCCAGCAGCTGGAGCGCCAGGCGGTCGTTGATGGCCCGCGCGGTGCGCGGCGACGCCGTACGGGACCGGGCCCGGGGGACGGTGCCGGCCGGCGCACGGCCGGGTCGCGCGGTGGTGTCAGGCATGGCGGAATCCTTCCAGACCGAACCCCTCGAAATATTCGGCGGTTAATAGGCAGGGATCCTGATAGTTTCATCGCCATGCCAGCCAACGGTGGTTCCCCCACGGCAGTCCCGCCTCCCCAACTGCGCCGCGCACGCTGGTCGGTGGCGCTCGTCTTCCTCGTGCACGGCGCGGTGACCGGCAACTTCGCCACCCGCGTCCCCTGGATCCAGGAACACACCGGGGTCAGCGCGGGGCAGCTCGGGCTCGCGCTCGCCTTCCCCGCGATCGGCGCGTCCCTCGCGATGCCGCTGGCGGGCCGGATCAGCCACCGCTTCGGCGCCCGTACGGCGCTGCGCGGCCTCCTGGCGCTCTGGACACTCTCCCTCGTCCTCCCCGCGGTCGCCCCGAACCTCTACACCCTCTGTGGCGCCCTGCTGGTCTACGGGGCCACCGCCGGGATGTCCGACGTGGCGATGAACGCGCTGGGCGTCGAGGTCGAACAGCGCCTCGACAAGCCGATCATGTCGGGGCTGCACGGCATGTGGAGCGTGGGCTCACTGCTGGGCTCGGCGGCCGGCACCGTCGCCGCGCACACCGAGACCGACGCCCGACTGCACCTCGCCCTCGCGGCCGGCGTGCTGACCGTGCTCGGCGCGGTCTTCTGCCAGGGCGTACTGGACCTGCGCAGCGCCCCGGACGAGCATCCGCCGCCGCGGTTCGCGCTGCCGCCGAAGTCCGCGCTGATCATCGGCGCCATCGGCTTCTGCGCCGTGTTCGCCGAGGGGGCGAGCCTGGACTGGTCGGCGGTGTACCTGCGGGACGTACTGGGCACGTCGGCCGGGCTCGCGGCGGTCTCGACGACCGCGTTCACCTGCACGATGGCGGTGGCGCGGCTGGCCGGCGACCATGTGGTGGCCCGCTTCGGCCCGGTGCGCACGGTGCGCGCGAGCGGCGTACTGGCCACCGTGGGCGGCCTGCTGATCGTCACGGCGCAGCACCCGGCCATGGCGGTGGCGGGCTTCGCGCTGATCGGCACGGGCATCGCGGTGGTCGTGCCGCTGGCGTTCGCCGCGGCGGGGCGCAGCGGCCCGGCACCGAGCCAGGCCATCGCGGGCGTCGCGACGATCACGTACACCTCGGGGCTGATCGCGCCCTCCGCGATCGGCTCCATCGCCCAGGCCACCTCGCTGACCAGCTCGTTCATTCTGGTCACGGCGCTGGCCCTGGGCCTGGTGCTGGGCGCGGGCGTACTCCGCGCACCGGAGCGCCGCGCCTCGGTCAGCTCGACCACGTTCGACCTGAAGGGGTCGTGATGACGGGCGATTCGTTGAAGGGGGCGCGACGGGCGACTCGTTGAAGCGGTCGTGACGGGCGACGGGCCGGCGCGGCGCCGCGGCTGCCGTCGGCCGCGGTGCTCAGCTCGCGTCGGGCAGGGCCTCCGGGCGGGCCAGCTTGCGGGCGATCGCGCGGGCCTCGTCGGTCCAGGGCGCGGGGCGCAGGGTCTGCGCGTCGACGCGGACCAGGATGCGGTGGCCCTGCGCGTACGTGGTCGCGCCGTCCGCCGAGCAGACCCGGAAGCCGTAGGTGAGGCTGGTCCGGCCCAGCTTCTCGACCCACAGGTGGGCGGCGAAGGTGCCAGGACGGGTGATCGGCGCCTCGTAGGAGACCCGCATCTCCTTGATCACGTTGGCCATGTCACCCGCGCTCGCCCAATCGCCGGTGAACCCGAAGCCGTGCGAGTGCCAGTACGCGCCCCAGGCCCGCTCGACGAGCAGCGGGAAGCGCGAGTTGTGGAGCATGCCGAGCGCGTCGAGGTCGTCGAAGTGGACCGTCACGGGGACCAGCTCGCCGTACGGAAGGGTCTCGGCGGCATACGGGGCGGCGTCACTCACGGTCGTACTCCTGGTGCTGCGGTGCGGTGGGATGCATGCAAATCGGATGCATTCAAAAGTTGAACCATCTCATCGTAAGCATGCGCTTAGACTGCTTCCGCCCCGGGCCGAGTGACCGATTCCATCCGCGGCCAATCCGGACCGTAACCGGAGGAAGCGGACCAGGCCCGCACTAACATTGGCCGGTCACCGCCGGTCGGTGGCCTCACGACGACTTGACGAGAAGACGAGAACGGGAGCTTCCATGGGCCTCGGCGTGCGCTGGACCCTCCACGGAGACGGGCGCACCCCCGCGCCGGGAGCCGTGGTCAGACCCGACGAGCGGCTGTCCTGGCCGCGTACCGCCGGCCTCGGCGCGCAGCACGTGGTGGCCATGTTCGGCGCCTCGTTCGTCGCTCCGGTCCTCATGGGCCTGGACCCGAACCTCGCCATCATGATGTCCGGCGTCGCGACGATGATCTTCCTGCTGGCGACCCGCGGCCGGGTGCCCTCCTACCTCGGGTGCAGCCTCTCCTTCGTGGGCGTCGCCGCCGTCATCCGGGCCCAGGGCGGTACGAGCGCCACCGTGACCGGCGCGGTCCTCGTGGTCGGCGCGGTGCTCTTCCTCATCGGGCTGGCCGTGCAGCGGTTCGGCGCGCGGATCATCCACGCGGCGATGCCTCCCGTCGTCACGGGCGCGGTCGTCATGCTGATCGGCTTCAACCTCGCCCCCGTCACCGCCAGCACGTACTGGCCGCAGGACCAGTGGGTGGCGCTGCTGACCATGCTGTTCACCGGGCTGGCCGTGGTCTGCCTGCGCGGCTTCTGGTCGCGCATCGCGATCTTCCTCGGGCTGATCTTCGGGTACCTCGTCTCCTGGCTCTTCGACCTGCTCTTCGGGATGATCCACTCCCAGAACGGCGCCGGGAAGGTCACCGACCACTGGCGGCTCGACTTCTCCGCCGTCGGCAAGGCCGATTGGGTGGGCCTGCCGTCCTTCCACGGACCGAGCTTCCAGTGGTCCGCGATCCTGGTCGCGCTGCCGGTCGTCATCGCGCTGGTCGCCGAGAACGCCGGGCACGTCAAGGCGGTCGGCGAGATGACCGGCGACCCGCTGGACGACAAGCTCGGCACCGCGATCTCCGCCGACGGCGCCGCGTCCGTGCTCTCCACCGCGCTCGGCGGCCCGCCCAACACCACGTACTCCGAGAACATCGGCGTCATGGCGGCCACCCGCGTCTACTCCACCGCCGCCTACTGGGCCGCCGCCTGCTTCGCCCTCCTCTTCGGACTCTGCCCGAAGTTCGGCGCGGTGGTCGCCGCGATCCCGGGCGGGGTGCTCGGCGGCATCACGGTCATCCTGTACGGCATGATCGGCCTGCTCGGCGCGCAGATCTGGGTCCACAACAAGGTCGACCTGCGCAACCCGCTCAACCTCGTCCCCGTCGCCGCGGGCATCATCATCGGCGTCGGCGGCGTCAGCCTGAAGATCTCCGACAACTTCGAACTGAGCGGCATCGCCCTCGGCACGATCGTCGTCCTCTCCGGCTACCACGTCCTCCGCGCCCTGGCCCCGGCACACCTGAAGACGCAGCAGCCACTGCTGGACGAGGGGACGTCGGCTTACGACGAGGAAGGGGCCGGGGACGGCGGCACGGCCAAGGGCACGGACTAGGAGCGGCCGGCCCGGAATCGCCTCTGCGGGGCGGGGGCTCAGTGGCCCCTTGCCGGGGCGGCGTCTTGGGGGCCCCTTGCCGGGGTGGCGTCTCGGGGCCCCTCGCCGGGGCGGCGTCTCAGCGGTTGTTCCTTGCGGGGCGGCGCGCATAGAGGTGCAGCTCTCGGAGGCCCCCACCAGGGGGTTACCCAAGTGGGCAACCGGCGAAGCACCCCGGCCCGGCGGAGCGCATCCGCCGGGCGACGGCCCCGGCGTGGCGACAGCGGTGCAACGGTGCGGCGCCCCCCCCCCCCGCGGCGGCGCCCCCGCAAGGGCGTCACCCCCGCAACGGCGTCAGCAGTAGCTGGCCCACCAGGCCGACGCCCGCGTCGAGCCGCTGTGTGAATTCCTCCGCCACCTCCGGCAGGCCGCGCATGCTCCACAGCGCGCGGGCCGCCGTCCACGCGCCGTCCCGGGCCGCCTCCAGGCTCCACGAACCGGCCAGGTGGGTCAGCGGGTCGGCGATGTCCAGCAGGTCGGGCCTCGGCATCAGCCGCTCCCGCACCCGTTCCTCCAGGCCGATGAGCACCCGCCCCGCCCGGTCGAAGTCGGCCTCCAGCGCGGCCGGTTCGCACCCCAGCGCCCGGCAGGTGTCCACCAGGGCGAGCGCCAGGTCGTGCCCGATGTGCGCGTTGATCCCGGCCAGCGCGAACTGGAGCGGCTCGACGCCGGGGTGGCAGCGCAGCTGGAACAGCGGGCGCCAGCACGCCGGCGGACGCAGCCCGGCCGTCACGGCGTCCACCGCGCTCAGGTACCGCAGCGCGAACCGGACGTCCAGCTCGGCGGCCGCGCCCGCGTCCCGGAAGCCGCCCGCCCCGATCTGCCGCCCGACCTCCTCGGTGACCTGCAGGTACACCCGGTTGAAGACCGCGACGCCGTCGCGCGGCGGCAGCGTCGCGTCCAGCGCGCGCATCCGCGCCACGATCCGCTCCACGCCCGCCGTCACGCCGGTCGGCTGCATCGTCGTCATGGCGATCAGCGTGGCAGGGGCGGGCGGGCGGCAGGGACGGCGCGGTGAGGCGTGACCGGATCGGACTAAAGCCTTGGCCGGACCCTCACCGGCCGTGCGCGCCGGTACCGCGCGCCATCGCGCCCCCCGACGCCGGAACTCCCGCGCCCGCGGCGGACGTTGATCGCACATAACCCGTCGGCGAACCGGATCCGAAGGAGCACGGTATGACTGTCCGACTCGGACTGAGCCTCCCGCAGATGCGCCAGTACGACCTCGGCCGCGACGTGCCGGACGTGGCGCGCGCCGCGGAGCAGACCGGTTACGAGAGCCTCTGGGTCTTCGAGCGCGTGCTCTTCCCCGAGCCCGCGACCCAGGGGCTGTACGGCATACCGGGCCTGCCCTGGCCCGATCAGTACCGCTCGGTGGCCGATCCGCTGGTGACGCTGACGCTGGCCGCCGCGGCCACGGAGCGGGCCCGGCTGGGTACGAGCGTGCTCATCGCCCCGCTGCACGTCCCCTTCCAGCTGGCCCGGAGCCTCGCCTCGCTGGACGCGGCGAGCGGCGGCCGGGTGATCGCCGGGCTCGGCACGGGCTGGTCCCTGGACGAGTACGCGGCGGCCGCGGCGGCCCCGTTCGAGCAGCGCGGCAAGGTGCTGGACGAGCTGCTGGACGTGTGCCGGGCGGTGTGGGGCCCGGACCCGGTGACGTACGAGGGCGAGCTGACGACGATCGCGCCGTCGGAGGTCGGCCCCAAGCCGGCCCGGCCGATCCCGGTGCTGCTGCCCGCCAACAGCCCGCGGGCGCTGCGCCGCCTGGTGGACCGGGCGGACGGCTGGATGCCGGCGGGCATGGGCGCGGAGAAGCTGGCCGAGCAGTGGCGGCAGCTGCGGGAGCTGGCCGACGAGCGCGGCCGCGAGGCACCGTTCGAGAACGTCCTGCGGGTCAACACCCAGCACACGGCGAAGGCGTACGAGGGCCAGGACCGCCTCCCGTTCCAGGGCAGCGTCGCGCAGATCGTCGAGGACCTGGCGGGCCATGCCGAGGTGGGCGTCGGGGAGATCCTGCTCGACCTCCAGGGCCGGGCCCGGGACGCGGAGGAGCTGAAGGACCTGGCGGCGGAGGTGTACGAAGCGGCGCGCGCGGCCGGGATATGACCGCAGGGGGAGCTGCGCGGCGGCAGCTCCCCCTGTCCCCTCCGTCCCCTGGTCCGGGGCTCCCCCGCCGGTCGACGGTCGTCGGGCGGTCGTCGGGTGGTCAGTCCTCCGGCAGCTCGACCGGGGCGATCTCGTCGTACACATCGCCCGGGCCCGGGTTGGTGGCGTCCGTGCCGCCGCCGAGGTGGTGCATCACGCCCCACACAGCGTTCAGCGCGGTCTGCACGGCGCCCTCGGCCCAGCCGGCGGTCCAGGAGATGTCGTCACCGGCCAGGAAGATGCCGCGCTTGTCCTCGGGAAGGAGGTCCTGCATGAAGTGCGTGAACAGGCGGCGCTGGTAGCGGTAGTGGCCCGGCAGGTTGGCCTTGAACGCGCCCATGAAGTAGGGCTCGTTCTCCCAGGACACGGTCACGGGGTTGCCGATGATGTGCTTCCGGATGTCGACCTTCGGATAGATCTCCGAGAGCGACTTGAGCATGACCTCCATGCGCTCGTTGGCGTCCAGCGGCAGCCACTTCAGGCTGTCGTCGCACCAGGTGTAGGAGAGGCAGATGACGGCCGGCCGGTCGGGCCCGTTGTCGAGGAGGTACGTCCCGCGGGTCATCCGGTCCGTCAGCGTCATCGACATGACGTCGCGGCCCGTCTCCTCGTCCTTGTCCAGCCAGAACGGCCGGTCGACGGGCACGAACAGCTTGGAGGACTCCATGTAGTGAGTGCGCTCCATCGCCGTCCAGTGGTCGATGGGGAACAGTGCGTCGTCGCACTCGATCTTTGACAACAGCATCCAGGACTGCGCGGTGAAGACGGCCGCCCGGAAGGTGCGGATGTCGCCGGAGGCGTCGGTGACGGTGATCCGGTTGCCGGCGGTGCGGTGCAGCCGGGTGACGGCCGGGCGGGGCGCGCCGTCGTGCAGGGAGGACAGCGAGGTGCCCTGCGCCCAGTGCACGATCTTCGCGGGCTCGCGCTCCCACAGGCGCAGCGGGAGCTGCTGGCTGCCGCCGACGATGCCGCGGTGATGGTCGTCGGCCTCGGTGTAGACGACGCGGAGGATCTCCAGGATGGAGTTGGGGAAGTCGGTGTCCCAACCGCCGGTGCCGAAGCCGACCTGGCCGAAGATCTCCCGGTGCCGGAAGGACTTGAAGGCGCTGGAGTCGCAGAGGAAGCCGTAGAAGGTCTGGTTGTCGAGCTTCTCGACGAGCTTGGCCCAGATCTCCCGGATGCGCGGCACGTCGCGCTCCCGGAGGGCCTGGTTCATGTCGGAGAAGTCGGCGCCCTCCTCCAGGCAGGTGTTCCAGGCCTCGGCCACCTGACGGTAGACGTCGGGCAGGTCGTCGACGGTCTCGGCGTAGTGCGACTCGCCCTTGAGGTCGACGACGGTGGAGGGGGTGTCGGGCGCGAGCGGGTTCGGGAACGGCTGCGTCTCCAGCCCGACCAGGTCGATGTAGTGCTGCAGCGCCGTGGAGGACGGCGGGAAGCGCATGGCGCCCATCTCGGCGGTGAGCGAGGAGTCGCAGCCCTCGAAGCCGACCGTGCGCAGCCGGCCGCCGATCCGGTCCGCCTCGTAGACGACGGGCTTGAGGCCCATCTTCATCAGCTCGTAGGCGGTGACGATGCCGGAGAGGCCGCCGCCGATGACCGCGACCTCGGTGCCGTGCTCGGTCGCGGGTATCTGGCCCAGCCCCGCCGGGTTCGCGAGGAAGTCGTCGTACGCGAAGGGGAAGTCCGGTCCGAACATGGTGATCGGCGGCTGAGCATCGGTGTGCTGGACGGCGGTGGGCACCGTGGACGTCATGAGGGCGGGACTCCTTGCAAAACCATGCGGAACGGGAGGAAGGGGGCAGGCGAGGGCCGGGCCGGGGCAGCCCCCGGCCGGACGGCCGGCAGGCGGGGCGTGCGGGGCCGGGCTCAGCCCAGGGAGCCGTACAGCTCCGGGCGGCGGTCCTTCAGGTACGTGTTGGCCTCGCGGGAGGCCGCGAGGAAGCCGGGGTCGACATCGCCGAGGACCGTCTCCTCGCCGCGGCCGGCGCGGGCCCGTACGACCCCGTCGGGCCCGGCCAGCGTGGAGAGACCGACGAACTCGAACTCGCCTTCCGGACCGGTGCGGTTGACGTAGGCGATGTAGAGCTGGCTCTCGAAGGCGCGTACCGGGATCAGCGATTCGGCGACGAACTGGTACGGGTGCATCTGGGCGGTGGGCACCACCAGGAAGTCGGTGCCGGCCAGCGCGTGGGCCCGGACGTTCTCCGGGAACTCCACGTCGTAGCAGATCATGAGGCCGATCCGGACGCCGGTCAGCTCGGCCTGGACGACGGTCCGGTCGCCGGGGGTGAACATCTCCTGCTCGAAGCAGCCGAAGAGATGCGTCTTGCGGTAGTTCGCGAGCCGGGTGCCGTCCGGGCCGATCAGCTGGACGGAGTTGTACACCTTCCCGCCGTCGCGCTCCGGGTAGCCGTACGCCACGGCGATGCCGTGCTCGGCGGCGATCCGGGCGATCTCGTCGGCGCTCTCGCCGTCGGCGGGCTCGGCGAGCTCGCGCACGCCGGAGCCGATGGCGTAGCCGGTCAGGTACAGCTCGGGGCAGGCCAGCAGCCCGGCGCCGGCCGCGGCCGCTTCCTCGGCGGCGCGGTCCAGCGCCTTGAGGTGGTACGCCACATCGCCGGGCCGTCCCGAACTCTGGAGCAGGGCGGTGCGCAGCGCAGACATGGGACCCCTCGGATGGTGCGTACGGTGCGTACGGGCTTTCGGAAGACGTAAAGACGGTACGGTCCGCGGAGCAAGTGGTACAAGGCTGCACCATTGCGCTTCACATACCGATTTGTTGCGCCTTCGGAGCCTGTTCCGGCGATTCGTTGCGCCCCGCCGCGTACAGCCGTGGCACCGGGCCCCCGCGGGACGGGAGCGTCAGACCGGGGAGCCCGAGGAGAAGCGCCGCAGGAGGGGCGAGAGCACCAGGACGGACTTGGTCCGCTCGACGAAGGGCTCGCCCGCGATCCGCTCGAGGACCCGCTCGAAGTGCCGCATGTCGGCGGCGAAGACCTGCACGAGGGCGTCCGCCTCACCGGTCACGGTGGAGGCGGACGCCACTTCGGGATAGCGCGCGAGGCCGCGGTGAATGGACTCGGGCGAGGTGTTGCGACGGCAGTACAGCTCGACGAAGCCCTCGGTCTCCCAGCCGAGCACCGCCGGGTCCACCCGTACGGTGAACCCGGTGATCGCCCCGTCGGACCGCAATCGGTCCACCCGGCGTTTGACGGCCGGCGCGGAGAGCCCGACCTCCTGACCGATGTCGGCGTAGGAGCGGCGGGCGTCCTCCGCGAGGGCGTGGACGATGCGTTCGTCGAGGTCGTTCAGTCGCACGAGGGGTTGTTCACTTCTGGTCGGTGGCCAATCGGGAGCGGCGCATGCCGTAAGCGAAGTAGAACACGAGACCGGCCACCATCCAGACTCCGAACACCACCCAGGTGACCACGTCGAGGCTGCCCATCATCCAGATGCACAGCACGAAGCCGATCACGGGGAAGAGCGGCGACAGCGGCGTACGGAAGGACCGCGGCATGTCGGGGCGGGTCTTGCGGAGCACGATGACCGCGACGTTGACCAGCGCGAACGCGAAGAGCGTGCCGATGCTGGTGGCGTCCGCCAGCTGGCCCAGCGGCACGGCCGCGGCCAGGATGCCGCAGAACAGCGAGACGATCACGGTGTTGGCGCGGGGCGCGCCGGTCTTCGGGTGGACCTTGGAGAAGACCTTGGGGACCAGGCCGTCGCGGGACATCGCGAAGAGGATGCGGGTCTGGCCGTAGAGCACGGTCAGCACGACGGACGCGATGGCGACGACGGCGCCGAAGGCGAGCAGCACGGCCCAGAAGCTCTGGCCGGTCACGTCCTTCATGATCCCGGCGAGCGCGGCCTCGGTGCCGGAGAACTTCTGCCACGGCAGCGCACCCACGGCGACGGCCGCCACGAGGCAGTACAGCGCGGTGACGATGACCAGCGAGAGCATGATGGCGCGGGGCAGGTCGCGCTGCGGGTTCTTGGCCTCCTCGCCGGCCGTGGAGGCGGCGTCGAAGCCGATGTAGGAGAAGAAGAGGGTGGCGCCCGCGGCGCTGACACCGGCCATGCCCAGCGGCATGAAGGGGGCGTAGTTCCCGGCCCGGATGCCCTGGAAGGCGACGCCGCAGAAGAGCAGCAGCGCGGCGATCTTCACGGCGACCATGATGGCGTTGGCCCGGGCGCTCTCCTTGGCGCCCCCCAGCAGGAAGACCATCGCGAGCAGCACGACGAGCAGGGCCGGCAGGTTGAAGATGCCGCCGTCACCGGGCGGTGCGGCGATCACCTCGGGGATGGTGAAGCCGAGCGTGCCGGACAGCAGCTCGTTGAGGTACTGCCCCCAGCCGACCGCGACCGCGGCCACCGAGACGCCGTACTCCAGGATCAGGCACCAGCCGCAGACCCAGGCGACCAGCTCGCCGAGCGTGGCGTACGCGTAGGAGTACGAGGAGCCGGAGACCGGGATGGTGCCGGCCAGCTCGGCGTAGGAGAGCGCCGAGAAGAGCGCGGTGATGCCCGCGATCACGAAGGAGATGATCACGGCGGGGCCCGCGTCGGGGACCGCCTCGCCCAGCACCACGAAGATGCCGGTGCCGAGCGTGGCGCCGATGCTGATCATCGTCAGCTGCCACATACCCAGGGAACGGCGGAGGGTGCCGCCCTCGCCGTGGCCGGCATCGGCCACCAGATTCTCGACGGGCTTGCGCCGCATCAGGGTGCCGAGCGGCCCGGGGCGGGACGGAGGCTGCTGCGGCTGGGGGTCGCTGCCCTCGGAGTGAGGGGCTGCGCCGTGGTCCAACACTGGGGTGGCTCCTTTTTCGCTGCCGACCAGGCGGCGGTGACCGCGGCGGCCCGCACCCGGGCAGCACGAAGCAACCCGCACGGGAACCGCCGAGCGGACGGTCCCCGCCACTCCACGTAACTAACTTGCCTGACCTTAAGGCCCGCGCGTGACCTGCCGTAATGCGGGTTCTTTGCGCATTCGCGCATGATCCTTGCGCACCGCGCTCCACAGCGGCCATTTGTTGCGCGGCAGCGGCGTGTTGGGGCCGTGGAATCGAAGGAAGCCACCGGAGGCCGTACGGCCGTACGGGCACGGAAGAGAGCGATCTCACTCGGTGACGCCCCGCGCGGACGCGAACGGGCCCGGCCCCGCGCGAGGTGTGCGCGGGGCCGGACCCGTGAGAGGCGTCGAGTGTGGCTGTTACCAGCTGTTGTGCAGCGGCTTGCCCTCGGCGTAGCCGGCGGCGCTCTGCACGCCGACGACGGCCTTCTCGGCGAATTCCGCGAGGTTCGAGGCGCCCGCGTAGGTGCAGGACGAGCGCACGCCCGCGATGATCGAGTCGATCACGTCCTCAACGCCGGGCCGGGCCGGGTCGATGAACATCCGGGAGGTGGAGATGCCCTCCTCGAAGAGGCCCTTGCGGGCCCGGTCGTACGCCGACTCCTCGCTGGTGCGGTTGCGCACCGCGCGGGCCGAGGCCATGCCGAAGCTCTCCTTGTAGAGCCGGCCGTCGGCGGTCTGCTGGAGGTCGCCGGGCGACTCGTACGTACCGGCGAACCACGAGCCGACCATGACGTTGGACGCGCCGGCCGCCAGGGCCATGGCGACGTCGCGCGGGTGCCGCACGCCGCCGTCGGCCCAGACGTGCTTGCCGTACTTCGCGGCCTCGGCGGCGCACTCCAGGACGGCGGAGAACTGCGGGCGGCCCACGCCGGTCATCATGCGGGTCGTGCACATCGCGCCCGGTCCGACACCGACCTTGATGATGTCGGCGCCGGCGTCGATGAGGTCGCGCACGCCGTCGGCGGCGACGATGTTGCCCGCCACGATCGGGACCTGCGGGTCCAGCGCCCGTACGGCCTTGACCGCGCTGATCATGGATTCCTGGTGGCCGTGCGCGGTGTCCACCACGAGGGTGTCCACGCCGGCGGCCAGCAGCGCCTTGGCCTTGCCCGCCACGTCGCCGTTGATGCCGACGGCCGCGGCGATGCGCAGCTTGCCGTCGGCGTCGGTGGCCGGGGTGTAGAGGGTCGCGCGCAGCGCGCCCTTGCGGGTGAGGATGCCGACCAGCTGGCCGTCCTTGCCGACCGCGGGGGCGAGCTTGCGGTTGGCGGCGTCGAGCTGGTTGAACGCGTCGCGCGGGTCGATGACCGCGTCCAGCACCAGCGGGTCCTTGGACATGACCTCGGCGACCTGGGTGAAGCGGTCCACGCCCGCCAGGTCGTGCTCGGTGACGATGCCGACGGGGCGGCCGCCCTCGACGACGATGCCCGCGCCGTGCGCACGCTTGGGCAGCAGGGACAGTGCGTCGGCGACGGTCGCGATCGGCGAGAGCACGATCGGGGTGTCGAAGACCAGGTGCCGGCGCTTGACCCAGCTGACGACGTCGGTGACGACGTCGATGGGGATGTCCTGCGGGATGACGACGAGGCCGCCGCGGCGCGCCACCGTCTCGGCCATCCGGCGGCCGGCGATCGCGGTCATGTTCGCCACGACCAGCGGGATGGTGGTGCCCGTGCCGTCGGGCGAGGAGAGATCCACGCCCTGGCGGGAGCCGACCGCGGAGCGGTTCGGCACCATGAACACATCGTCGTACGTCAGGTCGTACGGCGGCTTCGAATCGTTCAGAAATCGCATGCTAACTCTCTCACCTGCGGTTGTGCTTCGGTAGCGGGCGGGGAGTCAGCACCGGTCCGGTGGCGGGTACGGCTGTGCCGGCAGCGGATCAGGCATCAAGCTCCTAGTCCATCATCGCCGATCGGGCACCGGATTGACGAGCCTCGGCCGCCGTTCGGGCAGGTTCTGTGTCATCACCCGACCGGGACTCGTGCCGGCTGTGGTTTCACCCGAAATTGTGCGGGTGAAGGTAAACCCTGTGCATACGAGCTGCTCGCGGAGCGGTGGGCTCCCGTACCGTGCCGTGATGATCAGAAAAGCACTCCTCGCGTCGGGCATCGCCGGCGTGTCCCTCGCGACCGTTGCGGCCACCGTCGCCTTCGCCGACGGCACGGAGCGGCCGGCCGCCGCGAAGTCCGGATGGCAGAAGGTCGGCGACGGGATGACCGGCGGCGTCAGCGGGCTGGCCGTCGCCGGCTCCGAGCACGGCCGCATCGACACGGTCGTGGCGCGGGACAACAAGGAAGCGGGCCAGGTCCGGCTCTCGGCCGTACGGCTGGAGCACGGCCACGCGCCCGTCGTGCGGGACCTGAAGTGGGCCGGGAGCGAGGTCCCCAAGGACCTGGAGTCGCTGGACACGGTGCCCGGCCGGCCGGGCGAGTACACCACGCTGAGCAGCGGCGACGGCGGCAAGTTCCGTCCGACGGTCTACGGCCTGAAGGTGAGCGGCGGCACGGCGACGGTCCGCTGGTCGACCCCGCTGCCGGGCACCGGGAACTACAAGGGCGACGACACGCAGAACTACGAGGCGTTCGCCGTCCACCGGGACCGGGCCACCGGTAAGGACGTCGCCGTCTGGGCGACCCGGGGCAGCAACGGCACCGCTTCGCAGGTGCGGACGGCCGTACTGAACCCGTCCGCCTCCGCTGCGAAGGACGTGTTCTCGCACGTCACCGACCCGGTTGCGTTCCGCGCGCCGTGGCCGGCGCAGGACGAGGTACGGCACATCAGCGACATCAAGATCGCGGCGGACGGGACCGTGGTGCTGTCCGCGGCCCAGGACCCGAACAAGAACTCCGGTCCCTTCAGCTCCGCGGTCTACGAAGCGGGCCGGCTGACGGCCGACAAGGGCCGCCCCGAGCTGAAGCTGACCAAGCCCGAGGAGGTCCGCCGGTACACGACGGCGGACAACCGCAAGATCGAGGCGGTCGCCCTGCTGCCCGGCAACCGGGCGCTGTGGGGCACGGACGACGAGGACTTCGGCGGCTCGGTGCTGCTGGACCACGTCGGGGACTGACGCGTCCGACGCCTGCCCCGTTCCGGCCGGCTGCCCTGTTCAGGGTGGCCGGCCGGTTCCGTACGGCGGGGCCGCGGCGTAACGCACCAGAAACGGGGCCTCGGCAGAATCCCCGTCATGAAGATCGAACAGGTGGCCTGGGAGGAGCCGGACGCGGCCGTGCTGCGGGCCCGGCAGCGTACGGAGATCGCCGAGATCTACGGGACCCCGGACAGCGAACCCGGGGTCCCGCCCTCGGCGGCGGACATCACCGCCTTCTTCGTCGCGTACGAGGACGACGGCACGCCGGTGGGCTGCGGGGGTCTGCGCGACCTCGGCGACGGGACCGGCGAGGTCAAGCGGATGTACGTGGTGCCGGACCGGCGCGGCACGGGCACCGCAGCGGCGGTCCTGCGCGCCCTGGAGGAATGGGCCCGCGGCCGGGGCTGGGACCGGCTCCGCCTGGAGACCGGCGACCGGCAGGACGCCGCGGTGCGCTTCTACACCCGCGCGGGGTACACCCGGACACCGAACTTCGGGGCGTACGCAGGGGTGCCGTCGTCGTGGTGCTTCGAGCGGGCGCTGTAGCGCGGACCGCGACGGCCGCTCAGCGGCGGGCGGTTGCCGGGCCGCCCGCGTCGCGCGTCAGCAGCACGGCCAGCCCGGTGTCCGTGTCCCGCCAGCGGGCCACCGCGTCCGCGAGGACCGACTCCGCCACCCGCCACTCCTCCGGCTCGGCGGCGGCGTACCCCTGCCAGGCCCGTACGGCCAGCAGCCGGCCGCCGTGCTCGGCGGGCCACCAGGACAGGTCGCCGAGGCAGTCGGCGAGCGCGTCCCAGTTGGCTCCGAACCAGGACGGCAGGCGCAGCGCCGCCGCGGCGCGCGTCATGAACTCCGCCTTGTCGGTGACGCCTTCGAGGTCGAGCACCGTGCCCTGCCAGCCCGCGGCCAGCGCGGCGTCCAGCGCTTCCTGCACGGGCCGGCCGGCGGGCCAGGACAGCACGCCCGGCAGCGTCCGTCCGTCGAGCACGGCGGACAGCGACCTGGGCACGCCGTCCTTCTCGGTGCGGGCGCCGTCGCGCGGGCCGGCACCCTGACCGGGGACTCCGGGGGTATCGGGCATGCCGCGATGCTGTCACAGCCCCGGCCGCGGCGCCGGACGAACGGCCGCCGTACGGATCACCGCGTACGGCGGCCGGGGCGGCGGCCCGCGTCGGTCAGGAGCCGTCCGGGTCCGCGCGGTCCAGGGCCGGGCGCGGCCCCGGGTCGGACTCCAGCAGGAGGTGGTCGGCGGCGGCGGTGTCCGTGACCAGGCTCGTGACCAGGCCGGACTTCAGGACCGCGCCGATGGCGTGGGCCTTGCGGTGGCCGCCGGCGATCGCGACCACCTCGGGGATGCGGCGCAGCCGGTCGGCCTCGACCGTGATGCAGCGCTCGCCCAGGTCGCGGCCGATGCGCCGGCCCTCGGCGTCGAAGAGGTGCGCCGACATCTCCGCGGCGGCGCCGAGCGAGGCGTAGTGCTCGCGCTCGCTCTCCGAGAGCATGTCGTACACCGTCGAAATGCCGGGCGCCCAGGAGCCGATGGAGACGCAGGCGACGGTGACCTTGTCGAAGTAATCGAACGCCCGTGCGATACCCGTCTGGCCCCGCAGCGCCGCCGCTGTGGCCGAATCCGGCAGCAGCATCGGCGCGTAAATGGGGTGCGCCTCGCCGCCGGAGACGTCGGCGGCGCGGCGTACCGCCTCCACCGAGCCGCGGTCGGCGGTGCCCGCGTCGTACACACCGGTCAGCTGGACGACCGTGCACGGCGGCAGCCGGTGCAGCGCCGAGGCCATGTGAATCGTCGCCCGGCCCCAGGCGAGGCCGAGCACGTCGCCCTCGGTGACCAGCTCGCCGAGCAGGTCGGCGGCGACCTCACCGAGGTTCTCCGGGTCGGGCGCGTCGTCGGAGTCGGCGGCCGACTCCACGACCACGGCGTGCCGCAGGCCGTACCGGGCGCGCAGCGCGTCCGAGCGCTCGGCGTCCAGCTCGGCGGGGACCCGGATCTCGATCCGCACCAGGTCACGCTCCAGTGCCGTCTCCAGCACCCGCGCGACCTTGAAGCGGCTGACGCCGAACTCCTCGGCGATCTGGATCTTGGATTTGCCCTCGAGATAGAACCGGCGGGCCATGGCCGCAGCCTGCACCAGCTCGGCGGGGCCCATCCCGGAATGTGGGCGGCTGGCAACCACGAAAATCTCCCCTACTGCGCACCTGATCGACTCTGCGCTCATCCTTCCAGAAACCCGAGGTCGGCGTGGACCGTGACCGCTCGGTCCGCGATGAACGCTGCGTGGCCGCGAGGTCAACCCCCGTCGCCCCGCGGTGCCGCCCCGGGTGGGCCGCGCCGTGCGCGCGGCCCGGGCCGCGTCAGTGCGCGCAGCCCCAGCCGGCCGCCGCGGTGGCGGCGTCGGCCTTGTCCCGCAGGTCACGGACGGCCTTCGCCGGATCCTCGGCGCCGTACACGGCCGAACCCGCCACGAAGACGTCGGCACCGGCCTCGGCGCAACGCTCGATCGTCTTCGCGGACACCCCGCCGTCCACCTGGAGCCACATCTCCAGGCCGTGCTTGGCGATCAGCGCGCGAGTGCGGCGGATCTTCGGAAGCATGATGTCGAGGAACGCCTGCCCGCCGAAGCCCGGTTCAACCGTCATGATCAGCAGCATGTCGAGCTCGGGGAGCAGGTCCTCGTACTGCTCGACGGGCGTGGCGGGCTTCAGGGCCATCGAAGCGCGCGCGCCCTTGGCCCGGATCTCCCGCGCGAGGCGGACCGGCGCGGCCGCGGCCTCGGCGTGGAAGGTGACCGAGCCGGCCCCCGCCTCGACGTACTGCGGGGCCCAGCGGTCCGGCTCCTCGATCATCAGGTGGCAGTCGAGGGGGGTGTCGGTCGCCTTCCGCAGCGACTCCACGACGGGGACGCCGAGCGTCAGATTGGGCACGAAGTGGTTGTCCATGACGTCGACATGGAGCCAGTCCGCGCCCTCGACGGCCTTCGCCTCCTCGGCGAGCCGGGCGAAGTCGGCGGACAGAATGCTGGGGTTGATCAAGGCCATGCCACCTAGTATGTCGTGACCGCGGCGACAACCATAAGCGGGTCAAGGACGCGGACCACCGCCGTCCCGCGCGGCGCGCTCCCGGTCGGCCGCGCGGCGGCCCACCTCGGCCAGCAGCCGCTCCCGGTGCCCGGCGTCGGCGGCCAGCGCGACACCGGTCCAGGCCATGGCCACGGCGCCGTCCAGCACCGCGCGGTCCGCGCCCGCCGAGGTGCCGGCGGCGGCGAACTCCTCCGTGTGCTGCCGGGCGCCGCCGGTGTCGTAGCCGATCATCGGGTGGATCGTGGGCAGCAGGTGCGAGACGTTGCCCATGTCGGTGGAGCCGGTGCGCTGCGGCGCGCGGCCGACGGTACGCCCCAGGGCCTCGGCGGCCCCCGCGTACAGCTCGGCGACGGTGGTGTCCTGCCGCAGGTCGGCGAAGTCGTGCCCGTGCGGCGCCACGCGCAGTTCGGTGCCGGTGGCCAGCGCGCCCGCCTCGAAGCAGGCGCGTACCCGCTCCTGGAGCGCGCGCAGCTGCTCCAGCGTGGGCGACCGCGCCTCGTACCGGGCGGCGGTCCTGGCGGGTATGACGTTGGCGGCCTGCCCGCCGTCGGTGACGATGCCGTGCACGACGCTCTCCGGGGGCAGCTGCTGGCGGAGCAGGCCGAGCGCGGTCTGGGCGACGGTGAGCGCGTCCAGCGCGTTGCGGCCGTCCCAGGGCGCCGCCGAGGCGTGTGCGGCGCGGCCGGTGTACGTGAGGTTCCAGGAGCTGATGGCGAGCGAGCCGTTGCCGACGGTGTCGGCGTCGTTGGCGTGCACCATCATCGCGACGGCCACCTCGTCGAAGAGCCCGTGCTCGATCATGTCGACCTTGCCGCCGCCGTCCTCCTCGGCCGGGGTGCCCAGCAGCTTGACGGTGATGCCCAGGTCGTCGGCGACGGCGCCGAGCGCCAGGGCCGCGCCGAGCGCCGCCGTGCCGTTGACGTTGTGCCCGCAGGCGTGGCCGATGCCCGGCAGCGCGTCGTACTCGGCGCACACCCCGATCACCAGACCGCCGCTGCCGCGCACCCCGGTGAAGGCGGTGGGCAGCCCCGCGACGCCGCGCTCGACGGTGAAGCCGGCCCGCTCGGCGAGCCCGGCCAGCGCCGCGGCCGACCGGTGCTCCTCGTAGGAGAGTTCGGGGTCGGCGTGCAGCTGGTGGCTGAGGCCGAGCAGTTCCTCGCGCCAGGACTCGGCGGCGTCGCGTGCGGTGCGGTGGTGGGCGGTGAGCTTCATCGGTGTGCTCCTTCGGATGCGGTGGCGTACGGGGCGGCGGCCGCGGCGCGGCGCAGCCCGAGGACGGCGAGCGCGGCGGCGACCCCGGCGACGGCGCACAGCGCCCAGCCGGTGATGTAGCCGCCGAGGGCGACCCGGCCCGCGGGGCCGGTGTGTGCCGCGAGCGCCGCGCCGAGCACGGCGGATCCGACGGCCGCGCCGAGCGACAGCACCAGTTCGTTGACGCCGGCCGCGGTGGCGGTCTCCTCGGGGGCGACCGCCTCGACGGTCAGCGTGCGGGTGACGGACTCGAAGAGGCCCAGCGCGACGCCGATGAACAGCGACGCGACCAGGTAGTGGGCGAGCGCGGTGTGCCGGAGGACGAGCAGCCCGAAGCCGACGGCCGCGGTGACACCGGCCGCCGCCACGGTGACCCGCTCCCCCAGCCGCCGCAGCAGTACCGGGCTGAGCGCCGAGGCCGCCACGCTGGCCAGCGTCATCGGGAGCAGCGCCCAGCCGATGGCGGTGGCGTTCAGGCCGATGCCGTAGCCCACGGCGTCCGGCGCGGCGGCGAGGAAGGTGGCGTTGAACGCGATCGACCCGATGGTCACCGCCGCGACGCAGAAGGTCACCACGCTGAGCACGGCCACCCGCGGATTGCGGAACATCCGTACGTCCACGAGCGGCTGCGCCACGCGCAGCTCCAGCACCCACCAGCCGGCCAGCGCGGCCACGCCGACCAGCCCGCAGCCCACGGTCGCGGCCGACGCCCAGCCCCAGGTGGCGCCCTGCGCCAGCGCGAGCACCACGCCGACCAGGCCGACGGTGAGCAGCACGCAGCCGGGTACGTCGAACCGCCGGGCCGCGGGCGCCGTCGCCCCGCCGTCCGGCAGCAGCCACCCGGCGGCCAGCCCCAGGAGGCCGGCGCCGACGCCGATCCACAGGCCGAGCCGGGCGTCCCGCGCGCCGACCGCACCGGCGACGATGCCCGCACAGCCGACGGCCAGGAGCAGCGCGCCCACCAGGACGCCGATGCCGCGCCGGGAGGCCGCCTCGCCCTGCTGGTGGCGGAGGATGCCGATCATCAGCGGCATGAAGCCCACGACGCCACCCTGGAGGGCCGCGCCGAGCGTGAGGAAGGGCAGCGTGGGCCACAGCGCCATGACGAGCGAGCCGAGCACGACCATGAGGATCGAGGCACGGAGGAGCCGCCGGTGGCCGAAGCCGTCGCCGAGCCGGGAGAGGACCGGGGTGAGCACGGCGCAGCTCGCCATCTGCACCACGATGATCCAGTTCTGCTGGGCGGTGCCGAAGCCGGCCTGCGCGCCCAGTCCCGGAAGGATCGGCGGCAGGTACTGCTGCGTGGCACCGCTCGCGACCTCGACGAGGGCCATCGAGGCGAGCATGGCGCGGGGGCCCAGGGGGCGTGCGGGTCTGACTGTTCTGTTCATGACAGAGACCTCGGTTCGGGAAACGGCGGTACGCGCTTCAGGGCAGGCCGGAGCGACGCCCGGAGGCGTACCGAAAAGGGGGAGGGTTCAGGAATCGGCGCCGGGCCGCGGCAGCCGTGGCACGGCCCCGGAGAGCGCGAGGTCGACCATGGCGTCGGCCTGGGAGGCGAGCAGCGCATCGGCCCGTACCTCGGTACGGAACATCACCGTGCCCGACCACATGTCGATCAGCAGGTCCACGTCGATGTCCGCGGGCAGATCACCACGGGCCACGCCTCGCTGGACAGCCGCCCGCGCGTACTGCCGCCGCGGCCCCAGCACCTCGGTACGGAAGCGCTCCAGCACGGCCGGGTCGCCGATGGTCGCCCACAGGGACGACAGCAGCCTGCCCCGGCTCTCGCCCACGTCCTGGACGATCTGCTCGAAGAGCATCCGCATCTCGCTGCGGGTGTCCCCGAGGTCGGGGATGTGGTCGACCGCGGCGTTCCGGATCAGCAGCTCGCCGACGAGCGCGGACTTGTTGGCCCAGCGGTGGTAGACCGTCTTACGGGTGACGCCGGCCCGGGCGGCGACCTTCTCGATCGTCAGCTCCAGATACCCCAGCTCCACGAGCAGCTCGGCCGCGGCGTCCAGCACCCTGCCGTCCAGCTCGGGGTCCTTGGGACGGCCACCGCGGGCCACGGGGCGGTCGGCCCCGCCGGGCGTGCCGGCATCGGTCTTCGGGGTACGACGCGAGCTCATGGTGGCACTCCGCAGCGGCAAAGGGAGAGGGAGCGGCGGCCAGGGCGCGCCGGCAGGGCAACAACGTATGACCGCCCACGCCCCTGGTCAATACTTCAACGGAAACACTCTGTTCCCTAATGCCGAAGCAACCTCCCCCACCAGCGCCCCCCCGGGACGCCCTCTTCGGGAACAGAGTGTTCCCCAACTCCCTCAGGCCGTACGGCGCAGCAGAGCCAGATACATCGCGTCCGTGCCGTGCAGATGCGGCCAGAGCTGCACGTCGGGCCCGTCGCCGAGCGCGGGGACACCGGGCATCAGCGGCCGGGCGTCGACCAGCTCGGCGGCCACCCCGCCGCGCTCCTTCAGCACGTCGTCCACCACCGCGCGGGTCTCCGCCAGATGCGGCGAACAGGTCGCGTACCCGACGACCCCGCCGACCCGTACGGCCCGCAGCGCCTGCCGCAGCAGCTCGCGCTGGAGCGGCGCGAAGCCGTCCAGGTCCTCGGGCCGGCGGCGCCAGCGCGCCTCGGGACGGCGGCGCAGCGCCCCCAGCCCCGTGCACGGCACGTCCACCAGCACCCGGTCGAAGGAGCCGGGCCGCCACACCGGGCGCGTACCGTCCGCGGCGATCACCTCGTACGGCCCAGGATTGCCCGCCAGCGCCCGCCCGACCAGCCGGGCGCGGTGCGGCTGCTTCTCCGCGGCCAGCAGCGCGGCCCCCCGCTCCGCCGCCAGCGCCCCCAACAGCGCCGCCTTGCCACCGGGCCCCGCACAGGCATCCAGCCACCGCGCGTCGGCACCCTCCACCGGCGCATTGGCCAAGGCCACCGCGACCAGCTGACTGCCCTCGTCCTGCACCCCCGCACGGCCCTCCCGCACGGCGTCCAGCGCACCCGGCTCGCCACCTTCGCTGAGCCGGACCGCGTACGGCGACCAGCGCCCCGGCAGCGCATTCTCCTCGCCGACCGCGTCGAGCAGCTCCTCGGCCGTGGCCCGGCCGGGCCGCGCGACCAGCGTCACCTCGGGCCGCTCGTTGTCGGCCTCCAGCAGATCTTCGATACCGGCCCGGCCACCGCCCAGCGAGTCCCACAGCGCGGAGACGACCCACCGCGGATGCGAGTGGACCACGCCCAGATGGTCCTCCGGGTCCTCGTCGTAAGGAGGCGCGACCCGCTCCAGCCACCCGTCCAGGTCCTCCGCGGCGATCTTCCGCAGCACCGCGTTGACGAACTTCGCTCGCCCGTCCCCCAGCACCACCCGCGCCAGCTCCACGCTCGCGCTGACCGCCGCATGCGTAGGAATACGCGTACCGAGCAGCTGGTGCGCGCCCAGGCTCAGCACGTCCAGGACCGGCGGGTCGACTTCCCGCAGCGGCCGGTCCACGCACGCCGCGATGATCGCGTCGTACGTGCCCTGCCGGCGCAGCGTCCCGTAGACCAGCTCGGTGGCCAGAGCCGCGTCGCGCGCGTCGAAGTCGCCGCCCTCGCGCGCCTTCCGCAGCAGCGGCGGCAGTACGAGGTTCGCGTACGCGTCCCGCTCGTCGACCGCGCGCAGGGCCTCGAACGCGAGGATGCGCACGGGGTCCTTCTTCGGCCTCCGATAGGGCTTGCTGCCGGGACGACGACGAGGCTGGTCGCTCACGAGTAAGGTGCTCCGCTGCTGACGAGGATGAATCCCACCCAGCCTACCGTCGCAGCTGATCCCCCCAGCCGCCCTGGATCATGGTCTGGAACGCCCACCCCCCGTCGCGCCTGACCAGCACGTCCGCGTACCGCACCGACTGCGACCGCCCGTCCACGGTGAACACGGCGTCCGTGAACACCACGACGATCCCCGTACTCAGAAAATGCGGCGTACGCGTCGACTCGAACGTCACATCGCCTCCGCCCCCCATCACTTCCGCCATCGTCCGCACGAACTCCGCGCGGCTCCACTGCCCCGCCTGCCCGTTCCCGTCCGAGTCGTCACTGACGAGGTTGAGCGGAAAGACGGCCATGTCCGCCATCCCCTCGACGTCCACTCCGGCACTCAACGCGTCGTACCGAGCGAACCACTCCTCGACCTCCCGCAGGTCCTGCTCCGAAGGCACGTAACCCCCCGCCTCGGGCACAACGAACTCCCCCACGAGCCCCTCCTAATCAAACTTGACTACCACTCCCCCACTCAATACCCGCTCATCCCCACTAGTCAAACTTGAGCAATGCCAATCGGGGCGTCAGTCCCCGACGCGCTCGCCCTCCGAGATGCGCACGCCGCGGGCCCAGTCCGCCGCGGCCATCGGCTTCTTGCCCTGCGGCTGCACCCACTGCAACTGCACCGCGTGGCTGCCGGTGCCCACGAACACGGCCTTCTTCGTCGCCTCGATCTCGCCGGGCTCCAGATCCGTACGGTCGGGCAGCGGCGTCACCGCCATCACCTTCAGCCGCTCCCCCCGGAACAGCGTCCACGCGCCCGGCGCGGGGGCGCAGCCCCGGACCACCCGGTCCACCCGCAGCGCGGGCGCCGACCAGTCGATCTTCGCGTCCTCGACCTCGATCTTCGGCGCGAGCGTGACCCCCTCGGCCGGCTGCGGCACCGCCTTCAGCGAGCCGTCCTCGATGCCGTCCATGGTCGCGGCGAGCAGCCCGGCCCCGGCGAACGCCAGCCGGGTCAGCAGATCACCGCTGGTGTCCGTGGCCCGCACCTCCTCGGTCAGCACTCCGTAGACGGGTCCCGAGTCCAGCCCCTCCTCGATCTGGAAGGTGGAGGCGCCGGTCACCTCGTCGCCCGCCAGCACCGCGTGCTGCACGGGCGCCGCGCCGCGCCACGCGGGCAGCAGCGAGAAGTGCAGGTTCACCCACCCGTGGACCGGAATCTCCAGCGCGGCCTTCGGGAGCAGCGCGCCGTACGCGACGACCGGGCAGCAGTCCGGCGCGATCTCGCGCAGCCGGGCCAGGAAGTCCTCGTCCCGCGGCCGGGCGGGCTTGAGCACCTCGATACCGGCCTCCTCGGCACGCTGCGCGACCGGACTCGCGACGAGCCTGCGGCCGCGGCCGGCCGGCGCGTCCGGCCGGGTCACGACGGCCGCCACCTCGTGCCGGTCCGACGCGATCAGGGCGTCCAGGGCGGGAAGGGCGACCTCGGGGGTGCCGGCGAAGACGAGCTTCATGGGTGGCGTACTACCTCTCAGCGCTGCGGAAGGACACACCAGTCTATGGGTCGTCAGACACGGGGGCGTACGGGTTACCGCGCGCCCCAGCTGAAAGCTCGTACGCCCCCATACCGTGACCCCACCCGGCGCTGTCGCGTTGGTCAAACGACATTGACCAACCGGGCCGCCCAGCCGGTCCACGCATTCATTTTCCGCATCAACGCCGGTTCGAGAGGCTTGTTCATGGCCGACCACGCAACCCACGACGCCCAGGCACGCGCCAGTCTCCATCTACTGGTGCGGGACATCGAGCGGGTCCGCCGGCAGGTGGACGCACTGCGTACGCTGACCGCACAGCTCGGCAACGTCTACCGTCCGCGGCGCACCGGCCCGTCCACGGGCTTCGTCGTGTACGGGCGCGCCCCGGCACCCACGGTGCGCCTCGCCCAGGAGCTGCGGGACAGCGTCGAAACGCTCGTCACGGCCGCGGTCGACTTCGACCGCTCGCTCGGCTTCTCGTGGGACGCGGTGGGCTCGGCACTCGGCGTCACCAAGCAGGCGGTCCACCGCCGCTACGGCGCCCGCCGCCCCGCACCCCAGCCCCCGGCCGACGCCCAGGACACCCCCCGCGCCACCGAAGCCACCCCCCGCCCGGTCTCCGTGGCCCCCGCCATGCCGCCCGCGGCCGTCCCCGCGGCCCGCGCCATGCCGACCCACCCCGCCCAGGACCGCCCCAACGCCTTCCCGGGCCCCCGCAACGGCTGACCGGGCCACGGACGCCTTCCCGTACGCACGCCGAAGCGCACGGGCGGCACCGGCCCACCCACGCCACGACGCGCCGCAATCCACTTTCCCGACGGGAGGGGGTGGGCCGCAGCGGGTGGGGGTTCGGACGTAAAGCGAAGCAGTCCGAACCCCCACCCGCGGAGGCCCGCCACCGCACCCAGTACGACCCAGCCCGTCCGGCGCTTGAGGACAAACGTCACCGGGGTCACCCCGACGAAACCGCACCGTACGGGCACCCGGCACCGCACCGCGGAACCCCCACCGTCACCCAAGGTCCAGCGGATCAACCCGCACCCGCACAGCGGCCCCCTCCCGCCGCACCATCCGCCCCGCCCAAGCCGTCTTCAAGGCGAAAACCATCGCCGCCCCCTCCCCCGGCGGCACCCGGACCAGCACCCGCTCCCACGTCTCGCCCACCGGCGGATCCCCCACCCGCCGCGGGCGCCCCGCAGGCGGGTCCGGCACAGGAACCGGCCCCAGCACCTCCGCCGACGGCGGCAACGCCGCCCCCCGCACCAGGTCGGCGACATCCTCGGCCCGCCCCATGACCGAGGCCATCCGCGACACCGGCGGAAACCCGAGCTCCGCCCGCTCCGCGAGCTCCCGTACCGCGTGCCCCACCGGATCCCACCGCACCAGCGCCTGCACAGGCCGCAGCGTGGGCTCCCCGGTCACCACGACGGTGCCGCCCTCCTCCGCTCCGCGGACAAGGGCTCCCGCACCCAGCCACCGCCGCAGCGCCTCCTCCCCGGCCCGCAGATCGGGCCGGTTCAGCAGGGCCCAGCCGTCCAGCAGCAGCGCCGCCGCGTACCCACCGGCGGCGACCGGCTCGGCGCCGGGCGTGGAGACGATGATCGCCGGCCGGTCGGGCACACTGTCCAGCACATGGTCCCGGCCGGACGTCCGCACCGGCACCCCCGGGAAGGCCCGACCCAGCTCCTCAGCCGTCCGCCGAGCCCCCACGACCTGCGCCCGCAGCCGGGCGTGACCGCACTCGGCGCAGTGCCAGTCCGGCGCCGCGCGCCCGCACCAGCCGCAGCTCAGCGCGGTGTCCTGGTCCGCCGCCTCCAGCGGCCCCGCGCAGTGCCGGCAGCGCGCGGGCTCGCGGCACCGCGCGCAGGCCAGCCGGGGGACGTACCCCCGCCGCGGGACCTGGACCAGTACCGGGCCACGGGCCAGCCCCGCGCGCGCCGTCTGCCAGGCGAGCGAGGGCAGCCGGGCGGCGCGCGCCGCCTCGTCGCGGGCGGTCTCCGCGTCACCGATCGTGCGGACCAGCGGCGCCGCGGCGCGCACCTGCTCGCGCCCGGCCTCCAGGGACCGCGCCCAGCCGTTCTCCACGAGCTGCGCGGCCTCGACCGTGCGCCCCAGATCGCCGATGAGGCACGCCGCCTTCTCGTGCACGGCGCGCAGCAGCAGCACGTCCCGGGCGTGCGGGTACGGCGCACGGTCGTCGCTGTGGGCGGTGTGCCCGTCGTCCCAGAGCGCGACGAGCCCGAGGTCCGCCACCGGCGCGTACATCGCCGCGCGCGTACCCACGACGGCCCGTACGGCACCGCGGCGTATCGCCAGCCAGCGGCGGTACCGCTCCTCCGGCCCGGAGTCCGCCACCAGGAGGGTGTGCATCCCCCGGCCCACCAGCTCGGTCAGCGCGGCGTCCACCCGGGCCGCCGACCGCCCGTCGGGCAGCACGATCAGCGCGCCGCGCCCCGAGGCCAGCGTCGCCGCCGCCGCGGCGGCCAGCTCCCACGGCCAGTGCGGCCCCGGGAGCGCGGTCCATACGGCCCGGGGCGCCCCACCGCCCGCCAGCGCCTCGATGAACCCGGGCCCGTCGGGGTAGCGCTCCCAGCTGGCCAGTGCGGGCACCGGGGGCGGGGGCGGCGGCGCCGCGAAGCGCTCCGCCTCGGGCTTGGCGTGCCGCGGCGGGATGGCGAGCTGCAGTACGTCGGCGAGCGAGCCGGCGTACCGGTCGGCCACCGCGCGGCACATTGCCAGCAGCTCCGGCGTCAGCACCGGCTCGGGCGAGACGACCTGGGCGAGGGCCGCCAGCGGGCCCCGGTAGTCGGACTCGGCGATGCGCTCGACGATGTACCCGTCGAGGAGGCCGCCGCCCTCCCGCCGGCCCTCGCGCACCCTGCCCGTGCCCGCGCCGAACCGGACCCGGACCCGGACGCCGGGCTGCGCCTCCTCGTCCATGGCGGCGGGCACGGCGTAGTCCCAGAGCTTGTCGAGGTGGACCGGGCCCTTGTCCACCAGGACCCGCGCCACCGGCCGCTCCTTGGCCAGCTCGGCGCCCCGCCAGGTCCGCGGCCTGGCCTTGGGCGCCTTCTTCTTGGCCTCCCGGACGGTCTCCCGGATCAGCGCCAGCTGCTCGCCCTGCTCGCCGGCCCCCGCCCCGTTCTCGCTGCTCACACCCCCAGTCTTAGCAGACCCCACCGACAGTGCCCGCGCGGCGCCGGGTCCGCCGGACGCCCGCACGCGTGCCGCCGTACCCGCCGGGAGCGCGAAACGCCTCCGGGCCCGTACCGCAGGTGCGGTACGGGCCCGGAGGCAGGAAGCTGCGGAGGCGGTGCCTTACAGGCCCGCCGCCTTGCGCAGGGCGTCGACGCGGTCCGTGCGCTCCCAGGTGAAGGCGTCCAGCTCGCGGCCGAAGTGACCGTACGCGGCGGTCTCGGCGTAGATCGGACGGAGCAGGTTCAGGTCGCGGATGATCGCGGCCGGGCGGAGGTCGAAGACCTCGCTGATGGCCTGCTCGATCTTCTCGACGTCGACGGTGGCGGTGCCAAAGGTCTCCACGAAGAGACCGACCGGCTCGGCCTTGCCGATCGCGTAGGCGACCTGGACCTCGCAGCGCTGGGCCAGGCCCGCGGCCACGACGTTCTTCGCGACGTACCGCATGGCGTACGCGGCGGAGCGGTCGACCTTGGACGGGTCCTTGCCGGAGAAGGCGCCGCCGCCGTGCCGGGACATGCCGCCGTAGGTGTCGATGATGATCTTGCGGCCGGTGAGGCCCGCGTCACCCATCGGACCACCGATCTCGAAGCGGCCGGTCGGGTTGACCAGGAGGCGGTAGCCCTCGGTGTCGAGCTTGATGCCGTCCTCGATCAGCTCGTTCAGCACGTGCTCGACGACGAACTCGCGGATGTCGGGAGCGAGCAGCGAGTCCAGGTCGATGTCCGAGGCGTGCTGCGAGGAGACGACCACGGTGTCCAGGCGGACCGCCTTGTGACCGTCGTACTCGATGGTGACCTGGGTCTTGCCGTCGGGGCGGAGGTAGGGGATGGTGCCGTTCTTCCGCACCTCGGACAGCCGCTTGGAGAGGCGGTGCGCGAGGTTGATCGGGAGCGGCATCAGCTCCGGGGTCTCGTCGCAGGCGTACCCGAACATCAGGCCCTGGTCGCCGGCGCCCTGCTTGTCCAGCTCGTCCTCGTCGCCCTCGACCCGCTTCTCGTAGGCGGTGTCGACACCCTGGGCGATGTCCGGGGACTGCGCGCCGATCGATACGGAGACACCGCAGGAAGCGCCGTCGAAGCCCTTCTTGGAGGAGTCGTAACCGATCTCCAGGATCTTGTTCCGCACGAGGGTGGGGATGTCGGCGTAGGCCTTCGTGGTCACCTCGCCGGCGACGTGCACCAGGCCGGTGGTGATCAGCGTCTCGACGGCGACCCGGGAGGAGGGGTCCTCCTTCAGGAGCGCGTCGAGGATGGTGTCGCTGATCTGGTCAGCGATCTTGTCGGGGTGGCCCTCGGTGACGGACTCCGAGGTGAAGAGGCGGCGGGACACATCGCTCCCTGGGGTTGCAGCGGCTGCTGTCTGATCATTGACGGACCGGCCGAGAGCTGCGCTCGGCGCGATCCACGGCCAGTTTATCGGTCGACGGTCCCGTTCGGGCACGCAGTCTCGTTCTGTGGATGCGCCGTGACCAGGGACACCCTGTCCGCCGGCCGCGGGACGCCACCCAACGGCAGGCCACGACAAGGGGTTTTGCCGTGGCGCATGGGCCGGAATGGACTCATCGAGTGATCAGGAAATTCGTTCGGCGACCAGGTCCCAGACCGTGTCGGCCAGCGCTTCCTTGGGCCCGTGGGGCACCGGGGTCTCCGTACCGTCGGCGGCCAGCACCACCGCCTCGTTCTCGGCGGAACCGAAGGTCCTGTGCTCCCCGACCTCGTTGACGACCAGCAGGTCACAGCCCTTGCGGACGAGTTTCCTGCGGCCGTTCTCCAGGACGTCGTCGGTCTCGGCGGCGAAGCCGACGACGATCTGTCCGGGACGCGCCCGGTCGGCGGAGATCTCCGCGAGAATGTCCGGATTGCGGACCAGGTCGAGCGGCGGCTGCTCCACGTCGTCCTGCTTCTTGATCTTGCCGGGGGCGTACTGGGCCGGGCGGAAGTCGGCCACGGCCGCCGCCATGACCACCGCGTCCGCGTCCGCCGCCGCCTTCAGGACCGCCTCGCGCAGCTGCACGGCCGTCCCGATGCGGACGACGTCCACGCCCGCCGGGTCCGGCAGGCCGGTCTCCGCGGCGACCAGCGTGACTCGGGCGCCGCGCGCCACGGCCGTACGGGCGAGCGCGTAGCCCTGCTTCCCCGAGGAACGGTTGCCCAGGTAGCGGACGGGGTCCAGCGGCTCACGGGTGCCGCCCGCGCTGATCACGACATGCCGGCCGGCGAGATCCGCGGTGACCGCCTCGGGGCCGCGGGCCAGCACCCGGCGGCAGACCTCGAAGATCTCGGCCGGGTCGGGGAAACGGCCCTTGCCGGTGTCGACGCCGGTCAGGCGGCCCACGGCGGGCTCGATCACGATCGCGCCGCGGCGGCGCAGCGTCGCGACGTTCTCCTGCGTGGCCGGGTGCTCCCACATCTCGGTGTGCATGGCGGGCGCGAAGACCACCGGGCAGCGGGCGGTGAGCAGCGTGTTCGTCAGGAGGTCGTCGGCGAGGCCGTGCGCGGCCTTGGCCAGCATGTCGGCCGTACAGGGCGCCACCACGACCAGGTCGGCGCCCTGCCCGATGCGGACGTGCGGCACCTCGTGGACCGACTCCCAGACCTCGGTGGAGGCCGGGTTCCCGGAGAGCGCTGCCCAGGTGGCCTCGCCCACGAAGTGCAGCGCGGATTCCGTCGGCACCACGCGGACGTCGTGCCCGGACTCGCTCAGCCGCCGCAGCAGCTCGCAGGCCTTGTACGCGGCGATCCCGCCGCTGACTCCCAGGACGACCTTGGGCTTGTCCATCGTCTTCGCTGCTCCCCGAGCCAGGGCGCCCATGCGCCGAACACTTTCCCGTACACGGCGGTGTACGTACCCATGACACACCAAGGGCCCGGCAGCGCGGCTGCCGGACCCTTGGTCCATGAAACTTTTCGCCGGAGCGGGCCCTTACTGGGCCGGGCCCTCCACGGCCTCGGAGGTCAGCAGACCCGCGTTGATCTCGCGCAGCGCGATGGAGAGCGGCTTCTCGTGGACGTGGGTGTCCACCAGGGGGCCGACGTACTCGAGCAGGCCCTCGCCGAGCTGCGAGTAGTACGCGTTGATCTGGCGCGCACGCTTCGCGGCGTAGATCACGAGGCTGTACTTCGAGTCGGTGGCCTCGAGAAGCTCATCAATCGGCGGGTTGATGATGCCCTCGGGCGTGGTGATGGAAGAGGACACTCTCTGCCTTCCGAAGGTGTGATCAGGGAATTTCCGGAAAACCCGCGGCATCTGAAAAGAGCGCGAAGATCATTCTCCGGAGTTATTCAGCATCAAGGCTAGCAGCTCACGCGAGACGTCCTCGACGGAGGTGTTGACGAGCGTCTCGTCGAACTCCTTCTCCGCCGCCAGCTCGACACGCGCGGCCGCCAGCCGGCGCTCGATCACCTCGGGCGACTCCGTGCCACGGCCGGTGAGCCGGCGGACCAGCTCCTCCCAGCTCGGCGGGGCCAGGAAGACCAGCCGCGCCTCGGGCATGGACTCGCGGACCAGCCGGGCGCCCTGGAGATCGATCTCCAGCAGGACCGGCTCACCCGCCGCCAGGTGGTCCAGGACCGCCTGGCGGGGGGTGCCGTAGCGATTGCCCGCGAATTCGGCCCACTCCAGCAGCTCGCCATTGGCGATCAGCTTGTCGAACTCCTCGTCCTCGACGAAGAAGTACTGGACTCCGTGGCGCTCTCCCGGTCGCGGCTTACGCGTGGTGGCCGAGACCGAGAGCCACACCTCGGGGTGGACCTTGCGCATATGGGCGACGACCGTGCTCTTGCCGACCCCGGAGGGGCCGGAGAGCACGGTCAGCCGCGGTTGTCTGTCCGGGGTTGCCGGGGTCGCCCCCCGGGAGACTGCAGAACTCATGCAGCAATTATTCCAGCTTCCGGGCAGTGCCCCGGCACTAGCTCGCTGCGCTGCTGCCGAACTCACGCTCGAGTGCCGCGATCTGGTTGGAGCCGAGACCGCGCACACGCCGGCTCTCGGAGATGCCCAGCTTCTCCATGAGCTGCTTGGCGCGGACCTTGCCGACGCCGGGCAGGGACTCGAGCAGTGCGGAGACCTTCATCTTGCCGATGACGTCGTTCTCCTGGCCCTGCTTGATGACCTCGTGGAGGGAGGCACCGGAGTGCTTGAGTCGATTCTTGACCTCGGCGCGCTCCCGGCGAGCCGCGGCGGCCTTCTCGAGCGCAGCTGCGCGCTGTTCAGGGGTAAGGGGCGGAAGAGCCACGCCTACGTCACCTCGGATGTAGAACTGTCGGATACGGACCGGTGTGGAACCTAGTCGCCCCGCACCTGCGGAGCAACGAACAACGCGCTTACGTGCGGTGCTCTCGTCGGAGACTAGCGGGCGAGGGCGCCAGAGTCAGCGAGAACAGACGAAAAGTCCTGGTCAGCCTCTGCCGACCAGGACATTTCGGGACCAAAGTACCGGCTGAAGTGCCGGTCGCTGCCATTAACCGACCGCTGCGGCCACATCCTCGGCGATCCGAGCAGCCGCATCGCGCAGACCTGCGACGTCCGGACCGTGACGGAGAACACCCCGGCTGACGCTCGGCACCACATTGCGCACGGCGTCCCCGAACACCTTCGGCAGGTCGGCGGGGGTCGCTCCCTGGGCCCCGATGCCGGGTGCCAGGAGCGGCCCGTTCACGGCGAGGTCGTACGCGGACAGATCGCCCAGCGTCGCGCCCACGACAGCGCCGAAGGAGCCCAGCGGCCCGGCGCCGGCGTTCTCGGCCTTGAGGTGGGCGAGCATGGTGGCCGCCACGGTCGAGCCGTCGGCCCGTACCGCGTGCTGCACCTCCTGGCCCTCGGGGTTGGAGGTGAGCGCCAGCACGAAGAGGCCACAGCCGTTCTCGTCGGCCAGCTCCACGGCGGGTTTCAGGGAGCCGTACCCCAGGTACGGGCTGACGGTGAGCGCGTCGGAGAAGAGCGGGCTGTCCTTGCCGAGGAAGGTCTCGGCGTACGCGGCCATCGTGGAGCCGATGTCGCCGCGCTTGGCGTCCATCAGGACCAGCGCGCCCCGCTCCCGGGCCTCGGCGACGGCCGTCTCCAGGACGGCCAGGCCGCGGGACCCGAAGCGCTCGAAGAACGCGGCCTGCGGCTTGAAGACCGCCACGGTCTCGCCGAGCGCCTCGACGACGGTACGGGTGAACCGGGCCAGGCCCGCCACGTCGTCGTTCAGGCCCCAGTCGGCGAGCAGCGAGGCGTGCGGGTCGATCCCGACGCAGAGCGGCCCGCGCTCGTCCATGGCGCGGCGCAGACGGGCGCCGAAGGGCTCAGCGAGCCCCTGAGTCTGCCGGGAAGTCATGAGGTCACCTTCTTGTGCTCGGCGCCGACGGCCTCGGCGAGCGTGGCGTACGGGCTGTTGCGCAGGCGTGCGGCCAGGCCCTTGTGGATGGTGCGGCACCAGAACGGGCCCTCGTAGATGAAGGCGCTGTAGCCCTGCACGAGGGTGGCACCGGCCAGGATGCGCTGCCAGGCGTCCTCGGCGTTCTCGATGCCGCCCACGCCGATGAGGGTGATGCGGTCGCCGACGCGGGCGTACAGGCGGCGCAGCACCTCCAGGGAGCGCTCCTTCACCGGGCGGCCGGAGAGCCCGCCGGTCTCCTGGACGAGCGCGGGGTCGGACTTCAGGCCCAGGCCGTCGCGCGCGATGGTGGTGTTGGTGGCGATGATGCCGTCCAGGCCCAGCTCCACGGCGAGGTCGGCGACCGCGTCGACGTCCTCGTCGGCCAGGTCGGGGGCGATCTTCACCAGCAGGGGCACGCGGCGCCCGGTGACGGTGCGGTCGGCGGCCTCGCGTACGGCGGAGAGCAGCGGGCGCAGGTGGTCGACGGCCTGGAGGTTGCGCAGGCCGGGGGTGTTCGGCGAGGAGACGTTGACCACGAGGTAGTCGGCGTGGCCGGCCAGCCGCTCGGTGGAGGTGACGTAGTCGCCGACCGCCTCGGCCTCCGGCACGACCTTGGTCTTGCCGATGTTGACGCCCAGCGTCGTCCTGCTGTGCTTGTTACCGAGACCGGCCTTGCGGGCCGCCAGACGGGCCGCCACGGCCGCGGAGCCCTCGTTGTTGAACCCCATGCGGTTGATCAGCGCGCGGTCCTTCACGAGGCGGAAGAGGCGCTTCTTGGGGTTGCCGGGCTGCGGCTGCGCGGTGACGGTGCCGATCTCGACGTGGTCGAAGCCGAGCATGGTCATGCCGTCGATCGCGACGGCGTTCTTGTCGAAGCCTGCGGCGAGTCCGAAGGGGCCGTGCATGCGCCGCCCGAGGGCCTCGACGCGCAGCTCCTTGTGGCGCGGCGCGAGGGCGGCGGCCACGAAGGTCCGCAGCACCGGAATGCGCGCGGCCAGCCGGATCCAGCCGAAGGCCAGGTGGTGCGCCTGCTCGGGGTCCATCCGCTTGAAGACGAGCTGGAAGAAGAACTTGTACATGGTGATGTCCTCGGAAGGGCCTGGTGGGCCGCTTGAGCTCATGAAGAGGGGGACACCGGTCGCGGTGTCCCCCTCGTTCGGCCGGCTGCTTAGTCGCGGGCTGCCGTCAGGTGCTCGGCGTGCTCCTGGAGGGAGCGCACGCCGACCTCGCCGCGGGACACCGCCTCGATGCCCTGCACGGCGGCCGCGAGGGCCTGGACCGTGGTCAGGCAGGGCACGGAGCGGGCCACCGCCGCCGTACGGATGTCGTAGCCGTCCAGGCGGCCACCGGTGCCGTACGGGGTGTTGACGATCAGGTCGACCTGGCCGTCGTGGATGAGCTGGACGATGGTCTTCTCGCCGTTCGGGCCCTCGCCCTCGGACTGCTTGCGCACGACGGTGGCGTTGATGCCGTTACGGCGCAGCACCTCGGCGGTGCCGGAGGTGGCGAGCAGCTCGAAGCCGTGCTGGACCAGCTCACGGGCCGGGAAGATCATCGCGCGCTTGTCGCGGTTGGCGACGGAGACGAACGCACGGCCCTTCGTGGGCAGCGCGCCGTACGCGCCGGCCTGCGACTTGGCGTACGCCGTGCCGAAGACCGAGTCGATGCCCATGACCTCGCCGGTGGAGCGCATCTCCGGGCCGAGGACGGTGTCCACGCCGCGGCCCTGCATGTCGCGGAAGCGCGACCAGGGCATCACGGCCTCCTTGACGGAGATCGGCGCGTCCATGGGGAGCGTGCCGCCGTCGCCGGTCTTCGGGAGCATGCCCTCGGCGCGCAGCTCGGCGACGGTCGCGCCGAGCGAGATGCGCGCGGCGGCCTTGGCGAGCGGTACCGCGGTGGCCTTCGAGGTGAAGGGCACCGTACGGGAGGCGCGCGGGTTGGCCTCCAGGACGTAGAGGATGTCGCCGGCCATGGCGAACTGGATGTTGATCAGTCCGCGGACGCCGACGCCCTTGGCGATGGCCTCGGTGGAGGCGCGCAGCCGCTTGATGTCGAAGCCGCCGAGGGTGATCGGGGGCAGCGCGCAGGCGGAGTCGCCGGAGTGGATGCCGGCCTCCTCGATGTGCTCCATGACGCCGCCGAGGTAGAGCTCCTGGCCGTCGTAGAGCGCGTCGACGTCGATCTCGATGGCGTCGTCGAGGAAGCGGTCGATCAGCACGGGGTGCTGATCGATGAGGCCCGCGTGCCGCTCCAGGTACTCGCCGAGCGACGGCTCGTCGTAGACGATCTCCATGCCGCGGCCGCCGAGGACGTAGGACGGGCGCACCATGACCGGGTAGCCGATCTCGGCGGCGATCTTCTTGGCGTCGTCGTACGAGAAGGCGGTGCCGTACTTCGGCGCGGGCAGCCCGGCCTCGGTGAGCACGCGGCCGAAGGCGCCGCGCTCCTCGGCGAGGTCGATGGCCTCGGGCGAGGTGCCGACGATCGGCACGCCGTTGTCCTTCAGCGCCTGCGCGAGGCCCAGCGGGGTCTGGCCGCCGAGCTGCACGATGACGCCCGCGACCGGCCCGGCCGCCTGCTCGGCGTGCACGATCTCCAGCACGTCTTCGAGCGTCAGCGGCTCGAAGTACAGCCGGTCGGAGGTGTCGTAGTCCGTGGAGACGGTCTCCGGGTTGCAGTTGACCATCACGGTCTCGTAGCCCGCTTCGCTGAGCGCGAAGGAGGCGTGGACGCAGGAGTAGTCGAACTCGATGCCCTGGCCGATGCGGTTCGGGCCGGAGCCCAGGATGATCACCGCGGGCTTCTCGCGGGACGCGACCTCGGTCTCCTCGTCGTAGGAGGAGTAGAAGTACGGCGTCTTCGCGGCGAACTCGGCGGCGCAGGTGTCGACCGTCTTGTAGACCGGGCGGACGCCGAGCGCGTGCCGGACCTCGCGGACGACGTCCTCGCGCAGCTCCCGGATCCCGGCGATCTGGGCGTCGGAGAAGCCGTGCCGCTTCGCCTCGGCGAGGATCTCGGGGCCGAGCTTGTCGGCGGCCGCGATCTCGTCGGCGATCTCCTTGACCAGGAAGAGCTGGTCGACGAACCACGGGTCGATCTTCGTGGCGTCGAAGACCTCCTGCGGGGTGGCCCCGGCGCGGATCGCCTGCATGACGGTGTTGATCCGGCCGTCGGTCGGCGTCTGCGCCGTGGCCAGCAGCTCGGCCTTGTCGCCGGGCTCGCCGGTGAAGGCGAAGGAGCTGCCCTTCTTCTCCGTCGAGCGCAGCGCCTTCTGGAGCGCCTCGGTGAAGTTACGGCCGATGGCCATGGCCTCGCCCACCGACTTCATGGTGGTGGTGAGGGTGGCGTCGGCGGCCGGGAACTTCTCGAAGGCGAAGCGGGGCACCTTGACCACGACGTAGTCGAGCGTGGGCTCGAAGGACGCCGGGGTCTTCTCGGTGATGTCGTTCGGGATCTCGTCCAGCGTGTAGCCGACGGCGAGCCGGGCGGCGATCTTGGCGATCGGGAAGCCGGTGGCCTTCGAGGCGAGCGCGGAGGAGCGGGAGACACGCGGGTTCATCTCGATGACGATGACCCGGCCGTCCTCGGGGTTGACCGCGAACTGGATGTTGCAGCCGCCGGTGTCGACGCCGACCTCGCGGATGATCGCGATGCCCACGTCCCGGAGGATCTGGTACTCGCGGTCGGTCAGCGTCATCGCCGGGGCGACGGTGATCGAGTCGCCGGTGTGCACGCCCATCGGGTCGAAGTTCTCGATGGAGCAGACGACCACGACGTTGTCGTTCTTGTCGCGCATCAGCTCCAGCTCGTACTCCTTCCAGCCGAGGATGGACTCCTCCAGGAGCACCTCGGTGGTCGGGGAGAGTGTGAGGCCCTGGCCGGCGATGCGGCGCAGCTCCTCCTCGTCGTGCGCGAAGCCGGAACCGGCACCGCCCATGGTGAAGGAGGGGCGGACGACGACGGGGTAGCCGCCCAGCTCCTCGACGCCCTTCATGACGTCGTCCATGGAGTGGCAGATGTAGGAGCGCGCGGACTCGCCGTGGCCGATCTTCTTGCGGACCTCCTCCACGACCTCCTTGAAGAGATCGCGGTCCTCGCCCTTGTTGATCGCCTCGACGTTGGCGCCGATCAGCTCGACGCCGTACTTCTCCAGGACGCCCTGGTCGTGCATGGAGATCGCGGTGTTCAGCGCGGTCTGGCCGCCCAGCGTGGGCAGCAGCGCGTCGGGGCGCTCCTTGGCGATGATCTTCTCGACGAACTCGGGGGTGATCGGCTCGACGTAGGTGGCGTCGGCGATCTCCGGGTCGGTCATGATCGTCGCCGGGTTGGAGTTCACCAGGATGACGCGCAGGCCCTCGGCCTTGAGCACGCGGCAGGCCTGGGTGCCGGAGTAGTCGAACTCGGCGGCCTGGCCGATGACGATCGGGCCGGAGCCGATGACCAGGACGGACTGGATATCGGTGCGCTTAGGCACGCTGGCCCTCCATCAGGGATACGAAGCGGTCGAACAGGTACGCGGCGTCGTGGGGACCGGCCGCCGCTTCGGGGTGGTACTGGACGCTGAAGGCCGGCTGGTCGAGCAGCTGGAGGCCCTCCACCACGTTGTCGTTCAGACAGACGTGGGAGACCTCGGCACGGCCGTAGGGGGTGTCGGAGACCTTGTCGAGCGGCGCGTCCACGGCGAAGCCGTGGTTGTGCGCGGTGACCTCCACCTTGCCGGTGGAACGGTCCTGCACGGGCTGGTTGATGCCGCGGTGGCCGTACTTCAGCTTGAAGGTGCCGAAGCCGAGCGCGCGGCCCAGGATCTGGTTGCCGAAGCAGATGCCGAACAGCGGGGTCTTCCGCTCCAGCACGGCCTGCATCAGGGCGACCGGGTGCTCGGCGGTGGCCGGGTCACCGGGGCCGTTCGAGAAGAACACGCCGTCCGGGTTCACCGCGTAGACGTCCTCGGCGGTGGCGGTCGCGGGCAGGACGTGCACCTCGATGCCGCGCTCGGCCATCCGGTGCGGGGTCATGCCCTTGATGCCCAGGTCGATGGCGGCGACGGTGAACTTCTTCGTGCCGATCGCCGGGACGACGTACGTCTCCTGGGTGGCGACCTCGGCGGAGAGGTTCGCGCCCTTCATCTCGGGGGCCTGCCGGACCTTCTCCAGCAGCGTGCCCTCGTCGGGCAGCGCGTCGCCGGAGAAGATGCCGACGCGCATCGCGCCGCGCTCGCGCAGGTGGCGGGTGAGCGCGCGGGTGTCGACGCCGCTGATGCCGACGATGCCCTGGGCGGTCAGCTCGTCGTCCAGGGTGCGGACGGAGCGCCAGTTCGAGGGGGTACGGGCGGGGTCACGGACGACGTAACCGGAGACCCAGATCTGCTTCGACTCGGGGTCCTCGTCGTTGACGCCCGTGTTACCGATGTGCGGGGCGGTCATGACGACCACCTGGCGGTGGTAAGAGGGGTCGGTCAGGGTCTCCTGGTAGCCGGTCATGCCGGTGGAGAACACCGCCTCGCCGAAGGTCTCCCCCACGGCCCCGTAGGCGCGGCCGCGGAAGCTGCGGCCGTCCTCCAGGACGAGTACGGCGGGAACCTTCGCGGCTCCCCGGGTGGAGGTCGTCATCGTGCGCCTTCCGTTTCGGTGGTCGTGCTGACCAGCGCGTCGTTGCGCTGGATGGTCTCGTCGAGGGCGGTCACCCACGCGGAGTGCTCGGCGGCCCGGTCGGAGCGGAAACCGGAGTCGATCTCCTTCTCGCCCAGCCGCCAGGTGAGCACCAGCAGGCCGCCCTCGGGCAGGACCTTGCCGGCGATGCCCTTGTCCAGGCGGGCGCCGAGCAGGTCGGCGGCGGGGATGAAGAAGTCCTGCGCCCCGGGCCGGACGACGTCCACGCCCTGCTCCGTGAGGGTGACCTCGGCGCGGCTGCGGGTGCCGAGCCCGCGGGCCACGATCCGGTCGAGCCACTGCCCGGCGGTGGTGGAGCCGTGGTACCGGCCGCTCATCGTGAGCCGCGGCTCGCCGGGCTCCTCCGGAGTGACAGGCAGCTCGGGCAGGTCGCCCTGGAGCGTGCCGCGCCACTTCCAGCCCTCACGCATCAGCCAGTACAGCAGCGCGATGAAGAGCAGCAGGCCGACGACCCAGCCGATCCGCGCGGGCCAGTTGGTGACCTCGGCCGACTTCTGCGCGGCGGCCAGAGGAATCAAGATCGAATGAGGTGTCACGCCAGCTTCCCGTCCACGACCGTTGCCCGGCCCCGCAGGAACGTGTGGGTGACACGGCCCGGCAGCTCGCGGCCCTCGTACGGGGTGTTGCGGCTGCGGGAGGCGAACCCTGCGGGGTCCACAGCTCCACGGTAAGCGGAATCGACCAGGGTGAGGTTGGCGGGCTCGCCTGCCGAGACAGGACGGCCGTGGCCCTCCAGACGACCGATGACCGCGGGGCGGACGGACATCCGGTCGGCGACCTGCGCCCAGGTCAGCAGTCCGGTGTCGACCATCGTGTGCTGGACCACGGACAGCGCGGTCTCCAGGCCGACCATGCCCATGGCCGCCGCGCCCCACTCGCAGTCCTTGTCCTCGTGCGGGTGCGGGGCGTGGTCGGTGGCGACGATGTCGATCGTGCCGTCGGCCAGCGCCTCGCGCAGCGCCATGACGTCGCGCTCGGTGCGCAGCGGCGGGTTGACCTTGTAGACCGGGTTGTACGTGCGCACCAGCTCGTCGGTGAGGAGCAGGTGGTGCGGGGTGACCTCGGCGGTCACGTCGATGCCGCGGGACTTGGCCCAGCGGATGATCTCGACGGAGCCGGCGGTGGAGAGGTGGCAGATGTGCACGCGGGAGCCGACGTGGTCGGCGAGGAGGACGTCGCGGGCGATGATCGACTCCTCGGCGACGGCCGGCCAGCCGCCCAGCCCCAGCTCGGCGGAGACGATGCCCTCGTTCATCTGGGCGCCCTCGGTGAGGCGGGGCTCCTGGGCGTGCTGGGCCACCACGCCGTCGAAGGCCTTCACGTACTCCAGGGCGCGCCGCATGATCACCGCGTCGTCGACGCACTTGCCGTCGTCGGAGAAGACCCGGACGTTGGCGGCGGAGTCGTGCATGGCGCCCAGCTCGGCGAGCTTCTTGCCCTCCAGGCCGACCGTGACGGCGCCGACCGGCTGCACGTCGCAGTAGCCGGACTCCTTGCCCAGTCGCCAGACCTGCTCGACGACGCCGGCGGTGTCGGCGACCGGGAAGGTGTTGGCCATGGCGTACACGGAGGTGTACCCGCCGACCGCGGCGGCCTTCGTGCCGGTCAGGACCGTCTCGGAGTCCTCGCGGCCCGGCTCGCGCAGGTGGGTGTGGAGGTCGACCAGGCCCGGCAGCAGGATCTTGCCGTCCGCCTCGACGATCTCGGCGCCCTCGGCGCTCAGCCCGGCGCCCACCTCGGCGATGGTCTCGCCGTCGATCAGGACGTCCTGCGCGTCGCCACCGAGGACCTTCGCGCCGCGGATAAGGATCTTGCCCATGGTTACTTGCTCTCCTCGGTGCGAGTGCTGGTGGTGAGGGCCGGCTCGTTGCCGCCCAGCAGGAGGTACATGACCGCCATCCGGATGCTGACGCCGTTGGTGACCTGCTCCACGGCGGTGCAGCGCGGCGAGTCGGCGACCTCGGCGGTGATCTCCATGCCGCGGTTCATCGGGCCGGGGTGCATCACGACGGCGTGCTCGGGCATCCGGGCCATCCGGTCGCCGTCCAGGCCGTACCGACGGGCGTACTCCCGCTCGGTCGGGAAGAACGCGGCGTTCATCCGCTCGCGCTGGACGCGCAGCATCATGACCGCGTCGGACTTGGCGACCACCGCGTCCAGGTCGTACGAGACCTCGCAGGGCCAGGTCTCCACGCCCACCGGGACGAGGGTGGGCGGCGCGACGAGCGTGACCTCGGCGCCCAGCGTCGTCAGCAGGTGGACGTTGGAGCGGGCGACGCGGCTGTGCAGGATGTCGCCGACGATCGTGATGCGGCGGCCGGCCAGGTCGCCCTCGCCGCCCGCCAGCCGGCGGCGCATGGTGAAGGCGTCCAGGAGGGCCTGCGTGGGGTGCTCGTGGGTGCCGTCGCCGGCGTTGATCACCGAGCCGCCGATCCAGCCGGAGGTGGCCAGGCGGTGCGGCGCGCCGGAGTCGTGGTGCCGTATGACGACGGCGTCGGCGCCCATCGCCTCCAGGGTCAGCGCGGTGTCCTTCAGCGACTCGCCCTTGGAGACGGACGAGCCCTTGGCGGAGAAGTTGATGACGTCCGCGGAGAGGCGCTTGGCGGCGGCCTCGAAGGAGATCCGGGTACGGGTGGAGTCCTCGAAGAAGAGGTTGACGACGGTGCGCCCGCGCAGGGTGGGCAGCTTTTTGATCGGCCGGTCGGCGACCCGGGCCATCTCCTCGGCGGTGTCGAGGATCAGGACGGCGTCGTCGCGCGAGAGGTCGGCGGCCGAGATGAGGTGACGCTTCATCCGGTTTCTCCGTGAGTGAGGCAGGTAAGCGGAAATGTCCGTCGAGCGGGCATGGCTGTGCGCGCCCGGGCGCACCCGGGGCGTACGGGAGGCCTAGCGCTCGGCGGCCTGTGCGGTCGGAGCCTGCTTGTCCTGCTTGACGCCGAGCAGTACGGCGTCCCGGCCGTCCTCCTCGGCGAGCTGGACCTTGACCGTCTCGCGCAGCGACGTGGGGAGGTTCTTGCCGACGTAGTCGGCGCGGATCGGCAGCTCGCGGTGGCCGCGGTCGACCAGGACGGCGAGCTGCACGGCGCGCGGCCGCCCGATGTCGTTCAGGGCGTCCAGGGCCGCGCGGATCGTGCGGCCCGAGAAGAGCACGTCGTCGACGAGGAGGACCACCCGGCCCTCGATGCCGTCACCGGGGATGTCGGTGCGCGCGAGCGTGCGGGCAGGGCCCAGGCGCAGGTCGTCGCGGTACATCGTGATGTCGAGCGAGCCGACGGGGACCGCGCGGCCGGTGATCTCTTCGAGCTTGGCGGCGAGCCGGCGGGCGAGGAAGACGCCGCGGGTGGGAATGCCGAGCAGGACCACATCCTCGGCGCCCTTGGCGCGCTCCACGATCTCGTGGGCGATGCGGGTCAGCATGCGCGCGATGTCCGGGCCTTCCAGAACGGGGCGCGCCGGAGTCGCAGGTGTTGCGTCCATACGAAACGGACCTCCTTCTCCGCCTCACGGGACGGACCTTAAAGGACGTCGGATTTACCGCATTCACGGTACCAGGGACCCGAACATCGGCCGTAAGCACCCCCGACGGTCAGCGGTATGCCTCATTCGGCTTGACGAAGCCAAATTACGCTGCGTAACCTCACAGTGAGTTACCAGCCGCGCGGCCGAGCCGCATATCGAGACAGCTGTCTGGGGAGCTTTATGTCCAGCGAATACGCTAAACAGCTCGGGGCCAAGCTCCGCGCCATCCGCACCCAGCAGGGCCTCTCCCTTCACGGTGTCGAGGAGAAGTCCCAGGGCCGCTGGAAGGCCGTGGTGGTGGGTTCGTACGAGCGCGGCGACCGTGCCGTGACCGTGCAGCGCCTGGCCGAGCTGGCGGACTTCTACGGCGTGCCGGTCCAGGAGCTGCTTCCGGGCACGACCCCGGGCGGTGCCGCCGAGCCGCCGCCGAAGCTGGTGCTGGACCTGGAGCGCCTCGCCCACGTCCCGCAGGAGAAGGCCGGACCGCTGCAGCGCTACGCCGCGACGATCCAGAGCCAGCGCGGCGACTACAACGGCAAGGTGCTCTCGATCCGCCAGGACGACCTGCGCACGCTGGCGGTCATCTACGACCAGTCCCCCTCGGTCCTCACCGAGCAGCTGATCAGCTGGGGCGTCCTGGACGCCGACGCGCGCCGCGCGGTCCAGCACGAGGACATCTGAGCCTCGGCCACTGAGCAGAAACGACACGCCTCGGGGCGGGAGCCGCATGCTCCCGCCCCGAGGCGTCTTCGTGCGCGGCCGCCGCTCACCCCGCCGTCCGGTACAGCCGCCCGATGACCTCGGGCAGCAGCCGCTCGGTGAGCCGGGGCGGCATCGCCTGCAGCACCGCGAGCACCGGCGCCATCCTCTCGGGCAACGCCCCTGACCTGCCGATTCCGGCCAATTCCAGGGCCACGTCGACCTCCTCGGGGGTCAGCGCCTCCGGGTCGAGCGCGGCCGCGGCGGCCCGCAGCTCCGGGCTCACCACCGCCGGGCCGCGCTGCCGCGCCCGCGCCACCGCCGCCGCGAGCGCGTCCAGCAGCTCCGCGACGCTCTCCTCCCCCGCCACCGCCGCCGTGACCGTCAGATGGAGGGTCGCGGGCGAGGACCCGTACGCCGGCTGCGGCTGCAGGTACCAGCCCGCCTCCCGGATCTCGTCGGCCACCACGAAGACGTCCAGAGCGGGCTCGTCCGCCGCCACCGCGACCAGCGAGGCGTCCGGCGGCCCGAGCACCCGCAGGCCGTCCAGGGCGCCGATGCCGCGCACCAGGTCGCCGGTCGCCCGGTGCACCCGCCGCGACAGCTCCGTGTAGCCGTCGGTGCCGATGTGCCGCACCACGGCCCAGGCGGCGGCCAGCAGCCCCGCGGACTTGGTGCCCTGGAGCGTGGCGTTGACGACGGGATAGCCCGGCCAGGAGGCGTGCGCGAACCAGCCGTGCCGGCGCAGCTCGGCGTCGCGCAGCAGCAGGACCGACGCGCCCTTGGGCGTGTAGGCGTACTTGTGCAGGTCCACCGAGAGCGAGCTGACGCCCGGTACGGACAGGTCGAAGGACGGCAGCTCCGGCGCGTCGCCGGCCCGCCGCAGGTGGCTCAGGTACCAGCCGCCGATGCAGGCGTCGACGTGGCAGAGGACGCCGCGTGCGGCGGCGACGGCCGCGACCTCGGCCACCGGGTCGATCACCCCGTGTGCGTACGAGGGCGCGGAGACCACCACCAGCGCCGTGCGGTCGGTGAGGGCCGCGGCGACGTCCGCGGCGCGCACCCGGTGGGTGGCGGGGTCGACGGGGACGGTTACTGCGCGCAGTCCGAAGAGGGCCGCCGCCTTGTGGAAGGCGGCGTGCGCCGTCTCGGGGAGGAGCACTTCGGGCGCGTGGACCCCGCGCGTCCGGCGCGCGTGCTCACGCGCCGTGAGCACGGCCAGGAGGCAGCTCTCCGTACCGCCGCTGGTGAAGGTGCCGACGGTGGCGGCGGTCCCGCCCAGCAGCCGGGAGGCGGCGCCCACGAGGTCGTTCTCCAGCGCCACGACGCTCGGGAAGGCCGTCATGTCCAGGCCGTTGACCCCGGCGAAACGGGCGTACGCGGCGGCCGCCAGCTCCTCGGTGCCGGGCAGCCCGGAGTCGTAGACGTACGCCATGGTCCGGCCGCCGTGCACCGGCAGGTCGGCGGCGCGCAGCGCGTCCAGGCGGGCGAGGAGGGTGGCGGGGGCGTCCCCGGCGGCGCGGTGTGCGAGGGATTCGGACATCCGGCCGAACGTAGAGCAGGCCCCGCAACGGCACCAGGCCCGGGCGGAAGAAACCTCTTCCGTCGCCGGGCCCGGTGGACGTGTGCGGAGCCTGGGGTGCCGGGCGTCAGCCCCGGCGCAGGCTCGGCTTCATGTCCTTCAGACGGCCGAGCATGCCGTTCACGAAGGACGGCGAGTCGTCGGTGGAGAACTCCTTGGCCAGCTGCACGGCCTCGTCGATCACGACCGCGTCCGGAGTCTCGTCCACCCAGATCAGCTCGTAGGCGCCGAGCCGCAGGATGTTGCGGTCGACGACCGGCATCCGGTCGAGCGTCCAGCCGACCGCGTACTGCGCGATCAGCTCGTCGATCCGCTCGACGTGGTCCGCGTACCCCTCGACAAGCTCAAGGGTGTACTCGTTGACCGGGGGCTGCCGGGGGTCGGTCCGGGCGTGCCGCATCCAGTCCGCGAGCACGGTCTGCACGTCGGCGCCGCGCTGGTCGGCCTCGAAGAGGATCTGGAAGGCGCGCTTGCGGGCCTTGTTACGGGCAGCCACGGTTAGCTGTTCACCCGACCGAGGTACTCGCCGGAGCGGGTGTCGACCTTGATCTTCTCACCGGTGGTGATGAAGAGCGGGACCTGGATGACGTGGTCGGTCTCCAGCGTGGCGGGCTTGGTGCCGCCGGTGGAGCGGTCGCCCTGGACGCCCGGCTCGGTCTCCTTGATGGACAGCTCGACCGCGGCGGGCAGCTCGACGTAGAGCACCTCGCCGTCGTGCTGCGCGACGACGGCCTCGAAGCCCTCGATGAGGTAGTTCGCGGCGTCACCGACAGCCTTGCGGTCGACCATCAGCTGGTCGTAGGTGTCCATGTCCATGAAGACGAAGTACTCGCCGTCCATGTACGAGAACTGCATCCCGCGCTTGTCGACGTTGGCCGTCTCGACCTTCACGCCGGCGTTGAAGGTCTTGTCCACCACCTTGCCGGAGAGCACGTTCTTCAGCTTGGTACGGACGAAGGCCGGGCCCTTGCCGGGCTTGACGTGCTGGAACTCGACAACGGACCACAGCTGGCCCCCTTCGAGCTTGAGCACCATGCCGTTCTTGAGGTCGTTCGTGGATGCCACGGTTGCGGTATCTCCTGGACTGCAGGTGGTGGGGACCCGGAAGACGCAACGCACGCTCCGGGCCCGTCAAGGCTCAGAGGGCGAGCAGCTCCTTGGTCGTGATCGTGAGTAGCTCTGGCCCGCCGTCCGCCTCGGGGCGGACGACGAGTGTGTCGTCGATCCGGACACCGCCGCGGCCCGGGAGGTGAACCCCGGGATCGACAGTGACCGGCACGCAAGCGTCCAGTTTACCCATGGCCGCAGGTGACAGCTGAGGGTCCTCGGCGATTTCGAGCCCCACGCCGTGTCCGGTCCATGGTCCGAGCCCCTCTTCGTGCCCCCCTGAGGCCAGCACCTGCCGCGCCGCGCGGTCCACTTCGCGGCACTCCACACCGGGCGCGAGCGCCTCCCTGCCTGCCCTCTGGGCTGCGAAGACGAGGTCGTACAGCTCGATCTGCCAGTCCGCCGGCGTGGTGCCGATGACGAACGTACGGCCGATCTCGCAGCGGTAGCCGCGGTAGTCGGCGCCCAGACTCACCGTGAGAAAGTCACCTTCCTCGACCCGTCGGTCGGTGGGCAGATGACCCGGGCGGCCGGAGTTCGGCCCGGTGGCCACGGAGGTGGCGAAGGCCGGGCCGTCCGCCCCGTGATCGACGAGCCGGCGCTCCAGCTCCAGCGCGAGATGGCGTTCGGTGCGGCCCACGAGGATCGACTCCAGCAGCTCGCCGAGCGCCTGGTCGGTGATCTCGGCGGCGATGCGCAGGCAGGCGATCTCGTCCTGGTCCTTCACCAGCCGCTGCGCCTCCACGGCACAGCCCAGGTCCGCCAGGCGCAGGCCGGGCGCCACGGAGCGCAGTGCGCGATGCCGGGCCACGGTGAGGTGGTGCTCCTCCACGGCGAGCGTCTCCGCCCCGGCCTTCGCGGCGAGGTCGGCGGCGGCGACGGTCGGGTCGCCGGTGTGCGCGGGCAGCAGGCTGACCCGGAGGTTCTCGGCCGGCCGCCCCTCCGACGGCTCGCCGGTGGGTGCGGTGGGGCAGAGCAGCGTGTCGTCGCCCTCGTGCAGCAGCAGCGCGGCTCCGCGGGGCGCGCAGCCGGTGAGGTAGCGGATGTTGGCGGGGCTCGAAACGAGCGCCGCAGCGGTGTCGGTCGCGCCCGCGCCGGTGCCGGCCGCGGCATAGCGGTCACGCAACCGGGCGCGTCGGGTTGCGTACATGTCTGGCATGTACCGAGCGTACGAGTACGCCACGAGTCGCGCGCTTTGAGCGCGTCTGTGGGGGTTTCCGGCCCGGTGGGAACCGGGCCGGCCCCTTCACCAGGCCGGCGGGCTGGCCAGGCTGCGGGCCACGACCTCGTCGAGCATCCGGGCGGTGGTGGCGACGTCGTGCTGCGAGTTGTCGATGATCGGCAGGCCGGAGCCGTACCAGCCGGCCATCCGGCCGTGGATACGGGCGACCTCTTCGTCGGTCAGCCGGCGGTTGCCGCTGCGCTGGGCGTTGCGTTCGAGCACGATCTCCAGGCCCGGCAGGAGGACCACGGGCAGCAGCCCCGGGCCCACATGGCGCTTCCAGCCGCCCAGTCCGACCACCGGGCGGTCGGGGAAGACGGCGTCGTCGAGGATGCAGGAGATGCCGTTGGCGAGGAAGTTGCGCGCGGCGAAGCCGCAGGTCCGGCGGGCGAGACGGTACTGCGCCTCGGAGTGGTCGTTCCAGCCCTGCTGCGGGTCGGCGAACCCCGCGCGGACCCATTCGCGTACGTCGTCCAGGCTGATGTGCGCGGTGGGGACGCGGCGGATGTCGGCCCAGTGCCGGGCGACGCTGGTCTTGCCGGCGCCCGCGGGACCGATGAGCAGCACCGCGACGGCGGTGTGCGCGACGTCGGGCGCGGCCGTGCCGGGCGGCGGCGTGGGCAGCGCGACGGGATTGCCGGTGGGCAGCTGGATGTGGCCCGTGGCGGTCTCGGGCCGCGCCGCCTGCCGGTTGCCGCCCCAGCCGGCCGGCGCCCCCTGCTGCGGGGGCGGCGGACCCGTGGGAGCACCCTGCGGCGGCGGGGGCGGACCGGCCGGCGCGCCCTGCGGCGGCGGGGGCGGGCCCGTGGGGGCGCCCTGCGGCGGGGGCGGCGCGGCCGGTGCCGGGGGCCGGTGCGGCCCGGAGGGTATGGAACGGGCCTGGTGCTCGGCCCAGGCGCCGGCACTGCCCGGCAGATGCGGCGGTGGCAGCGGAGCCCCCCCTGGGTGCTGCATCCGGTGGCTCTCCGTCTCGTGGGGTGAGGTGGTGGGTCGTCAGGCCCGGGTTCTACGGAACGGTACTGCCCCCGGCCGTAGTTGTGGCAACGGCCGGGGGCGGTGGGAAGTGCCCGGCGGGTCTCAGGCGGCGATCTCGGCGTGCGCCGCGAGGAGCATCGCCGGGTCCGGGCCCTCCAGCACGGTCGGCTTCGCCAGCCCGTCCAGGACGATGAAGCGCAGCAGGTCGCCCCGGGACTTCTTGTCGACCTTCATCGTCTCCAGCAGCTTGGGCCACTGGTCACCGCGGTAGGTCAGCGGCAGGCCGACGGCGCCGAGGACGGTGCGGTGCCGGTCGGCGGTCGCGTCGTCCAGGCGCCCGGCGATCCGGCCCAGCTCGGCGGCGAAGACCATGCCCACCGAAACGGCCGCGCCGTGCCGCCAGTTGTACCGCTCGTTCTTCTCGATGGCGTGCGCGAGCGTGTGGCCGTAGTTGAGGATCTCCCGCAGGCCCGACTCCTTGAGGTCGGAGGAGACCACCTCGGCCTTGACGCGGATGGCACGTTCGAGCAGCTCGGCGGTGTGCGGCCCGTCGGGGCGCTTCGCGGCCTCCGGGTCGCTCTCGATCAGGTCCAGGATGGCCGGGTCGGAGATGAAGCCCGCCTTGATGACCTCGGCCAGGCCCGAGACGTAGTCGTGCACCGGCAGCGAGTCCAGCGCCGCGAGATCGCACAGCACGCCGGCCGGCGGGTGGAAGGCGCCGACGAGGTTCTTGCCCTCGGCGGTGTTGATGCCCGTCTTGCCGCCCACGGCCGCGTCCACCATGCCCAGCACGGTGGTCGGCACGGCGATCCAGCGCACCCCGCGCAGCCAGGTGGCCGCGACGAAGCCCGCGACATCGGTGGTGGCGCCGCCGCCGACGCCCACCACGACGTCGGTGCGGGTGAAGCCGGTCTGCCCGAGCGCCTTCCAGCAGTACGCCGCGACCTCGGCGGTCTTGGCCTCCTCGGCGTTCGGCAGCTGGATCGCGATGGCCTCGTAGCCCTGGCCCGCGAGGTCCTCGCGCAGCGCTTCACCGGTGGCGGCCAGCGCCTCGGGGTGCAGGACCGCGACCCGCTTGGCCTGATTGCCGATCAGCGAGGGCAGCTCGCCCAGCAGCTGCCGGCCGACGAGCACGTCGTAGGGGTCCGAACCGGCGGAGCCGCCGACGTGGATACGAGTGGGTGCGTCGGTCATGCTTTCCTCAGCTCCAATGCGTCAAGGACGGCCTCGGCGACGTCCTCGGGGGTGCGCCCCTCCGTGGACACCACCGCGCGGGACACCTCCATGTACAGCGGGCGGCGCTCGGCCATCAGCTCGCGCCAGCGCTGCCGGGGGTTGACCGCCAGCAGCGGGCGCGGCGCGTCCAGGCCCACCCGCTTCACGGCCTCGGCGACGCCCATCTCCAGGAAGACGACGGGCAGTCCCGAGAGCAGCTCGCGGGTGGACGCGTCCAGGATCGCGCCGCCGCCGAGCGCCAGTACCCCGGCGTGGTCGCGCACCGCGGCGCTCACGGCCTGCCGCTCCAGCTCCCGGAAGTGCGGCTCGCCCTCGTCGATGAAGATCTCCGAGATCTCCTTGCCGGCCCCGGCGACGATGTCCGCGTCGGTGTCCCGGAAGGTGGTGCCCAGCCGCTCGGCGAGCGCCAGCCCGGTGGTGGTCTTGCCCACCCCCATGGGGCCGACGAGCACGACGGCCGGGCCGGTCACCGGCTCGCTCACCGGATGGCCAGGTTGTCGAGGAACGACTGAACGTTGCGGCGGGTCTCGGCGACGCTGTCGCCGCCGAACTTCTCCGCCACGGCGTCCGCGAGGACCAGCGCCACCATGGCCTCGGCGACGATGCCGGCGGCCGGCACGGCGCACACGTCGGAGCGCTGGTGGTGGGCCTGCGCCGCCTCGCCGGTGGTCACGTCGACGGTGGCCAGGGCGCGCGGCACGGTCGCGATCGGCTTCATCGCGGCGCGGACGCGCAGCAGCTCGCCGGTGGTCAGGCCGCCCTCGGTGCCGCCGGAGCGGCCCGACGCGCGCTTGATCCCGTCGTCGGTGGCCAGGATCTCGTCGTGCGCCTTCGACCCCGGCACACGCGCCAGGTCGAAGCCGTCGCCGACCTCGACGCCCTTGATCGCCTGGATGCCCATCAGGGCACCCGCCAGGCGGGCGTCCAGGCGCCGGTCCCAGTGCACGTGGCTGCCGAGGCCGACCGGCACGCCGTACGCCAGGACCTCGACCACGCCGCCGAGGGTGTCGCCGTCCTTGTGGGCCTGGTCGATCTCCGCGACCATCGCCTTCGACGCGTCCTGGTCCAGGCAGCGCACCGGGTCGGCGTCCAGCTTCTCCACGTCGGAGGGCTTGGGGTACACGCCGTACGGGGCCTTGGCGGCGGCCAGCTCCACGACATGGCTGACGATCTCGATGCCGGCCGTCTCCTTGAGGTAGGAGCGGGCCACCGCCCCCAGCGCGACGCGGGCCGCGGTCTCGCGCGCCGAGGCGCGCTCCAGGATCGGGCGGGCCTCGTCGAAGCCGTACTTCTGCATGCCGGCCAGGTCGGCGTGGCCGGGGCGGGGCCGGGTCAGCGGGGCGTTGCGGGCCAGCTCGGCCAGCTCCGCCTCGTCGACCGGGTCGGCCGCCATGACCTGCTCCCACTTGGGCCACTCGGTGTTGCCCACCATGACCGCGACCGGCGAGCCCAGGGAGAGGCCGTGCCGCACGCCACCGAGGAAGGTGACCTCGTCACGCTCGAATTTCATCCGGGCACCGCGGCCATAGCCGAGCCGGCGACGGGCCAGGGCGTCCGCCACCATCTCCGTGGTAACGGGGACGCCGGCCGGAAGGCCCTCCAGCGTCGCCACCAGTGCGGGGCCGTGCGACTCCCCCGCCGTCAGCCAGCGCAACCTGCTCAACGGTGCTCCTTGTGTACTGCGCGTACGTTGTTCCCCCGATCCTCCCACGACCGGCCCGGCGGCCGGCGCCCAGTCCAGGGAGCGGACCGCCGCGTCCGCGGTCCGGCCGGGCCTCCGGCCGGATCCGGCCCCGGCCGGAGTCGGGTCAGCGAGAGGCCAGCGCCGCCTCGCCGGCCTTGCGCATCGCGGCCAGCGGGGCCCGCTCGCAGCCGGTCATCTGCTCGACCTGGAGGACGGCCTGGTGGACCAGGAGGTCCAGGCCGCCGACGACCGCGCCGCCGCGCTCGGACCAGGCGGCGGCCAGCGCGGTGGGCCACGGCTCGTACAGCACGTCGAAGAGGGTGCCGGGCCGCGCGGGCACGGCGGCGGCCAGCGCGTCCGTGGTCCCGGCCGGGGTCGTGGCGATCACCAGGGGCGCCTCGAAGGCGGCCGCGGCGTCGTCCCAGGGGGCGGTGCGGACGGCGACACCGAGCCGCTCGCCCCAGCCGCGCATCTCGTCGGCGCGCGCCCGACTGCGGACGTACACGGTCACCTCGCCGGTACAGATGCGGGCGAGCGCGGCGAGCGCGGAGGAGGCGGTGGCGCCGGCGCCGAGGATCGCGGCGCCGGCGACGCTCGTCACGCCGCGCTCGCGCAGCGCCTCCTGGATGCCGGGGATGTCGGTGTTGTCGCCGGTGCGGCGGCCGTCCTCGGTGAAGATCACGGTGTTGACGGCCTCGACGGAGGCGGCGGTCTCGCTGATCCCGTCGAGCAGCGGGATGACCGCGCGCTTCAGCGGCATGGTCAGCGACAGGCCCGCCCACTCGGCGTCGTCCAGCCCCGCCAGGAAGCCGGGCAGGGCCGCCTCGTCGATCTCGAAGCGGCCGTACTCCCGGCCGGTCAGCCCCAGTTCGTCGTACGCGGCGCGGTGCAGCACCGGGGACAGCGAATGGGCGATGGGCGATCCGAGGACCGCCGCCTTGTGGTGGGTTCCTGACACGGGTACTGCCCTCAGCCGTTCTCTCACGGGCCCTGATCCTGGCGGGTCGCCGGGGGCCTAACGGGTCTTGTTGAATTCCGCGACGAGCTTCTCGTGCTCGGCGTAGGTCTTGGCGAACTTCGACTTCCCGTTGATGGCGACGAAGTAGTACCAGCCGTCGTCGGTCGGGTTGACCGCCGCCTTCAGCGCGTCATCGCCCGGATTGCCGATCGGCCCCGGCGGCAGCCCCTTGTAGTAATACGTGTTGTAGGGGTTGTCGTAGTTCTTGATGGCACTGATCGGAATGTCGAGTTCGCTCTGGTTCTTGATGTAGTTGTACGTCGAGTCGAATTCGAGCCGGCCCCAGGTCTCGGGATTGCTCCGGTCCAGGCGGTTGTAGACGACCTCGGCCATCTTGCGGAAGTCGTTGTGGCTGGTGCCCTCGGCCTGGGTGAGGCTGGCCACCGTGACGAGCTGCAGCGGCGATTTCAGCCCGTATTTCTTCGCGTTCGCCACCAGGTCGTAGCGGGCGTAATTCTGTTTCGCCCGCGCGACCATCTGCTTGAGGACGTCCGCCGGTTTCGCCTTGGGGCTCACCGCGTATGTCGAGGGGTAGAGGAAGCCCTCCAGCGGGTCCTTGATGTCGGGGTCGTCGTCCGCCCAGGACGGCAGGCCGAGGTTCTTCGCCTCGCTCGCGGCGACGCCCTTGGTCGTGCCGGCCTTCAGGTCGAGCTTCTTGTCGATCCGCTCGTAGACCGAGACCGCCCGCATGCCCTCCGGGATCGTCATGCCGTTGCGGCTCTGCGGGCTGAGCATCAGCTCCACGGCCGACGCCGCCGACATGCCCTTGCGCAGCGTGTAAGCGCCGGGCTGGAGGCCGCTCTCGGCCTTGGGGTTCTCGGTGACCGCTGCGGTGAACGCGTCGGCGCTCTTGACCACGCCCTCCTTCTTGAGGAGCAGCCCCATCTGGAGCACGGGCGAGCCGTCCGGGATCTCCACCTGGACGCTGCCGCTGCCCTCGCCGTCGAAGTCCGGCGGCGGGGCGAAGCGGTCGTACGCCAGGTAACCGCCACCGCCGATCACCGCGAGGGCGACGACCGCGGCGACCGCGCGGCCGCGGCGCTTCGGGCGCTGGTCCCGGTCGCGGCGGTCCCGTGCCGACCGGCGCTTCTCGCGCGGGGCCGCGTCCTCCTCGGGGTCGCCGTCCGCGTCGCCGCCGGAGAAGAAGGCGTGGTCCGGCTCCGGTTCGGGCCGGGCCGGCTCGTCCTGCCAGGGCGCGTCCTGCCCCGCCGGCTGCCAGTCGTCGTCGCCCGGCGGACCGCCGGGGATGACAGGCATGGCCGCCGTCCGGTCGTGCCCCGCCGGCTGCGCCTGATGCGGTGCCGGGTAGCCGCCGGGCGTGCCGTAGTGGTCCGGCGCCGCGCCGCCGTACGGGTCGGGCTGCTGACCGTAGGGATCGCCCTGGCCGTACGGATCGGGCTGCTGCCCGTAGCTGCCGGACTGACCGTAGGGGTCGGACTGGTGGCCGTACGGGTCGTACGGCGCGCCCCCGGTCTGCCCGGCCTGGCCGTACGGGTCGTACTGCTGCTGGCCGTACTGGTGCTGCTGGTGGCCGGGAACGCCGTCCCAGTCCTGCTGCCCCTGTCCCGCGTAGGCGTCCTGACCCGCGTAGGGGTCCTGGCTCCCGTAGGAAGCCTGGCCGCCGTAGGCGCCCTGGTCACCGTAGGACTCTCCGTACAGAGGGTCCTCGGGATGCCAGGGTTCGGAGCCGTAGCCCCGGCCGTACTCAGTCATCGATCCCCTAGAGCCGCGAGGCGGTGCGCTCCGTGGTCGCAGCGCGGCTTGTGTACTGACCGCCTCTTCTTGCGCCCGCCACTGTTCGAACGCGGCCGGTCGCGCGGAACGTTACCGTACTGCGATCAGACGTCCGCCTCGACGCTCTCACCAGGGACCCGACCGGACGTGCGTTCGGTTTCCAGGGCGCTCTGCAGGATGACCACGGCCGCCGCCTGATCGATGGCGGAACGTCCCTTCTTGGCCTTCACACCGGAGGCGCGCATCCCCTGGGCCGCGGTGACCGTTGACATCCGCTCGTCCACCAGCCGCACCGGCACCGGCGCGATGTTCTTCGCCATCTCCTTGGCGAACGCCCGCACCTTGGCCGCGGCCGGCCCCTCTCCCCCGTTCAGGGAGCGGGGCAGGCCGACGACGACCTCCAGCGGTTCGTACTCCTCGATGATCGCCTTCAGCCGCCGGTGGGCGGCCGGGACGTCACGTCCCGGCACGGTCTCCACCGGGGTCGCGAGGACCCCGTCGGGGTCGCACGAGGCGACCCCGATGCGGGCGTCCCCGACGTCGACGGCGATCCGCCTGCCGCGTCGCATACCGCTCACGTGCCTCAGCCGGCCTGGGCGACGAGCCGCTCGACGGCCTCGATGGCCTCGGGCACGGCGGCGGCGTTCTGGCCACCGCCCTGGGCGACGTCCGGCTTGCCGCCGCCACCGCCGCCGAGCGTCTTGGCGGCCGTACGGACCAGCTCGCCGGCCTTGATGCCGCGCTCGCGGGCCGCCTCGTTGGTGGCGATCACGGTCACCGGGCGGCCGTTGGCCACCGAGAACAGCGCCACGACGGCCGGACGGTCGGACGGGATGCGGCCGCGTACGTCCAGGACGAGCTTGCGCAGGTCGTCGGCGGAGGTGCCGTCGGGCACCTGGCCGGAGGCCAGCGCGACGCCGCCCACGTTCTTGGCGCCCTCGGCGAGCCCGGCGGCGGCCTGGAGGACCTTCTCCGCGCGGAACTGCTCGATCTGCTTCTCGGCCTCCTTGAGCTTGGCGAGCACGCCGGAGACCTTCTCCGGCAGCTCCTCGGGCCGGCCCTTGACCAGCTCGGTGAGCTGCGAGACGACCGTGTGCTCACGGGCGAGGAAGTTGTACGCGTCCACGCCCACCAGGGCCTCCACGCGGCGCACGCCGGAGCCGATGGAGGACTCGCCGAGCAGCTTCACCAGGCCCAGCTGGGCGGTGTTGTGGACGTGCGTGCCGCCGCACAGCTCCTTGGAGAAGTCGCCGATGGTGACCACGCGGACCCGGTCGCCGTACTTCTCGCCGAACTCGGCGATGGCGCCCTGCTTCTTCGCGTCGTCCATGCTCATCACCTCGGCGGTGACGTCCAGTTCGCGCGAGAGCACCTCGTTGATCTTCTGCTCGACGTCCGTGAGGACCGTGCCGGGCACGGCGGTCGGCGAGCCGAAGTCGAACCGGAAGCGGCCCGGGGAGTTCTCCGAACCGGCCTGGGCGGCCGTGGGGCCGAGAGCGTCCCGCAGCGCCTGGTGCGTGAGGTGCGTGGCGCTGTGGGCGCGGGCGATGGCCCGGCGGCGCTTGATGTCGATGGTGGCGTACGCGGGCGAGCCCACGGTGATCTCGCCGACCTGCACCGAGCCCTTGTGGACGGTGACGCCCGGGACCGGCTGCTGGACGTCGCGAACCTCGATCACGGCGCCGGTGTCCGTCTTGATGCGGCCGGTGTCGGCGAGCTGGCCGCCGCCCTCGGCGTAGAACGGGGTGCGGTCCAGGACGACCTCGACCTCGTCGCCCTCGTGGGCCGCGGGGGCCGAGGCGCCGTTGACGACCAGGCCCACGACCGTGGACTCACCGTCGGTGTCGGTGTAGCCGGTGAAGACGGTGGAGCCGGACTTGTCGGCGACCTCGCGGTAGGCGGACATGTCGGCGTGGCCGTGCTTCTTGGCCTGGGCGTCGGCCTTGGCGCGCTCCCGCTGCTCCTTCATCAGGCGGCGGAACCCGTCCTCGTCCACCGACAGGCCCTGCTCGGCGGCCATTTCGAGGGTGAGGTCGATCGGGAAGCCCCAGGTGTCGTGGAGCAGGAACGCCTTGTCGCCGGCGAGGACCTTGCCGCCGGCGGCCTTGGTCTCGGTCACGGCGGTGTCGAGGATGTTGGTGCCGGCCTTCAGCGTCTTGAGGAAGGCGGCCTCCTCGGCGAGGGCCACGGTCTCGATGCGCTTGCGGTCCTGGAGGAGCTCCGGGTACTGCTGGCCCATCGTCTTGATGACCACGTCGACGAGGTCGGCGACGACCGGGTCGGTGGCGCCGAGGATGCGCATGTTGCGGATGGCGCGGCGCATGATGCGGCGCAGCACGTAGCCGCGGCCCTCGTTGCCGGGCGTGACGCCGTCGCCGATGAGCATGACGGAGGTGCGCATGTGGTCGGCGACGACGCGCAGCGAGACGTCGGTGTCCTGGCCGGCACCGTAGGCGACGCCGGTGAGGTCCGTGGCCTTGTCGATGACGACGCGCAGGGTGTCGGTCTCGTACATGTTCTGCACGCCCTGCAGGATCATCGCGAGGCGTTCGAGGCCGAGACCGGTGTCGATGTTCTTGCTGGGCAGCTCGCCGAGGATCTCGAAGTCCTCCTTGCCGGTGCCCTCGCCGCGCTCGTACTGCATGAAGACCAGGTTCCAGATCTCCACGTACCGCTCGTCGTTGACGGCCGGGCCGCCCTCGATCCCGAACTCCGGGCCGCGGTCGTAGTTGATCTCGGAGCACGGGCCGCAGGGGCCGGGGACGCCCATGGACCAGTAGTTCTCCGACTTGCCCAGGCGCTGGATGCGCTCCTTGGGCACGCCGACGACCTCGTGCCAGATGCGCTCGGCCTCGTCGTCGTCCAGGTACACGGTGACCCAGAGCTTCTCGGGCTCCAGGCCGTAGCCGCCCTCCGCCACGGGAGTCGTCAGCAGCTCCCAGGCGTACTTGATGGCGCCTTCCTTGAAGTAGTCGCCGAAGGAGAAGTTGCCGCACATCTGGAAGAACGTGCCGTGCCGGGTGGTCTTGCCGACCTCTTCGATGTCCGGCGTGCGCACGCACTTCTGGACGCTGGTGGCGCGCGGCGCCGGCGGCTTGACCTCGCCGAGGAAGTACGGCTTGAAGGGGACCATGCCCGCGGGGACCAGCAGCAGCGTCGGGTCGTCCGCGATGAGCGACGCCGAGGGCACGACGGTGTGCCCGCGCTCCTCGAAGAAGCTCAGCCAGCGGCGGCGGATTTCAGCCGACTCCATCAGTGGTCCTCGTTTCGGTTCGGTCCGGTTGTCCGGGTGATACGTGTCGGGGGGTGGTGCGGTGCGAGGGCGTCGGTCCGGCGGGCGGGCGGCAGTTCGCGCGCCGCTGCGGTCTCCGTCAGACCGAGCGCTTCGTGCAACTGCTCTTCACGGTCCGCCATTCCGTCGCGTACGTCCAATGCAAATCGGCGCAGCCGGTGTCCGGTCTCCACCGCCTTGTCCGCTGCCTGCGCCGCGAGGCTGTCGGGCTGGAGCTTGCGCAGCTTGCGGTGGACCTTGTTGGTGGCCCACACCCCGGCGGCTGCGCCGGTGGTGAACCAGAATGCGCGGCGGAACATCGCGGTGATCAGTCCTTGGAACGGCGGGTGCGGCGCCCGCTGCGGCGGGCGGCTGGCAGGGTGCGGCCGACGACGACGGGGGACTCGGGCGCGGGCGCGCCCTTCCGGCCGATCGCACGGCGGACGCCGTAGCCGAACGCCGCGACCTTGACCAGCGGCCCGCCGAAGGCGGAGGAGACGGTCGAGGAGAGCGCGGAGGCGTTGGCCGTGACCTCTTGCACGTCGGAGGTGATCGCGTCGACGCGGGCGAGCTGGGTGTGCGCGGAGCGGACGGTCTCGGACGCGTCGGCGAGCAGCGGCACGGCCTTCTCGGACACCTCGTCGACCATCTTCGTCGTCGCCTTCAGCGTCTGCGCGAGCCTCACCAGCACGAGGGCGAGGAACGACACGAGGATCGCCCAGAAGACGGCCACGAGGATCCCGGCCACCTCTCCACCGGACACGCTCACACCACTTTCCGACTGGTTCTCTGCTTGTCTCGTCCTGCTCGGTCGGCAGGTGTCGACCCTATCGCGCCGGGGCTCCCCGTCCGCACCGCGTTCCCCCGTGCCACGGCCGGTATTCCGGGGGCCGCGGCACCACCTGCGGCGGTGTACCCCCGTCCACGCGGCGTGATTGTACGGTCCGCACAGGTCCGAGTACGCTCCGTGTGCCATGCGACGCTCCCGGGGACCGGATCCCGCCTTCCGAGACCACCGCGTCCGTCTGCCGGGCCCGGGCAATCTGCCCGCGGAACTGAACCGGTTCATCGGACGTGTGGACGAACTGGCCGCGCTGACCGGAAGCGTGGCCGACGCGCGGCTGGTGGCGCTCACGGGGATGGGCGGGGTCGGCAAGACGCGGCTCGCCGTGCAGGTCGGCCGGGCGCTCCGGGACCGCTTCCGCGACGGGGTGTGGCTGGTCGAGCTGTCCGACGTGCGGGAGCCGCACCTGCTGGACCACGCCGTCGCCGAGGCGCTGGAGCTGGCCGACCACAGCGGCCGCCCGACCCGGGACGCGCTCTGCGACGACCTCGCAGGCCGCGAGCTGCTGCTGATCCTGGACGGCTACGAGCACCTGGTGGACGCGTGCGCGCCGCTGGTGGCGCGGCTGCTGCGCCGGGCCCCCGGCCTCCGGGTGCTGGCCGCGGGGCGGCGCCCGCTGGGCCTGCCCGGGGAACGGAACCTGCCGCTGCTGCCGCTGCCCGACGCGGACGCCGGGGAGCTGTTCGCCGACCGGGCGGGCTGCGTCGTCGCCGGGTTCGCCGTCGACGGGTCGAACAGTGCCGCGGTGGCCGAGCTGTGCCACCGGCTCGACGGCATCCCGCTGGCCCTGGAGCTGGCCGCCGGCCGGCTGCGGGTGCTCTCCGTCCAGCAGGTGGTGCACCGTCTGGACGACCGTTTCCGGCTGCTGGTCGACAGCTACCGGCTCTCCCCCAAGCTCTCGACTCCGCTCGAGCAGGGAGGTGCCCCCCTCCCCCGCCACCAGACGCTGCGCACGGCCATCGGCTGGAGCCACGAGCTGTGCACGCCGGCGGAGCGGCTGCTGTGGGCGCGGCTGTCGGTGTTCGGCGGCCAGTTCGACCTGGAGGCGGCCGAGTACGTGTGCTCGGGGCGCGACCTGCCCGCCGAGGACCTGATGGACGTGCTGTCCGAGCTGGTCGCGCAGTCGGTGGTGGTCCGCGAGGAGACCCGGGCCGGGGTGCGGTACCGGATGCTGGACACCGTACGGGCCTACGGCGCGGACTGGCTGGCGGCGCTGGGCGACACCGAGCGGCTGCGGCGCCGGCACCGCGACTGGTACGTGGGCCTGGCCACCTGGTGCGAGCTGGACTGGTTCGGGCCGCGCCAGGACGAGGTGGCGGCGCGGATCGACGTGGAGCTGCCCAACGTGCGGCTGGCGCTGGAGCACAGCCTGGAGGTGCCGGAGGAGGCGTACCTGGGGCAGTTCCTGGCCGGGACGCTGTGGTTCTTCTGGGTCGGCTGCGGCCGGCTCTCGGAGGGCCGGCACTGGCTGGAGCGGTCCCTGGCCATGCCCGCCGACCATCACGACGCGCGGCTGAAGGCGCTGTGGGTGACCGGTTACGTCGCGGTCCTCCAGGGCGATCCGGCCGGCGCCCGGCGCGCGCTGGAGCAGTGCCGGGCGGAGGCGCGGTACGCGGGCAACGCGCGGGCCGCAGCGTACGCACAGCACCGGCTGGGCTGCCTGGCGCTGACCGGGGACGACGTGCCGCGCGCCGAGACGCTGCTGCGAGCGGCGCTGACCGCCTACCGGGAGGTCGGCGAGCTGAACAGCAACGTGCTGATGGCGCAGGTCGAGCTGGCGATGGCGGTGGCGTTCGGCGGCGACCTGGCGGCGGCGGAGGAGCTGTGCGTCGAGGTGCGTGAGGTGTGCGCCGACCACGGCGAGCGCTGGGCCCGGGCGTACGCGCTGTACGTGCTGGCCTACGCGGCCTGGACGCGGCGGGACCTGGCGGGTGCCCGGCAGCTGCTCACCGAGTGCCTGGTGATCGACCACGCCTTCCACGACCTGCTGGGCGCGGTGCTGGCGGTGGAGCTGCTGGCGCTGGTCACGGTGGACGAGGGGGACGCGACGGAGGCGGCGGTGCTGCAGGGCGTCGCGGCGCGGATCTGGCCCGCGGTCGGGCCGCAGCTGTTCGGTTCCCGGAGCTTCAACCGGCCGCACGAGCTGTGCGCGGGGCTGGCCCGCGAGCAGCTGGGCGACGCGGGGTACGAGGCGGCCGTGCGGCGGGGCGGGGCGCTGGACCTGGACGCGGCCGTCACGCGGGTGCTGGGCGGCCTGCCGCGGCCGCGCGGGTCCGCCGGCGGCGGCACGGCCCCGGGAACGGGCGAGCCCGCCGTCTCACCGGCCGCGAACGGCGGGGAGACGACGGGCTGAGGGGCGGCGCGCCGCGGTGCGGCGCGCTGCCCGTGCACTGCCGGGCGGGATCCGCCCGGCGCGCGGAGTACGGGGCTCGCTCAGCGGGCGTAGTACTCGACGACCAGCTGCTCGTCGCAGATGACCGGGATCTCCTTGCGGTTGGGGTCCCGGTCCAGGCGGAACGCCAGGGCCTGGAGGTTGACCTCCAGGTAGCGGGGGGTCTCGCCCTCGCCGGCGTAGCCACCCTCACGGGCAACCTGGAAGGGGTGCTTCTCGCGGCTGCGCTCGCGGACCATCACCACGTCGCCGGGGCGGACGCGGAAGGACGGCTTGTCGACCTTGCGGTCGTTCACCGAGATGTGGCCGTGGACCACCATCTGGCGGGCCTGGTAGATCGTCCGGGCCAGACCCGAACGCAGGACGAGCGCGTCCAGACGGCGCTCAAGCTCGATGATCAGCGCTTCGCCTGTCTTGCTGTCGACCTTCCGAGCGCGGTCGTAGGCGCGCACCATCTGGCGCTCGCTGATGTCGTACTGCGCACGCAGACGCTGCTTCTCGAGCAGACGGACCTTGTAGTCACTGTTCTGCTTGCGGCCACGGCCGTGCTCGCCGGGCGGGTAGGGACGGGCCTCGAAGTACTTGACGGCCTTCGGCGTCAGGGCGATGCCGAGCGCGCGGGACTTCTTGACCTTGGGACGCGACTGGTTCACGTGGAACGAACCTCCATGTAAGTTAGGTGAGGCTTACCTTAGCAGCGCGAGGAGACCGCATGTTTCGACCTGGGAACCCCCTGCCCAGTGCAGACCAGAGCACCGAGGCGGGGCAGCCGCGTCCCACGGAAGACGCCCAGCAGCCATCCGCCGCCGAGCGTGTGCGAACCCTCGTGGATTCCCATGCTATGGCGTCGCTGACCATTCCCGGAGTCCACGATCTCGACGAAGCCGGCTTCGCCGCGCCCACCTGCAGAACCGTCGACAGCTCAGGAGACGTGCTAATCCTGGTTCCTGGGGACTCGGCGGCCGCTCGCGCCGCCGCGCACGCCCAGGACGACGACGTCACAGCAGTGATGGAACTCACGGATGTCGCACCCGTTTCGGTGCCCCATCGCATCCGCGGACGGGCCTGGGTGGCCGGCTGGCTCACCCCGGTACGGGGCGAGGACCGGGCCCGGGCAGCCCGGCTGCTCGCCGAGCGGCACCCCGTCGGGGAGCTGCTGGGCATCGGTGAGGCGCTGCGCCCCGACCCGGTCCCCGGCACCGTCCAGCGCGCCCCGTGGATGATGCTCCGCCTGGAGGTCGGCGAGGCCACTGTGGACGATCTGTGGGGCGCCGACTCCGTCGAGCCGGAAGAGTTCGCCCAGGCCGCTCCGGACCCCGTGGCGGGCCACGAGGCCGAGCTCCTGCAGCACCTGCACACCGCCCACGGCGAGCAGGTACGCGACCTGTGCGGGCTGCTCGGCGACCGGGCCGAGCAGATCTGCGCGGCGCGCGGCTCCGTCGTCCCCGTGGCGCTGGACCGCTTCGGCCTGCGGGTCCGCTTCTCCGACCCCGACACGCAGACCTTCGACGCCCGCTTCGACTTCCCCACGCCCGTACGGGATCTGATGGAGCTCCGGCGGGCGATGCACCACCTCTTCGACGCCGCGGCGTGAGTGTCCGCGACGGCGACGGAGCCGTCCCGGTCACCGCGTCCGCGCGGCGCCGTACCCCGCAGAAAGAACCGCCCCTCCCGGCACGAAGCCGGGAGGGGCGGTGCGCTTACGGCGGCGGACCGCCGGGGCGCGTCAGGCGCTGAGCGCGGCGAGGGCCTTGTTCAGCGTGCCGGACGGGCGCATGACGGCCGCGGCCTTCGCCGGGTCGGGCTGGTAGTAGCCGCCGATGTCGGCCGGCTTGCCCTGGACGGCGATCAGCTCGTCGACGATCGTCTGCTCCTGCTCGGCCAGCGTCGCGGCGAGGGCCGCGAACGCCTCGGCGAGCGGCGCGTCGTCGGTCTGCTCGGCCAGCTCCTGGGCCCAGTACAGGGCCAGGTAGAAGTGGCTGCCGCGGTTGTCGATACCGCCGAGCTTGCGGCTGGGCGACTTGTTCTCGGCCAGGAACGTGCCGGTGGCGCGGTCCAGCGTGTCGGCGAGGATCTGGGCGCGCGCGTTGTCGGTCTTCTGCGCGAGGTGCTCGAAGCTCACCGCGAGCGCGAGGAACTCACCCAGGCTGTCCCAGCGCAGGTAGTTCTCCTTGACCAGCTGCTGGACGTGCTTGGGCGCGGAGCCGCCGGCACCGGTCTCGAAGAGACCGCCGCCGTTGATGAGCGGCACGACCGAGAGCATCTTGGCGCTGGTGCCCAGCTCCAGGATCGGGAACAGGTCGGTGAGGTAGTCACGCAGCACGTTGCCGGTCACCGAGATGGTGTTCTCGCCGCGGCGGATGCGCTCCACCGAGAACTTCGTGGCCTCGACCGGGGACATGATCTCGATCTGCAGGCCCTCGGTGTCGTGCTCCGGGAGGTACTGCTTGACCTTGGCGATCAGGTTCGCGTCGTGCGCACGGCCCTCGTCCAGCCAGAACACGGCCGGGTCGCCGGTGGCGCGGGCGCGGGTGACGGCCAGCTTGACCCAGTCGCGGATCGGCACGTCCTTGGTCTGGCAGGCGCGGAAGATGTCGCCGGCGCTGACCGTCTGCTCCAGCAGCGCGGTGCCGTTGCCGTCCACGACGCGCACGGTGCCGGTGGCGGGGACCTCGAAGGTCTTGTCGTGGCTGCCGTACTCCTCGGCCTTCTGCGCCATCAGGCCGACGTTCGGCACCGAGCCCATGGTCGAGGGGTCGTACGCGCCGTTCGCCCGGCAGTCGTCGATGACGGCCTGGTAGATGCCGGCGTACGAGCTGTCCGGGATGACCGCGAGCGCGTCCTGCTCCTGGTCGTCCTTGTTCCACATGTGGCCCGAGGTGCGGATCATGGCCGGCATGGAGGCGTCGACGATGACGTCGCTGGGGACGTGCAGGTTGGTGATGCCGCGGTGGGAGTCGACCATGGCCAGGTCCGGGCCCTCGGCGAGCTCGGCGTCGAAGGAGGCCTTGATCTCCTCGCCCTGGGGCAGCGCCTCCAGGCCCTTCCAGATGCCGCCGAGACCGTCGTTCGGGGTCAGGCCCGCACCGGCGAGCACGTCCGCGTACTTCGCGAAGGTCTTCGGGAAGAAGGCGCGCACCACGTGGCCGAAGATGATCGGGTCGGAGACCTTCATCATGGTGGCCTTGAGGTGCACCGAGAACAGCACGCCCTCGGCCTTGGCGCGGGCGACCTGCTCCTTGAGGAACTCGCGCAGCGCACCGACGCGCATGACGGAGGCGTCCACGACCTCGCCGGCCAGCACCGGTACCGACTCGCGCAGCACGGTGGTGGAGCCGTCGTCACCGACCAGCTCGATCTTCAGCGCGCCGTCCTCGGCGATGACGACGGACTTCTCGGTGGAGCGGAAGTCGTCGCCGGTCATGTGCGCGACGTTCGTCTTGGAGTCGGCGGACCAGGCGCCCATGCGGTGCGGGTTGGCCTTGGCGTAGTTCTTGACCGACGCGGGGGCGCGGCGGTCGGAGTTGCCCTCGCGCAGGACCGGGTTGACGGCCGAGCCCTTGACCTTGTCGTAGCGGGCGCGGATGTCGCGCTCCTCGTCGGTCTTCGGGTCGTCCGGGTAGTCCGGCAGCGCGTAACCCTGCTCCTGCAGCTCGGCGACGGCCGCCTTGAGCTGCGGGATCGAGGCCGAGATGTTCGGCAGCTTGATGATGTTCGCCTCGGGCGTCTTCGCCAGCTCGCCGAGCTCGGCCAGCGCGTCGTCGATGCGCTGGTCCTCCCGAAGACGCTCGGGGAAGCTGGCGATGATCCGGCCCGCCAGCGAGATGTCACGGCTCTCCACGGCGACACCGGCCGTCGAGGCGTAGGCCTCGATCACCGGCATGAAGGAATACGTCGCCAGGGCCGGGGCCTCGTCGGTGTGCGTATAGATGATGGTCGAGTCAGTCACCGGTGCTCCGCTCCACGTCTGCAACATTGCTCGACATCAAGATATCTCGTGACGGGCCCCCGCTCGACAGGGCCCTGCCCGTGCGGCGACGGAAGGCCGCCTTCCGCACGCGCCTCACTCCCCCGCCGGCCCCGCCTCCCCCGCCAGCCTGCCGCGCACCCGCTCCACCACGTCGTAGTACCGCGCCTCGGAGCCGTACCGCGTGGGGGTGTAGTACCGCTTGCCGTGCACCTCGTCCGGCGCGTACTGCTGGGCCGCGATGCCGCCGGGGAGGTCGTGCGGGTACTGGTAGCCCTTGCCGTGGCCGAGCTTCTTCGCGCCCTGGTAGTGGCTGTCGCGGAGATGCGGCGGCACCGGCCCCGCGAGTCCGGCCCGCACGTCCGCCAGCGCCGCGTCGATGGCCATGTACGCCGCGTTGGACTTCGGCGCGAGCGCCAGCGCGATCGTCGCCTGGCCGAGCGTGATCCGCGCCTCGGGGAAGCCGATCATGGCCACCGCCTGCGCTGCCGCCACGGCCGTCTGCAGCGCCGAGGGGTCGGCCAGCCCGATGTCCTCGCTCGCGGAGATCATCAGCCGCCGGGCGATGAACCGCGGGTCCTCGCCCGCCTCGATCATCCGGGCCAGATAGTGCAGCGCCGCGTCCACGTCCGAGCCGCGGATGGACTTGATCAGCGCGCTGGCCACGTCGTAGTGCTGGTCACCGGCCCGGTCGTACTTCACGGCCGCCCGGTCGACGGACTCCTCGAGCGTCTGGAGGGAGATCTCCTTCTCTCCCTTGGAGATCGCCGAGCCCGCGCCGGCCTCCAGGGCCGTCAGCGCCCGGCGCGCGTCCCCGCCCGCGATGCGCAGCAGATGCGCCTCGGTGTCCTCGGGCAGCGTCACCGCGCCCGCCAGCCCCCGCGCGTCGGTCAGCGCGCGCTTCAGCAGCCCCCGCAGGTCGTCGTCGGTCAGCGGCTCCAGCGTGAGGAGCAGCGAGCGGGAGAGCAGCGGGGAGATCACCGAGAAGTACGGATTCTCGGTGGTCGCGGCGATGAGCGTGACCCAGCGGTTCTCCACCGCCGGGAGCAGGGAGTCCTGCTGAGCCTTGCTGAAGCGGTGGATCTCGTCCAGGAAGAGGACGGTCTCCTTGCCGTACCCGCCGGAGGCGCGGCGGGCGCCGTCGATGACGGAGCGCACCTCCTTCACCCCCGCGGTGATCGCGGAGAGCTCCACGAAGCGCTTGTTGGTCGCCTGGCTGACGACGTACGCGAGGGTGGTCTTGCCGATGCCGGGCGGGCCCCACAGGAACACCGAGGACGGCCCCGCCGGGCCGCCCTCCCCCTCGCCCACCAGCCGCCGCAGCGGCGATCCGGGCTTCAGCAGATGCTGCTGGCCGACCACCTCGTCCAGGGTGCGCGGGCGCATCCGTACGGCGAGCGGGGACCCCGCGGGGTCCTTCTCCTGGCGGTCTTCGGCAGCGGCGGTGAACAGGTCGGGCTCCACGCTTCCGAGCCTATGTCACCGGACTGACAACGCCTCCGGGCCCCGGCCTCCGGGACGGCCCCGGCTCAGAGCAGCGTGCTCCAGTACTGCGTCCACCAGCGCGTGAGGACGAGCAGCGCGATCACGCCGTACCAGAGCACCGGGACGACCCAGTGGAACTCCAGGACCGCGTTGCGCAGGCCCGCGGGCGCCTTGATGATGCCGTGCTTGATGTTGTGCACGGTCGTGTACCAGAACATCAGGACCGTCACGAGCCAGGTGAGCGTGCACCACAGGCACAGCGAGTTGATGACGTACAGCGACTGGCTCATCAGCCACATGCAGAAGACCGTGCCGAGCAGCGTGCCGACGTTCAGGCCGATCCAGTACCAGGCCTTGAAGCGGGCACCGGCGAGCACGGCCACGCCGATCGCCATGACGACGCCGAAGCCGACGAGCCCCGCCATCGGGTTCGGGAAGCCGAAGACCCCGGCCTGCGCGCTCTTCATGATGTTGCCGCAGGAGATGATCGGGTTGATGCTGCAGGCCGGCTTGAAGGTCGGGTCCTCCAGCAGCTTGAACTTGTCGAGGGTGATGACCCAGGCGGCAAGCAGGCCGAGCGCGCTGGTGATCACCAGGAGCAGCGCGAAGGGGCGACCCGCTCCGATGGTGCCGTCGCCGTCCGTACGGCCGTGGTCGGTGGTGGACACGTCATCAAGCGTAGTCGTCGTCATATCGCCGTTCCGTCGGTCCCTTGGTGAATCCGCCCGTTCGAGCCTCACATTGTGCCCCACCCGGTGCACCGGGCACCGTTCGCTGCGCATAAAACCGAACGCCTGCGAATGCCCTTCCGGCCCATGACGAAGGGCCCGGCGACCATCCGGTCCCGGGCCCTTCGCACAGAAAAACGAGGGGTCAGCCACCCAGCTTCCGCCGGACCTCCTCGACCACCGCGTCCAGCGCGACCGGCGCCTGCTCGCCGCTCTCCAGGTCCTTGAGCTGGACCACGCCCTCGGCGAGATCACGCTCGCCCGCCACGATCGCCAGGCGCGCGCCCGAGCGGTTGGCGGACTTCATGGCGTTCTTCAGGCCCTTGCCGCCGTACGCGAAGTCGGTCGCGAGACCGGCCCGGCGCAGCTCGGTGACCGTGCCGAAGAGCACCCGGCGGGCCTCCTCGCCCAGCGGCACCGCGAAGACGGCGGTGCTGGCCGGGATCTCCAGCTCCACGCCCTCGGCCTCCAGCGCCAGGACCGTACGGTCCACGCCGAGCGCCCAGCCGACGGACGGCAGCGCGGGGCCGCCGATCATCTCCGACAGGCCGTCGTACCGGCCGCCGCCGCCCACCGCGGACTGCGAGCCGAGCCCGTCGTGGACGAACTCGAAGGTGGTACGGGTGTAGTAGTCCAGGCCGCGCACCAGCTTGGGGTCGTCCTCGTAGGCCACGCCCGCCGCGGTCAGCAGCTCGCGCACCTGCTCGTGGTACGCCTTGCAGTTCTCGCAGAGGTGGTCGCGCAGCAGGGGCGCGCCGGTCAGCTGCTTCTGCACGTCCGGGCGCTTGTCGTCCAGGACCCGCAGCGGGTTGATCTCGATCCGGCGGCGGGTGTCCTCGTCCAGGTCCAGGGCGCGCAGGAAGTCCTGCAGCGCGGCCCGGTAGGCGGGGCGGCACTCCGCGTCGCCGAGGCTGTTGAGCAGGATGCGGAAGTTCTTCAGGCCCAGCGAGCGGTACGCGTCGTTCGCCAGGATGATCAGCTCGGCGTCCAGCGCCGGGTCCTCGGCACCGATGGCCTCCGCACCGACCTGCGAGAAGTGCCGGTAGCGGCCCTTCTGCGGGCGCTCGTAGCGGTAGTACGAGCCGCTGTACCAGAGCTTGACGGGGAGGTTGCCGGACTTGTGGAGGTTGGCCTCCAGCGCGGCGCGCAGCACGGAGGCGGTGCCCTCGGGGCGCAGCGCGAGCTTGTCGCCGCCCTTGGTCTCGAAGGCGTACATCTCCTTGGTGACGATGTCGGTGGACTCGCCGACGCCGCGCGCGAACAGCTCGACGTTCTCGAAGCCGGGCGTCTCGATGTAGCCGTAGCCGGACCGCTTGAGCGGGCCGGAGATCGCGTCACGGACCGCCAGGTAGGTCGCGGACTGCGGCGGGATCAGGTCGTAGGTGCCCTTGGGGGCCTTGAAGGTGCTCACGGAAGCTTTCGTCACATTCCTCGTCGCGGAGCCGGGCTCTGGGGGCCCGTTCCGAGGCCGGCGGCCACTTCCCGCAGGAAGGGGTTGGTGGCGCGCTCCTGGCCGATGGTGGTCTGGGGGCCGTGTCCCGACAGCACCACGGTCGAGTCGTCCAGCGGGAGGCATACGCGCTCCAGCGACCGGAGGATCTCGGCGTGGGAGCCGCCGGGCATGTCGGTGCGTCCGATGGAGCCGGCGAAGAGCAGGTCGCCCGAGAAGAAGACCGGCGGGATGTCGGCCTGCTCGGGCATCCTGAAGGTCACCGACCCCTTGGTATGGCCCGGCGCATGGGAGACCCCGAATTCCATTCCGGCCAGCTCCAGCGTGCCGCCGTCCGCCAGCTCCTTGACGTCGTCCGGCTCACCGATGGTCAGCTCGCCCATCAGCTGCTGCCCGATGGAACGGCCCAGCGCCTTCTCCGGGTCGCTCATCATGTAGCGGTCCTCGGGGTGGATCCAGGCGGGGACGTCGTGCGCGCCGCAGACCGGCACCACCGAGGCGACATGGTCGATGTGGCCGTGGGTGAGGACGACGGCGACGGGCTTGAGGCGATGCTTCTTCACCGCTTCCTCGACCCCTCGGGCGGCCTGGTGGCCCGGATCGATGATCACGCACTCCTCACCCGCGGCGGGGGCGACCAAGTAGCAATTGGTGCCCCAGGCCCCGGCGGGGAACCCGGCAATCAGCACGTTCGTCCTTCTATCGTCCGGCGGACAGATCCTGACGGGCCCCGGCATGCGGCCCTGGCGGATCTCACAGAAACATGCTGCAAGATCTCTGCTGTTCAGAGCCTACCGGCGGGACTCCCGCAGGAGCGAACCCGTATACGGTACGGCCACGGCAGAGCACACAGACCAAGGAGACGGCCTGGTGGTCAAGGGGGATCAGCGGCGCAAGCAGCTCGCGCGCCAGAAGTACGAGCGGCAGGCCCAGCGGCGGGTCGAGAACCGGCGCAAGACCAAGCGCCGCAACGTCGTCATCGCGTCGGCACTCGCGGTGGTGCTGGCCGCCGGCGCGACGGTGTACGCGACGGCGGGCCTGGTCGGCGCGGACAACGGGAACGACGCGAACGCGGCGGCCGACCGGCCGAAGGACCCGTGCGCCGCGCCCGCCAAGGGCAAGCCGTCCGAAAAGCAGTGGAAGAAGGAGCCGGAGCTGACGGTGGACACCGCCGCTTCGTACACCGCCGAGCTCGCCACCACCTGCGGTGACATCACCCTGAAGCTGGACGCGAAGAAGGCCCCGCACACGGTCAACTCGTTCGACTTCCTGGCGGGCGAGAAGTACTTCGACCACAGCAAGTGCCACCGCCTGGTGGACGACGGCCTCCACGTCCTGCAGTGCGGCGACCCCACGGGCACCGGCCAGGGCACCCCCGGCTACACCATCCCGGACGAGAACCTGAAGGACTCGCGGCTCAAGGGCAACGTCTACCCGGCCGGCACGGTCGCGATGGCCAACCGGTACGACGGGCAGAGCGAGAAGACCCGGGACACCGGCGGCAGCCAGTTCTTCCTGGTCTTCCAGGACAGCGAGCTGCCGCCCAACTACACGCCGTTCGGCACCATCACCCAGGGGATGGACGTCCTGAAGAAGATCGCGAAGGCCGGCTCCACGCCCGACCCGCAGACCGGCAACACCGCGCCGAACGCCACCGTCGTCATCGACCGCGCCCGCGTCACGAAGACCTGACGTACTCCGGCCATCCTTGCCTGGACCACGGAATTTCGGTCGTGCGGGATGCGGACAGCCGGGCCGCCGGTCGCCTAGATTGGCGTTGGGTAGGGTGCCTGCTCCGACGGCTGCCACCTTCACCCGCAAGAACAGTCCGTCGGACCGGCCGGGGCGCAGTCCCGCCGGACAGAAACTGTGGACGATGCCCGGGGCCTCCGCGTCCCGCCGGCATCATGTGGAGGAGGCGCTGTGAGCAGCGACCCATGGGGCCGCGTCGATGAGACGGGGACCGTGTACGTGCGTACCGCCGACGGCGAGCAGGTCGTCGGATCGTGGCAGGCGGGATCTCCCGAGGAGGCCCTCGCCTACTTCGAGCGCAAGTATGAGGGCCTGGTCGTCGAGATCGGCCTCCTCGAACGACGGGTCAAGACCACCGACCTGTCGGCCAAGGACGCCATGACCGCCATCGACCACCTGCGCCAGCAGGTGGACGAGCACCACGCGGTGGGCGACCTTGATGCCCTGCGCAAGCGCCTGGACGCGCTCGTGCAGACGGTCGAGGCCCGCCGCGAGGAGCGCAAGGTGGCCAAGGCCCGGCAGGCGGACGAGGCCAGGACGGCGAAGGAGAAGCTGGTCGCCGAGGCCGAGGAGCTGGCGGCGAGCGAGCAGTGGCGGGCGGCCGGCGAGCGGCTCCGTGCCCTGGTCGACACCTGGAAGGGGCTGCCGCGGCTGGACCGCAAGTCCGACGACGAGCTGTGGCACCGCTTCTCGCACGCCCGGTCGGCGTTCTCCAAGCGGCGCAAGGCGCATTTCGCGTCGCTGGACGCGCAGCGCGAGCAGGCCCGGCAGACCAAGGAGAAGCTGGTCGCGGACGCCGAGGCGCTGTCGAACTCCACGGACTGGGGCCCCACCGCCGCCCGGTACCGCGAGCTGATGCAGGAGTGGAAGGCCGCGGGCCGCGCCCAGCGCGAGCACGAGGACGACCTGTGGAACCGCTTCCGCGGCGCCCAGGACGTGTTCTTCCAGGCCCGCAGCGAGGTCTTCGCGGAGCGGGACGCCGAGCAGCGGGAGAACCTCACCCGCAAGGAGGAGCTGGCCGTCGAGGCCGAGAAGCTGCTCCCGGTCTCGGATCTCAAGGCCGCGCGGGCCGCGTTCCGTTCGATCAACGAGCGGTGGGAGGCCGTCGGCCACGTGCCGCGGGACGCCCGCCCGAAGATCGAGGGCCGGATGCACGCCGTCGAGCGCGCCATCCAGGAGGCCGAGGAGGCCGAGTGGCGGCGGACCAACCCCGAGGCGCGGGCGCGTGCCGCGGGGCTGACCGGCCAGCTCCAGGACGCCGTCGACAAGCTCCAGAAGCAGATCGACACGGCCCGTGCGGCGGGCAACGACGCCAAGGCCGACAAGCTCGCCCGTGAGCTGGAGGGCCGCCAGGCCCTGCTGGACCAGGCCCAGAAGGGCCTCCAGGAGTTCGGCGGATAGGTCGAAGCGAAACGCACGCGAGGAGGGCCCCGGTACGCGGTACCGGGGCCCTCCTCGTCGTGTACGGCGGCTAGTTGGGCCGGCGGGCCGAGGTGACGCGGTAGACGTCGTAGACGCCCTCCACGCCCCGTACCGCCTTCAGGACGTGCCCGAGGTGCTTGGGGTCGCCCATCTCGAAGGTGAAGCGGGAGGTGGCCACCCGGTCACGGGAGGTCTGCACGGCCGCCGACAGGATGTTGACGTGCTGGTCGGACAGGACCCGCGTGACGTCCGAGAGGAGCCGGGAACGGTCCAGCGCCTCCACCTGGATCGCGACCAGGAAGACCGAGGACTGGGTCGGCGCCCACTCGACCTCCAGGATCCGCTCCGGCTGTTTGGACAGCGAGTCGACGTTGACGCAGTCGGCGCGGTGCACCGAGACGCCGGAGCCGCGGGTGACGAAGCCGATGATCGGGTCGCCCGGCACCGGCGTACAGCAGCGCGCGAGCTTGACCCAGACGTCCTCGACGCCCTTGACGACCACGCCCGGGTCCGCGCTGGAGCGCCGCTTGGAGCGGCGGATCGGCGTGGACTCGGCGATGTCCTCGGTGGCCTCGTCCTGGCCGCCGAGCGCCTGCACCAGCTTCTGCACGACGGACTGCGCGGTGACGTGCCCCTCGCCGATCGCGGCGTACAGCGACGAGATGTCCGGATACCGCATCTCGTGCGCGAGCGTGACCAGGGAGTCGCCGGTCAGGATGCGCTGGATCGGCAGGTTCTGCTTGCGCATGGCCCGCGCGATGGCGTCCTTGCCCTGCTCGATCGCCTCGTCGCGGCGCTCCTTGGAGAACCAGGCGCGGATCTTGTTGCGGGCCCGCGGCGACTTGACGAAGCCGAGCCAGTCCCGGGAGGGGCCGGCGCCCGGCGCCTTGGAGGTGAAGACCTCCACCAGGTCGCCGTTGTCCAGGGTCGATTCCAGCGGCACCAGGCGGCCGTTGACGCGCGCGCCTATCGTGCGGTGGCCGACCTCGGTGTGCACGGCGTATGCGAAGTCCACCGGGGTGGCACCGGCCGGCAGCGCTATGACATCGCCCTTGGGGGTGAAGACGAAGACCTCGTTGCGGGACAGGTCGAAGCGGAGCGACTCCAGGAACTCGCCCGGGTCCTCGGTCTCCTTCTGCCAGTCCAGCAACTGCCGCAGCCACGCCATGTCGTTGACCGCGTCGTCCTTGCCGGCCTTGCCCTTGGGCACGTCCGTACGCACCTTGGAGGCGCCGGCGACGGCCTCCTGCTTGTACTTCCAGTGCGCGGCGATGCCGTACTCGGCGCGGCGGTGCATGTCGAACGTACGGATCTGGAGCTCGACGGGCTTGCCGTTCGGGCCGATGACCGTCGTGTGCAGCGACTGGTACATGTTGAACTTGGGCATCGCGATGTAGTCCTTGAACCGGCCGGGGACCGGATTCCATCGCGCGTGCACGGTACCGAGGGCGGCGTAACAGTCGCGCACGGTGTCGACAAGTACACGAATACCCACCAGGTCGTAGATCTCCGCGAAGTCCCGGCCGCGGACGATCATCTTCTGGTAGACGCTGTAGTAGTGCTTGGGCCGTCCCGTGACGGTGGCCTTGATGCGCGCCGAGCGGAGATCCGCCTGGACCTCGTCGGTGACTATGGCCAGGTACTCGTCGCGCTTGGGCGCCCGCTCGGCGACCAGCCGCACGATCTCGTCGTACATCTTGGGGTAGAGGATCGCGAAGGCGAGGTCCTCCAGCTCCCACTTGATGGTGTTCATGCCCAGCCGGTGCGCCAGCGGGGCGTAGATCTCCAGCGTCTCGCGGGCCTTCTTCTCCTGCTTCTCCCGCTTGAGGTAGCGCATCGTGCGCATGTTGTGCAGCCGGTCGGCGAGCTTGATCACCAGGACCCGGGGGTCCTTGGCCATCGCCACGACCATCTTGCGCACCGTCTCGGCCTGCGCGGCCTCGCCGAACTTGACCTTGTCCAGCTTGGTGACGCCGTCCACCAGCAGCGCGACCTGGTCGCCGAAGTCCCGGCGGAGGGTGTCCAGGCCGTACTCGGTGTCCTCGACCGTGTCGTGCAGCAGGCCCGCCATCAGCGTGGCCGGGTCCATGCCCAGCTCCGCGAGGATGGTCGTGACGGCGAGCGGGTGCGTGATGTACGGGTCGCCGCTCTTGCGCTTCTGGCCGCGGTGCCAGCGCTCGGCGACCTGGTAGGCCCGTTCGACCTGGCGCAGCGTGGCCGTCTCGATCTTGGGGTCGTTGCTCCGCACGATGCGCAGCAGCGGCTCCAGCACCGGGTTGTACGGGCTCTGGCGCTGCACGCCGAGCCGGGCCAGGCGGGCCCTCACCCGGTTGGACGAACCGGACCGGCTGCCGGACTGGCCGGTGTACCCCGGCGGCAGCGGCTTGGGGGCCGAGGGCGGCGGGGTGGGCTTGGGCGCCGGGTCGGCGGGCCGGGCAGCCGTCGGGCCGGGCCCTGCCGGTGCTTCCTTCCCGCCGTTCTTCGACGCGTCCGCGGTGCCGCCCGCGGGCCGGTCGTCCGGATGCGCGGCGGCGCCGCCCCCCGGCGTGCGGGGGGAGAGCGGCTGGGCCTCGTCTGGCAAGAGCAACTCCTCGCTGGGACCTTTTCCACCGGCGAACGGGCGGAAAAGAGCGGTGCCGGACCACCGGTCCACGGAGTGGCCGGGCTGCCATGGTATCCATGCCGGCAGCCGCGGCTCCTCCGCGGGCCGGTGCTCCTGTGGACACAGCAAAAGGGCATCCGCATTTATGCCGGATGCCCTTTTACCTGCACTTTGCTTGGCTTTCGAGCGTCGGACACGGCCGGCGGCCACGTCCCCGGGGCCGCGCGGCCCCCGCCTCAGACCGTGATCAGCGCCTCCAGCGGGGCCCCGTCCAGGCCGGCCGCCAGCCTCTCGCGACCGTCCAGGAAGCCCAGCTCCAGCAGGACCGCCACACCCGCGACCTCGGCGCCGGACCGGCGGATCAGGGTCAGCGAGGCATCGGCCGTACCGCCCGTGGCCAGCACGTCGTCGATCACCAGCACCCGGTCCCCCGGGCCCAGCGCATCGGCCTGGATCTCGACCGTGGCGTGGCCGTACTCCAGCGCGTAGCTCTGGCCGAGGGTCGCCCCGGGGAGCTTGCCGGCCTTGCGTACGGGCACGAAGCCGACGCCCGCCTTCACCGCGACCGGCGCCGCCAGGATGAACCCGCGGGCCTCCAGCGCCACGATCTTCGTCGCGCCGAACTCGTCGCAGACCCCGGCCAGCGCGTCGGTCAGCCGCCCGAAGGCGGCCGGATCGGCCAGCAGCGGGGTGATGTCCTTGAAGACCACGCCCGCCTGCGGGTAGTCCGGCACGTCGGCGATCCTGCTGAGCAGCAGCTCCCGCAGCTCCGTGGGGGCGGTCATCGGCGCTTCCCCGACGGACGGCCACGGCCGCGGCCGCGGGAGTCGGACCGACCGGCCGCCGAGCTGCCGGCCGCCGCCGGGTCACCGGCGCCGTCCTGCGGCTCCTCGCCGGCCTCCGCCGCGCCCTCGGCCGCCCCCTCCTGGGAGTCGGCCTTGGCCGCCACCGCGGAACGCTTGCTGCGGACCCGGCGAGCGAGCGCCTTCATCTGCGGCTCACGGCCCTTGAGGTCGGCGACCAGCGGGGTGGCGATGAAGATCGAGCTGTACGCACCGGCCGCCAGACCCACGAACAGGGCGAGCGAGATGTCGTTCAGCATGCCCGCGCCCAGGAAGCCACCGCCCACGAAGAGCAGACCGGCCACCGGGAGCAGCGCCACGACCGTGGTGTTGATCGACCGGACCAGCGTGGAGTTGATCGAGCGGTTGGCGACCTCGCCGTAGGTGTACCGGGACTGCTTGGTGATGCCCCGCGACGCCTCCTTGAGGCTGTCGAAGACCACCACCGTGTCGTACAGCGAGTAACCGAGGATGGTCAGCAGACCGATGACCGTACCCGGTGTGACCTCGAAGCCGACCAGTGCGTACACACCGACCGTGATCGTGAGGTCGTGGATCAGCGCGATCAGGGCCGCCAGCGCCATCCGCCACTCGAAGGCGATGGCGAGGTAGATGACCACGAGGACCATGAAGATCCCCAGGCCCAGCCAGGCCTTGTTCGCGATCTCCTCGCCCCAGCTCGGGCCGACCAGCTGGGTGTTGACGTCCTTGACCGGGACGTTCAGGTCCTTGGCCAGCTCTTCCTGGACCGGCACGGCCTCCTTGGTGTCCAGCTCGCTGATCTGGATCCGCAGGCCGCCGTTGCCGAGCTTCTGGACCACGGCCTGGTGGCCGTTGGAGGCGGACTCGGCATGGTGCTGGGCCTGGCTCGCCGACACGGTGGTCTTCGGGGTGGTGAAGACCGCGCCGCCGGAGAACTCGATGCCCATGTTCAGGCCGCGCACCGCGAGGCCCACGATCGCCAGGATGGTGATCAGGATCGAGACGGAGTACCAGATCTTGCGCTTGCCGATGAAGTCGTAGCCGACCTCGCCGCGGTACAGCCGGGCGCCGATGTTGCCGAGCTTGGACATCTCACGCCTCCTTCGTCTCGATGGGGGCGGAGGTGCGCCGGCCGCGGCGCAGCGGCGGCTTCGCACCGAGGCGCGTGGGATCCAGACCCGACCACGGGTGCCCGGAGTAGAAGAACTTCCGCCGGGCCAGCAGCGTCATCAGCGGCTTGGTGAAGAAGAAGACCACCACGACGTCCAGCAGGGTCGTCAGGCCGAGGGTGAACGCGAAGCCCTGGACCTTGCCGACCGTGACGATGAAGAGCACCGCCGCGGCCAGGAACGACACGAAGTCCGAGACCAGGATCGTGCGCCGGGCACGCGGCCAGGCCCGCTCGACGGACGGCCGCAGCGTACGGCCCTCCCGGATCTCGTCCCGGATGCGTTCGAAGTACACGATGAAGGAGTCGGCGGTGATACCGATCGCCACGATCGCACCACAGACCGCCGGCAGGTTCAGCGCGAACCCGATGGCTGGGCCGAGCAGGGTCATCAGCGTGTACGTCAGCACCGCCGAGACCACGAGGCTGGCCAGCGCCACCAGGGACAGGCCGCGGTAGTACGCGATGAGGTAGATGATGACCAGCGCGAGGCCGATGGCGCCCGCGATCAGGCCGGCGTTCAGCTGCTCGCCACCGAGCGCCGCGGTCACGGTGGTCTCGTCCGCGATCTTGAAGGAGAGCGGCAGCGCACCGTAGGACAGCATGTTCCCCAGGTCCTCGGCGGACTGCTGGGTGAAGCCGCCGGTGATCTGGGCGTTGCCGCCCGCGATCGCGCTGCTCACCTGCGGGGCCGAGACGACCTCGCCGTCCAGGGTGATCGCGAACTGGTTCTGCGGCGGGGCCTTGGTGGCGATGTCACCGGTCACGTCGGCGAACTTCTTGCCGCCGGCGGAGGTGAAGTTCATCTGGACGAGCCAGCCCTGGCCGCCCTGCTGGTCGAAGGTGGCCTTCGCGTCGTCCACGTCCGTGCCCTCGACCTTGACCGGCCCGAGCACGTACTTGGTCTTGCCGTCGTCCTCACAGGCCACGATCGAGTCGCTGGGCTTGGCCCGCGCGGCCTGCTCGGCTGCCTCCGAACGGCTCGCCTTCGTGGAACAGTCCAGCGCCGCGAGCTTCTTCTGCAGCGCCGCGGGGATGTCCGCACCCTGGGGCTGCTGCTGGGCCGGCGGCGCGCTGGGTGTCTTGGTGGCGGGCGGCGTGGCCGAGCCCGAGGGGGCGTCGTCCTTCTTCAGCGCGTCACTGACGGCCCGGCCCTGGGTGGTGGGCTTGCCGGAGGGGGCGCCCGAAGCGGAGCTGCCGCCGTCGCCCTTCTCCTTCTCGCCGCTGCCGGCCTTGGGGCTCTCGGAGGCACCCGGCGTGGGCGTCTTCGTCCCGGCCGCGGCCGTCAGCACCGTACGGAAGCCGAGCTGGGCGGTGGTGCCCACCTGCTGGCGGGCCTGCTTCGCGTCCGTCCCCTTGGGGATGTTCACGATGATGTGGTTGGTGCCCTGCGTCTGGACCTCGGCCTCGGAGACACCGAGACCGTTGACCCGGCGCTCGATGATTCCCGACGCGGTCTTCATGTTGGTCTCGTTGATCGCGTTGGGCTTGCCCGGCATGTTCTGGGCTTCCAGCGTGAAGCTCGTACCACCCGCGAGGTCGATGCCCAGCCGCGGAGTCATCGTGCCGGAGTAGAACATCCCCCCGACCAGCGCCGCGATGACGACCAGGATCAGGACCAGGGCGCGCCCCGGCCTGCCCTGGGTCGCAGGCGACCTTCGGCCCTTGTTCGGTGCTGCCACCTTCTCGTATCTCCCTGTCCAACCGCCCGAGTCAGGTCAGTGCCGGACGGCCACGAAGTCTTGTGGGGACGTGCCCCCGCCGGAGCCTAGACGGTCCAGGAACCGCGGTGCACCGCGCTCGGCGCGCACCGCGGTTCCCTGAGAGGCGGGCCTACTTCGCGTCGGCGCCGCCGTCCTTCTTGGCGTCCTTGGGCTCGTCGGCCTTGGCGTCGGCGTCCTCGGCCGGGGCCGCGTCGGCCTTCGGCTCGTCGGCGTCGGCCTCGGCGGCCTTCTCCGCGGGAGCTTCCTTGCCCAGGTCGATCTTCTCGCCGGCGTCACCCTTCTCGGTGGTGTCGTCGTCGGCGGCGTTGACGGCGGAGGCGCCGGTCAGGGAAGAAACGTCGTCCGGAACGACGGTGCCCTTCTCGGCGCCGTCGATGATGCGGTTGTACTCGTCGTCGGGCAGCACGGCGCCGACGGCGTTCTTCGCGTACAGCGCGTGCACGCCGGGCGCGACCTCCAGGAGGACCGAGTCGTCGTGGATCTCCTTGACGGTGGCGTACATGCCCCCGATCGTGCGGACGCCGGTGCCGGGCTGCATTTCATTCCGCATCTGCACTGCCGCCTGCTGCTTCTTCTTGGCGGAGCGCGTCATCAGGAACATGGCCCCGATGAGCACGATGAACGGGAGGAGAGTCATGATATTCACGGGACGGACATTCCTTCGCACGACCGCGAGGCGCGGCCTGGTATACGGGGGTTGGTATGCCGGACCGTACGGACGGCATCGGCGGAGTCTAAGCGAGTCCGCACCAGTGGAACAACGCCCAGCATCCCACCGCAGTTCCTGACCCGGCGAGTCCCCGCGCCGTCACGCCCCGAACAGCCCCTGCTGTCCGTTTCCGCCCGTCATCTGCTGCGGTGGCACCAGCCCCATGTGCGTCCATGCGGCGGGGGTGGCGATGCGGCCCCGGGGGGTACGCGCGAGCAGGCCCTCACGGACGAGGAACGGCTCCGCGACCTCCTCGACCGTCTCACGCTCCTCCCCCACGGCCACCGCCAGGGTCGACAGGCCCACCGGTCCGCCGCTGAACAGCTTGAGCAGCGCCGTGAGCACCGCACGGTCCAGCCGGTCCAGGCCGCGCTGGTCGACCTCGTACACGTCCAGGGCCTGCGCCGCGATCTCCCGGGTGATCAGGCCGTCCGCCTTGACCTGCGCGTAGTCCCGTACGCGGCGCAGCAGACGGTTGGCGATACGGGGCGTACCGCGCGACCGCCCGGCGATCTCGGCGGCGCCCTCGGCCTCTATCTCGACATCCAGCAGGCCCGCCGAACGGTGGATGACCCGCTCCAGCTCGACCGGCGCGTAGAACTCCATGTGCCCCGTGAACCCGAAGCGGTCGCGGAGCGGCGGCGGCAGCAGGCCGGCCCGCGTCGTGGCCCCGACCAGCGTGAACGGCGGCAGCTCCAGCGGAATGGCGGTCGCGCCCGGCCCCTTGCCGACGATCACGTCGACCCGGAAGTCCTCCATCGCCATGTACAGCATTTCCTCGGCGGGCCGCGACATCCGGTGGATCTCGTCGAGGAAGAGCACCTCGCCCTCCTGGAGCGAGGAGAGGATGGCGGCCAGGTCGCCGGCGTGCTGGATGGCGGGGCCCGAGGTAATCCGGATCGGGGCGCCCATCTCCGCCGCGATGATCATCGACAGGGTGGTCTTGCCGAGCCCCGGAGCGCCGGAGAGCAGCACGTGGTCGGCGGTGGCGCCGCGCGCCCGGGCCGCCCGCAGCACCAGGTCCAGCTGCTCGCGCACCCGCTCCTGGCCGACGAACTCCTCCAGGTCCTTCGGGCGCAGCGCGGCCTCGACGGCGGTGTCCTCACCGTCGGCGTCCGCGCCCACCAGCCGGTCGGCGCCGCCCGGCTGCAGGCCGGGGTCCTGTCCGTCCGCGGTGTCGGTGCTGTCGTCCCAGTTCACTGCGTACTGCCTCGCGTCGTCGGTGGGTGAAGTGCCGGATCGTAGGGGTACCCGGTCGGGCGGCCGGTCAGCGCGCCCGGTTCAGCGACTGCAGCGCCGCCTTCAGGAGCTGCGAGACCTGCGGGGTACCGCCGTCCGCCACGGCCGCATCGGCCTGCGGGGCGACCGCACCGACCGCCTCGTCGGCCTCGCGGGTGGCGTACCCGAGGCCGATCAGCGCGGCGTGCAGCTGGTCCCGCCAGCCGGCCGTGACCGGGCTGCCGATCGCGGGCCCGGCGCTGCCGAGCGGCTCGCCGAGGCGGTCCTTCAGCTCCAGCAGCAGCTTCTGCGCGCCCTTCTTGCCGATGCCGGGCACGGCGGTGAGCGCCTTCTCGTCGCCCGTGGAGACCGCGCGGCGCAGCGCGTCCGGGGAGTGCACCGCGAGCATGGCCTGGGCCAGCCGCGGCCCGACGCCGCTCGCCGTCTGCAGCAGCTCGAAGGTCTGCCGCTCGTCGTCGTCCGCGAAGCCGTACAGCGTGAGGCTGTCCTCCCGTACGACGAGGGAGGTGGCGAGCCGGGTCTGCTCCCCCATGCGCAGCCCCGACAGGGTGCCGGGGGTGCACTGGACGGCCATGCCGATGCCGCCGACCTCGACGACGGCGGCGTCGGGGGCGAGGGCCGCGACCGGGCCGGAAACGAAGGCGATCATGACGTGCCCTTCGGGATACGGGTGGTGCTGCGTACGGGGGCGGGGGTGCGGGAGGCCCCGGCGGGGCGCTCGGGAGCGGAGGCGCGTGGCGTACCGGCGGCGGGGCGTGCGGGACCGGCGGCGCGCTCCTGGGCCGCGGCGCGGCTCGTGCCCGCGGGGCGTGCGGGGGCCGGGGTGCGCCGGGGCGCGGTCCGGGCCTGCGCCTGGGCCTGGGCCTGCTGAAGCCGGTTGACGGCGGGGGCGCGCCAGATGTGGCAGATGGCCAGCGCCAGCGCGTCCGCGGCGTCGGCCGGCTTCGGGGGCGCCGACAGCCGCAGCAGCCGGGTCACCATGGCGCCGACCTGGGCCTTGTCTGCGCGGCCCGAGCCGGTGACGGCGGCCTTGACCTCGCTGGGGGTGTGCAGCGCGACGGGCAGTCCGCGCCGGGCCGCACACAGCATGGCCACCGCGCTGGCCTGGGCCGTTCCCATGACCGTACGGACGTTGTGCTGACTGAAGACGCGCTCCACGGCGACGTACTCGGGGCGGTGCTCGTCGAGCCACTCGTCGATGCCGCGCTCGATGAGGACGAGGCGGTGCGCGATGTCGGCGTCGGCGGGGGTACGGACCACCCCGACGCCGACCATCGTCAGCGGCCGTCCGGCCACGCCGTCGACCACACCCACACCGCAGCGCGTCAGCCCCGGGTCCACGCCCAGCACCTTCACGAGTGATCCCCTCCCCTCATGCCGCGCTGTCGCCACCGCCGCCGTACCGTTTCGTCCCTCCACCCCCACCACGGGGGAGCGGAGATCCCCTGCTCAGCACAGTATCGGGTGGCACTGACAACGCGTGACGGGCCGGCAGGGCGTGTTCCCTGCCGGCCCGTCACGTCAGCCGATACACAGCCGTCAGTCAGTACCGCGACCGAGCGTGGCTTACGCGGCCGCGTCCGGCGCTTACGCGTCCGCGTCCACCTTGGCCATGACCTCGTCCGAGACGTCGAAGTTGGCGAAGACGTTCTGGACGTCGTCGCTGTCCTCCAGCGCGTCGATCAGCTTGAAGATCTTCTTCGCGCCTTCCTCGTCCAGCTCGACCTGCATGGTCGGGACGAAGTTGGTGTCGGCCGAGTCGTAGTCGATGCCGGCCTCCTGCAGCGCGGTACGGACCGCGACCACGTCGGTGGCCTCGCTGAGCACCTCGAAGGACTCACCGAGGTCGTTGACCTCCTCGGCACCCGCGTCCAGGACCGCGGCCAGCACGTCGTCCTCGGTCAGCTCGGCCTTGGGGACGATGACGACGCCCTTGCGGTTGAACAGGTAGGACACCGAACCCGGGTCGGCCATCGAGCCGCCGTTGCGGGTCATGGCGACGCGCACGTCCGAGGCGGCACGGTTGCGGTTGTCGGTGAGGCACTCGATGAGCACCGCGACACCGTTCGGGCCGTAACCCTCGTACATGATCGTCTCGTAGTCGGCGCCGCCGGCCTCGAGGCCGCCGCCGCGCTTGACCGCGGAGTCGATGTTCTTGTTCGGGACCGACTGCTTCTTCGCCTTCTGGATGGCGTCGTAGAGGGTCGGGTTGCCCTCGATGTCGACGCCGCCCATGCGCGCCGCGACCTCGATGTTCTTGATCAGCTTCGCGAAGAGCTTGCCGCGCTTGGCATCGATCACGGCCTTCTTGTGCTTCGTCGTAGCCCATTTAGAGTGGCCGGACATCCGCCTGTCTCCTTCGCGTAACCAACTTCTGAAAACGAACGCCCTAGATCCTACCCAGACGCCGTCACGCCGCCCGACGCACCATGTCCACGAAGAACGCGTGGACCCGGTGGTCGCCGGTGAGCTCCGGATGGAAGGACGTGGCGAGGACGTTACCGTGCCGGACGGCCACCATGTGACCGCCGTGCTCGGCCAGTACCTCGACCTCGGCGCCGACCGACTCGACCCAGGGCGCGCGGATGAAGACGCCCTCGACCGGTCCGCCGTCGATCCCGGCGACGTCGACGGCCGCCTCGAAGGACTCGTTCTGCCGCCCGAAGGCGTTACGGCGCACGATCATGTCGACGCCGCCGAACGTCTCCTGGTCGTCCCGGCCGTCCAGGATCTTCTCCGCGACCATGATCATGCCCGCGCAGGTGCCGTAGACCGGCTTGCCCGCGCGGATGAAGGCGCGCAGCGGCTCCAGCATGCCGAAGATGCCCGCCAGCTTGGACATGGTGGTGGACTCGCCGCCGGGGATGACCAGGCCGTCGATGCCGTCCAGTTCCTCGGCGCGGCGCACCGGGCGCGCCAGGGCGTCGGCGGTCGCGAGCGCCGTGAGGTGCTCGCGAACGTCGCCCTGGAGCGCCAGCACGCCGATGGTGGGAGTGCGGTCACTCATGCACCGGCCTCGCTTCGCTCGCTCGTGTACGTACTCACCGGCTCCTGGCTCACCAGCCGCGGTTGGCGTACCGCTCCGCCTCGGGGAGGGTGTCGCAGTTGATGCCGACCATGGCCTCGCCCAGGTCACGGGAGGCGTCCGCGATGACCTTCGGGTCGTCGTAGAAGGTGGTGGCCTTCACGATCGCGGCGGCACGCTTGGCGGGGTCGCCGGACTTGAAGATGCCGGAGCCGACGAAGACGCCCTCGGCGCCGAGCTGGCGCATCAGCGCGGCGTCGGCGGGGGTGGCGACGCCACCGGCGGAGAAGAGGACGACGGGCAGCTTGCCCAGCTCCGCGACCTCCTTGACCAGCTCGTACGGGGCGCGCAGCTCCTTGGCGGCGGCGAACAGCTCGTTGTTGTCGCAGCCGCGCAGCTTGGCGATCTCGCCCTTGATCTGGCGGAGGTGGCGGACGGCCTCGACGACGTTGCCGGTGCCGGCCTCGCCCTTGGAGCGGATCATGGCCGCGCCCTCGGCGATGCGGCGCAGGGCCTCACCGAGGTTGGTGGCGCCGCAGACGAAGGGGGTGGTGAAGGCCCACTTGTCGGAGTGGTTGACCTCGTCGGCGGGGGTGAGGACCTCGGACTCGTCGATGTAGTCCACGCCGAGGGACTGGAGGACCTGGGCCTCGACGAAGTGGCCGATGCGGGACTTGGCCATGACGGGGATGGAGACGGCGTTGATGATGCCGTCGATCATGTCCGGGTCGGACATCCGCGCCACGCCGCCGTCCTTGCGGATGTCCGCGGGGACGCGCTCCAGGGCCATGACCGCGACGGCGCCGGCGTCCTCGGCGATCTTCGCCTCTTCCGGCGTGACGACGTCCATGATCACGCCGCCCTTGAGCTGCTCGGCCATGCCGCGCTTGACGCGGGCGGTACCGGTCTCCGGGGTCTGGGGCGTGGTGGGCGTGGTGGACACGATTGACCTCACTAAGTGCGGGTGGTTGCGCTGCTGCACCTAGAGAACCGTTTGTGTACGGCAGGTGAAAAGGGCCAATTGCAGGGCGGTGGCTCTTGGCGGCCCCACCAGGGGTTCCGTACGGACCCGCGCCGGTGCGGCGCTCAGGCCGCCGCGCGTTCCCCCAGTGCCGCCGGGGCCTCGTCGTCCATCTCGAACGCCATCGGGAACGGGGCGTGGCCCGCGAGGCGGAACCAGCGTACGACGCGGTGCCGGCGGACGGCGCGGGCCGCGCGCACGGCGTCGTTGTGGAAGCGGCGGGCCATGGGGACGCGCCGCACGGCCGCGTTCAGTTCCGTGAGCGTCTGCTCGCCGCCGGGGGCCTCCCGTACGGCGTCGGCCTGTTCGGCCTCGTCAAAGACCGCGCGCAGCGCCTGGCTGAGCGCGCTCTCGGCGACCTCCCGCTGGTCCGCCTCGGCCTGCCGTGCCTCGTGCGCGGCCTGGTACAGCACGATCGAGGCGGCGGGGTCGAGGACGCCGGACGTACCGAGCTCCTGCGCGACGGACGCGCGCCGGAGCAGCTGCGCGTCCAGCGCGGCGCGGGCGGCGTCGATGCGCGCGTGCAGTCGGTCCAGCCTGCCGGCTGTCCAGCTGAGGTACACGCCGATGACGACGAGGGCCACGACGACCCAGATGAGTGTGGTCACGGGGCGTCACGTTACCGGGCCTCGCGGGGGCGGCTGTGCCGGCGGGGGCGGGGCACGTACGTTGCCAGGTGCGGCGCGGTTCGCCTGCGGCGGGGTGCCCGTACGTTGCCGGGTGCGGCGCCGTTTCGCCTGCGGCGGGCATTGCCGCTGCGCGGGGCTTGGCGTCACGGGGCCGGGCCTCCGCGGGTGGGGTACCGGACTGCTTCGCTTTACGTCCGGTACCCCACCCGC